>CAVSZS010000013.1:0-2500 GCA_963732485.1 Candidatus Aminicenantota bacterium
CGCCGGGAAGGTCTTTGACCCTGCCGCCGCGAACCAGGACGATGGAGTGCTCCTGCAGGGCGTGCCCCTCGCCGGGGATGTATGCGGTCACTTCAATGCCATTGGTCAAGCGGACCCTGGCGACTTTGCGCATGGCCGAATTGGGCTTCTTGGGATTGGTGGTGAACACGCGGGTGCAGACACCTCTTTTCAAGCGGGCAGTTCTGTAACGCTGGCGATTTGCTCTTCTCGCTCACGCGGCTTCTGCCCAGACGGACCAACTGATTAATTGTAGGCAAATTTCCTCCTGTACAAATTTTAAGGATTATTTTGTAAAGATTTCCCTAAATTTTCAGAACGGAAGATGTACTTATACCACGAAAACAGTACGCGGTCAAGGGTAATTCCGGGAATCTTCAGGGATTTTTTAGGATTGTTTTTAGAGAATAGATGTTTGTCTTAAAAAAAAACCCGGTGACGACCTACTTTCCCACTCCGTTGCCAGAGCAGTATCATCGGCACTGAAGAGCTTAACTTCCGGGTTCGGAATGGGACCGGGTGTGGCCTCTTCGTTATGGTCACCGGGAATATTGCCTACTTCCCATCAATGTTGCTCTATTAGATCTGTCGGGCCATGAAGCTCAATAAACTTTATGATCAAGGCTCACGACCGATTAGTACTGGTTAGCTTAAACCCTTACGGGTCTTACACATCCAGCCTATCAAACTCGTCGTCTACGAGTGGTCTTTAGCTCTCTTGCGAGAGGGGAGATCTTATCTTGAGATTGGCTTCCCACTTAGATGCTTTCAGCGGTTATCCAGAATAAATGTAGCTACCCAGCTATGCCCTTGGCAGGACAACTGGATTACCAGAGATTTACTCATCCCGGTCCTTTCGTACTAGGGACAGATTCCCGCAGATCTCCTGCGCCCACTGTGGATAAGGACCGAACTGTCTTGCGACGTTCTGAACCCAGCTCACGTACCACTTTAATCGGCGAACAGCCGAACCCTTGGGACCTGCTCCAGCCCCAGGATGTGATGAGCCGACATCGAGGTGCCAAACAGCGTCGTCGATATGAGCTCTTGGACGCTATAAGCCTGTTATCCCCGGAGTACCTTTTATCCGTTGAGCGATGGCCCTTCCATACAGAACCACCGGATCACTAAGCCCTGCTTTCGCATCTGCTCGACCTGTCGGTCTCGCAGTCAAGCATTCTTATGCCTTTACACTCTACGGCTGATTTCCAAACAGCCTGAGAATACCTTTGGGCACCTCCGTTACGATTTTGGAGGCGACCGCCCCAGTCAAACTACCCGCCTAACACTGTTTCCCGACAGGATATACTGTCAGGGTTAGAATTCCAATACGATAAGGTTGGTATCCCAAGGATGGCTCCATCCCGACTAGCGTCGAGACTTCAAAGCCTCCCAACTATCCTGGACATACCGCACCAAAATTCAATATTAGGGTGCAGTAAAGGTTCACGGGGTCTTTCTGTCCAGCAGCGGGTAATGGGCATCTTGACCCATGCTACAAATTCGTCGTGCATCTCCTTGAGACAGCGCCCAAGTCGTTACGCCTTTCGTGCGGGTCGGAACTTACCCGACAAGGAATTTCGCTACCTTAGGACCGTTATAGTTACGGCCGCCGTTTACTGGGGCTTCAATTCAGAGCTTCTCCCCTTGCGAGGATGACCCCTCCTTTTAACCTTCCAGCACCGGGCAGGCGTCAGACCCTATACATCGATTTTTTGTCTTTGCAGAGTCCTGTGTTTTTGTTAAACAGTCGCTTGGGCCTATTCTCTGCGACCTCCTCAGGCATGATCTCTATTGCTAAAAATCAAACCCTAGCGAGGCACTCCTTCTTCCGAAGTTACGGAGTCAATTTGCCGAGTTCCTAAAGGAGACATCACACGTGCGCCTGAGAATATTCTTCTCGTCTACCTGTGTCGGTTTACGGTACGGACACCCCGAATCCTTCCTAGTGGCTTTTCTTGACAGTATGACATCGACAGGTTCACCCGGTAAAAACCGAATTTCCCCGACTACCTTGGGGAGTGCGAACCTCCGTTTTAAGTGAGATTCCCCCTTGTCATCGGCCGCACACCAACAGTGCGGGCTGCCTAGCCTGCTGTGTCCCCACATCAGTATAACGTTTCCGAGGTGGTGCAGGAATGTTGACCTGCTTTCCATCGCTTACGCCGTTTGGCCTCAGCTTAGGACCCGACTAACCCTGAGTGGACTGACCTTGCTCAGGAAACCTTAGACTTTCGGCGTCCCGGGTTCTCACCGGGATTATCACTACTTATGCCGGCAGAGTCTCTTCCTGATCAGCATCAAACCTTACGGTCTGAATCTACAATCAGGAATGCTCTCCTACCGATCCATATTGCTATGGATCCCGCAGCTTCGGTATCATGCTTTAGCCCCGTTACATCTTGGGCGCAAGGACGCTCGACCAGTGAGCTATTACGCTTTCTTTAAAGGATGGCTGCTTCTAAGCCAACCTCCTGGCTGT
>CAVSZS010000013.1:7500-600352 GCA_963732485.1 Candidatus Aminicenantota bacterium
AATCCCGATAAGAAAGATAATATCAGTCCTGCCAACAGCATTTTTTTCATTACAGCACTCCTGCTTTTCCATCTTTTGTCGGTGTTGTTTCAGTTTGCCGAAAATGTCTTCCACTGTCAAGGCTGAGGGATCGTCCCCCGCTCTTAGCCTAATGCCCGCCCCCAATGTCGGTCCTTACCGCTTGGTCTTCCTTCAACCGCCCGGTCAGCTGCATGACCGGATTCTTGTCCTCGAGGTTCCAATACAGGCAATGCCTGATCGGGCTGTCGTCGTTCAGCTTGACCCATGCCTTGCGCTCGCGCAGCACCAGCAGGCAGCGCAGGCGGCTGAGGTCGAAATGGCGGCACTGATGGCACAAAGTCTGGAAATCAGCGTCTGCGGATACTTTATTTTTCAGGAAGCCCAGTCTCGCCTCTAAAAAACCGGGTAAAAGGGCATGAAGTTGCCGGTCTTTTTCTTCGCGCTTGCGCAGGAAAAGCCCGAAAACGAGCGTGCCGACGATCGCCGCGCCAATGGCGATCTTGAATGTCCACATGCCGAAGACCGCCCGCGGCGTCAGCATGAATGTGAGAAAGTCCATGATCATCATGCCGGCCAACGCCGCCAGGCCGAAGGTGATCCACATGGCCTTGTCGCGGAGGAGGTTGGAGAAAAAGTAGTTCATGGCAAATCAATTATATCGTAAATGGAAAAAGTAAAAAGGAAAAAGCAAGAACCGGGCAATAGGCCGGGGGCTGGAGGCTATGGGAAGAAAAATAGCAAAAGTCATGCACGATTTGAACACCTGAACTGTCGCCTTTTTTACTTTTTCCTTTTTCCTTTTACTTTTTACCTTTAAAGTTGCATCTAGGTCTTTCATCTATGCTATCATTTGCCTGGCGTACTCTCTCGGAGGTGGCGAAATGGCTGAAAAACCCGATTGTGGAATACTGACGGTCGAAGCCGGCGACCTGCAGGCGCTGAACCGTCCCGCCGAGAACGCGGAACTCTGGGATTTTGTCCGTTCCTGGCTGCGGCGCTTCTCCAAGGCCGACGGTGACAAGGCCGCCGAGCGCTTCGTCTGCCTCTGGGCGGCGGTCATGGCCTGGACGGCCAAAGGCGTGCCCGACCCGCTGCGAACCCACGACGAAACCTACCTGGTGCACTGCCTGGCTCGCGACCTGAAGCTCAGCGAGCGCTTCGCCAGCCTCTACAAGATCGACCGGGAATTCCACAAAAAGATCGACCGCTTCCTGGCCCAAAGCCCGATTTTCCAGGCAGCCTGGCTGCAGAAGAACGCGCTTCCGGACTGGGACCCGGCCCAGGAACGCCGCATTTTCATTGAAAAAGCCATGGAAAAGGTCGCCGCGGACAGCCAAGCCCCGTACGCGCCGGCCTGCGGCCACGGCCACCTGCTCGGCGCTGAAAAGATCCCGGCCGACTGGGCGCACGTTTTTGCCGCCGTCGCCCAGGCGCGCCGCAACCTGTTCCATGGCGGCAAGAATTACCGGAACGCGGGCGAAAGGCAATTCCTGGAGCCGGCCATGGCCATCCTCTGGGAAGTGTGGCGCTTCGAGCTGCCGTCGGGCCTGCTGCTCTCCAGGGTCTCCTGGCTGCGGGCGCTGCTGCGCAGCGGTTTCATGGCCAGGGAAGCCGAGAACAAGATCACGCTGGCCGATGAGAACGAGGCCAATAAAAAATATCTGCAAAAACTCCTGGCCGCCGGCCATTTCGGCAGCCTGAAGAACGACCTCTTCCTGCCCAACGAACCGTATGTCGAGGAATCGTACTGGCTGCGCGCGGTGGATAGCAGCCACGGCACGGCGGCCGCGGGCCACGCCGACGACCTGGGCATCATGGATACCTACATGGGGGGCCTGGTACGCTGGCTGAACCAGGTGGGTATCGGCACCGAACTGAGCTGCGACGGCCACGGTGAAAAAAAACCCCACTTCATAGCGGTCGATGAAGAGAGCGCGCGCCTGGCCGCCTGGCTGCTGAACTTCCGTGCAACCCAGTTCAACCAGTCGGGAAAAACAGTCAAGTATGCCGGCTCGGGGCCGAATCCCGGCGCCGCCAAGCCCGCCGACCGGCAGAAAAAGATGCTCGACGTCGCCGAGTGGCTGGCCAAGAACCGTGAGGACCTGAAGGTCATGGTCGCTGCCATGCGCAAGGTCTCGGCTCCCAAGACGCCGCTCAAGCCCGATACCGCGGCCATTAAAGAGCAGAATCCGAAAATAAAATGAAACGGGCGCTCCTTTTCAAGAAGCGCCCGCTTCACATTGCAGACTAAAGGTCAATCGTTCCAATCCCAGCTGTTGCCCTGTCCGTTCGGAGTTCCCGAAGCATCATAGGAACCATGCTCGGGATCGGAATTGATGATGGAATCGAATAACTCCTGGGAAATAAACTGCGGGACATAAATGATCTGCAGCGATTGCAGGTGCGAAATGAAAGAGCGGAGGTGGTTGCGCGAGCCTTTGGCCAGATTCTGGAATACGGTCAGGATGTCCTGGCTGTCCGAAGCCGCGATCGCCTTGAGCAGATCGGAAATGTCCAGGTCCTCGATGGTTGCCCCCACGTTCAGGGCCGCGCCGATGGAGGTACTGCCCTCACTGGTCAGCCTGGAATATAATTCCTGGAAATCGCCGCGGCTGAACTGGCCGGGCACGTCCGTAACCACCGGGTCGGGGATATCATACTTGTCGAGGAGCGCCTTGACCGCCTCCATGTGCTTGCCTTCACTCACCGCGATCTGGGAGAAAACGCGCAATGCCCAGCGCGCCGCCAGGTAGTTGTAAACGTCCCGGGCCAGCTTCTCTTCCTCACGCATGAACAGCAGGTATTCCCGCTCAGCTTGCGAAACATCCTCGTTGGGCAACTGCGGCAGGTTAATGCAATCGCCGGTACCGTTTCCGCCATTACCCCTTCCCCGACCAAAGCTGGTCTGCGCAGGCAGAAGCAGCGCAACACTCATGATCATCACCACGAACAGGAATATTCTTTGTTTCATTCGTCACTCCTTTTTTTGATTTTGAAACACCAAGGTTGAAGCAACTTGGATGCCAAGTCAGTTTCGCCGGCAATCCCTTGCCCTGCTTGTGTTTCATGGTATTTATCCCAAACGGCATTCGTGATTATCTGCCGGAAATCGCAGGTTTTCGCGACAAGAAGGGGCCAGCACGTCAATGGTCCCCGTGGAAATCGCAGCCACGATCGCTTGCGCGGCAATTCCACCGGGAACACTCAGGCACACGCCATCTGGACTGCGCTCCCCCATTCTATTATCATATGCAACATGGGAGGGGAACATGAACCATGAAATATTCATCCTGATGTCCATCGCGGTCCTGGCAACAGGCGTTGTCATCGCTGCCGCTGCGCCGGCCAAGGGAGTTCTCGATTTCAGCCTGGCGGATATCAGCGGCCAGGAGACGCCCCTGCGCCAGTTCGAGGGCAAGGCGCTGCTGCTGGTCAACACGGCCAGCAAGTGCGGCCTGACCCCGCAATACAAGGCGCTGGAGGAGGTCTATAAGCGCTACCGGGACCAGGGGCTGGTCATCATCGGCTTTCCGGCCAATGATTTCCTCGGCCAGGAACCGGGCACGAACGCCCAGATCAAGGATTTCTGCCTGATCAACTACGGCGTGAGCTTCCCCATGTTCGCCAAGATTTCGGTGCGCGGCAAGAACATCCACCCGCTCTACAAATTCCTGGTCGACAAGGAGACCAACCCGCGTTTTGCCGGCAAGATCGCCTGGAACTTCACCAAGTTCCTGGTCGACCGCAAGGGCGAGGTGATCGCCCGCTTCGAGCCGCGAACGGTCCCCGACGATCCCGCCGTGATCGCCGCCATTGAGAAGGCACTACAGGAGAAATAAGCCAACGGGGGAATACGGACGCGTGACGCGTGACGCGTAACCAGGAAGAAATTTCTTTCTTCTTTGCGCCCGGTAGCTTTAAGATAGTTTATCCCCGGAAATCGATACCACTTTACCGGGCAAATCTAACCAATGCCGCGTCGATCGCGGCCGCCAGTGCCGCCATGGCCTCCGCAGCCGCGGCACTTTTCTCGTAGGTGGTCAAGGAGACCAGGCAGTCGTCCCTCAAGAACATGACCTGGTAGTCGTCCAGCACGCAGGACGTGCCGTAGCGCTTCTCCACGCTCATGCCGGCAGTCATTTCGGCGAATACCGCCAGCGCGCCGGCCGCGCCGTTCATGCGGTAGATCTCGACCCGCACCTCGTGCCCGCCATTGGCGTAGTCCTGCACCGCCAGGCGGTCGAAGCCATGTTGGTGGTACATCTCCGCCCCGCCGTTGATGTGCTGGTAAAGGGCGGCGCCAACGAACAGGTGCTCCTGGCCGCTGCGCTGCCACCCCGGCGGCGTCCCGTCGGCAGGCAGCAACTTGAAGATGGGATCGCCGCCCGCGGCCAGCGCCAGGAGGATTATGCACACGGTCCGTAAAGTCATGAACATGATCCCTCGGCTCTCAGCCCAGGACGACCGTCCGGGTCTCGATCGGGCGGGACCTGTGGATCCCCAATCCCAGATTCTCCGCCACGGCCAGTCCGTAATGCTTCTTCCTGATCTCTTCCGCCCTGGCGGCCGGCAGCCGGCCCGCCTCGATCTGCTTGGCCAGCAGCACGTCGAAGCCGACACTGTCCAGGGCCACCGGGTCGCTGGCCACATACAGCCGCTCCAGGGGCCAGACGAACTGCGGCGCCGGGACCGGGCCGCGGTCATATTGGCCGCGCAAGCCGTCCATGATGTTCAGCACCACCTTGTCGCGCACGGGCGGGAACGCGCACACTTCGGAGATATAGCGCTCGATGAAGAAATGGCCGCGCGGGCAGTTGGTGGTCACCCCGAAAGCCAGATTTTTCAGGGCCATGGTGATGAATGGACCCCCATGGTGCTTGAAGGACGGGATGTTGATCACCTTGTCCACGCCGCCTTGCTTGCCGCCGTGGGTGAGGATGCGCGGGAAGTAGCTCCGGGTACCGCCATGGAACATCTCCTCCAGGTAGTTCTCCTCGTCCGGGAGCGAAACGTCGGCTTCGTAGAAAACGCTCTCATCCCAGCGCTCGAAACCGCCCGGAGTGTTCTTGCCGTCCTTGACGATGAACCAGTTCAGCAGGTAGGCGTCCACGCCGGGATGCACCAGCTCCGGTTTGTACGTCTGGGCATGCTCGTCGTTGAAGCGGTGCCAGACCAGCATGTCCCGGCGCGGGATGCCGGCGCTCTCCAGCCCGTCGACCACGGCGCCGATGACGTCCCAGGTCACGCCGCTGACCTTGTGCCCCACCGGGTTGAACTTGATGCCGATGCGCTCGCCCGGGGTGACAAAGCGCCGCCAGGAGTCCCGGGCATCCTTGTCCCCGGTCAGGGAGCGCATCGCCGCCGCCAGCATGCGCTTGGCCGCGCCAGGCGCCGGTTGCCCGCCCTGCAGCGCGCCGGACAGGTGCACCTCGGCGACGATGCCCGGGTAGGGCCCCGGCATCGACCAGGATTTTTTGGGCTGGCACAGGGCGACATGCACGTTGCTCCTGATGCCCAGCGGATCGGGGCGCGCCGGCCGGGCCGCGGGCTGGGCGGGTTGCTGGACAGACTCCTGGGCGAACGTTCTGCCGGGAAGCAGGCCGGCAGCCAGGGCGGTGCCGGCTGTGGCCAGGAAGCCGCGGCGGTCCAGGCCCCGGGTGCCGCGCTGGGCTGGTTGATTCATTTTCTTCATCGTTGCACCTCTGCGTACAAGAGAATAGAAACGATCGAGGACATGATCAATTCATTCATACGCTGCCCGGTACTGCGCGGTTTATCTTTTCTGCTCCCGGCTTGAAACGGCCGAGGCTCCGGCTCGCGTTCTCGCCCGGGCCGCCCGATATTTGTCAGCCAAGAGGAATTTTGCTATCATGCGCTTTCGTGGCGCGGTCACTTCTGTTGTCCCGTCCACAAATGAATGCCTGGAGGTAGCCAATGGCAAGATCCTATCGTGTCCTGTTCATGTTGATCGTACTGGCGTCAGTTCTTTTCGCTGCGACCGTCAGCGCCGCCGACAAGCCTTTCGATCCCTGCTCGCTGCTCACCCCGGCCGAGATCCAGGCCGTTGTCGGCAAGCCGGTCAAGCCCGGTACGCCCAAGGTCCAGTCCAACCCGTTGGCCGGATCCGATTGCACCTACGTCGTCGGCGATTTCGGGTCGCTCAACGTCCTGAGCAAACCCCTGCAGCGCGGCGAAACCGCGGAATTATTCAAGGCCCAGTTCGCCAAGATGAAAATGGCGCCCGTGGACCTGCCCGGCGTCGGCGAAGCGGCATTTTTCACCAGCCCCGGCTTCAGCATGGTCCAGCTGCATGCCATCAAGGCCGGCAAATATCTCCTGATCACCCTGCTGGTTCCCGGCCTCAATGAGCAGGCGGTGAGGCCCCTGGCCGCGAAGCTGATGAAAACGGTGGTAAGCCGCATCAAATAAAGAGCATTTCTCGGTGTAAGGTGCAAGGTATACGGTTCACGGTGAAGAAAGAATCATTCGCCATCAGGAAATGTCGCTTCGTAAACCTGATTGGGATCTCTTAAGCGGAATTTGCTTTTCATACCGTCTGCCGTAAACCTCAACCGATTGTTGCGAACGTAATCATGTAGGAGGCATCATGAAGCGAAAGATACTCATGACGGTGACGCTGTTCGGATTTTTGCTCCTTTCCCTTCTCCCCCAGGCGGCTGCCGTTGGCGAAAAGGGCGACGACAAGCCCGTCTACAAATTTCAGACCGTCGTTGAAATCAAGCACACCCCGGTGAAGGACCAGTACCATACCGGCACCTGCTGGTGCTTCGCCACGGTGTCATTCCTGGAAGCGGAGGCCCTGCGCCTGGGCCGGGGAGAATTCGACCTCTCCGAGATGTTCATCGTCCGGCAAACCTACCCGAAGAAAGCGCTGAATTACGTGCAGATGCATGGCAATGCCGTTCACCAGCAGGGCGGTCAGGCCCATGACGTGATCGACCAGGCGCGGCGGTTCGGCATCGTGCCCGAAAGCGTCTACAGCGGCATGAATATCGGCCAGAAGCGCCATAATCACGGCGAAATGGTCGCCGTCCTGCAGGGACTGGTCGACGCCGTCCTGAAGCGCCAGGGAACGCGGCTGACACCCCGCTGGCTGGAGGCGTACGAAGCGATCCTCGATGTCTACCTGGGCAGGATTCCCTCCGAATTCAGCTGGGGGGGGAAGGCCTATACCGCCAAGAGCTTTCTCGCCGATGCCTTGGCCCTGGATCTGGACGACTACATCGAGCTGACCTCGTATGACCAGCACCCTTTTTACAAAAAATGCCGCCTGGAAATCCCCGACAACTGGACCTACAACTCCGACTATTACAACCTGCCCATCAGCGAACTGGAATCCGTGGTCGGGAAGGCCCTGGCAACGGGCTATTCCGTGGTCTGGGACGGCGATGTCAGCGAAAAGGATTTCTCGACGCGCGAGACCGGCTACGCCCTGGTTCCCGAGAAGGACTGGGAAGACAAGACCGTGGCCGAGCGAGAAAAGAAGCCCACGGCTCCGCTCAGGGAAAAAGCGATCACCCAGGAGATGCGCTCGCAGACGCTGCGCGATTTCAGCACCACCGACGACCACCTCATGCACATCGTCGGACTGGCCAAGGACCAGACCGGGGCGACATTCCTCCGGGTGAAGAACTCGGGCGGGACCGACCGCAAGTACGACGGCTATCTCTACATGTCGCTCCCCTACTTCCGCCTGAAGACCACGGCGCTGATGGTCAACAAGAAATCGCTGTCAGCCGAACTCAGGAGCAAGCTGGGGCTTTAGCCGGGGTTGACAAGCAACCTGGACAAGCCAGGCCTGTTTTTATATTTCGCCTGAAATCGACAATTCCTTTCAGGGAATTTCATGACGGTACGACCAGCCTCCCATCCAGCCCTCGATTGGATCCACCTGTCTCGCAAATTCATGGAATCATCCATTTTCCCAGGCATGAGATTTTTTCCGCGCCGGCAATATATATTGAACGGAGGGCAAAGAGATGAAAAAAGTGACTGTTTTCATGTTTTTGGCTTCATGCTGCGCGGGATCGGCTTTCGCCGCCGCGCTCACGCTGGTCACGCCCAACGGCGGGGAATTGTGCCTGGGCAGGGCCTTCAACATCACCTGGACGGCAACGGGCATCCCGGCCGGGACCCGGGTCAAGCTGGTGCTTTTCCAGGGCGAAACAAGGATTGGCACCATTGCCGAAGATCTCGGCGTTGGCGCCTCGCCGTATCGCTGGACGGTCGGCCGTCACGATACGGGAAGCGTTGCCGCAGGAAGTAGATACCGGATCCGGCTGCGCACCATGGACAATTCCCTGGAAGATTTCGACAACACTCCTTTTTCCATCGCCGCCTGCCCCGGGCTGACCGTGACGCCGGTCAGCCGCTCGCTGAGCACGCGACCGTTTCCGGGCTCGGGGACGACAGTACGGGTGACGCTGCCCAACACCGGGGTGGAGGTGCTGCACGGGGATATCACCGGAGTGCGGTGGACCTATGCCCACGCCCGGCCAGACCAGCGGCTCACCATCTTCCTCATCCGCTATCCGGCCGACTGCCGCAGCGCGGAATCCAGGGAAGAGATCAATCTGGGCTCCATGCCGGTCGAGACAGGGGCTTTCACCTGGGAAGTATCACCGCTGATCCAGCCTTGCGATCATTGCACGATCCGCCTTTCGCCACAGGTGGCCGGGGATTTCGCCGCTGATGAAAGCGACGAATGCTTCGTCCTGAGGAGACGCCCCGTCGTGCGCCTTCTGGCCCCCAATGGCGGGGAGAGTTTCACCCGCGGGTCCCCCCTCACCATTGCCTGGGAAGCCGACAATCTCCTTCCCCATATGAGGATACAGGTATTGCTCCTGTCCTGCGATTCCGCCGGCGGCGCCTGTACGATCCTCAGGCAACTCGCAAAGCTGCCGATCGAGTACCGCGAATACAATTGGCCGGGAGATGCCGCCGTCGCAGCCGGCCGCTATGCCATCGAGGTCGTCATCGTGAAAAGTGAATGGACGGGCGCCGGCTACGCGAAGGACCGGAGCGACAGCTGCTTCTCGTTCAGGTAACGGGAAGGGCTTTCCTAGCAGAAGGCCGCACCTCACGCGGCTACGGTGATCAGTTTCCAGCCGTAGATGCCGATCACCCGTGTCGCCCCAACTTGCGTCTCGCGCTCCTGGTGCTGGTGGCCGTGCAGCAGCAGGCGCGGCGCCGCGCGCTCGATATAGGAGTTCAGGGCAGTGAAGCCGGTGTGGACCTCATCCTCGCGGTCGTGCACCCGCCGCGGCGAATTGTGGGAGATGAAGACGTCCACGGCCGGGAAGTCCGCCATGAACGCCTCGGCTTCTTCCTGGTAGTAAAGGTAATTCCCGCGCGGCTTGTACTGCCAGCAACCGTTCAGCCCGCCGAAACGCACCCCGCGGAGGTCATGTGTGCGCAGGTGCAGGTCGATGACAGGTTCGGGAAAAGGGCCCTCTTTGTCATGATTGCCCTTGACGGCGAAAATGATTGGGCACTGCCAGGCCGCGGCCGCTTCCAGGATCACCGTGTCGGCCATGTCGCCAAGCGCCAGCAAGGCGTCGGCGCGGCCGCGGCCGCCATGCCAGCGCAGGTCGTCGATGTCGGCCAGTACCAGAAGTTTCATCTACAAGGACCTCCATGTTGAAGAGTTGACGAGTAGATGGGTTGATGTGATGGGTTAAGAAACTCACATGCGAACAGGCACCGATTGGACCTTGCCCGAACCCTTCAACTCTTGAACACGTCAACGCTTGAACGTTTCGCTTGCGGCTATTTTTTTGTGAAGTAGCTGTTCTGCAGTTTGGCGAGCAGGTCCCTGAGCGTCTGCACGTGGGCGAGATCAACGGTTTGCTTGGCCTTCATGGCCGTAACGATCAGCCGGTGGGCCAACTCCAGCTGCTCCAGGTAGACGCCGCGCGCCTCGCCCGCCTCGGCGGCCTTGGGCACCAGGCGCTGGGCCAGGAAATAAAAGGAAAGGATCTCGCTGAACTCCTCGGCGTGCTTTTCCTTGTTCATCACCCAGCGCACCAGCTGGTTGTGGTTCACCGGGCTCCCCCCGGACAGGGAGGCGATCTCCTTCATCGCCTTCTCGATCGTCGTGACGTGCTCGAACAACAGTTTGAAGCGAGCCTCGTCGTCGTAGATGCCGCAGGGCACCTGGCAATGGGCCTGGAGCAATCGGCCGCCGAACGCCAGCAGGGCAAAGAAAACCAACAGCCCGGTCATGAGTTTTTTCATTCACATCTCCTGATTATTCATCTATTTTACCGGGCGGAGCGAATTCTATCAAGTCCGCTCATGCCGCCAGCATGAATGCCCGGTTCAAGGCAAATTCGCATGGAAAACGAGCCGCGAATCGGTTAAGATGGCAGGCAGGAGAAATCATGGACGAACTGGAAGAAAAGATCTGGCGGTTTCTCGAAAAGCCGCAGACGGCGGCGCTGGCCACCATCAGCGAGAATGGCGCTCCCTGGGTGCGCTATGTCACGATCCGCGCCGACAGGGATTTCACCCTGAATTTCTGCACAGCCCTTTCCACGCGCAAAGCTTGCGAGATCGCCGCCAACCCGAACGTGCACCTGACCTGCGGCGTGCTGAACCCCCCCGACGATTCCGTCTTCCTGCAGATCGCCGGCCGGGCCGAGATCCGTTCGGACGCGGCGACCCGGGTGACGTA
Source organism: Candidatus Aminicenantota bacterium (assembly GCA_963732485.1). Lineage (GTDB taxonomy): Bacteria > Acidobacteriota > Aminicenantia > UBA2199 > UBA2199 > UBA2199. The sequence continues at coordinate 18,218 of CAVSZS010000013.1, forward strand.
TTGGCAGAAAGAGTGGCAACGCTATTTCAAGGGGCCTGACGACCCCGATTACATCATCGTCTTCGTGCGCCCTGAACGCATCGAGTACAACGCTCCGGGATCGGCCGCCGCCAGGATCTGGACAAAATAGACATCCAATTTCGGCCGCAGAGTATCGCCGGCATTGGGCTCTTCACTTTTGCCTTTTGCCTTTCGCCTTTTGCCTTGTTTTCTGTTTCTCCACCGCGAACCCGAACTTGCCGATATGCTTGCCCAGGCGGTAGTAATGGCCGTGGCAATAGCAAAGGGGCTCGGCCGCGGCCAGGTTGAAAAAGCCGGTCTTGGCGTCAAAATAAAGGGGATCGGCGTGCACGGCCAGAATCTCGGCTGTGAACATATGGTGGCTGCCCAGCTCGCGCATCTCCCGGACCCGGCATTCGAGATTGACCGGAGATTCGGCGATAAGCGGAGCGCGGATCTGCTTCGCCGGCGTGGCCGTGAGCTTCATTTCCTTGAACTTGTCCAGATCGCGGCCGCTCTTCACGCCGCACCAATCGACCGCCCGCGCCATGGCCGCCGTGGTCAGGTTGACGGCGAACTCGCCGCTCGTACGGATCATTTCGTAAGAGAAGCGTTCGGGGCGGATGGAGATGGAGCACATTGGCGGCGCCGAGCATACAATGCCCGTCCAGGCGATGGTGATGATGTTCTGCTTGCCGCCATATTCCCCGCAGCTGACCAGGACGGCCGGGATGGGATACAGCATCGTGCCTGGCTTCCACAGTATTTTTTTCACATTCCGGGTCATGGGTCCTCCGCAGGGGGAACTTTATCACAGCCGGAACCGGCCGGCAATGCGGGCGCTGAAAAATCCATGGGCGACGATCTCCGCTTCCCGGGATTCCCATCATTGATAAATAGTGGGATTGCTGGTATAAAAGAAGCAGGGAGAAGAAGAAACCTCTGCGGATCAATGAAAAGGTGAAACCTTTCACGTTCAAAATGGGGCGCAAAAAAAAGGCCTGGCTGGTCCTGATCGGCTTGCTCGGACTGGCACTGGCCTATGCCTATTTTTCATTGCCCAGGATCAGCAGGAATTATCTGCTGGCCCAGGGCGGAAAATTCGGGTTGAAAAACCTGCAGTTCAAGGTGATCCATGTCGGCTGGCGACGACTCGATCTGGCCGATATTACCGCGGGGGATGCGTCCGCTCCTGCCCTGCGCATTCCGCTGTTGTCCATCAACTATTCGCTGGCCGGGCTCTGGCGGAAGCAGATCAAGGATGTCCGCCTGGCCGGCGCCAGGATCCGGATCGAAGACCGCGGCCAGGGATTTCGCTTTCCCGGCTTAGTCACACCGTTGCCCGTACGGGCGCAAAACGGCGTGCTGCCGGCGTTCGAGCGGCTCATCCTGGAGGACGCTATCGTGCGGCTTGCCTGGGCCGGGCGCTCCCTGGATATTCCCGTCAACGCGACCCTGCTCGCTTCCGGGGCCGGCTATAATTTTTCATCCCTCCTGCGCCCGCTGGCGGAGACGGTACGCCTGCAGGGCACGATCGCTAAAACATTCACGGCTGCAAAAATCAGCTTCACGATCCCGGGCTTTCCCCTGCAAGCCCTGATCGACCAGGCCGGTTTCGACTCTGCCGCCCGCGGGCAAGGCCGGGTCAGCGCCCAGGGTGAGATTATCCTGAAGGATGGAGGTTTCAAAACAGCGGCCGTTTCCGCTGCCAACCTGGGTGAATTGCGGCTGGCATTCGCCGATCAAACCTCGGTCATCCTGGACTCCCTATCCCTGGCGTTTCATTTCGGCAGCGGTTCAACCATACGGGACATCGTCGCCGCCGTCCGGGGGCGGCAACTTTACTTTGGAGAAATGGCGGTGGTCGCGCCCTTTCAGCTGACGATCCGCGGCCGCCAATGGCCCAGCCTGGAATTCACCATCCGCGATCTGCAGCTCGCCCGCCCCCTGCCGCTGAAGGTGGAACGCATCATCGGCAGAGCCACCGGACCCTGGGCGGCGCTGCAGATCAGCGGCGGTTTCCGCTTGCAGAACAGGAGCAAATTGCTGGCGGCGCTGGGCCTGCCGGGCGAGATCACCCTGCCCTATGTCGTCGACGGCACCTTCCAGGCCAGCCGCATGGCAAAAACGACATCCTGGGCCCTGCAGGCCAGGGGCAAGCACCGTTTTGCCGTTGCCCTGGGGCGGGATTCTTTGCGGGGCTGGCTGGAACTGGATGCCTCTTTGAAAGGTGATGCGCGACGTCTGCAGGCGAGCGCCGCCTGGCGCATGCCGGCGGCCGGCCTGCAATTGGCCGGCTTCAGCGTCGGGGCCGAAGCGTTCAGCGGCAACGCGGAACTCGCTCATGTCTTCGGGGGAGCATTTCGCGGCCGCGGACAATTGAATATCCGCGGCGGCAGCATCGCCGCCCCTGCCGCCAGCGGCCTGCAGGCATCGGGAATTCGCCTGGAAATGCCCTGGCAGTGGCCAGGCCGAGGCCGTGGTGCTGCGGGGAAATTCTCCGTCGCCAGGCTGCAGGGCAGCGGTACGCTCTGGCAGGACGTCAGCGGCTCCCTGGTGCAACAGGATGCCGGCTTGCGTTTTTCCGGTTCCCTGCATAACACCCTGCCTGGGATCCTGCTGACGTTCCAGGGGCGGTACGCGCCGGAACAGGCCGGCAGAAATTTGCAGGTGGATTTTGCGCTGCCGCAGGTCGCACTGCCAACCAAGACCTCCCTGCGGCCCCTGCATCCGCTGCTGCAGGGAATGAGCGGCGGCGGAAGCTTCCAGGCCGAAGCGCGGCTTTGGTCGGGTACGGGTATCATCGGCGGCAACGCCGCGGTCAAAATCACGAATGCCGCATTCAACCTGCAAAAAGAGGGGCTCGTCCTGAACGGGGTGAACAGCGAGATCACGCTGGACCGCCTGTTCGATTTTGTCACCGCCCCAAACCAGCGCATCGAGTTCCGTGAACTGCATTGGCAGGAGTTGCTTTTCAGCAACGGCGAAGTGGTCTTCAGCAACGAGAGCGACGGCTCGCTTTTCATCGCCGCCGGCCGTTTTGACTGGTGCCAGGGCAAGATCACCATGGCTCCCCTGCGGATAAAACCCGGGGCAAGCGATTCCCCCATGACCTTTACCTTCGACCGCGTCAATTTCGCCCAGATGCTCAATACCCTGGTGGGGAAAACGATCGTCAGCGGCGACGCCGAGATGAGCGGCATCGTCCCCATCCGCCTGGTCAACGGCAGCCCGGTATTTTTGGACGGCACTCTTTTGTCCACCCCCGGCAAAGGCGGGAACCTGAAAGTCAGCCAGCCCGAAGTCATCGCCAACGGCCAGGTGCTGGTAGAAGAAGCGCTCAGAGATTTCCGCTACAATTGGATCAAGATCAAAATAGGCAGCCGCAACGACCGCTTTGACATGGTCGTTTCCATCGACGGTGCCCCGGCCCGGAAATTGCCTTTGCGCTACGATGCCCGGCAGAAGGATTTCGTAAGGGACCCCAAGGGCGGCCGCCACGTGGAGCTCAAGGGACTGCTGCTGGATATTCGCTTCCTTGACATCGACCTGAAGGACCTGCTCAAGGCCAGCAGCCAGATGACTTCCCGTTATCAGGAAAAATAATAAAAACAAGGAGGAGGAATATGGGGAAAAGGATCTTTCTGCTGGCGGTGGCGCCATTGCTCCTGGCCAGCGCCTGCATCAAGCTGAAGCACGAGATGACCATCCAGCCGGTTCACATCACGGTGGACGTCAGGATCAAGATCGATCGCGAACTGGAGAATTTCTTTGCCGACATCGACAAGGCCGCGGTCGAGCCTGAAAAAGGCGACAGCCAAAAGAAGGAGGAATTGAAATGAAACGCACGCTGAAAATCACCGCCGCCCTCTTGGGAGGGGTATTCCTGCTGGCGGCTGCCGTGCAGGCCGAAAGCGCCGAGCTGAAGGAGAGGTTCCTGCAAAGGAAGCCGCTGCTGGAAAAATTGAAAACCCTGGAATGGATCGGCGAGAACAACCTGGGTTTTTTGGCTTTCAGGAGCGACACCGGGCAGAGTGAAGAGAATGCCCAGGCTGTCCAGGCGGAGAATGAAGACCGCAAAACGGTTTATATGGAAATCGCCGTCAAGTTGAACACCAGCGCCCAAGAGGTCGGCAAGCGCCGGGCCGTGCAGATCGCCGCCCTCGCCGCCGTCGGGCATTGGCTGCAGGATGCCGACGGCAACTGGTATCAAAATAAACAGCCGGTTCCCCAATAAGCCCTGCCGCGCCGGCTGGAGCCCCGCGTCCCGGCCGCCGGTGCTGACCGTGACCCTGCTGCAGGTCAGCGCCGGGACCGCCGCTATCTCCTTGTAACCATGCGGTAAATGACCAGGATCAGGACGGCTCCCAGGATCGCCCCGATGAAACCCGCCGGCTGACCCTGGCGATACCAGCCGAAGTGCTGCCCGATGTAGGTCGCTACGAATGACCCGGCAATCCCGAGCACGATGGTGATGATGAACCCGCCAGGGTCCCTGCCCGGCATCAGCATCCTGGCGATGAGCCCGATCACAAACCCGATTACGATGATCCACAAAATAGTCATGGGGCCTCCTTTGCCTGCTTGCCGGTTTCAGCCTTTCGCCTGCTCCTGAGCAGCCTTCTTCAGCTTGTCATTGGCGATGACGGCGATATCCACCCGGCGGTTTTTCTGCCGGCCTTCCGTCGTATCGTTGGTCACGATCGGCTGCGACTCGCCGTGGCCGCTGATCGAGAACCTCGCCGACTTCACGTCGAGAGCCGCCAGGTAAGAAGCCACGGACTGGGCGCGATCCCTGGAAAGGACCATGTTGTGGTCTTCCGCACCGGTGTCGTCGGTGTGGCCCTCGATCATAATGTTGGTATCGGGATACTTGTTCAGGATCTTGGCCAGCGAGGTCAGGCTTGTCTTGCTGGCCGGCCGCAGGTCCGACTTGTCAATATCATAAAGAATCCCGCTGTCGAAGGTGATCTTGATGCCCTCCCCGATGCGCTGAATCTCGGCCCCTTCGATATCCCGCTGCATTTCCGCGGCCTGCTTGTCCATGTAGCTCCCGATAAAGGCACCGGCCACGCCGCCGACGGCCGCGCCGATGATCGCGCCGAGCACGGTGTTGCCGGCGGCATGGCCGATCACCCCGCCCAGGACGGCGCCGCCGGCTCCGCCCATCACGGCGCCCTTGGTTTTTTTGCTCCAGGACGCGCAGCCGACGGCCGCCAGCAGGAAAACCACCACGACGATAATTGTCACAAGTCTCTTCATATTGTCCTCCTCCCTTTCACTCGGAGTTTGAGGTGCTCCGGCACTATTTTCCCAAAACTTTCTTGACCTGGCCGATCTTTTCCTGGACAGCGCCGGCCAACTTTTCGCCGCTGCCTTCGGCCTCCAACTTTGGATTATCGCTCAGTCTCCCGGCGACTTCCTTGACCTTGCCCTTCACCTTGTGAAGCGCCCCCTCCGCCTTGTCCCTGTATCCGGATTTCATGGTGTCCTCCTTATGGACGCGAATCGGATCAAACCAGTTTCCGCACCACGGCTGCCCTATTGTCGGATCTGCGATCGGCACCGGCCCGGCCGTTGACCGGGCTAGCTTTTCTTGTTCTTCGCAAGCAGGAGGACGGCACCCGCGGCTACCGCCACCACGCCGGCCCAAATCGGAATATTGACCCGCTCTTTGTCTTGGGTGGTGATCTTGATCGGGCCCAGCTTGGTCGTATGGGTATCGCTGACGTAGCTGAAACCGCCATACACCAACGCCAGCACGCCGGCCGCGATCAGCACGATCGCCAGAATCTTTAGTGAGTCCATTTCGTTTCTCCTTCTAGTATATTTATTCGATGATCATGCGGTTGTCGATGCTGACCACGCCGCGGATATCTTCAATGCGCTTGCCGACCAATTCCTTCTCGGCCGCGTTCCTGGCCATGCCCGACAGGGTGACCACGCCTCTGGAAACGGTGACCGCGACCCGGAAGGGGCTCGTCCCGCGATGGAAGGCCAGCGCCCATTTGATCTGGGCCTTGATCGACGCATCATCGATGAACTCCCCGGCCGTCCGCCCCTTCTGTTTGGCTTCCTTGGCCACAGTCATCTCGTTGCGGATATCCTTCACCCCGGCCACATCCTTGGCATATTCGGATGTCAGTTCTTTTTCAGCCTGGCTGCCCGCCTCGCCATGCAGGGTCACCAGGCCATCTTTCACATCCACCACGGGGCGGTCATTGTCCAGATTGCGCTGCATCAACAGCTTGTTTTGCACCATGATTTGAATCCAGCCATCCGAGTTTTTTTCCGGAATTCCGCCCCTTACCGTGAGCCGGTTGTCCACGTTCTTGACCCCGGGCAGGTCGGCAACCGTTTCCGCCGCCAGGAACGAATGGGGTTCCGAGACGACGGTGCCGGTCAAGATGACGACGCCGTTTTGGGATTCGATCTGAATATCGTCGCCTTTAAGATAGGTCTTGAATACATACGATTCACGGGCGGCCGACTCGATCTGATCATCCGTATCCGCAGCAAACAAATAGCCCTGCAGCACCAGGAACATCAAGATCCCCGCCATTACCAGCAATGAAAACAACCCGGGCAGCAGATTCTGCCGGTACTTTTTCGTCATCAGTTCCATATTCATGTTGATTCTCCTTGATCTACAAAAAAATAAGCAATTTAGGTGCCAAGCACCGCCGGGACGTAACGCAGAACTGGATCGCAACCGGGCCCGGCCCTGTTTTGGATGAATCGTTCGCACGCGACTGCCCGCCCGGCCGACCGCATGCACCCGGAGCGCCTTATGCCTGAGACTGGGATATTCCCGCCTCCCGTTTCAGATCACACACTGACTTTCATCTGCGCAGCGATTGTCTTTTTTTATTCTAAAAAACAAAAATAATCTGAGCGGATAACGAGGGTGATATTTCCTGCTAAACAGGAAAATTCCTGATCCATGAATCACTATTGCGGCAGCGAACGTTTTTAAACATCAAACCCGGGGCGTTGGCTCGCGGCACATCTGAATTTGCCCGGTTATACAGGTAATTATCAATTTCCTGGCATTCCGCGACCTTGGCGAAGCTCTGGCATGAAAATTGCATCAAATTTAACGCTAGCCCAACCTGCGTACCGTTTCCCCACGGACAAAACCCCAGGTCGCTCGATCATGACGGTTGGAAATGAGGGTTCAACGGCGGGGATAGACGGCCGCAGCCAGTTTTCAGCATGTAAACAAGGGGTGCCATGAGCACGGTAAAACGGAAACTTCGTTCCATTAAAAGCGGGGCGTTGCAGGACGCGATTTTCAACAGCGCCAATTTCTCGAGCATCGCCACCGACGCGAAGGGCGTTATCCAGATATTCAATGTCGGCGCCGAGCGCATGCTGGGCTACGCGGCCACCGAAGTGGTGAACAAGATCACCCCGGCGGACCTCTCCGATCCTCAGGAATTGCTGGAGCGCGCCAAGGCGCTCAGCGTCGAGTTCGGGACCCCGATTTCCTCGGGCTTCGATGCCTTGGTGTTCAAGGCCACGCGCGGCATTGAGGATATTTACGAGATGACCAAGATCCGCAAGGATGGCAGCCGTTTCCCGGCCATCGTGTCGGTCACGGCGCTGCGCGACGAAAAAAACGCCATCATCGGTTACCTGCTGATCGGTACGGACAACTCCGCCCGCAAGCAGGCGGAACAGGCGCTGCTCAACGCAGGAGCTTTGCAGAGCGCGATTTTCAACAGCGCCAATTTCTCGAGCATCGCCACCGACGCCAAGGGCGTCATCCAGATATTCAATGTCGGCGCCGAGCGCATGCTGGGCTACGCGGCCGCCGACGTCCTGAACAAGATCACCCCGGCCGACATTTCCGACCCGCAGGAAGTGATCGCCCGCGCCAAAGCGCTGAGCCTGGAGCTGGCCACCCCGATTTCGCCGGGCTTCGAGGCGCTGGTATTCAAGGCCTCGCGCGGCATCGAGGACATCTACGAGTTGACCTACATCCGCAAGGACGGCAGCCGTTTCCCGGCCATCGTGTCGGTCACGGCGCTGCGCGACGCTCAAGGCGCCATCATCGGCTACCTGCTGATCGGCACCGACAACACCGCGCGCAAGCAGGTCGAGGCGGATCAGAAGCAGCTCGCCCAGCGCCTGCGCGACCATCAGTTCTACACCCGCTCCCTGTTCGAATCCAACATCGACGCCTTGATGACCACCGATCCGTCCGGCATCATCACCGACGTCAACAAGCAGATGGAGGAGCTCACCGGCTGCACGCGCGATGAATTGATCGGGGCTCCCTTCAAGAACTATTTCACCGATCCGGAACAGGCCGAAGCGAGTATCAAGCTGGTGCTGAGCGAAAAGAAAGTAACCAACTTCGAGCTCACCGCCCGCGCCAGGGACGGCAAGGAAACGGTGGTGTCATTGAATGCCACCACCTTCTACGATCGGGACAGGAAGCTGCAGGGCGTGTTCGCCGCGGCGCGCGACATCACGGAGCGCAAGCGACTGGACCAGGTGCTGCAGGAAAAGAACGTCGAGCTGGAGAGCGCCAGGTCCGTCGCGGAAAAAGCCAACCTCGCCAAATCTGAATTCCTTTCCAGCATGAGCCATGAGCTGCGCAGCCCGCTCAATGCCATCCTCGGGTTCGCCCAGCTGATGGAATCCGATTCCCCGCCGCCGACGCCCGCCCAGAAGGAGGGCATAACTCAAATTCTCGGGGCAGGGTGGCATCTGCTGAAGTTGATCGACGAGATCCTCGATCTCGCGAAGATCGAGTCCAGGCAGGTGCCGTTGTCGCGGGAGCCGGTATCGCTGGCCGAAATTATGCTCGAATGCCAGGGCATGATCGAGCCGCAGGCGCAGCAGCGCGGCATCCGCATGATCTTTCCCCGCTTCGACGCTCCATGCTTTGTCCTGGCCGATCGCATCCGGGTGAAGCAGGTTCTCATCAACCTGCTTTCCAACGCCATCAAATACAACTCCGAGCAGGGAACGGTCGATGTGGAATATGCCGAGAACACGCCGGGACGCATTCGCGTGAGCGTCAGGGACACCGGCAGCGGGCTGCATCCGGAACAACTGGCGCAGCTGTTCCAGGCATTCAATCGCCTCGGGCAGGAAGCCGGCCGCGAGGAAGGCACCGGCATCGGCCTTGTGGTGGCCAAGCGGCTGGTCGAACTGATGGGGGGCGTGATCGGCGTGGAAAGCACCGTCGGGGTGGGCAGCGTGTTCTGGTTCGAGCTTGTCGCCTGTGCCGAGCCGCAGCTTGCCGTGGAAGGAGGCGAAACCGCGGCATTGACCCAACCGCCGCGGCCCCGCACAGGTGGGCCGCATACCCTGCTCTATATAGAAGACAACCCGGCCAACCTGAAGCTGGTCGAGCAGATCATCGCCCGCCACCCCGATATTCACCTGCTGACTGCCGTGAACGGGAATAGCGGCATCGAAATCGCCCGCCTGTCCCAGCCGGACGTGATCCTGATGGACATCAATCTTCCCGGCATCAACGGCTTCGAAGCCCTGGATATTCTGCGCGCCGACCCGGCCACGGCACACATCCCCGTCATTGCCATCAGTGCCAATGCCATGCCGCGTGATATCGAGAGAGGCCTGAAAGCGGGATTCTTCCGCTATATCATCAAGCCCATCAAGGTCACATGTTCATGGAGGCTCTGAATGTGGCGCTGGAATTCGCAGGGACTAAATCGGCTGCAAGCAAATAAGGTGCGGCAATCCTCATGATCAGTCAATCCGATATTCTTCATGGCAAAATCCTGATCGTCGACGACCAGGAAGTGAATGTGCTGTTGCTCGAGCGCATGCTGCGCGGTGCCGGTTATATTTCCCTCACCTCCACGATGGATCCGGGAACGGTCTGCGGGCTGCACCTCAAGAACCGCTACGACCTGATCCTGCTCGACCTGCAGATGCCCAACCTGGACGGCTTCCAGGTGATGGAGCGGCTGAAGGAAATCGCTGCGGACGACTACCTGCCGGTGCTGGTCATCACCGCCCAGCCGGGGCACAAGCTGCGCGCGCTCCAGGCCGGGGCCAAGGATTTCATCAGCAAGCCGTTCGATCTGGCCGAGGTGCTGGCACGCGTGCACAACATGCTGGAAGTGCGCCTGCTGCAACGGGAATTGCGACAAACCAACGACGTGCTGGAACAACGGGTGGGGGAAAGAACCGCCGACCTCCAGGAAAGCTACCTGGAAACCATTTTCACGCTGACGCGTGCGGCGGAACACAAGGACGTAGACACCGGCGCTCACGTGCAGCGCATCAGCTACTACAGCCGCGAGCTGGCCAGGCTGCTGGGCATGGATGCAGAGTTTGCCGGCAGGATCTTTTTTGCGAGCCCCATGCACGACATCGGGAAAATAGGCATTCCCGACCATATCCTGCTCAACCCGGGCGTCTTAACGCCGGAGGAGTGGGAGATCATGAAGGGGCACTCCGTCATGGGCTCAAGGATTCTCGGCGACAGCAGGTCGCCCTATCTCCTGATGGGTGCCGAGATCGCGCTCGACCACCACGAGCGCTGGGACGGCGGAGGGTATCCGGACGGCAAGCGGGGCGAGGCGATCCCACTGGCGGCGCGCATCGTCAACCTCTGCGACATCTATGACGCCATCAGAAGCCGGCGGCCCTACAAGCCCCCATTCAGCCATCCACAGGCCATGGGAATCATGACTCGGGGCCACGATGGCCGCTGTCTGCCGGAGCATTTTGACCCGGCCGTTTTATCGGCGTTCAGGAAAAACGACCAAGCGTTCCGCGCGATTTTCGAGGCGTACGCGACGACGAAGTAGCGGAAGGTGAATGTTTTTAACAGAATCGGAACGGGCGCCCCTCCAGAAGAGAGGACGCCCGATCCCCCATCAGAAGTCAATTCCTGACGCGTCCGGGTCAGAGGACGGCGATCAGCCCGATCACGGCAAAGATGATGACCACAACAAGGACGATGTCCCGGGTGGACATGTAGCCGCCCCCGGCATCAGAAGCCGTGATCACATCCTGCGCGCCGATCTCGAGCTGAACCGTCGGCTCCGGCTGCGGAGCCGCCGATTTTTCAGCGGCCATGGCGATGGACGAAGCCAGCACGATCATCAACAGGGCACTCCAGACTCTAGCCTGTTTTTTCATTTTGTTTCTCCTTTTTTATCTTCATGGGTCGGGCCCTTTCGATGCGCAGGGCCCTGACCTGCAGATAATGCTTGCGGATGAACTTCTCGCCCGGGGCCAGCCGCTGCGCCTGCTCCAGGGACTGCAGCGCCGGCTCGATCTTTTCCTGCTTGGCGTATGCCAGGCCCAGAACATCGTGGGCATACGCGCTGCTGGCGTCCAGAGCGATGGCTTGCCGGGCATAGGCCTCGGCTTCCGCGAACTTGCCCTCTCTCAGGCTGATCATGCCCAGGCTGTACAGCGGTAGAGGATCTTCGTTGAGAGTGATCCTGGCTTTCTCCCACTCTGCCCTCGATTTCGCGAAATCCCTCCGGCGGTAATAGGCCGTGGCCAGGTTGATCGGGGTCAGCGGGTCGTTCTGCAGGGCGGGAAAAGGGAAGGGGCTTTGCCCGGGGACAACGGCTAACATCCACCGGGACTGGTTCCGCCCCTTGCCCAATTCCCAGACCTTCCCGAAATTCTTGTAAGACATGGCATAACGGCTGCCGAAAAAGGGATCGTGAAAAATTACCTGCCTCGATCCGTCGTCATAGCCGATAACCACCCGGTAATGTCCCTTGGGAATCTCTTTGATGGGCTTGGTCAGCACGATCACCGGGAAGCCCTTGCCGACGACCTCTTTCAAAATCCCAAGGTCCCCCTGGAAAGAGTAGCTCGCGAATCCCTTGAGCCGCGGATACAGGACCATCTCGGAGTTGGTTGTCGCCTGGCTCTCGGAATCAAAGATATCCTCCGTGATCAGTTGCTGGCTGAAGGAATGCGCTGCATCCCAGTAGTTGAGGACCATGGCCAGGCAGGCCGGGCCGCAGTAATTCCGTTTCAGCCATTTTTCAGCGGGAACGTTCCGGATCACATATCCTTTTTCAGGCTCCGCTTTATTGTACTTGGCAACCTGGGCCGAAAACAGACAGGGAGAGAGCACTCCCAGCATGGCGAGGATCCCCCCTATCCGCCTTACGGCCCGGGCTTGCAACCGGCTCATCCTGGCCCTGTTGCCGCTAGAGGATCTTTTTGCCCTGCAACAAGCGCAGGACCACGATCACCAGGGCAATGACCAGGAGAACGTGGACCAAGCCACCGACGTGGAACGCGAAAAATCCCAGGGCCCAAAGAACGAATAGAACGACAATGATTGTTTCCAGCATATTGACCTCCTTTTTCCTTTTGCTTCTTCCTCTCCTCCCAGGGGCCTTGTGGATCAGACCGACTGCCCAGGGAGACGCTGCCTATCACGAAGCATTTATCATGCCAGAGTTTTCCCGCGAGCGCGGCGATTCAGATATTCGGCTTTCCCCCAAGAAAACAGCGCCTTGGCACGCGTTCGCTGAGCGTACCCCCGGAGTCGAAATGATCATGCGGTCTCCCCAAATAAGAAAATAACTTGTCAATGAGGATTATTCCTCTTTTTCAGGACAGCTGGTCCCCTGCTGCTCTCGTGGCGCTTCCCTGCTCCCGAAGGAATACCGGGCAAGCGGAACGGAGCGCCTCCAGCGGCCCGGTTTCGAATGAATTGGCATGCTACTTGCTTGATCTTGACATGAACAAAAGGATATCCATGAAAACCGGTTTCGTGATGAATCTCAGCCGCGAAACGCTGATCTCGGGGATCATCTCCATACTGGTGATGACAGGAGTGTTGGCGTTATTGATGATCAGCGGAAATCTTTTCACCATGAATCAGGACGAGCGGATCGCGGCAGCCGCCAGGAACTTGTTGGCAGTCAAAGCCGATTTCAAAAGTAATGATATCCACGTTCTCTCCCAGGATGGCGCGGTCACGCTTCTGGGAACCGTTGCCGAAGAACCCGATCTGCTGTTGGCCGCCGACATGGTGGCCGCTCTGCCTGGAGTCAAACGCGTGGACAACCGCTTGCAGGTCAAGCCCCGGGCGCGGGCGGGAGCCGGCGGTGAAGCTGCCCGCCCAGTTGTTTCGGGCACCGGGCTCTATGATTGGACGAAGTAGCCAAGGAGGCCAAACCATATGAAAAGTTTATTCATTCTTGACCCGATCAGTTTCAAGCCCCTGAATGAGATCCTGCACAACATTCTCACATTCATTTATTTTCTTGCCCACCAGATCGGCTTGGGGATCATCAAGGGAGTGCACGCGGTTTTCCCGGGTATTGCATTTCCGGAAAGCATTGTCGATCCCTTGGGATTCCTGGTCATTCTGACCCTGTTCATGTTTCTGGTCAGCATGAACCTCGGCAAAAAGATCGCCTGGATAATTGTCTGCGCTGGCTGGATTCTGCTGTTTATCAGAATCCTCATCATCATTTTTAAACTCGGATAAACTCGCGAGGAAAACCAGGCCGGCCGGGCAACCCGGGAAGTTGTCCGCGGAAAGGGATTATTCCCGCTATTTTTTTGGATAATTTTTACTGCCGTCCCAGCTCCGAATCTCCACCAATGATTTCTCTAAAATGAAAGCGCAGGCTCTTGAAATTGAAGATTGCTTTTTGCTAAAATAATTGCGGAGGATGGCAACCAAATGGGAAATGTTCTGATTATTCATTCGGACAAGATGAGCGGCGAAAGAATCAGCAATGCCGTGACTCAAATGGGGCATTCGCCTTCGATCGCCCATTCTCTTGCCGAGGGACTGCAAATAGCCAGATCAGGACCCTATTCCGTTGTTTTCCTTGAGGCGCAGCTGCCCGATGGTTCCGGCCTGGACAGCATTGCCAAATTGAAGTCCAGCGGCTACTTCCCGGAAATCATCATCATTACCGGCTTCGGCAATCCCGATGACGCGGAGCTGGCCATTACCAACGGCGCCTGGGATTATCTTGAAAAGCCGGTCTCGCTGGAAATCATCAGGCTGCACGTAGCCCGGATCCTGGAGTACAAGGCCGAAAAAGGGATCAAGAAAACCCCCAAGGCCTTGAACAGGAAAGACATCATCGGCAGCTCAAAACGCCTGGATGACAGCTTTGAGCTTCTGGCCCAGGCGGCGCAGAGCGATGTCAATGTCCTCATCAACGGGGAGAGCGGCACCGGTAAGGAACTTTTCGCCAAGGCGATCCATAGCAACAGCAGCAGGGCCCAGGGCAATTTTGTGATCGTCGATTGCACGGCGCTGCCGGAGACCCTGGTGGAAAGCGTTCTTTTCGGGCACACGCGCGGATCCTTCACCGGCGCCTACGTCAGCCAGGACGGCCTGGTCAAGCAGGCCGACAAAGGGACACTGTTCCTCGACGAGATCGGCGAGCTGCCGCTGACGATCCAGAAGACCTTCCTGCGGGTCATCCAGGAGCACCGCTTCCGCCCGGTAGGGGGAAGCCAGGAGGTCACCAGCGATTTCAGGCTGGTGGCGGCGACCAATCGCAGCCTGGAGGACCTGGTGCGCCAGAAGCTTTTCCGCGCGGACCTGCTCTTCCGGCTGCGATCGCTGGTGATCGTACTGCCGCCCTTGCGGGAATGCCTGGAAGATCTTAAGGAATTGACCCTGCATTACATGGGTACCCTGTGCCAGCGGTTCGGGCTGGAACCCAAGGGGTTTTCCCAGGAATTCTGGAATACCATCAGTAGCTACAAATGGCCGGGGAATGTTCGCGAGCTGATCCAGGCCCTGGAAAAGGCCTTGCTCGCCGCCAAAGAAGAACCCATCCTCTACCCGCTCCATCTGCCCACCTATATCCGCATTCAGGTAGCGCGCAACGGCGTTCACAGGAAGCCCGGGCTTCAGGAAAATCCGGAGAACGGCGCCGTCGTTCCCGGCGCGCTGTCCACATTGAAGGAGTTTCATCGTACTGCCGTTTCAACAGCGGAAAAGCAGTATTTTATGGATTTGATGGCGTCCGTCTCTGAAAATATCGATGAGGCCTGCCGGGTTTCCGGCTTGTCCCGCTCGCGGTTGTACGCGCTTCTGAAAAAATACCGGCTCGCATCCAACCTTCCACCCGGCTGATCCCGGCTCTGAGCGGAAGCCCCTCCCCCAGCAAGTGGAATTGGCATCAATCTTGATTGAGATTTGGTAGTAACCCGAAAAAGATGACCCATTATCCGATAGGAGGGAAAACGAACATGCAGCTCCTTTTTTATGCCAAGAGAAATGACGCAAGTGAAAACAGGCTGGACAAGGCGATCCGCTCCGTGGCCCCGGGAGGAGCCATCGAGCGCTTCGTCTCGCTGGAAGATTTCCGCGATCGGCTGCGCCGCATTGTCGAACCGGACTCCATCATGGTCCTGGCCGCGGTCGACAGGCAGGAACTGTTGAAAATGCAAGCCCTACAAGAAATGCTGACCGAGATCTTCATTATCCTGGTCCTTCCCGACCGGGAAGAGAGCACCATCAAGCTGGCCCATCATCTCAGGCCGCGATTTTTAAGTCAGATAGAGGATGATTTTACCGATTTGAGTCAGATCGTCGCCAAAATGATCCGCACTCCTCATGGCCCGCCTGGGCCGGCCGTCGGAAAACCTCCGGGCGTTTCCGGATCCTTGCCTTGAAGGGGGATCGCCGAGCGCTGCACGAGGAAACTTCCAGTCTTAAGAAATGAGATCGTTTCCTGTGGACAAGGATATTTCTTGTCTTTTAAGACATTTTTTGACCCCGATTTCCCCCTCCCTTGCACCCGAGCCGAATGAATTTCCCAGCGAAAAGCAATACCCGCGACCTCGGGAAGATTCACTGTTTCCTGGCATTAAAAATGCTTGGTAAATAATGGAATAGTTGAAACATTTAAAATGGAGGTTTTACATGTTAAAAAAATTCATTATTATCCTGGTCGCGACGCTGCTACTGGTCGTGGCTTCCGCACCGCTCTCCGGGCAGCAAGTGCTGATGAACTCGGCCGAGACCATCAATAAGGGCAATCTCAAGCTGGCCGTTTTCCCGACCGTACTGTTCGGCAAGAACGGCGGCGACTCGGTATGGGGCGTAGCCGGCCGTTTCGGGTACGGGCTTACGTCAAGCCTGGACATTGAGGCCAAGGTCGCGTTCTTTAAAGGGCTCAACTACTTCGGGGTCGACCTGGAGTATTGGTTCCTCAAGGGGGAGAATTTCAACGTCTCGGCAGCGCTGGGCGGACATATGACCGATGTCAACGGCGGCGGGGACAGCAAGGGCATTGACGCCGCGCTCCTGGCCAGCACCAAGCCGGCGAAGAACCTGGAGATCTACGGGGGCCTGATGGCTTCCTTCGATTCGATCAAGAACGGGGATAACTACACCCTGCTGCATCTCGTGCCGGGGATCGAGTACCGCATCAGCGATGACATTGATTTCCTGGCTGAGGTCGGCATCGCCCTCAACGACAACGCCCGCAGCTATGCCAGCGTGGGGTTGGCGTTGTACCTGATGCGCTAACGTTTTTTTTCGCGCTGAGGAGTTTTTTCCGGCTCGGGGGGAGATGGGGGATATGGGAACGAGCCAAGGGGCGACCGGTCGGTCGCCCCTTTTTTTTAACACCTGTCGGTCTACCTGCGGTAAAACGCCATCGCCTCCGGCATCGCCGCCAGGATCTTTGTGATTCTTTTCTTGTCCGTGGGATGGGTGCTCAGGAACGCCGGCGGCCGCGCCCCGCCCTGCTGTGACATGCGCTGCCAGAAACCGATGGCGGTATGGGGATCATATCCGGCCATGGCCATGAAGATCAGCCCCAGGCGGTCGGCTTCGCTTTCCTGAAGGCGGCTGTAGGGCAGGACCGCTCCCAGCTGCACGCCGACGCCGAAAAGTCCCATCCAGATCTGCTGGGTCTGCCGGGGTTTCTGCTTCAACGCCTGGGCGAGCACCTGTCCACCCAGCTGGGAGATCAGCGCCTGGCTCATGCGCTCGTTGCTGTGCTTGGCCACGGCGTGGGCGATCTCGTGCCCCATGACGACGGCCAGGCCGGCTTCGTTGCGGGCGAGCGGCAGGATGCCGGAGTATACCATCACTTTTCCCCCGGGCATGCACCAGGCGTTGGCTTCCTTGTTTTCGACAAGGTTGAATTCCCAGGCGAAGCCATCGAGACCCTGCGCCATATTGTTGCGGGCAAAATAGGTTGTCACCGCGTTCTGGATGTTCCTGCCGACCCGCTGCACTTCATTCGTATCCCCCGAGTTGGAACTCATCCTGTTTTCCTTCTGGAACTGGTCGTACTGGGCGAAGCTCATGGAAAGCATGTCGGCATCAGAGACGAGCGAGAGCTGACGCCTGCCGGTAAGCGGCACCAGACTGCAGGACTGGATCAGTAACGTCACGATGCCAATGACCAGCAGTTTACAGCCAAATTTGTTCATGATTCACCTCTCCTTGCCCAATGGCACGAACGGGTAGCTACCCGGGAAATCAACGGCCGAGCATGATCAACGCACCGGAAACAATGGCCAGGATCGCCATGATCAATGACAGGCCTTCAAAATTCAAGTGCAGCAGCGGGATCAGTCCGGTCATGATGAGCCAGACGCCCAACAGGATCATCCCCATGTTCTTTGTCAGTTTAAACCTACTCATGTGTCACTCTCCTTTTTTATTTATTTTCATTGAAAACCACTGCCGCCGCGCGACAGATTTTCATCGCGACAGTAGCGCCTTGAGACGCCTCGTTTGCGCTGCGGCGCTCAGAAAGTTCTTCGCCCCAGAAGCAAACGGATGAAATGATAGGTAAAGAATCCCATCGCCCAGACGGCGCCAAAAGCGACCGCTAATTTTAAAAGCACGTACACCTCCTTTTTTCTTCCGCATTTCAGCCATTGGCCCGACCTTCCTTTCCGGAAAGCCGGACCGGAGTCGCCCCAATTAACACAAGCATTTATCATGCCAGCATCCTTTCGGTCGCAGATATTCAGAAAATCGTTTCCCGCTGCAATAGAAAGAAGCCCTCGCCGTCTTCCTTTGCCGCCACGATGGGCGTATACTATCCCCTTCGGCGCGCTCGCCCGGTGGTGGATCCAGGGTGCGGCAGGGGCGCAGCGGCGAAATAAAAGAAGGTCAACAGCGAATGGCATTGCTCAGCGTAAAAAACGTCTGTGTCGGCTACGGCGGCTTCATGCTGCTGGACAGCATCAATCTGAACATCGAGCGCCATGAACGGGTATGCCTTCTGGGGCGCAACGGCAGCGGTAAAACCACCCTGATGAAGCTGATCAACGGCGAGATGACTCCGGACAGCGGCGCGGTCAGTCGCGGCCAGGGCATCGCCACCGCCCGCCTGGACCAGGAGCTTCCCGAAGGCATCTCCGGAGCGGTCATCGATATCGTCACTTCCGGCCTGGCGGCCAAGGGCCGGCTGCTGGCCGACTATCACCACGCCAGCGCCTTGCTGGCGGAAGCGCACGGGGATGACCCCCGGCTCATGGACCGCCTCGACCGCCTGGGACGGCAGCTGGATGCCGAAAACGGCTGGGAAATCCACCGCCAGGTCGATCTGGTCATCGCCAGGATGGGGCTGCCGGCGGACGCCGAGTTCAGCACCCTCTCCACCGGCATGAAAAGACGCACCCTGCTGGCCAGGGCGCTGGTAGCGGCGCCCGATATCCTCATGCTCGATGAGCCCACCAACCACCTGGATATCGATGCCATCGCCTGGCTGGAAAATTTCCTCGCCGCCTACGGCGGTACCATCGTCATCGTCACCCACGACCGCCTGCTGGTGCAAAAGCTGGCCAGCCGCATCATCGAGATCGACCGCGGCCGCCTGCTGGACTGGCAGTGCGACTACCCGACATTCCTGAAGCGCAAGCAGGAAAGCCTGGAGAATGAAGAAACCCAAAACCGGCTTTTCGACAAGAAACTCTCGGTCGAAGAAGCCTGGCTGCGCCGCGGCGTCAAAGCCCGCCGCACCCGCGACCAGGGTCGCGTCAACATGCTGCTGAAAATGCGCGCCAAGCGCCGGCTGCGCCAGGATCAGGCCGGCGGGGTGAAGATGACCCTGCAGGAAGGCAAGCGCTCGGGCAACCTGGTCATGGCAACCGAGAACCTCTGCTACCAGTATCCCGGCAAGCCCGTGGTCAGCGACCTTACGACCGTGATCCTGCGCCATGACCGCGTCGGCATCATCGGCGCCAACGGCTGCGGCAAGACCACGCTGCTGCGCCTGCTGCTGGGCGAACTGCCGCCGCAGCAGGGCCAGGTCCGCCTGGGCAGCAACCTGGAGGTCATTTATTTCGACCAGTTGCGCGACCAGCTCGACCCTGAAAAAACGGTTTTCGACAACGTGGCCGGCGGCAACGACACGGTGACACTGAACAACAGGACCCAGCACGTGATCGGCTATCTGGAAAAATTCCTCTTCACGCCCGAGCGGGCGCGAACGCGGGTGAAGTCACTTTCCGGGGGCGAGCGCTGCCGCCTGCTGCTGGCCCGCCTTTTCACCCGTCCCGCCAACGTCCTGGTCCTCGACGAGCCCACCAACGACCTCGACATCGAGACCCTGGAGCTGCTGGAGGAACTGCTGCTGGAATTCAAGGGGACGCTGCTGCTGGTGAGCCACGACCGCGCCTTCTTGAACAATGTCGTGACCAGCACCCTGGTCTTCGGCGGCGCGGGCAGGATCGACGAGTACGTGGGCGGCTACGACGACTGGCAGCGCCAGAAAGAGGCCGCCGCCCGGCCGGTTGTGGAGAAGCCCGCAACGAAACCGGTGCCGCGACCGCGGACGCCGACAATCAAGATGAGCTTCAAGGAGGAGAGGGAACTCGCCTCCCTGCCGGCCCGCCTGGAGGAACTTGAATCAGAAAAGCGGCAACTGCTCCTCTCCCTGGCCGACCCCGAATTTTACCGCGGCAGCGGCAGCGATGTCGCGACCGCCAACGCCCGTTTGCAGCATTTGGAAAGCGAACTGCATTCCGCCTACCAGCGTTGGGAATACCTCGAGGAACGGAAATCTCAGGCCCTGGATGCGGCCAGAAAGCCTCCGTCTTGAGGAGACCGCGATTCGCCTGATCGTCCGTTTTTTGCTACAATAGCCATTCATGAATGAACACCAGGTCCCGGTCCGCCCGAGAAGTCCGCATGACGCTTGAAGCGAAACCCTATCGCCGCCAGCCTTTCGACCGCGACGAGAAGCTCTACCTGCTCAAGGTCGCGATCCTCATCGCAATCATCTATTTCTTCCGCCAAGAGCTCGCGAGCCTGATCGGCTTCGCCTGGCTGCTCGCTCCCTTCTTCCTGTTCTCCTACGTCTGGTTCCAATCGCTGCATACCGGCGACCGCGTCATCGACATCCTGCGCCGGCACATCACCCTGATACCCGTCACCTACGCCGAAGGGGGAAAAAAGTTCTTTATCCCCTGGGCGACCATCGCCCTGGTGGGGCTCAATGCGGCGGTCTTCTATGCCATGCGGCCGCTGCCGGCCCAGTCCATCGAGGCCGTTTTGAACCAGTTTTCCTTCCTGCCCGTGGGCCAGGTCGGCTGGAATTACCTGCTCTCGCCCCTGGCCAGCCTGTTCCTGCATGCGGACGCCGGGCACCTCTGGGGCAACATGTTTTTCCTCTGGGCTTTCGCCCCCGCCGTAGAGGAGCGCCTGGGGGCAAAATATTTCGTGGGGCTCTACCTGCTGACCGGGATCATAGGCGGCCTTACGCACGTTGTCATCGTGCGGCTCTTCTTTTCCACCCCCGCGCACGCCATCGGCGCTTCTGGCGCCGTTTCCGGGATCATGGGCATCTTCATGGTCCGCTGTTATTTCAAGAAACTGATCATCCCGGTACCCGTATTCTTCCTGGTCAACGCCAAGCTCAAGCTCAATTCGCTCATCGTCCTGGGCTTTTTCTTTTTGCAGGATTTAAATGGCGGCTTCCGCCAGCTGGCCGCCAGCAAAATCCAAATCGCGTATTGGGCCCACATCGGCAGCATGGCGGCCGGTTTCGCCCTGGCGCTGCTATTCAGGATGCACGCCAAGGCGGCGGAGGAAAAACATACCGAAGCCGGGCTGGCCGCAATGGAAAATCCATACGCCCGGCGGGACAGCGTCGACTCGCTGCAGACCGCCCTGCAACTGAACCCCGACAACGAGCCGGCCCTGCTGGGGCTGGCCCGCGAATTTGCCGTTACCCGCAAGCCGGCGGGCCGCGAATTGTTTCAGAAGGCGATCACCCTGAAGCTGCGCACCAGCCCCGAGCAGGCCATGGAGATCTACCGCGAATACCGCGATGCCTATTCGCAAATTCTCGATCCCGGCCTGCAGTATCGCCTGGCCGGCGCCTTCTACCGCAAGGGCGATCACGAGCCGGCGGCGCGCCTGCTGGAGACGATCGTCCTTGAGCCGTCGGCAAATGACGAAACGCGCCAGCGCTCGTTTTTCCAGCTGGTCGTGCTGCTGGCGGAGAACAACATGCTCGAAGCCGCCCACTACCGCATGCAACAATTCCGCGAACAGTTCCCGGACGCGCCGCTGGTCCAGGCGGCGGAAGACAAGTTCGTGGAGATGCTGAAGAGCTGAAACCAGCGCTCCCGGTTGGCGGCGCGCGCCGGCCGGTACGCGGCTTGGGGGAAAAATAATCGATCCGGCAAGCCGCATTTGCCCAAAAATAGATCGCCGGCCCTGCGCTTCGTGAGATTTTCGGCCCGCCGCTCATATAAATACGTAGTTGAGGGGGGCATATGAAGCAAACAGGCGCTTTTATCATTTTCATCCTGTCGTTCTCGGCCGCCGTTTCCGGGCAGTCCCTGACGGTGCTCACGCCCAATGGCGGCGAGAGCTGGCCAGCGGGACAGGTGCGCATGATCACCTGGCAGGCGCAGGGAATCGCCGGCACCGTCAGGATCATCCTGCGGCGCGCCGGAGACAAGGTGGGCGATATTGCCAGCGACATTCCCGCCGCCCAGGGTAGCTTTTCCTGGACCGTAGGCGCACTGGCCGGCGGCGGAACAGCCGCCCCGGCGAGCGGCTATGTCGTGCGCGTGCGCACGACGGACAACCTGTACAGCGGATGATTCGAACGCCGGCTTTCGCATCTACCGCCAGGTCGCGGCCCAGGAGCAGCAGCACCCCGACGTGCAGGTCGGCCAGGGGCGCATCCGCCCCGACCTGCGCCCGGGACAGAGCCAGGCGCCCGATCAAACAGGCATTTCCGGCCTGCCCGACCTTGCCATCGTCAATGTCAAGTACAAGCCGGCGAGGCATCTGATCCACTTCGAGCTGCATAACATCGGCTTGGCCGAATACAGCGGCTATGTAGGCCTCAGGATGGAGGCCGCGGATGGGGGCTGCTGGAACCAGGAGCACCGTTTCTTCATCCCGCACCTGCCGGTGCGCAATTACATGGTCATCGATGAATTCAACAATTGCGACTACTTTCCATCGCACTGCGGCCACACCTTCCGCATCCACCTGACGCCGGAAGGGCCTGATGCCAAAGCTTCGAACAATGTTTTCACAGGAATTCTCTATCCATACGAGGATACCCATCTTGTCCTCGCCCCCCCGATCCGGCTGCTTTTTTCACATGGCAGCAAAACGCTGACCTGTGACTATTTCGCCTTCAATGCCGCAAACACGATCACTCGCAATGACATTCTCAACGACTACGACCACTCATCCAACACGGCCAGCATCCGGGTGGAGGTTGGATTCCGCAACTGTGGCGCCTCCGTCGGCCGAGCTACCATGATGCTGTACGTGTTTCGCCGCCAAGAGAACGTCATGGAAAACATTTTCGACACGTTCATGACCGAGCCCCTGCGAATCGAGTCTGGCCAGGAGGCCCTGGCAGCCCGGACGCTCACCATTCCCGTGCGCCGGGGCGAATATTATATCTGCATATGGAACGGCAATATCAATTACCAATGCCAATGCCAGGTGGCATTCAAGTTCGCCGACGAATTCTTCGATTAGCACCAGGAACGCCTGCGGCCGGTTGCGCGCGCCGCGGACTTCCGCTACAATCCCCGTGAGGTGCACCATGACAATCCTTGAACCCGTATTCCCCTGGCTGGAAGAACCGCTCGGCGACATCCAGAAGATCGAGCTGCTGACCGTGAGCCTGCCCTTCGTCGCCCCCTTCGGTACATCGGTGGCCACCTGGAGCTGCAAGGAGGCGCTGCTGGTGCGCATCGAGGACAACGGCCTGGTCGCCTGGGGCGAATGCGTGGCCGACCCCGATCCGTATTACGCCGCGGAAACGACCACCTCGGCCCGCCATATCATCCGCGAATTCCTGTTGCCCGAATTGAAGCCGGAGCTGTCGCTGGCCGGCCTGCTGGAGCGTGGCCGGCGCGTGCGCGGCAATGAAATGGCCAAGGCGGCGCTGGAGAACGCCCTGCTCGACCTGCTGGCCAAGCGCCGCGGCCAGCCGCTGCACGCGCTGCTCGGTTTCCCGGTCCGCAAGGTCATGTCCGGGATATCCATCGGCTTCCAGGACGACATCCCCTCCCTGCTGGCCAAGGTGGAGGAAGCCGCTTCAGCCGGCTATCACCGCGTCAAGATGAAAATCGGCCGCAACCGGGACGTCGAGTGGGTCAAAGCGGTGCGCCGGCGCTTTCCCGATCTCGCCTTGATGGCCGACGCCAACGGCGACTATTCCCTGAAGGACGCCGAGCTCCTGGCCGGGCTGGACTCGTTCGCATTGACCATGATCGAGCAGCCTCTCTCCTATCATGACATCTACCAGCACTCGCTGCTGCAGGCGCGCCTGCAGACGCCGCTGTGCCTCGACGAGTCGATTCACAGCTGCGACGACGCCGAGGCGGCCATCGCCCTGAAGAGCTGCCGGGTGATCAACATCAAGCAGGGAAGGGTGGGCGGTTTTCTCGAAGCGGTGAAGATGGCCCGACTCTGCGCCGCCCACGGCATCCCGGCCTGGTCGGGCGGCATGGACGAGACCGGCATCGGCCGCGCCCTGAACATCCAGCTGCAGGCGGCTCCCGGCTTCACCCTGCCGGGCGACACATCGGAGACGCGGCGCTATTTCAACGAGGACATCGTCGAGCCCGCCGTCGTGCTCGACAACGAGGGTTTCATTGCCATGCCGCAGGGGCCGGGCATCGGGGTGGACGTCATGGAAGCAAAGGTTGAAAAGTATTTACTGAACCGTGAACTGATCCAATGAAATGGCAGCGCCTCAGGGCAAAAGGCAAACGTATAAAGTAAAGAAAATTTACGAATCGTAGGCACTTTATCATTTTGTAAAATTTCCTTTTCTTCCCTTTAGTCTTTTTACCATGCCGTTTTGTGAAAAATATTCAAATAATTGAATTTAATACAACCGAATGTGTATTTTTGGTTTTTTATCCCGGTTTTCCTACTACGAAAGTTGTAGGCCGCAGGGGGTCACAGCAGTTTGACGATCATCTCCAGTCCGATGCGATCCTCCTCATCAAACTGGCCGGTCTTGTCGCTGTCCACGTCCAGCACGGCCGTGATGGCCCCGCTCGCGTCCCGCAGCGGCACGACGATCTCCGACAGCGAACGCGCGTCGCAGGCGATATGGCCGGGGAACAGGCGCACATCGGGGACGATCAGCGTCTCGCCGCGCCGGACCGCCTCCCAGCACACTCCTTTGCCCCGGGCCAAGACCTGGCAAGCCAATGGCCCCTGGTACGGACCGACCCGCAGGTCTTCGTCGGCCAGGCGGTAAAAACCGCACCAGAAATAATGATCAAACTTGTGATAGAGCAGGGCAACGGTCGTTGCCATGCGCGCCTGCCGGTCCGTGGGCTTGGCGCAGAGGCCGGCCAGCTGGTCCCGGATCCGTTCGTAACGGGCACGTTTCCTGATTTTGTCCATTGCGGTCGTTCCCTATTGTTTTGCCTCGGTCGGAGGGTTGGTGTAGTGAAAGTGAAACCCGGAGCGGCGCCGGCTCAGGATGCGGAAAATCCGCTCCGCCACGAGTTCCGGGGCCACGGTCTGCGCCCCAGGGGGCAGGACTTCGGCCCTTTCCAGGCTGGGCGGGGAAAACAGGTTGAAGCACACGTGGGGATAAGCGGCGGCCCAGGCGCGGTTGAGCAGCAGCAGGGCGTTCTTGGCCATGGCGTAGCCCAGGATCTTCTGATAAGAGCGGATTTCGCCGGTGTATTCAAAGCCGATGGTCAGCACCATTTGCAGAGGAGCGCGGTTGATCAAAAAATGAGTGATGTCCACAGCCGGCACCACCTGCTGTTGAAAATCGGCCAGCAGGTCTTTTCCCTGCACCGCAATGGTGGGACGCACGGTGATGGGGCCGTAATTGTTAATCAGGTAACGGCAGGATTTGAGCACGGTCTCGTTCTTCCACAAAAAATCCGCGATGCTCTCCAGCGTGGAAAAATCCCCGGCCAGCCACTGCACGTGATCGTTATCCATTCCCGGGTGCTGGTGACAATGGGCCAGCACATGAGATCCGGCCGCGGCGAAACGGGCGACCAGGGCCCGCCCCAGCAGGCCTGAGGCACCGGTGATGAGGACTGTCTCAGACATGAGAACTCAGGGAAGAGAGAGGGAAGACAAAGGGAAAACAAAGGGAAAGGCAGAGTGAGAAGGAAGGCATCAGGGATTCATCGAGCCCGCTCTCCGGCTTTCTCTTCCCTCTCTCTTCCCTCACTCTTCCCTCTCTCTTCCCTTGGCTATCCCAGCGACCTTTTGCAGAGCTCGACAGTGTTGTGCATCAGCATGGTCACCGTCAGCGGCCCGACGCCGCCCGGAACCGGGGTGTAGTGGGCGGCCTTGGCGAAGGCTTGGTAATGGATATCGCCGGTGATGGCGTATCCTTTTTTTTTAAAACCCTCGTATTGCGAGCGCGGGCAGAATTTGTCGAAATCCTCCTCCCTGCCGACATGGTTGATGCCGACGTCGATCAACACGGCGCCAGGCCGGACCATTTCGGCGCTGATGAACCCGGGTTTGCCGACGGCGGCGACGACCAGCCCGGCCTCGCGCAGGATCTCGGCCAGGCCGATGGTGCGCGAGTGGCAGAGGGTGACGGTAGCGTTGCGATTGGCCAGCATAACCGCCATCGGCTTGCCGACCAGGAAGCTCCGCCCCACGACAACGGCGTCCATCCCGGCCGGGTCGATGGCGTAATGGTCGAGAAGCTTCATGACCCCCAGGGGCGTGCAGGGAAAAATGCGGCCGCGGTTCTGCAGGATCAGCCCCTGGTTGAGCGGGTGGAAGGCGTCGACGTCCTTTTCCGGCAGGATGCGGTCGATGATGCCCCAGGGATCGATGTGCTTGGGCAGCGGCATCTGCACCAGGATGGCGTGGATCAGCGGGTCGGCGTTCCTGGCCGCGATGACGTCGGCGATCTCCCCGGCGGTCGCTTTCTCGGTGAGTTTGACGAACTCGGATCGGATGCCGAGCTTTTCAGCCAGTTTGTTTTTCGATTGCACGTAGGAACGCGAAGCGGGATCGTCGCCGGCCATAATGACGACCAGGCCCGGCACGACGCCGTACTCGCTCTTCAACCGTCCGATCTCCAGTCCGACCTCCTGCTGGATTTTTTCGGACACGACCTTGCCATCGAGGACCGCCATGCTGCCTCCTTGAATCCTTGTTATTGTAGCACAATCACTGCCATGGTTTTCTCCGCGGCTGGCGCTGTTTTGCCGGCGGCGCCTTTCAGGTCCCGGCGGGACGGAAGATGGAAAAGTAGGCGCTGGCGCCGGCAGCGACGGTCTTCTCCTGGCGAAAGCCGTTACGGACGAGCAGGTCTTCCAGCTCGGCGGGAGCAAGGCGAACCTGCAGGGGCGGGCCGGGAGGGGGGGGAGTTTCTTGAATTCCACCACGGCCAGGACGCCGTTGGCTCGCAATACCCGCTTGACCTCGCGCAATGCCGTTGTTTCAACCTTGTCCTCAACCAGGTCGTGCAGGACCATGGCCAGCAGGCAGAAGTCGACCGCGGCGTCTGGCAGGGGAATGGCGCGGCCGATATCGGCCACGCCGACGCTGATGTTCGCCAGCCCGGAGTCTGCGGCCCGTTGCCGCAGCTCAGCGACCAGATCGGCGGCCAGGTCAAAGGCATGGACGCGCAGCACGCCGGGGAAGCGCCGCGCCGCCTCAAGGGAATAGGCGCCGGGGCCGCAGGCCAGGTCGAGGAAATCGCCGCCGCGGCCCAGCCGCAGCTCGGCGAACAGCACGTCGGCATCGATCAGCGAGAAGCTGCTCTTTCCGGCGCCCTTGGGTCGGTCGGCCATGCTCTCCCCCATGGTCAGTCCAACAGGTGCGAGACCAGGCCGTCCTTGAGCTTGGGTTCGAACCAGGTGGACTTGGGCGGCATGATCTTGCCGGCATCGGCCACGGCGAACAATTGCTCGATGGTCGTGGCGCGGAAGGAGAAGGCGACGGCGAATGAACCGCTGTCCACCTTCTTCTCCAGCTCGCCGGTGCCGCGGATGCCGCCGACGAAATCGATGCGCTTGTCGGTGCGCGGATCCTGGATGCCGAGTATGGGCGCGAGCAGATTGGCCTGCAGGATGGAGACATCCAGCGAGGCGATGGAGTCGGCCTTGTCGAACGTACCCGGCTTTGCGGCCAAACGGTACCACCTGCCGCCCAGGTACATGGCGAACTCCTGCGGCTTGACCGGCACTTTCTCCTTGGATTCCCGGCAGCTGAAGCGCTCGGAGACGCGGGCGAGAAAATCGGCACGCTCCATTCCGTTCAGGTCCTTGACCAGGCGGTTGTAGGGCAGGATTTTCATCTGGTTGTCGGGAAAGATGACGGCCAGGAAAAAGTTGTACTCCTCGTCGCCGCTATGCTTCGGGTTCGCTTCCTGGCGCCGGGCCTTGATCCTGGTGGCCGCGGCCGAGCGGTGATGTCCGTCGGCAACGTACATGACGGCCAGTTTGCTGAATTCCTCCCGGATGGCGGCGATCAGGTTCACGTCATCGACCACGTAGAAGATGTGGCGCACGCCGTCGTAGGTGGAGATGTCGTTCTCCGCTTCACCGGCCATGGCCTGGGCGATGAGCTTGTCGATCGTCTGGCTGCGCTTGTACGTCAGGAAAACCGGGCCGGTCTGGGCGTTCAGTGTCTCGATGTGGCGCTGGCGGTCGCGCTCCTTGTCCTCGCGGGTCAATTCGTGCTTCCGGATCACGTCGTCCTGATAGTCCTGGCACGAGGCGCCCGCCACCAGCCCGATCTGCACATGCTCGCCCCAGACCTGCTTGTATACATAAAAGCATTTCTTTGTATCCTGAACCAGGGCCCCCTCGCGGATGAAACGCTCGAAGTTCTCCCGGCCCTTGGCGTAGACCAGGTCGGAATACAATTCGGTGCCGGCGGGCAAATCGATCTCGGGTTTGCCGATGTGCAGGAAGGAATAGGGATTGCCCTGCGCGAGCTCGCGGGCCTCCTCGGAATTGAGGACATCGTAGGGCGGGGCGGCGATCTTCTCGGCCAGGTCCCGGCGCGGCCTGAGCCCCCGGAAAGGTTCTATGCGTGCCATGATTGCGATCCTCCTGTTGGGTGAACCCTTATTTTAGCGGATATGGGATGGGGCGTCAACAGGAGATTCAACGATCTACAGTGACGAGTAACGAGTAACGAGTGACAAGGGAAGAAAACCGCAAGAGATCAATCCCTTGCTGTTCCTCGTCACTTGTCACATGTCACTCGTCACTCAGCTAATTGATCCTGGGAGCCTGGTACTCCAGCTCCGGGTCCAGCTTGTGGGCATAGGGGCCGTTCCAGAGCGACAGGAAGATCTCGTCCAACACCCTGGCGATGTTTGGGCGCTGCAGGATGATTTCGATATTGCGCGACTTGAAAAAATAGTCGTAGCCCCAGTTGCTCGTTCCCACCCAGGAGAGGTCGTCGTCGACGCGCATGACCTTGGAATGGACCACGCGGGCGTAAGGGATGAAACCGCGGCTCGCCATGGGGATGACAACGAACCTGACCTCGATGTTCGGCTCCCGCGCCAGGCCCTTCAGCCCGGCAAGCTGGGATGCCCGCAGATTCCAGTCCGCGACCAGCAGCCGCACGCGCACATTGCGCCCGGCCGCCCGCCTCAGCGCCTGGTCGATGGCCAGGAATTTCTCCCCGCCGCCGGCCTCGATGCTGTAAGAAAGCAACTGCACGGTCACGCGGCTGCGGGCGCGGTCGATGGCCGCGACCAGCGCTTCCAGGGCCTCGCCTACCCCGGGCGGGTTAAAGGCGGCCGGGCTGGCCACGAGTCGGGCGTCAACCGGAAAAGCCAGAGGCGGCAGCAGCGCCAGGTCGCGGTAGGCCTGCAGCATCGCCGCCGCTGTAGCTCCAGTCGGCGTCGAAGATGCGCTGCAGGGCCCGGGCAAAAAGCGGGCACGCGGATGCGCAGGCCGGTCTCCTGGATATGCGCCAGCGCCCGCCAGTCGAAATTCTGGCTGCCGACGTATGCCTCGCGACCGTCAACGACGAAATACTTGGCATGCAGGACGCCGCCGGTGAGCTTCTTCCAGTCGAACAGGCGCGTCAGGATGCCGGGCTTGCCCTGAAAGCGGGCCAGCGTCTCCGGGATAGGTCTTGGCCATGGCGGCGTCGCTCAAAATGCGTACCTTCACCCCGCGCCGGCCGGCTGCCAGGATGGCCTCGACAACCGGCTCGAGAGCCTCTCCTTTTTCGCTGCTCAGGTAGAACTGAGCGATATCGAGCGTGTTCCGGGCCCCGGCGATCATCAGCGGCCAGACCGTTGCCGCGGCGCGCGTGCCGGCGCCGGAAATTGTCGTATCCATTGGCATCGAGGTGACGACCTCGAAATCAGTCGCGACAGCGGCTTGCTGTCCGGCGCTCGCGCGGACAGGGACGGTGGAGGCCAGCATGATCCACAGGAATACCGCAGAACATACCGATCTCCTGGCTGTGCGCGTCATTCGGCTGTCTCCCCGACCAGTTCCGAGACCGCGACCGGGCCCCCCGAGCGGTTCTTGCCGCGATAGCGCAGAAAGCGGCCATCCGTGGCGCGATACCAATAATCCCCGTGCCAGAAAACGGAAAGCAGCCCGCTCAGGGAGATGCGCAGGCGCACGGTGCCGTGCTTCATGCCCGAGATAGCGATTGTTTCTGCGGCCTTGCGCGTGACGGAGAATTTGCCGATCTTGAGTTCTCCCGGCCCCTGGGTGCCGATGGAACGGAATTGGAAACTCTCCCTGGCAGAGAGTGCGAACGGACCCAGGCCGACCTGGAACAATTGGTTCCAGGGAGCCCCGGCCGCCGGGAACTTCCGGGCGACCTTCTTGCCCTGGAACGAGCCGACAAGAACGATGTCGCTGCCCTGGACCGCGGCTGCCAGCTCCATGCGCCGCGCCGGATCGCTGAATGTCCACTCCAGCGTGGTGAGGTCAGCGGCGGTCCTGAAGGTCTGCCGCACCGTGCCGTTTGGCCGGGTTGTGGCCAGCTCGACGCTGAAGCCGGTCCCGTCGGGACGCAGAGAAAGGACATGGGTCGCAACGGCCGCGCCCTCGACCTCGCGATAGGTCAGCGTTTCAGCAACGAGCCTGGCGGCCGGGCAGAAGAGCACGGCAAGGACAAGTATGGTGCAAGATATTTTCAATGCGTTATTCATGCAGGTTCATTCAAGGTTAGTACAAAATCATTCTTCTGGCAACCTAAAAAAAAAGGGGCCCCGCGAACGGGACCCCTTTGCCAAATACGGTTATCCGATCAATACATGCCGCCGCCCGGAGGCATGGCCGGCACGTTTTCCTTCTCTTCCTTGATCTCGCAGACGATCCCCTGGGTGGTCAGCAGCAGCCCGGCCACCGAAGCGGCGTTCTGCAGGGCGGTGCGCACGACCTTGGTCGGGTCGATGATCCCCGCGGCGATCATGTCGGTGTATTTTTCATTCAGGGCGTCGAAGCCGTAATTCTTGTTGCGGCCGCTGCGCACTTTCTCGACGATGATCGAGCCCTCGAAGCCGGCGTTGTTGACGATCTGCTTCAGGGGCATTTCCAGCGACTTGGTCAGGATGTCGATGCCGAACTGCATGTCGCCGCCCGGTTTCAGCTTCTTCAGGTTCTGGGCGGCCTTGAGCAGGGCCACGCCGCCGCCGGGAACGATACCTTCCTCGACCGCCGCCTTGGTGGCGTGCATGGCGTCCTCGACCCGGGCTTTTTTCTCTTTCATCTCGGTCTCGGTGGCCGCGCCGACCTTGATCACGGCCACGCCGCCGGAGAGCTTCGCCAGCCGCTCCTGCAGTTTCTCGCGGTCGTAGTCCGACGTCGTGTCCTCGATCTGGCGCTTGATCTGGTTGATGCGGCCCTTGATGTCGTCATCCTTGCCGCCGCCCTCGACGATGGTCGTGTTGTCCTTGTCCACCGACACTTTCTTGGCCGAGCCCAGCCAGTCCAGGCCCACCGTCTCCAGCTTGACCCCGATCTCCTCGGAGATCACCTTGCCGCCGGTCAGGATGGCGATATCTTCCAGCATGGCCTTGCGGCGGTCGCCGAAACCAGGCGCCTTGACGGCCACCACGTTCAGCAGCCCGCGGATCTTGTTGTATACCAGGGTGGCCAGCGCCTCGCCCTCGATGTCCTCGGCCACGATCACCAGCGGCCGCCCCGACTTGGCGATCTGCTCCAGCAGCGGCAGCATCTCGCGCAGGTTGGAGATCTTCTTCTCGTTGAGCAGGATCAGCGGGTTCTCCAGCTCGGCGACCATCTTGTCGGAATCGGTCACGAAATAGGCCGAGATGTAGCCGCGGTCGAACTGCATGCCCTCGACCATGTCCATGGTGGTATCCAGCGACTTGGCTTCTTCGACGGTGATGACGCCGTCCTTGCCCACCTTGTCCATGGCCTCGGCGATGATCTCGCCGATGGAGAGGTCGTTGTTGGCCGAGATCGAGCCGACCTGGGCGATCATCTTGCCCGAGACCTTCTGGCTCATCTTCTTGAGGTCGGCGACCACGTGCTCCACGCCGAGGTCGATGCCTTTCTTGATCAGCGTGGGGTTGGCGCCGGCGGCGACCATCTTCAGCCCCTCGGTATAGATGCTCTGGGCCAGCACCGTGGCGGTCGTGGTGCCGTCACCGGCGATGTCCGAGGTCTTGGAAGCGACTTCCTTGACCATCTGCGCGCCCATGTTCTCCAGGGGATCCGGCAGATCGATTTCCTTGGCCACGGTAACGCCGTCCTTGGTGATGGTCGGCGAACCGAACTTCTTGTCCAAAACGATGTTGCGCCCGCGCGGGCCCAGCGTCGCCTTCACGGTATCCGCCAGCTGGTTGACTCCCTTCAGGAGCGCCTTCCTGGCTTCTTCGCCCAATATGATTTGTTTAGCCATTTTATTCTCCTTTTATAATTTCCGTTACTTGATGACAGCCAGCAAGTCTTCCCTCTTGATGATCAGGTGCTTCTTGCCGCCAATTTTGAAATCCTGGCCGGCGTACTTGCCGAACAGCACTTTGTCGCCCACCTTCATCAGGTCCTTGAGAGATTTCTTCCCTTCCAGGTCAAAGTCATTGCCAATGGCCTTAACAATACCCATCATGGGTTTTTCCTTGGCCGTGTCAGGAATGATAAGAGAACCCACTTTTTCCTCTTCATCGATCGGTTCGACCAGAACTCGGTCATCCAAAGGTTGTAAATTCATATTATTACCTCCTAAAATGAATTTATTTCTGCAAAAATAGTATAAAATAAAATTTGTCGCTTGTCAACGATTAATATTTTATTTATCAGAAAAATATGAGTGTTATTATATCAAGTCAAAAGTAGCCAGTATTCAGCAGTTAGTAGTTAGTAGCAAGATAATTTCTCGGTCTATCATAAAAATAGCTTCCCGTAATCTGTTTTTTCTACTAACTACTGTCTACTAACTACTAATTACCTGAGTTTTCAAGCGATTTGACCATTCACATCAACCCAACCAGATACTTATGGTCAAACGGGGATCTGGTATCATGAAAATTCGAAATATCGTGACGGGAAACACGCAACGCCTGACGCATCACGGAGGTCGAGCGCGCCTTGACACATAACAGCAATCGCTGTACATTGTCGCCATGAAAAAATGGCCGTTGCAGTTGGGAAAATTCCTGTTTCGTTTCCGTACCTTCACCCCCCTGCCCCTGATCCTGCTGACCTTTCTCCTATTCCGGCCCCTGTCGCCGGCGCCCGCCTGGAGCTGGGCGGGTCTGGCGCTGGCCCTCTTGGGCGAGGGCATCCGCATCGCCAGCGTCGGCTTTGCCGGCAGCGGCACTTCGGGTCGCGAAAATTTTCTCAAGGCCGACAGCCTGAATACCACCGGGCTGTATTCCCTGGTCCGCAACCCCCTCTACTGGGGCAACATGCTGATCTTTGCCGGGCTGCTGACGATTTTCGCCAATCCCTTTGCCCTGGCGCTTTTCGTCGTTTTTCTTTTCCTGCAATACCATTTCATCGTCCTGGCCGAGGAATCCTTTCTGGTCGGCCTGCACGGCCCGGGTTACCAGGAGTACTGCAGCCGCATCCGCCGCTGGCTGCCGCGCTTCGACCGCCATGCCCCGCCCGACCGGCCCTTCGATCTTAAAAAAGTGCTGTTCAAGGAAAACGATTCCTGCTTCAACCTGCTGTTGGGGGCCCTGCTGGTCATGGCCTGGAAAGAAAGGCGCTTTTCCGGAGGCCTGGTCCGTCCCCTGGCATTCGCCGCAGCGGCAATCGTCCTCATCACGCTCTATGTCGGGGTGAAAGTGCTGAAAAAGAGAGGCCGGTCGAATCCCGGCGCTTAAAAATTCCTGACGATCCTTTCAATCATGGCCGAAGTGGAATAATTCCCGGAAAGTTTGAACAAACACAACCTGCCGCCCGCTGCTTCCACCTCGGCGCGGCCCACGACAGTGGCGGGCACGTAGTCGCCGCCCTTGACCAGGACGTCGATGCGGCCGAGGGCACGGACCAGCTCAAGCGGCGTGTCCTCGGCAAAGGGCACGACGTAGTCGACGCAGGCCAGCGCCGCCAGGACCTCCAGCCTCTCGGCCAGGGGGAAGATCGGCCGCTTGTCCCCTTTCAGCCGCCGCACCGAGGCGTCATCATTGACACCGACGACCAGCAAGCCGCCCTGGCCGCGGGCGAACTCTAGCAGCTCGACATGGCCGGGATGGAGCAGGTCAAAGACGCCGTTGGTGAAGACGATTGTTTCGCCTTCGCGGCCGGCCAGCTCGCGCTTCAGGGAAGGAGCGCCATCATGAATTTTCATTTTTCTTGAACGTAATGTTGTCGGAAAACTCCCAGTTGTGGGGTATGCGGGCAATGCCCACGTCGCGATGGCTGGACGTGACCCGGAACGAATATTGGAAGTGGTGATAGTCAAAGGGATAGCCGTCGCGCTTATGGGCGGCGATGTCGAGAAAATAGGTGCCGTTGACCAGGCCGAGCGCCGGCACCCGCAGGCGCACCTTGCCGCTGCCGCTGATGGACTCGGAGGCGAAGTTCTCCAGCTGGGTATTGGAGCCGTAGCACTGGACGCCCTCGCCGTTGTAGATGCCGATGCCGAAGACGAAGTCGCTTTGCGCGCTGGCTGCGCTGACATCGAATTCGATGGCCAGAGGCTCGTCGGCCTGAAAAATGTATTTTTCCCGGCCCAGGGCGTCGAACATCCTGACGTTGGCGATCTCGATCTCACGGCTGCCCCAGCGTTTCTCGCGTTCCCTGGAGGCCTCTTTCTCTTCCTCGCCATGCTGGGCCAGGGTCTTCACTTCGTCCTTCTTGCCGACATATTCCAGGTAGGCGTCGACCACGCGCTTGGGATAACCGCGCATCTCCACCAGCCCCTTCTTGATCCAGATGACCTCGTCGCAGATCCTCTCGATCGTGGAGAGGTCGTGGGAGACGAAAATAATGGTCTTGTCGTGGCGGCGGAACTCGTTGATCTTGTCGAGGCACTTGGGGACGAACGAAGCGTCGCCGACGGCAAGCACCTCGTCGATGAGCAGGATCTCGGGATTGACGTTGATGGCGATGGAAAAGCCCAGGCGCATGAACATGCCCGAGGAATAGCTCTTGACCGGGTTGTCGATGAACTCCTCGAGCTCGGCAAAGCGCACGATCTCCTCGTACTTCGCCTGGATCTCCTTGCGGCTGAGCCCCAGGATGACGCCGTTGATGAAGATGTTCTCGCGTCCCGAAATCTCGGGGTGGAAGCCGGCGCCGAGCTCGATCAGCGCCGAGATGCGGCCCTGGGTAACCACTTCGCCGGCGGTGGGCTTGCTGATGCCGGCCAGGATCTTCAGCAGCGTGCTCTTGCCCGAGCCGTTCTCGCCGATGATGCCCAGGGTGCGCCCGGCCTCGAGAGCGAACGACACTCCGCGCAGGGCCTCGAAGCGCTCGCCGACCTGGATGTCGCCGAATAGCGTCTTGTTGACCAGGGCGCTCTTGATGGTCAGGAACTTGTGGCTGTCGGCATGTTTCTTGTAGAATTTGAAGACATCGTGGACCCGCACCGCTTCCATGTCAGACCTCTTCCACGAAGGTGTCGCGCAGCTTGTCGAAGAGCAGGTAGCCCAGGTAGAGGAAGAACAGCCCCACCAGTATGGTGACCAGGAAACGCTTGTAGTGCGGCAGCGAGCCGAAATAAAACGAAAAATGGTACGACTCGATGATATGGGTCATGGGGTTCAGGTTGAGCACGTATTTCAGCGCCTTGGGCACCGACTCGTAGGTGTAGATGATCGGCGTGGCGAAAAACCACAGGGTGATCAGGTTGGAGAGGATGTCGCGGATGTCCTTGAAGTGCACGGTCAGGGCCGATACCAGGAAGCACAAGCCCCATGGTGAAAATGTATTGCGCGATCAGGCTGACCGGCAGGAACAGCACCCAGGGGGTGAGGGCCTTGCCGAAGATCAGGAAAAATGCCACCAGCACGGGTAGGCCCAGGAGAAAATGGACCATGTTGGTGGTCACCACCATGATCGGCAGCACCTCGACGGGAAACTTGATCTTCTTGATCAGCGCCCCCTGCACCGAAAGGACGTTGGCCGACTCGAGCAGCGAGGAGGAGAACCAGGTCCAGGGCAGGATGCCGTTGAACAGGAACAGGGCGTAGAACTTGGTGCTGGCGAAGCCGGCCACGCGGCCGCCGCCGACGATGAAGCCGAAGACCACCGTATAGACCAGCATCAGCAGCAGCGGGTTGAACAGGCTCCAGAAAAAGCCGAGCACGGTGCCGCGGTAGCGCGCCTTCAGCTCCCGGGAGACCAGGGTGAAGATCAGCTCGCGATGGCGGACAATTTCCTTCAGTTTTTCGATCATGTTGTTCCCGGAACGGTATTATACCGCAAAACCTCCTGTTGCCGAAGCGTTTTGCGATTTATTTTCCCTCCTGTGCCGATTGGACAGCGAATACCAGGAAGATTTGCAAAAAATAAAAATAATCGCTACTATTATTGACAAGGGATTTGGAACGGGGAGATCGGGAAATGGCGCAAAAGGACCTGGAAGAAAAAGACCAGGATCTTCATGAGGAAAATCTTCGCCTCGGCCGCGAAAACCTCCGCCTGCAGCGCGCCGTCGAGGAGCTGGGCATCCTCAACGAGATCGCCGTGGCCATCAACTCCACCCTGGCCCTGGAAAAGATCCTCGACCTGATCACCCAGCGCTGCGTGCACCATCTGCGAGCCGAACAGGGCGCTGTGCTGCTCCTGGAGGAGCACAAGCCCGAACGGCCTTTCCAGACCCTCTGCCGCGTCGGCGACACCAGCCACAAGCGCCTCCCCTTCCGCCTCGACGACCAGCTGGCCGGCTGGATGCTGAAGTATCGCTCGCCGCTGCTGATCAACGACATGAGTAGCGACGGCCGCTTTGCCACCGGCGTCGGCGACATTTTCCCGGTGCACTCGCTGCTGTGCGTGCCCATGGTCTGCAAGGGCAAGATGACCGGCCTGCTGGCCGTCTTCAACAAAAAGGCGGAGGCGGGCTTCAGCGCCGACGACCAGCGCCTGCTGTCCATCATTGCCAGCGAATCGGGCCAGGTCATCGAAAATGCCCGCCTGGCTGAAAAAGAAAACATGCTGCTGCGAGTCCAGGAGGAGCTGCGCCTGGCCAGGGAAATGCAGGACAACCTGCTGCCCAAGGAAGCTCCGCGCCTGGCCGGCTATGACATTGCCGGCAAGAGCGTCGCAGCCAAGGAGGTCGGCGGCGATTATTTCGACTTCCTGGCCATCGATGAACTGCGGCTGGCGTTCTGCCTGGGCGACGTATCGGGCAAAGGGCTGCCGGCGGCCCTGCTCATGGCCAACCTGCAGGCGGCCGTGCGCAGCCAGACCATGGCCGGGACCTCGCTGACCTCCTGCCTGGAGCGCGCCAACGCGCTTCTTTTTCGCAATACCAGCCCGGAAAAATTCGCCACATTGTTCTTCGGCTGCCTGGACACGGCGCATCACGTCCTGCACTACGGCAATGCCGGCCACAACCATCCGTTCCTGATCAGGGATGACGCGAAACCGCTGCGCCTGGGCATAGGCGGGCTGGCCCTGGGCTGTTTCGAATCGTTCCCATTTGAAGAGAGCACGATCGCACTGCGCCCGGGAGACCTGCTGGTGGTGTTTTCCGACGGCATCAGCGAGGCCGTCAACCAGGCGGACGAGGAATTCGGCGAAGCCCGGGTGAGTGAACTGGCCCAGGCCAACCGCGACGCTTCGGCAGCGGAGTTGATCGAGAAAATCCTGCAGGACGTAGGCGGCTACAGCGGGAACCGGCCGCAGATGGATGACATGACCCTGCTGGTGATCAAGAGAGAGTGATGATCGGCCTAACCGTCTCCCATTACCACATCCTGGAGAAGGTAGGCTCTGGAGGCATGGGA
The DNA here is from genome assembly GCA_963732485.1 of Candidatus Aminicenantota bacterium. GTDB lineage: Bacteria > Acidobacteriota > Aminicenantia > UBA2199 > UBA2199 > UBA2199. The sequence goes on from CAVSZS010000013.1 coordinate 55,987, forward strand.
GATATTTTCCTCGCCGAGGACATCAAGCTCAAACGCCGGGTAGCTTTAAAATTCCTGCCGTTGGCATTGACCAGGGATCCTGAAGCCAGACAGCGTTTCGAGCGCGAGGCGCAAGCCGCAGCCGCCCTGAACCATCCCAACATCGTCACGGTCCATGAGATCGGCGAGCACGAAGGCCAGGTCTTCATCGCCATGGAATATGCCGAAGGGCAAACCTTGAAGGAACTGACCGCCGTCACCCGGCTGCCCATCGCCCAGGTCATCGCCATTGCCTTGCAGATCGCTTCCGGCCTCGCCGCCGCCCACGCCAAGGGCATCGTCCATCGCGACATCAAGCCGCAGAACATCATGGTCGAAAAAGACGGCCGGGTAAAAATACTGGACTTCGGCCTGGCCAAACTCAAGGGCGCCAACCCGCTCACCCAGGAATCTTTCGCCATGGGCACGGTGCACTACATGTCCCCGGAACAGGGCATCGGCCGCGAGGTCGACCCGCGCAGCGACATCTGGTCGCTCGGCGTGGTCCTGTACCAGCTGGTCAGCGGCGAGCTCCCCTTCCGCGGCGAATACGACCAGGCGGTGATCTATGCCATCATGAATGAGGATACCCCCCCACTGGGGATCGAAACAGTCCCCGGGAGCGCCGGGCTGGAAAACGTCATCCGCCGCTGCCTGGCCAAGAAACGCCAGGACAGGTATCCATCGGCCGAGGCCCTGGCCGCCGCGTTGCGTGCATTGACCGGTCCCGGGGAGGCGAGCAAGCCCGGACCCAGGAAGAGGCTCAAATCGTCCCGGCGCGCCTTCCTGACTGCGATTCCCCTGCTGCTTATCTCCGGCCTCCTGGGCATGCTGGCATTGAACCCGAAGGTGAACGCCGGCCTGGCAAGGATTTTGGGGCTGGGCGGCATGCCGCAGGCCAGGCATATAGCGGTGCTGCCGATCCCGGGCAGGGGCGATGCCGATGCCCGGGCTCTGGGCGACGGCTTCACCGCGATCATCACTGACAAGCTGACATGGCTGGAAAAATTCCACGATTCGCTCTGGACCGTCTCGGCTGCGGATGTCTTCGCGAGCCGCGTCAAGCCCGCCCGGGAGCTTCAGCGCCGGTGGGGCTGCAACCTGTTCGTCAGCGGTGACCTCCAGGCGGAGAAGAATTCATTGCGTCTCCGGCTGCATCTGCAGGACGCCGTGACCGGCCGGCAAAGGAACCAGGTTGAACTCCTGGGCAGCAGGGCCAACCTCACCGTTTTTCAGGAGGGGCTCCTGCCCAAGCTTCTCGAGCTTCTCGGCCTGCCAGCCAGGCCGGGCGCCGACCGGGAAGTCAACTTCGGCGGGACGTCCATGCCGGGCGCGTTCATCCTGTTCCTGAAGGGAGAGGGATCGATCCAGGAAGGCGTGAGCGCCGCCGGCCTGGAACGGGGAATCCTCCTGCTGGAGAGGGCCCTGCAGCAGGACAGCCGCTACCTCCTGGCCCGCAGGGCCCTGGTCGCGGCCATGCTCTCCCGGGCCCGGCCGGGCCGGGATGAGGACTGGCTGCAGCGGGCGGAGGAGCAGGGGCGACTGCTCGTGCAAGGCGCCGGCCGCTGGGCGCCGGCCCGACTGGCATGGGCATGTCTCCTGGACGAGAGCGATCGCAAAGCCGGGGCGCTGGAGGCTTTGCGCCAGGCGCTGCGCCTCGACGAGCGCAGCTATCCGGCCTGCATTTCGCTTGCCAAAGCCTATGCCAGCGAAGGCCTCAGCGGCGAGGCCGAGGATCTCTTCAAGCGGGCCATGCGCCTGCGCCCTGCCTATCCCCGCGCCATCGCCAACCTGGCCTATTTCTATTACACCAACGGCCGCTACGACGAAGCCCTGGAAGTGCAAAAAAGAGCGATCACGCTGGCCCCGGGCGACATGGACGGCTTCATCCTCATGGGCGGCATATACTTTAGCAAGGGCGACCAGGATAATGCCCGGCTCATGTTCGAGCGCGCCAATGCCATCGAGCCCAACGCCGTCGCCCAGTCCAACCTGGCCACCATTTACTTTTTCGCCGGCGATTACCGCAAGGCCATACCCCTGTTTCACGAGGTGGCTCAAAAAACCGGCAACCACGTCATGTGGGGCAACCTGGCCGACACCTATCGGCAGCTGCCCGACCAGATGGACAAGGCCGGCGAAGCCTACCGCCGGGCGATCGCCATCGCCGAGAAGGACCTCGCCTCAACGCCGAGGGACGCCGAACTCCTCTCGTGCCTGGCCCGTTACCAGGCATTCACGGGAGAGAGGCGACGGGCCATGGAACTGATCGCCCGCGCCCGCGACCTGGCGCCCGGCAACCTCGAAATCATCCGCCGGACGATCCTGGTCTACGAAGCAGTCCAGGAGCGTTCCCAGGCCCTGGTCGCATTCCGCGAATACCGCGAGCGCCTGGGGGACCTGAACCAGGTGGAAAAGGAGCCCGACCTGGCCGCACTCCGTGCTGATCCGTTCTACCTGGAGCTATTTGAAAAACAGCATGAATGAGCCTTTGGCATCAAGCCAATAAAGAGCAAGCCGGGCCATGGAAGCCCCGGCAAGGAGGAGAGGATGATAAAAATCGCTGTTTGCCTCATGTCGATTTGCTTTTTGTTCAGTCTGGCTAACCCGCTGCCGGCCCCTACACCTACGGAAAAAACGTACGAAATCACGATCGACGTCCTGACGGTGGAGGGAGTGAGATGCATCGATCTGGGGGAAAAATACGCCATCGCGGTGCCCCGGGGAGCCACTATTAAATGGAAAAGCACATACGATTTCATACTGCAATTTGAGGGAGAATCTCCGATCGCAGAAAATCCGGAAGATGTGCAGTTGAACGTATCCGCCAAGTTGTTTGAAAAAAAGATAAAGACCGATGCCAAAACCAACTATCTTTACAAGTATACGGTTTTCGTCGTTGACGGTTCCAGTAAAGGGATGAAACTCGACCCGGTCATCATCATCATCCCGCCGCGCAAGTAAAAGCCGCAAGAGACGCAGTTCTCTTACTCCCCCGCCAGGAGTGCCGCCATCTCCGTCGTATAGACCCCCTTGCCCCGGAAAAGGACCAGCGGTTCCTCGTGGCGGCAGCTGGCTTGTTGTTTTTGCAGCTGGGCCAGGAAGCGGTCGGGCGGTGCGGCGGCGAAGGGCTGGACGGAGCGGAGGCGGGCGGGGTGCAGCCCATGGGCCAGAGAGACAGCGAGCAGTTCCTCCTGTCGGGCGTACGGAAAGATGAGGAACAATTTTCCTCGCTGGGCCAGAGCGGCGGCGCAGCCGCGCAGCAGGCCGGGCAGGTCGATCGCGATCTCGAAGCGAGCCAGGCGGATGGTCGGATCGGGGCTGACATGGCCCTGGCTCGTTTTGAAAAAGGGCGGGTTGCAGAAAATGGTCTGCACGTCGGCGATGCCGGCATGGATGCGGGTGAAATCGCCGTGGATGACCTGGAAACGCGCGGCCATGCCGTTGGCCGCGGCATTCTCCACAGCCAGGCGGAAAAGCGCTTCCTGGATCTCGATGCCGGTGATCGCCGGGAATTTTTTCTGCTGCAGGGCCAGGAGCGAGACCACGCCCACACCGCAGCCAACTTCCAGGGCCGGCCGCGTGGAGCGCGGCAGGTAAGCGGCCAGGATGGGAGAATCCACGGCAAAGCGATACCCCTTTTTAAGCTGTTTGATTATCACCTTGCCGTGATAAAAAGTGTCGGTGGTGGTCGGCAGGCCGATCATCTGCGATCCGGAACCACGGCAGGTTCGAACGTTCGAAGTTCGAGGTTCGATGTTCATGATCGAACGACAGTGACGAGTGCGAGTGACAAGTGACAAGGAAGAAAAGACAATCGTGCCATTGATCGATCACTTGGCTGTTCCTCGTCACTCGTTACTTGTCACTTGTCACTTATTACTGCGTTTACTCTGCATCAGGTATTCCCTGAGTAGGTTCAGGGCATAGTATTCGCTTCTGAGCTTGACCACTTCGCGGCTGCCGGTGAAGATCTGGCGGATGCCCTTATCATAATTTTCGGCGCTGAGATGCATGTAGACGAGGCCGATGGGCTTTTTATCGCCGCCGCCTCCCGGACCGGCGATGCCGGTGACGGAGAGGCCGATGGCGGCGCCGCACAACTTCCGCGCCCCGGAGGCCATCTCCTCCGCCGCGGCCTCCGACACCGCGCCGTGCCGTTTCAATGTCACCTCGCGGACGCCCAGCACGCCGCTCTTCACGCTGTTGCTGTAGGCGATCACGCCGCCCAGAAAAACCGCGGAGCTGCCGGGGATCGAGGTGACCAGGTTGCCCAGGCCGCCGCCGGTGCAGCTTTCCGCCACCGCCAGAGTGAGGCCGCGCTGGCGCAGGCGGGCGACGACGACTTCGGGCAGGGAGATGTCCTCCTCGGCGAAGATGAATTCGCCCAGGCGCTCGCGCATCTTTTCGGCCAGCTCGTCGGTGAGGCGCCTGGCTTCCTCGTCGGAATTCTTGGAGCGCCCCAGGAAATGGAACTCGACCAGTCCCGGCGAGGCCAGGATGGTGGTGACCGGGTTGCGGTATTTGCGGTAGACGTCGGAACAGCGGGAGTCGGCATCCGACTCGCCGATGCCTGTCAGCTTGAAGGTACGGGAATAGATATGGTAGTTGGCCGCAGGGGCGATGCGTGCGGCGAAGACGGCCTCGAACATCGGGACCAGCTCGTTGGGCGGCCCGGGCAGCAGCAGCACCTTGCAGTTGCCGTCGTCGCATAAGAGCCCCGGGGCCGTGCCGGCCAGGTTGGGCAGCACCTCGGCGCCCTCGATGACGAAAGCCTGGCGGGCGTTGATCTCAGGCATGGCCATGCCGCGGCTGCGGAAGATTTCCCGCAGCTCGGCGACGATCTCCTCACGAAAGACCAGTTCCTTCTTCAGTGCCGTGGCCACGGCCTCGCGGGTGATGTCATCCTCGGTCGGACCCAGTCCGCCGGAGAGAATGACCAGTTGGGCGCGCTGACAGGCCTTTTTGACGATCCAGGACAGGTTGTCCATATGGTCGCCCACCACCACCTTCATGTCCATCAGGATCCCCTTCTCGCGCAGGCGCCTGGCGACGTAGGTGGAGTTGGTGTCAACGCGGTCCAGATCGAGCAGTTCGCTGCCGACGGCGATGAAGATGGCTCTCATATTACTTCCTTGCTGACGTTTATAAATGAAAAGCGCCCCGCTGTCAATTTGCCGATTGCATAAAACAAACCCCTGAGCTAGAATTGTGACGGAGTTGACCGGGGGTGCGGGAACCCGGGAGGAGGAACCCATGAACAAGACTGCCATGATCTTTGTAGCGGCCGCCGCCGTAGCGCTCCTGTGCGCGCCGCTGCCGGCGCAGATGGACAACCTGACCAACCTGAGCGTGGAATGGATGCGCATGCCCGCACGCAACGCCGCCAGCGACTCCGCCGATATCGTGGTCTACAACCCGGCCGCCCTGGTGCGCCTGGTTGACGGCTTTCACCTGAATATCGGCAACCAGAGCCTGCTGCGCAAGCCCAGCCATACCTACGACTTCGGGCTCGGCGGCGGCGAGCGCTCGTTCGGCCAGGACGGCATCGACGCCTTCCTACCCAACTTCTATGCCTCCTACAACAAGGACAAATGGGCGGTCTACGGCGGCGTGTACATCTCCGGCGGCGGCGCCGTGGCCGACTATCCCGATGGCTCACTGTTCACGGACTTGATATCAACGTGGATGGTTTCCGGGTACTACTACGACTACTTCTATACGCAGGTCAAGGATCAGTTCCTTAAAGCTTCCTCCTACTACCTGACCGGCATGATTGGCGGAGCCTACGCCTTCACGGAGTCCTTTTCCGCGTCGCTCGGCCTGCGATACATCAACGCCGTCAATACGATGAAAACAGGCTTCACCTTGACCGATCCCCTGCTCGTACTTCCCGACCTGCCACTTTCGTTTGACGGCAAGGACAAGGCCTCGGGACTGGGCTGGGTCCTGGGCCTCCATTACGCTGCCGGAGCCAAACTCGACCTGGCCGCCCACTATGAAAGCAAGGTCAAGCTGGACTTCGAGACGACCGTGAACAAGGACGAAATCGGGCTGGCCACGGACGGGGCCAAGAGCCGCCGCGACCTGCCGGCAGCGCTCTACCTGGGCGCCGGCTACCGCTGGAGCGGCAAGCTGCAGATGCTTGTCGACTTTAACTACTGGTTCCAGACCGCTGCCGACTGGAACACGACCACGGTCGATGAGGTTGAAACGAATTGGGCCGACCTGGCCGGTGACTGCTACGCCGCCGCCATCGGCTTCGCCTATGAACTGAATGATCGTTTAAAGCTTAGCGCCGGCACCGTGTTCACTAATTTCCTGTTCAAGGACAAAGATCGCTACTTTTCGCGCGTGGGGGAAGCCGAAGCACCCAAGGGCGACAACTGGAATTGCGGCATCGGCCTGGCATTCAAGGCGTGTCCCAGGCTGACGGTAAACCTGGCCCTGGGGGGTACGTTCTGGAAGGAGCAAACAATCGCGAAACAGTTTGTCCTCCCCTACACGGTGGAGGTCAAGGCCCGCGCCTATTCCCTGTCGATCGGGGCAAATCTGGATTTATAAGAAAGGAAACAGACGTTAGACGCTAGACGTCAGTGGTTAGCAAGAAAAAAGCACTCAACGACCTGGATGCGTTGAGTGCCTTGCTCTTGCTAACATCTAATGTCTAACGTCTAGCGTCTGAGCCCGTGCCGAATTCTAGCAGCCCTGGAATTTCTTCTCCAGCTCCGCGTAGCGCGTGTCGACCATCTTCTGGATGTCGGCCACGTCGCTCTCCTTCAGGTGCTTGAAGCGGCCCTGCAGCTTCAGGTAGTCCAGGACCGGCTTGCGGGTGGGCGTTTTCATCGTCTGCACGTACTTGCCGCCATCCACTTCATACACCGGAAAGATACCGGTCTGCACGGCGAGGCGCGCCAGCTTCACCGTGTCCTCGGGGCGGGCCTTCCAGCCCGGGGGGCAGGGGGCAATGATGTGGATGAACTTGAAGCCGCGGATATCCTTGGCCTTGACCAGTTTTTTGTAGAGATCTTCCGGATAGGCGATCGAAGCCGTGGCCTGGTAGGGCACCTTGTGGGCGGCCACGATATCGTCGATGCTCTTCTTCAATTCCTTCTTGAAGTGCTTGACCGGCGTGGTGGTGGTCCAGGCGCCGTAGGGCGTGGCGCCGCTGCGCTGAATGCCCGTATTCATGTAGGCCTCGTTGTCGTAGCAGAAGTAAAAGATATCGTCATTGCGTTCGGCGGCGCCGGAAAGGGCCTGCAGACCGATATCGAACGTGCCGCCGTCGCCGGCCCAGCCGCAGATGGTCGTCTTGTCCTTGCCCAGCGCGTTCATGGCCGCCTTGATGCCGGCCGCGGTGGCGGCTGTGGCTTCGAAAGCCATGTGCAGCAGGGGGACCTCCAGGCAGGAATAGGGGAACGGGCCGTCGATCACCGTCCAGCAGCAGGCGGGGAAGGTAAACATCGTATCGCGACCCAGGGCCTTCAGGCTGACGCGCATGGCGATGCCGGCGCCGCAGCCCTGGCAGGCCAGGTGGCCCGGGCTCATCAGTTCTTCAAGGGGTAACGTCGGTTTCATTGTTTCACCTCCACCCAGTACAGCTCCTGGTCCGGCTTCTTCAGTTTCTTCACCTTGTTCACGATGTCAACGAAGGTTTCCGGGAATATGTCGCGCCCGCCCAAGCCGGCGATGAAGTTGAACACCGGCACCTTGGAATGGCCGTAGAGGGCCGACTTCACTTCCTGGGCCCAGATGCCGTGGTAGCCGTAGGATATGTTGCGGTCGACAACGATCACCTTCTTGGCGTTCTTCAGGTGTTCGCGGACATCGGCGAAGGGGAAGGGGCGCAGCAGGCGCATGCGCAGGTTGCCCACTTTCTTGCCCTTTTTGCGCATCTGGTCGACGGCGAAGCGAGCCGTCGAAGCGGCCGTGCCCGATGTGACCAGTACGATGTCGGCGTCGTCCACCATGTAGGGCTCGACCGGGTCATAGCGGCGGCCAAAAGCCTTTTCGAACTCCACGGCCTCCTTCTTGATCTCCACCAACGCCTGTTCCATGGCTTCCTGCATCTTGACGCGGAATTCCATGTACCACTCCGGGGTGGTCAGCCCGCCGTAGGTGTGCGGGTCATTGACGTTTAGCTTGTACTTGAAATCGAAGGGCGGCAGGTACTTGTCGACCACGGCCTGGTCGGGCAGGTCGACGATCTCGTAGGTGTGGGACAGCGAAAAAGCATCGAGGACGATCATGGCCGGCATCAGGACTTTCTCGGTCACCTTGTAGGCCATGATCACGCTGTCGAGAACTTCCTGGTTGGACTGGCAGTAGAACTGCATCCAGCCGGTATCGCGCTGCGACAGCGAATCGTTCTGGTCGGTCCAGATGTTCCAGGGCGGCCCCATGGCGCGGTTGATGTCGGCCATGACGATCGGCAGGCGCGCGCCGGCGGCCCAATGAAGCAGCTCGTGCATCAGGGCCAGCCCCTGTGACGAGGTCGCGGTAAAGGCGCGGGCGCCGGCCGAGGAGGCGCCGATGCAGGCGGCCATGGCCGAGTGTTCCGATTCGACCTTGATGTACTCCGCCTTCAGCTTCCCGTCGGCCACGATCTCGGAGAGCAGCTCGACCACCTGGGTCTGCGGCGTGATGGGATAGGCGGCGATGACCTGGACGCGGGCCAGGGTGGCGCCGTGCGATATGGCGTGGTTGCCCATCATGACTTTTTTCATTTGCCCTCCTTGACCATCTCGATGCACTTTTTGGGGCACTCCTCGGCGCAGATGCCGCAGCCCTTGCAGAAATCCAGGTTGATCACCGGGTTGTCTTCTACCCAGTCGATGGCGGCGTCGGGGCAGAACTTCCAGCAGATGGTGCACTGGATGCAATTGGCCTGATTGATCACCGGCTTGAGGTTGCGCCAGGAACCGGTGGGGTTGGCGGCCATGGAGCGCTGGCTCTGCACCATGGGCGGCAGGTCGCCGATCTTTTGGAATTCGATCTTCTTTCTATCCTTGGCCATGTTACACTCCTTGCACCGAATCGTACGCTTCCTTGGCCGCCGCCGCGTTGTCGTCGGGGTTGACCGGGACGCCGTCGCGCACGGCCTGCATGATCGATTCCAGCTTGACGAAGTCAAAGATGCGCGGCACCGCACCCAGGATGGCGGTGTTGACGATGGGCGCCGCCTTGGAACCGAGCTTGTGCCTGATGGCGATCTCGTTGGCGTCGATGGTGAAGACGCGGAACCCCTTGCCCAACTTGAATTCTTTGGGCTTGCGGCCGGAGTTGATGAGAATGAAAGCCCCCTTTTTGAGGCCTTCGGTCACATCGATGGCGTCGATCAGCGACGGGTCGACGACGATGATATGGTCGGGGGCAATGATCTTGGAGCGGATATAGATGGGCTTGTCGTCAATGCGGATGAAGGCGAAGACAGGAGCGCCGCGGCGCTCTACCCCGAATTGGGGAAAGGCCTGGACATACTTGTCTTCCTTGGAAACAGCATCGGCCAGGATCTTGGAGGCGATGACCGTTCCCTGGCCGCCGCGGCCGTGGAACCTGATTTCTACCATTTTATCCTCCTAAAAGTCGATTTCTACGATGCGGTGCGAATGGCAATTGATGTTGACCGCCACCGGGAACGAGGCGATGTGGCAGGGGTGGCTGACAATGTGCACGGCCAGCGACGTGGTGCGGCCGCCCAGGCCCATGGGCCCGATGCCCAGCTTGTTGATGCGCTCCAGGATGCGCTTTTCCATGTCGGCGTAGACCGGGTCGGCATGCGGCGCGCCCACCGGCTTGCGCAGCAGGGCCTTCTTGGCCAGCAGCGCCGAGGTGTCGAAATTACCGCCGATGCCGACGCCGACAACCGTCGGCGGGCAGGGGTTGGGGCCGGCCTTGGAAACGGTCTCGACGACGAAATCCTCGATGCCCTTGGCTCCCGCCGAAGGCGGCATCATCTTCAACGCGCTCATGTTTTCGGCGCCGCCGCCCTTGGCCATGAACGTGACCTTGAAGACGTCGCCGGCGACCACATCCCAATGGATGAAAACCGGGGTGTTGTCGCCCGTGTTCTTGCGGCTGAGCGGGTCGCAAACCGACTTGCGTAGGTAACCCTCACCGTAGCCCTCGACTGTGCCCTGGCTGATGGCATCATGCAGGCTCTTGAAGCCGGCGTACTCCAGCTTGACCTTCTCCCCCATCTCGATGAAGAAGACGGCCAGGCCGGTGTCCTGGCACAGAGCCAGCTTTTCCTGGGCCGCGATATCGGCATTCTGCAGGATCTGCCTGAGCACTTCCTGCCCGGCGGACGACTCCTCGCAGGAGCGACATTCCTGGATCAGTCCTTTCAAGTCCCTGTCGATGAGGAAATTGGCGTCCTGAACCGCCTGTTTGACCTTTTCCTTGACTTCCGAAAGGTTGATTTTCTTCATTTTTCCCTCATGAAATCAATTTCAAAGCCGGAAACGTTACTCTATATTTTTTTGGGCAGTTAGTCAAGGGATTTTTCAGTTTTTGGCACTGCGTACCTTACACCGCCTCATTTCCTGCCCTTCTCCTTCGCTCTCTGCCTCACCCCCCGACCCCCTCTCCTAAAGGCGAGGGGGAAGGAATGGGACTGAGAACAGTAATACTAAACAATCCCAATACCCACCAGAATTCCAACCACTCCCAAGAAAATTGCAAGTCCTCCCCAAAACACCAGCATTTTATCTCCACCAAGTCTGAAAGTAATATGTGTAATGAACCAAGAAATCCAACGAAGTATAAATGTCTCTTGTGAATAGTAGCTCACTACTATAACTATTCCAATAAAAATTGAATATACACCTGCCCAAATTGCGAAACTTCCTTTACGTAAATCCTGTGTCCCGATGCCATCTTGTACAATAATTATTGTCAATAAAAGAATCCAAATCAAAATGATATAAACACTCAGGCTTGTATTTTTCGACTTCATTCAGCAACCAACCTCATTCTATCTTCAACTCCCAGCCTTTCTCCTTAAGGCGAGGAGAGGAAGCTACATTCTCGTATCTGGAAGAATCTCTGCATATCCTCTTCCCCCTTCTCCTTTAGGTACGCATCATTATGCTGAGTTTTACGAAGCATGCAACGATGCCATCCAGCAACGCTGGAGGAAGGGGGTTGGGGGATGGGGCCAGGCTATTTCACCGCGTCGATGGCCTTCTTGACCGCGGCCTCCAGCATCGCGATATCGGGTTTTTTGATGAAATTCTTTTCCATCAGCAGCCCCATGGCTTCGCGAGCCTCCCGGATACCGGCCATGGTCTTGTCGAAAACTTCCTGCCAGGTAAACGTGATCCTGGCCACGCCGTTCTTGATGGCTTCCATGGCCACGTCGGCCGCTTCCTGGGCGAAGACCTCGGTCTCGTCCATGGTGGGCATGATGCGGTCGGGATTGATGCCTTTCTTCTGGGCGAAGTTGGCCATGGAGTAGGCGGCGGCGATGGCCATCTCGTCGGTGATCTTCCTGGCGCGCACGACCAGCGCCCCCTTGAGGATGCCGGGAAAGCCCAGCGAGTTGTTCACCTGGTTGGGGAAGTCGCCGCGACCGGTGGCCACGATGGTAGGCGCCGGCTTCCTTGGCCGCGTAAGGATAGATCTCCGGCACCGGGTTGGCGCAGGCGAAGACGATGGCCTTGGGCGCCATCTTTTTGATCCAGGCGGGCTTGATGGTGTCCGGGCCGGGCTTGCTCAGGGCGATCAGCACGTCGGCGCCGGCGATGGCCTTGTCCATGTCGCTGACGCGGTCAGGATTGGTCTTTTGGCAGAGCTCCCACTTGCGGTAGAAGGCCGGGTCGGCCTTGATGTCGTCGCGCCCGATGTGCAGGGTGCCGGTGGTGTCGAACATGATCATTTTTGTCGGGTCGGCCCCGGCCTGGATGATCAGCCGGGCGATGGTGGTGTTCGAGGCGCCGGCGCCGTAGAACACGATACGGACATTTTTCAATTCCTTGCCAACGACGCGCAGGGCATTGATCAGGCCGGCCAGGGTCACCGAGCCCGTTCCTTGCGCGTCGTCGTGCCACACCGGGATATTGCACGCCTCGCGCAGCGTGTCCAGCACCTTGTAGCAGTTGGGCTGGGAGATGTCCTCGAGGTTGACCGCGCCGAAGCTGGGCTCGGCCATTTTCACGAAATCGATGATCTTGTCGGGGTCGTGCTTGCCCTTGTCGTTGTAGCTGTTGACGCACAGCGCCACGCCGTCGACGCCGCCGAGATACTTCATCAGGAAAGCCTTGCCTTCCATGACGCCCAGGCCGCCGGCCGGGGTGCAGTCGCCGTCGCCGAGCACGCGGGTGGAGTCGGAGACCACGGCCACGAAGTTGCCGCGGTTGGAAAGGTCGAACGACGTGTCGTTGTCGTCACGGATGGTGGTCGAGACCTTGGAAACGCCCGGCGTGTACCAGACGTTGAACCAGTTGAAGCCGTATACCCCGGCCTTGGGCATGGTGGCGATCTTGCCGCCGTAGAACTTGTGGCTGGAATAGGCCAATTCCTTCAGGAACACGGTTTTGGCCTTGGCCACCTGTTCCTGGGTGAAATTGTCGGGAAATAATTCATTCAAGTTGGCCAGACTCAGACTCGGGTTTTTTCATCAGGACCTCCTTTACGACGTTAATGTGCAGACAATTTTTTTGGAAATTCAACTGTAATCGTGGAAGATAAAATAGTCAAGGGCAAAGAGAGAAGAAGTGTTAGTGTTAGCAGGACGATCGACAGATCGGTATCTTGCCGTATCGAAGTCACGAATCACGATTACGAATCACGAAAGATCGTTTCTGGCTGTCGCCCTACGCCTTCGCCTACACCGTCCACCGAGTCCGTGATTTCAGAATGACGAACTTGTCCCTCGCCAGCACGGCGAAGAATTTGGCCAGGCGCTGTTCGGCCTGGGCCGGCTCGCTGCCGTTCCGCCTCAGGAAGGCGGCGATCTCGAGAATGGTGCGCCGGCCGTCGACGGCGAGCCAGGCGGCCGAGCCGAGCTCATCAAGGTGGATATGAAACTCCTGGCTGCGCCCGACCCAGCCGATGATCTTCTTCAGCAGCTTGTTCTTCGTCTTTTCTTTTATGAGATAGACGCGTTCTTCGCCATCCTTGTCCCAGGGGCAGTTCTGCACGGGCACATATTCGAGAAAATTATCTTTTTTTTCCATTTAAATGTAAGGGCGACCCGGCGGGCCGCCCCTACCCTATTTCTTCTCTCGTCACGCGTTACGCGTCACGCGTCACGTACGCGTTCGTGTACTTACATCACCGCCGGCGCCGCCGGTTCATTGGGATCGCCGGCATTGGCCAGCGGCAGCTTGACCAGCAGGTAGCCCAGGGCCAGGAAGACCAGGACGCTGATCAGGTAGGTCGGGTTCTTGCCCAGCATGGGCACGCGGCCGTCGTTGAAGAAGGCGATGGCGGCGAATACCAGCCCCACCAGCGCTTCCCCGGCGATCAGGCCCGAGGCCAGCAGCACGCCGCGGTTCTCGACGCGCGACTTCTGGTTGTCATTGAACTTGCGGCGGGCGATCAGCGTGTCGACCACCCAGCGGATGATGCCGCCGACGAAGATGGCGGCGACGGTCTCGAAAGAAAGGTACATGCCGACGCAGACCAGCATCGGGCTCTTGACCTGGACCAGGATGAAGCCGATGGCCATCAGGATGCCGACCACGATCAGCGGCCAGACCATCTCGCCGCCGACGATGCCCCGCGAAAGATTGGCCATCAGGCCGGCCTGGGGTGCGGCCAGCACTTCGCCGCCGAATCCCCCCTTGTAGCCTTTCAACGCCGCCATTTTCAGGTCGCCGGCATTGAGGATGAACAGCGGAATCCACATGACCAGCGAGGAGACGATGACGCCGATCAGGTCGCCGACCTGCATCTTCCAGGGCGTGCCGCCCAGGATGTGGCCGACCTTCAGGTCCTGCAGCATCTCGCCGGCCACGGCGGCCGCCACGCAGATGACGCCGGCCACGGCCAGGACGGCAGTGACTCCGGGGATGCCCTTGGCGCCCAGGATCACCATCAGGATGGCGGCGATCACCAGGGTGGACAGGGTCAGGCCCGAGATCGGGTTGTTCGAGGAGCCGATCAGGCCGACCAGGTAGCCCGAGACGGCGGCGAAAAAGAAGCCGGCCACCAGCATGACCAGCGCCGCGACCAGGGCCGGCACCAGGTTGGACTGGCTGAAGCCCATGAACCACCAGTAGACGACGAAGGTGACCACGGCCATGCCGAGCAGGGCGGAAAAGACGATCTTGATGTTGATGTCCTTGTCGGTGCGCAGCGTGGCCTGCTTGCTGGCGGCTGCTTTCTTGACGTCGTTGACCGAGCGGCCGATGCCGCCGATCAGGCTCTTGCGCATCTTGAACAGGGTGTACGCCGCGCTCATCAGCATGCCGCCGATGGCCACGGTCTTGACGATGTTCTGGAAGACGGCGGTGGAAACGTCGGCCCAGCTCAACAGCCCGGCGTCGACGGCCGGCGCGTACTGCGGCGCCAGCAGCAGGGTCAGCAGCGGCACGAACAGGCCCCAGGAGAGGACGCCGCCGGCGAAGTTCAGGGCCGCCAGGCGCGGGCCGATGATGTAGCCGACGCCGAGGAAGGCGGGGCTGAGCGAGGGCGTCTTGTACAGGAAGCCGCCGCCGGTGGCCACGCCCTTGAAGCTCTCGCCGATGCCGGTGCGCGGGATGACCTTGGAGGCGAAGGCGCTGAATTTCTCCCACTTGGACGCCAGCAGGTTGAAACCCTTGAGCAGCTCGATGAAGCCGCCGATGCCCATGGCGTAAAAGAGGTACTTGGCGCCGGTGGCGCCGCCGCGGCCGGCCTTGTGGATCTCGGAAGCCGCGACCGATTCCGGGAACTTCAATTCCGGATCCTCGACCATGACCCGGCGCAGCAGGGTGACGAAGAGGATGCCCACAACGCCGCCGACCATCATGATGACCGTGGACTTGAGGTAGCCGCTGAAACTGCCGAAGAACTCCGGCGACCAGACCCCGGCAATGAGGAAGGCGGGCAGGGTGAAGATGGCGCCGGCGGCCACCGACTCGCCGATGGAACCGACGGTGCGGGTGAAGTTCTCCTCGATGATGTTATGATCCTTGAACAGCCGCAGCAGGGCCATGCCCAGCACCGCGGCCGGGTAGGTGGCGGCGATGGTCATGCCGGCTTTCAGGCCCAGGTAGGCATTGGCCGCCCCGAGCAGAACGGCCAGGAACAGGCCGATCAGCAGGGCGCGGACGGTGAACTCTTTCAGGTTCTTGTCGGCGGAAACGAACGGTTTGAACTCATTGCTCATGGGTGTCTCCTCTGCAAGTTTTCGAAAAATCATTATACCGGCGGGGATTGAAAAAAGTCAAATGAGCGTCCGAGCTTTGACCTTATCGCCAGTTGCCGACCAGGTAGGGCTTGGCTGCTCTCGAATTCCAGGCAGAGCTTTTCGATCTCCGCCTCGGCCTGCTCCTGGTCCATGGCCGCCGCTTCCAGGACGAAAGCGGCCGTCTTGCCAAGGTACAACGGCACCAGCGATTTGAGCAAGTGTTCGCGGGACAGCGATTTCCTTTGGTAGGCCAGGGCATAGTCGTAAATGACCCTGGTCCACAGGCTGAGCGGGAAACGAAACTCCTTCTCCGGCGCCGCGGCCAGGGCGGCCAGGGCGTCGAGATCGCTGCGGCCCAGGACGGACTGCCAGATCGCGCTCAGTTCCCGCACGCCGTTGCGGAAAATGTCCAGCATGCGCCCGACGTCGATGTTAACGTTTTCCAGCCCAACCGTGTATTGGAAACCGAACTGCGGGACGCTTTGCGAACCCTGCACCGCCTGCCATACGTCGTGGTAATCGGCCATGAGGCTGAAAGCCGAGCCCACGACCTGGACCAACATGGAGCTCAGGTCCGAACCCGGATCCTTGGCATCATGGATCTTGGCGCCGAGAAAGGCCTGGGCCGTGCGGTAACCGTTGGCCAGGGCCTCGCTGGTCATCCAGATATCGATGCCGTAGCGGGCGATGTCCGTTTGCCAGACATCCTTGCCGAGGTAATGCTTGGCCAGCCGACCGGAAAAGCCGAAATCGCCGCCGATGGGCTGGCGCAGCCGCTTGCCATAGAGGGCCCGCGTCAGGGGGTAAATGATGCTGTTGGTGATGGTGCCGTCATACTTGTGCCGGTGGTACTGCGGGGCGACGAAGTCGAACTCCTCTTCCAGCACGGGTTTCAGCAGCAGTTCGAGCCATTCGGGGGTGATGCTGCGCAGGTCGGAATCGACCACGGCGCAGGCCTTGGCCCCCAGGGTATCGGCGAGCTCGAAAATGGCGCGGAATGCGCTGCCCTTGCCCGGGATGCCGGAATAAGGCATAGCGATCTTGTGAAAGGGCTCCACGCGATGACGAACGAGTAGGGAATGAAGGTCCTCGACCACGGCACGGTCGACCACGTCCATGGTGCCGTCGCGCGAACCGCCGTCGGAATTGACCAGTACCGCCTTGTGCTCGGGAAAATACTTCGCCAGTCCCGCCTGCACGGCCTTCACGACATGGCCGATGGTGCGGGCGTTGTTGAAGCTCGGTATGCCGACCAGGATGTCGGCGCTGCCGATCATTCGCACCTGCTGCGAGACCTCCTGGCGGTTAATCATTCCCGACCTCAGTTCTGGCTGGCGCCCCGCTGACCAGGATGACCTGGACATCCATCACGTTCGTCCCCGTCGGCCCGGTCCGCACATGGCTGTGGCCGCCGCCGCGCGTATCCAATTCGTTGAAAAAAGAGTAGGAATCGTTGTTTTCCAGGAAGAGCGCGGCGTCCAACCCGAGTTTTTTCCCAGCGGCCACTGTTGCGCCGTCAGCGATCGCCCCCGCCGCGTCGGTCGGACCGTCGCTGCCATCGCTGCCGGCTGCCAACAGCTCGATGCCAGTGCCGCCGGCGATCTCCAGGGCGAAAGCCAGCGCCATCTCCTGGTTGCGGCCTCCCCGACCCTTGCCGCGCACGTGCACCGTGGTCTCGCCGCCGGACAGGAGGCACAAGCGGCCGCCGGGCGGCAGCGCATCTTGGGCCTGCCGCGCCCGGCCGGCCAGGAAACGGGCGGCCTGGCGCGCCTCACCCTGCAGTTCGCGGGTAATGACTTGCGGGGGAAAACCGAGTTCCTGCGCCCGGACCGCCGCTGCGTCAAGGGCCTGGGACAGGCTGCCCACCAGCACGTTGGCGGTGCGGCGAAAGCAGGGATCGTCCTTTTTGACCGTTTCCGCTTCCCGGCCTTCCAGCCCCCGCCGCAGATGGGCCGCCGCCCGGGCCGGCAGGCGTTCCCACAACCCGTATTTGCCGATCACCTCCGCGGCATCGTCAAAAGTAGTGTCGTCTGGCGCCGTGGGGCCGGAGGCGATGACGTCAAGCCGGTCGCCGATGACGTCGGAGAGGATCAGGGTCAGGACGGTTGCCGGGAATGCCGCCTGGGCCAGCCTGCCGCCCTTGATGGCCGAAAGGTGCTTGCGCACGGCGTTCAGCTCGTCAATGGCCGCCCCGGCTCTCAATAACAGGTCGGTCACCACCTGCTTGTCCGCCAGTTGCACCCCCGGGGCCGGAGCCGCCATGAGCGCCGATGCCCCTCCCGACAGCAAACACAGGACCAGTGTCCGTTCGTTGAGACCAGCCATGAGGGCGGTCATTTCCTGGGCGGCGCGCATCCCGGCCTCGTCCGGAACAGGATGCGCCGCCTCCAGCAGCCGGATGCGCCGCAAGGGGGCGGCGTGGCCCCGGCGGGTCACCAGCAACCCCGTGTCGATTCTATCGCCGAGAATGCCCTCGAGCGCCTGGCCCATGCGCGCCGCGGCCTTGCCGCCGCCGACGACCAGCAGGCGTTCGTACTCGTCCAGGCGATAGGATTGACCGTTGGACCACAGCCGGCCGTTGTCCAGGGACAGATGGCGGCTGACGGCCAGGCCGGGATCGGCCGCTTCGAGGGCGGCATTGAAGATCGCGCGCGCGTCCCGGCTCATGCTCGCTCCCCGCCACTTTTTCCACCAGCGGCGGCGTCGGCCGCGGCCGGCCCGGCAAGCAGGCCCATGACCGCCTCGTTCCAACCGGCAGGCCCCACGCGGCGTGTCCTGGCCAGCCCGGGGAAATCAGCAAGCTCGGCAAAACCGCCGCCCGGCCGCCGCACCAGGAACGCGCGGTCGACGGCCTGCAGCATGGGCAGGTCGTTGCAGCCGTCGCCCAAAGCGACGCTGGTGACGGCCTCTCCCTGACCGGCGAACAGGTCGATCATCATGCGTACGGCGCGCCCCTTGTCGTGGTCGCCCAGCAGATGCTGCAGCCGGCCGCGTGTCCAATGCCGGCCCGATGCCTCGATGGCCCGCAGGAAAGAAGCGTCGCTGGCGCCGGAAAAAATGAACGGCTCATCGAAATCCCGCTGCCGGGCCAATGCCGCCTGGGCCAGGGGCAGCCCGGTCAGGTCGGATATTTCGGCGGCGGTCATGTCCCCGAAGCCGCGCACCCTGACGCCCAGGCGCTGCCGCAGGGCCACGAACTCCTCGCGCAGGCGTTCATAGGGAGCCCCCAGGGCGATGGTGGCCAGCCCGTCGGTCAGGGGCAGCCTCTCCAAGCCCGGAAAATACCCGGGGGGAATGAACAGGCCGCCCCCGTTCTCGGAAATGAAGGGATGGGTGTTGGCGAGGCGCCGACGCCAGAACAGGATTTCACTGCGGGTCTTGCTCGAGCAGAAAACCAGCGGCACGCGGAGCCGCGCGACGCGCCGCAGCGCCGGGACGGCCGCGGCCCAGGAAAAAGTGCGCTCCGTGAGCAGCGTGCCGTCCAGGTCGGTGAAGATGACGAGCATCATTCCTCGCCAGCAGTGGCGACCTGGGGCCGCCATCCGGGCCGATAGCGGGGTTCAGCGGTTGTCTTCATCGACAGCGGTGGCGAGCATGGCGGATATGCCCGGTATGGCCGCCAGCACCCGGTTCCAGTTGGGGATGAGCGGAGTGCCCAGAGGGTTTTCCAGGTAGGCCGCGGCCGCCATGGCGATACCGCGGGCGAACGCCTCCACCGCCTTGGCTTCCTCATGGCGGTCGAAGGCCAGCCCGTTGATGGTGGCGTCAGCCTCATACTTGACCATGGTGTCTTCGGCGTTGCGCAGGTAGGTCACGGCCAGGGACTTGAAAAAGGGGTCGGAGAACACGCAGCCCTCAGAAGCCAGTGTGCGGAAAACCGACTTGCAGATGTCCACGGTCATCTTCAGAAGCCCCTTCTCGGGGTTGTGCGCCGAGAGCGTCTGGTGCTTGTGCTCATAATTGTCCGCCAGATCGACCTGGCAGATGCGCCGCGCCGAATAATTGCGATACACCTCGGCCAGCGAGCCGACCTCCAGGCCCCAATCCCAGGGGATGCGGTTGACCCGCGCCATATCCGTGACCATGCAGAACTCGCCGGACAAGGGATAGCGGAAACTGTCCAGGAAAACGATGAAGGGATGGCGTCCCTGCAGGGCCTCGATGGAACGCAGCAGCGGCGTGATCAGCAGCCGGGTCACGCGGCCGTGCATGCGGTCGGTGACGCGGCTGTAATACCCTTTGCAGAAAACGAAGTCGAGGTTGGGGCTGACCACCGGGTAGCATAGCCGCGCCAGCATCTCGCGGCTGTAGGTGACGATATCGCAGTCATGCAGGGCGATGACATCGGAGCGGCCGCGGGCAATGACATAGCCGTAGGCCAGCCAGGCGGAGCGCCCCTTGCCGCGGTGCCCTACCGACAGACCGTTGCGGGCCAGGGTATCGTAGATTTCGGCGATGCGCCGGCCGTCGTTGTGGATGATCTTCACCTCGCCCGGGAGCGGCTCCATGAAGCGGCGCACGCGATCAAAGTCCTTCCGGGATGCCTTGTCCAGCACCAGGATGATCTCGCTTAGGTATTTCACCTTGGACAGCTCGGCGACGATCCTGGGCATGGCCGGGCCGTCGAACTCGGAAACCAGCGCCGGCAGGATCAGTGCCGTCGAGCGTTGCCGCGAATACTCGAACAGCTCGCTTTCCAGCTTGTCCAGCGACGGTCGGCCGAGCTTGTGCAGGGTGGTGATGATGCCATTCTGGAAAAAATCAGACATGGTGCCTCCCTAAATATGTTCGATGTCTTTCTTTTTTTCCGCCGCGCCCGGCTCCTGTCGTTCGATCATCTTGCGGGCCGCGTCGATGCCGCCGACGCCGAAAGAAATGGCCAGGGCCAGGATGATGCCCCCGAAAATGATGGAAAAGGCGGCGATGACGATGCCCGGCGCCAATTGCAGCTGTTCCAGGGCCATGGCCAGGACGAACACCGTGAGCAGCAGGCGCACCGTCTCGGCCAGCAGCCTGGCATAGTTGTAGCCGCTGTTCACCGCCGCCAGCAGGACCGCGCGGCCAAAGAAGGCGGCGATGATATAGCCGAAGACCAGGATGAACAGGGCGGAGAAGGCGCGCGGCAGGTAGAGGATGAAGCGCGCCACCAGGTTGTCAAAGACCTGCAGGTGCAAAGCGCTCAAGCCGGCCATGACGGTGCCGAGCACGAGGAACCAGAACACGAGCCCGGCAGCGGCCTCGGAAGGCCGTCTCCACATGTCGGCCTTGCGCATCAAGGCGGTCAGGCCCATGCGGTCGCTCCAGGCGTCGAACTTGACGGCCTTCAGGAAGCGACGCAGCAGGCCGCGGAAGATGCGCGCCAGCAAAAAACCGAGCAGGATGATCAGCAGCACGGCCAGGATGTTCGGCGCGAATTCCCTGAACTTGGCAAAAGCTTCCTTGACCGGATCCCATATCAGTCGTAAAAAATCAAGCACATTCCACCTCCCGGGCCAAGCTTAGAATGTCGTAAAAATCGGGTACTGTATGGCGGTATTGTAACGGTTCAGAAAAGCGATTGCAACCCGGGAAAACCAGGGATCCGGAGAGAGGTCAGGCCGGCCGGTTCTGCTCGTCGAGATCGGTCTGGATCTTGCGTTCCAGTATCTTGTCGAAAGTGAAATCCTGGATGCCCAGGTAGAAGAAGGCCGACTCGATGAAGGCGGTCTCGGGCACCAGGCCGATCATCTCCACCCGGCGTATGGTCACGCCGAAGCGCCGGGCCTCGCTGCGCAGCATCTCCAGCACGCGGTACATGGGCATGGCCCGGTAGTTGGCGATGGTCACCGTGATCTGGGCCGACTTGTGCTCGCTGTCCAGGCCGGCGTAGGCGTTGACATGGGCCAGGCCGCCGTGGGCGTGCTGGATCAGGCGGCTGATATCCTCGGCGATCGCCTCCTCGGGGGTATCCAGGACGGCCTTGAAGCTGATCATGGGATAGCGGGCGCCGATGATGGTGGCGCCGGAGGCGGGGTTGAAAGTGGAGGGTCCGAAATCGGGCTTCCAGCGCGGGTCCTTGAGCTTGTTCTCCAGTCCCTCGTATTCGCCTTCGCGGATGTTCTCCACATAGCGGCGCATGGGGAAACGCGCCGACTCGCCGTAGAGATAGACCGGAATTTTAAACTCCTCGGCCACTTTCTGGGCGAAGGCTGTGGACATGGCCACCGTCTCATCGAGAGTGGCGTCCTTGAGCGGCACGAAGGGAAAGACGTCGACGGCGCCGAGGCGCGGGTACTCGCCATGATGCTCGCGCATATCGACATGGGCCAGGGTCTCGCGATAGAGCAGCAACCCGGCCTCGAACATGGCATCCTCGGTTCCCGTGAAGGAGAAGACGGTGCGGTTGCGCACGCTGTCGCGGGAGACGTCCAACATGTTGAGGTCCTTGACGGTCTTCAGCTTCAGCACCAGGTCGTCGATGAATTTCTGGTCCTTGCCCTCGCAGATGTTGGGCACGCAGGAAATGATCTTGTTCATGGCTTCTCCTCCAGATTAAAAGATTCCCAGCAGGATGCCGGCGGCGATGGCCGAGCCGATCACCCCGGCCACATTGGGCCCCATGGCGTGCATCAGCAGATGGTTGTCCGGGTCGTACTGGCGGCCGACGATCTCCGAGACGCGCGCCGAGTCGGGGACGGCCGATACGCCGGCCGAGCCGATCAACGGGTTGACCTTGTTGCCTTCTTTGAGGAACAGGTTCATGGCCTTGGCGAACAGCACGCCGCCGGCGGTGGCCACGGCGAACGAAGCGCAGCCCAGGACAAAGATCATGATGGAACGGGTATTCAGGAAGACCTGGGCCGTGGTCGAGGCGCCGACGACCAGACCCAGCAGCATGGTGCTGATGTCAATCAGTGCCGAGGACGCGGTCTTGGCCAGGCGCCCGGTCACCCCCGATTCCTTCAGCAGGTTGCCGAAAAAAAGCATGCCCAGCAGCGGGATGGCGCCGGGAGCGATGAAGGTGGTGGCGATAAAGGCGACGATGGGGAAAATGATCTTTTCGGACTGGGGCACCTTGCGGCTGGGCTTCATGCGGATGCGCCGCTCCTTGTCCGTGGTCAGCAGTTTCATGATCGGCGGCTGGATGATGGGCACCAGCCCCATATAGGAGTAGGCGGCGATGGCGATGGGGCCGATCAGCGCCGGCGCCAGCTTGGAAGTGAGAAAGATGGCCGTGGGCCCGTCGGCGCCGCCGATGATGCCGATGGAGGCCGCCTGGGCCGGGGTGAACTTGAGCAGCAGCGCCCCGATGAAGGTGGCGAAGATGCCGATCTGGGCGGCGGCGCCCAGCAGGATGGTCTTGGGGTTGGAGAGCAGGGTGGAGAAATCGGTCATGGCGCCGATGCCCAGGAAGATCAGCGGCGGAAACATCCCGGAAGTGACGAAGGAATAAATGATTCCCAGCACCGAGTTGGTGGTGGTGTTGAACACGTACTGCCGGGTCACCGGGTCGATCATGTACACCGACAGGCTGTTGAACAGCTGCACCGGCAGGGGGATGTTGCCGACGATGATGCCGAAGCCGATGGGCACCAGCAGCAACGGCTCATACTCCTTGCGGATGGCGATATAGATGAACAACAGGCCGATGAGGATCATGATCAGGTTTTTGTAGGAAAAATTCAACACGCCGCTGGTCCCGGCGATCTGTTCGACATAGCCCTGGAACTTGGCGCTGGCGGCGTCCTCCGCGCCCATGCCCATGGCCAGAGAGCTTACCGCGGCGACGGCCCGGCCCTCCTCCACGGCCACGACCTTGAAGAAGCCCACCAGGTCGCCCCGGGCATTGTCGAGCCGGCCTTTCATGTTGAGGCGCACCTTGCGGCTGCGTCCCCGGTCCAGATAGATGTAGGAACCGGCAGGCTCGACACGGAAAGGAACACCGGAAAGCGCCGGCTGCGCGAAGCGGACGCCGGCCAGTTCCAGCATCTGCTTGCCCGGCAGGAGCTCAACCCGCGCCAGCGCCGATGCCAGTTCGCTCTCCATCACGACGCAGCGTCCGATCTCTTCGTCCAGGCTGTTGAGCAGTACGCCCTGCGAGCCGACCGCGATGCCGCTCTCCCCGCCCTGCAGCAACTTGATGACGGGGAGATCGAAGGGAGATACAGCGGCCCTTTCGGCGCCCAGGGCGGCCAACGGCGCCGCCAGCATGACCAGCCACACGAACCATTTTTTCATCTTGACCTCGAAAGCGCGCATTCGGCCCTACAGGGTGGTCATGAACGGCCGGGAAATTTCGATGAGCTTGTCCCCTTCGCTGATGTTGGCGCCCTTCTGCACGAACACCTTTTTCACCGTACCGTCGAACGGGGCCTGGATCTGGTTCTCCATCTTCATGGCCTCCATGACCAGCAGGGATTGGCCGGCCTTCACCGCGTCGCCTTCCTTGACCAGGACATCCAGCACCAGCCCCGGCAGCGGCGCCGGGATGGCGCTCGAGCCTTCCTGGCCTCCCGCGGTGTTCTGTGGCGGCGGGGTCATCACCGGCGCCGCTTCCTTGCCCGGGGCGGCGGAAACGGCGGCGGGCATGGCGGCCGGCATTGCCGGGGCGCTGCGCGCCAGGCTGCTGAACACGCTCTGGCCGCTGCCCAGCTGCTTCAGCACCACCTTGTATTCCTTGTCGTCGACCTGCACCAGCGCATATTCGGCGGTAAGTTCCTTGATGCCGGCGTGGAATTCCTTGCCGCCGACAGCCATGATGTATTCGCGCATTATCGTTCTCCTTTGATGGGCTGGCCTGAACGCTTGCCCGCGTCGCCCCGCCAGTCGGGGGCGGCCGGATCACGCCGGAAGGTGAAGCGGGCCGGGCGCTCGCCACCGTGCAGGCGCATCTCCACTTCCAGCAGGGCCGCGATCACGGCGGCCGCATCGGCAGGCGGCACCGGAGTGATGGCCAGCGGCACCGCTTCCCGGGGCGCGGGCGCGGACACGGGCGGCGGCGGCGGGGACGGGAACGCGGTCCGGCGCCGGTTGATCCAGGCCGGGACCTGCGAGATTGCGGAGATCAGGAAACTGGTGAGCAGCAAGCCTGAAAAAACGACTCCCATGCCGACCAGTGAAACGATGAGAGCATCGCGGATGGCCACCTGTCCCTCCCTTTATAGCGGAATGTTCCCGTGCTTTTTGACCGGGTTGCTGTCGCGCTTGGCGGCAAGCATTTCCAACGCCTTGGCCAGGCGCAGGCGTGTGCCGGCCGGCTCGATGACGTCATCAATGTACCCCTTGCGGGCGGCACTGTAGGGGTTGGCGAACAGGTTGCGGTACAACTCCTTCAGCTCGTCCCTCTTCCCCCCCAGATCCTCGGCCTTGGCCTTTTTCAACTCCTCGCTGTAAATGATCTCCACGGCGCCGTCGGGGCCCATGACGGCGATCTCGGCGCTGGGCCAGGCCAGGTTGATGTCGCCGCGGATATGCTTGGAGCTCATGACGCAGTAGGCGCCGCCGTAGGCCTTGCGCACGATGACCGTGATCTTGGGCACGGTCGCCTCGGCGAAGGCATAGAGCAACTTGGCGCCGTTGCGGATGATGCCGTTGTATTCCTGGTTGGTACCGGGCATGAAGCCGGGCACGTCCTCGAAAACGACCAGCGGGATGTTGAAAGCGTCGCAGAAGCGCACGAAGCGTGCCGCCTTGATCGAGGCGGAGTTGTCCAGCACCCCGGCCATGACCTTGGGCTGGTTGGCCACGATGCCGATCGCCTGGCCGTTCAAACGGGCGAAGCCGGTGATGATATTGCCGGCGAACAGCGCCTGCGTCTCGAAGAAGTCATGGTCGTCGACCACCTGGGTGATGATCTCCTTCATGTCGTAGGGCTTGTTGGGATTGTCGGGGATGATGTCGTTCAGTTTGCTGTCCTGGCGATCGAGGGGATCGCTGCATTCCAGGCGCAACGGGTTGGCGGCGTTGTTCTGCGGCAGATAGGAGAACAGCTTGCGCAAGCCTTCGAAGCAGGCGTCCTCGTTGGCGTAGACCAGGTGGGCCACGCCGCTCTTGCTGGCGTGCACGCCGGTGCCGCCCAGCTGCTCGGTGGTCACGTCCTCCTGGGTCACCTGCTTGACCACCTTGGGCCCGGTGAGGAACATGTAGGAAGTCTTCTCCACCATCATGACGAAGTCGGTGATCGCCGGCGAGTAGACGGCACCACCGGCGCAGGGGCCGAGGATCAGCGAGATCTGCGGCACCACGCCCGAGTAAAGCACGTTGCGCAGGAAGATGTCGGCATAGCCGGCCAGCGAATCGACCCCTTCCTGGATGCGCGCTCCGCCCGAGTCGTTGATGCCGATCAGCGGGGCGCCGACCTTGGCCGCCATTTCCATGACCTTGACGATCTTTTCGGCGTAGGCTTTGGAGAGCGAACCGCCGAAGATGGTGAAGTCCTGGGAAAAGACAAAAACCAGCCGGCCCTGGATGGTGCCGTAGCCGGTGATGACGCCGTCGGTCAGCGGCTGGTTCTTCTGCATGTCGAAATCCGTACAGCGGTGGGTGACGAACATGTCGAATTCCTCGAAGCTGCCGGCGTCGAGGATCTTCTCGATGCGTTCCCGCGCGGTGTATTTGCCTTTCTCGTGCTGGCTGGCGATCCGTTTCTCGCCGCCGGCCAGGCGGGCCTTTTCCTTGCGCGTCACCAGGTCAAGCAGTTTTTTATCGAGCGCCATCGTGCCTCCATTACGAATTACCGTTAATGCGAAACGTCAAGAGGCTGGTCAACGCAGCCGGTCCTGGCCTAGCGCCGCGAGCGAGCCGCGGCCTTCAGATCCGGCCCGGGGTTCGTGGCGATTAGTTTATAGTTTAACACTTTTTTCGGCGGATTTCAAATCCCGTCAAGAACGACGCCGCCAGGCATTGCCGCCGCGTTGACAACGAGGCATAAAACTCGTTTTCTTTGTCCTGCTGGTCCTGGTCGACAAGGTCTTTCCTGGCGGGGACGCTGAGAGTAGAAACTGATCTGAACTCAATGAAAAGGTAAAAGTGAAATGTGAAGGGTTGGGAATTTAAATATTTCTAAAAATTGCCTTTACCTTTCACGTTTAACTTTTCACTTTTCACTTATTTCTTCTCGACCTCAGGACTGAATTCCATTTTTTTGCGGACATCCAGAACAAGGGAATCGTTCCAGTCCTTCCGGGCCAGCAGCAGGCGCAGGCCTTCCAGCGTCTTGACCGGCACGCCATCGACGGCCAGGACGATATCGCCTTTTTTCAGCCCCTGCTTCTCGGCCGGCGTTTCCTTGCCCACGCGCTCGATCTCATAGAACCCGTCACCATTCATTTTGCCGCTGAAGCCCGCCTCGGCAAAGAACGGTTTTTCTTCGGCGGCTACCGCGAAAACGACGTCGGCCAGTCCCCGCGAAAAAAGGGCCGCCGGCTTCATCTGGCCAGCCAGGGCCTTGACCATGGGGTTTTCCTCCGCATCGTCTTCTTTTTTCTTGAGCGGCACGGTCACCGGCACCAGGGTCAAGATCTTTGCCCGCCGGTCGCCCTGGCGATAACGCCAGGGAATGCCCAGGCCGTAAGCCACGTGGGCGCTGCCGGCAATGATCACGCCCTTATAGCCCCGGAATGCCTGACTTGAGAGGGCGCGGCGCATGGAGTCGGCCATGACGACATCCCAGCATTTCTGGGCATTGTAGACATTGCGGAACCACAGGGGCACCTGGGTGGCGAACTCGCCCAGCGTGCTTCTGACAAAATACTCGTGCTCGGGCAGCGTGCGCTCGACACCGGGGAACAGGCCGCGCTCGGCCGCGGACAGCTTGGCCAGCCCGCCCTTGGCCACGCGATTGACCAGCTCGCGCGGCACGTTCAGGCCGACCGCCTTGAGCCCCAGCCGCTTCACCGTTTCCAGCACCAGGCGCGTGTAGCCGAAGTTCAGCGCGCTGCGCTTGTACCAGCCGGTCCGCTCGAGCAGTTCCTCCTCGCCGATCTTCCCCGCCAGGTAGAGTTCCAGAACCGGGTCGTCGTCGCGGGTGAAGAACTCGAAGCCCACCACCAGGCGCGGGTGCCGCGCGGCCAGCGCCTCGATGAATTCCTTCTGCCAGGCGTGGCAGGCGTGGCTGTCGTGGTACTCGCCGATGACGAACACATCGTCACCCAGGTGGCGGCTGACCAGGGAGGCGATATCCATTTCCACGCCGCCGGCCGTTTCCATGACCTTGCCCGCTTCCAGGGCGGCCACGGCCAGGCGTTGCGGCGACGCGCCGATGGGCAGTTGATCCAGCGCGTTGTCATCCGCGGCACAAGCCGGCGCTGCCAGGAATATTATAAACAATAAATAAACAAAGCGATTCCTATTTTTCATCTGACCTCCCTTGAGGCTGGGTTTCCAGCCTTTCCAAAACTTATCGCAATGTCCAGAACAAGAACAGTTCATAAATTTTCTTTTGTAGGGAACGCAAATTTGCGTTCCCTACCTCACGCATCTCTTTTTCGCGCTAATCGGCCAGCGCCTTTTCCATCTCGGCCTTGATCCTGGCGGCGGTCTCCAGCACGCAGGCGCACATGTTGCGGGCCTGGGCGCGGGTCTCGCTGCGGAAAGAGCCGGCGGCCATGTCCTGGGTGTTGATCAGGACGTTGTACAGCGCGCCCTCGGCGCACAGGGCGGCGGCCAGGCCGGCCACGCCGGCATCGGAGAGCGAGTTGCGGTTGCCCTTTATGGCCACGGCCAGCGCCAGCTCGGCAGCCGTGCGCGAGCGCTCCAGCACGGAGAACGGCACCAGGGTCGCCCCCTTGGTGGCTTCGTCGATGGCTTCCTGGCGAACCTGCTTCTCGTCGTCGCTCTTTTTAGGCAGGGAGAACGCCGCCATGAGGAGGTTGAAAGCCTCGGTGTCCTTGTCGATGGCCTCGATGAAAAAATCCTTCAACGGCTGGGCCTTCTCGGCCACGATTTCCATCTCGCCCCGTACTCCCTCGTAGCCCTTCTTGCCGAAGGTCAGGTTGCCGACCATGGCGCTCAGGCCCGCCGACAGGGCGCCATTGAGGGCGGCGATGCTGCCGCCGCCCGGCGCCGGCGAATCGGAGGCCAGCTCGGCGCAGAACGCCGCCAGGTCCATGGAGGCCAGGGGACCTTTTTTGCGGAAGCGGTACTCGATGATCTTGTGCTCGGGCTTGAAGGGAGTGAGCTCGGCAAGGCCCAGGCTCTGCACGGCGACGCGCACCAGCTCTTTTTCGTCGACGCCGCGGCTGTTGCTTTGCTTGCGCAGGTAATGGCGCCCGACCTGCAGCACCGCCTCCAGCGGAATGAGGCCGACCAGCTCGCTGCCGGTCACGCGCACGCCGAACTCGGCGGCGAAGCGCTCGGCCTCCTCGAACACGCGGTAGAGGGGCGTGGTGTTGTAGTTGAGCAGGTTCACCGAGATCTGGGCCATCTGGTACTCGGGGATGTACCAGCCCACGGCGCGCACGGCCTTGAGCGTACCGGGCACCGTTTCCTTGGCCCCGGTTTCGGGGTTTTTCACGGTGTAGCCCTTCTCGCGCATGCGGTTGGCGATCTCCTTGGCCAGCTTGACATTGCGGGTATTGAGGTTGACGTTGTAGGCGATCAGGAACTCGCGGGCGCCGATGACGGTGGCGCCGGCCTGCTTGTTGAACACAGCCTTGCCGAAGTCGGGCTTGAACTCCTTTTTCTTCAGTTTTTCGGAGAGGCCCTCGTATTCACCCTCGCGGATATAGGCCAGGCTGCGGCGCTCCGGGCTGGCGGCCGCCTCTTCGTACAGATAGGCGGGTATGGCCAGATCCTCGCCCACGCGCTTGCCGAGTTTCCTGGCGATCTCGACGCAGTCGGCCATGGTCACGCCGGAGACGGGGACGAAGGGGCAGACGTCGGTGGCCCCCATGCGCGGGTGGGCCCCCTTGTGCTTCGCCATGTCGATCACCGCGGCGGCTTTTTTGATGGCCTGGAACGCCGCTTCCTCGACCGCGGCCGGGCTGCCGGCGAAGGTGACCACGGTGCGGTTGGTGTCACGCCCGGGGTCGACATCCAGGAGCTCGACGCCGGCTATCTTTTTGATTTCCGCCGTGATCTGCTCGATGACGGCGGCATCGCGGCCTTCGGAAAAATTGGGAACGCATTCAACGATCTGTTTCATTTTTCTCACTCCTTGCTTTTCTATGCTTGCGACGCCAGGCCGTGATCTCCTTGTGGTTGCCCGAGAGCAGCACGTCGGGGACGTCGAGGCCGCGGTAGGAGCGCGGCTGGGTGTACTGCGGGAACGTGAACTGGTCCTGTTCATAAAATGTATCGGCCTGCACCGACTCGGGATTGCCGACCACGCCGGGAAGCATGCGGCTGACTGATTCCAGCAGCGCCGCGGCGGCGACTTCGCCGCCCATCAGGACGTACTCGCCCAGAGAGATCTCCTCATCGACAAGAGCGTCGATGGCGCGCTGGTCGACCCCCTCGTAACGGCCGCAGATCAGGATGAGATGCTCGACGGCGGCCAGCTCCTTGACCCGCTGCTGCGTGAGCACGCGGCCGTAGGCCGAAAAAAGGATGACCCGGCCGCCCCCGGCGTGCAGGCTCTTGACGTGCTCGACGGCGCGGAAGAGCGGGTCGGGCATCAGCACCATCCCCGGCCCGCCGCTGAAGGGGCGGTCATCCACCTTGCGGTGCTTGTCGCTGCTGAAAGAGCGCAGGTCGTGAATATCGACCTGCAGCAAGCGGTTCTGCACGGCTTTTTCCAGCAGGCCGTAACCCAAAAAATTCCGCACCAGGTCGGGGAAAATGGTAATGATCGAGAATTTCACTTGTTCAGTTCCCGCAGGCCGGCGGGGGGGTCGATGATCAGGATGCCGGCCAGGCGATCGATTTTCACCACCAGGCTGTCGTGCCAGGGGACATAGACGGTCTCGCCCGTGGCCGGGTCTTCGATCTCCAGCACCTGGTTCAGCGAAAAATGGGGCTGGGCTTTGACCGTCCCCCAGCACTCCCCCTGCAAATCGAAAACACGGAAGCCGAGAACTCCGGCGCCGGGCTCGGCCGCGGCTCCGGCAGCCGGACCTTCGGCCCAGAGCGAGCAGCCGACAAGGCGCAGCGCCTCGTTGATGGTGCGGACGCCGGCAAATGAAATGACGGCATCGCCGCCGGCTGCTGAAAGGTGCTCGATGGTTTGCGGGAAAACGCGCTTGCTGGATCTTGCTTCGACCGCGCTGCCCTCTCCCGGCGCCACGGCCGCGGGGGATAAACTGACGACCACTTCCCCCTTATTCCCTCTCGTCCTTATAATCGTGCCGATAAAAACCAATGATGATCAATGAGGCTGTTGTTCAAAACTCTCAATTATTTCCAGATTGAAACGCCGTCTCTGCTTCATGCCGGCGGCGGCCAGGATGGTGCGGACGGCGCGGGCGGTTCTTCCCTGCTTGCCGATCACTTTGCCCAGGTCGGATTGGTGAACGCGGAGTTCCAGGATCGTGGTCTGTTCGCCGTCAATTTGAGTCACCGTGACTTCTTCGGGATTGTCGACCAGCGCCTTGCAAATGGATTCAACTAGTTGTTTCACTCGCCCCTCCTTGCTTCCCTGTATTTAGTTTCTTCACAAGCGATTTGACCGTCACGGACGGCTGGGCTCCCTTCTGGATCCACTGGTTGTATTTTTCCAGGTCGATCTTGATCTGGGCCGGGTCGGTCAGGGGGTTGTATTGGCCGAGCAGTTCGATGTATCTCGATTCTCTGGGCTTTTCCCTGTCCACGGCGACGATGCGGTAATACGGCTTCTTTTTTCCTCCGAATCTTGTCAGGCGGATAACGACCATGAAATTTGCTCCTAGTTGAACTTGCGAAACATCAATCTACCTTATTTTGGAAAAATTGTCAAATTTTTTCAACAACTTGCGGAAGAATGGCTTTTGGAAACTCTTTTTCATTTCCTGATAGCTTTTCAGCACCTGGTTGACCTCGGAAACGGGCCGCCCCGATCCCCGCGAGATGCGCAGGCGCCGGCGGCCGTCGATGATCCTGGGATTTTCACGCTCCTTGCGGGTCATGGACTCGATCACCGCCATGAGGTGGCGCAGGCGCTTCGGATCCACTTGCACGCCGGCAAGATTGCCTTTGAAGCCCAGGTTGGGCATCATGGCCATGATCTCGTCCATGGGACCCAATTTTTCCATCTGCTTCAGCTGGGAGAGAAAATCATCCATGCCGAATTCGTTTTCCAGCATGCGCCGCTGGAGGGCCTCGGCTTGCTTCTCGTCGAAACCCTTCTGCGCCTTCTCGATCAGGGTCAGCACGTCTCCCATGCCCAGTATCTTGGAGGCCAGGCGCCCGGGGTGGAAGGGTTGCAGGTCGCCTGGTTTTTCGCCGGTGCCGATGAACTTGATCGGCCGGCCGGTGACGCTGACGATGGAGAGGGCGGCCCCGCCGCGGGCATCGGCGTCGAGCTTGGTCAGAATGATCGAGTCGACCCCGATCGTCTCGGCAAACGCCCGGGCCGAGTTGACCGCGTCCTGGCCGGTGAGGGCATCGGCGACAAACACGGTCTCGGCGGGCTGCAGCGCCTCCTTGACCCGGCGCAGTTCGGCCATCAGCTCCTCGTCGACATGCAGGCGGCCGGCGGTGTCGGCGATGACGTAGTCGTAACCCGTGGACAGCGCCGCTTTTTTAAGCTCACGCGCCCGCTCGGCCAGGTCGAGGCTTTCGCCCTTGAAGTACGGGATGCCGCTTTCGCGGGCGATGGTCTCCAGCTGCTCAGCCGCCGCCAGGCGCTTCAGGTCGAAGGAGCATAACAGGGAGCTCTTGTCCAGGCCCTTCAGGAGCAGGGCGAGCTTGCCGGCGGTGGTGGTTTTGCCCGAGCCCTGCAGGCCGGCCAGCATGATGACGGTCGGCTTGAGCGGGCTGCGGTTCAATTCGCGGTTCTCGGAGCCCAGCATGGCCGTCAACTCCGCCTGCACGATCTTGATCACCTGCTGGGTGGGATTGAGGCTCTCATGCACCTCGCGGCCCGCGGCCTGGGCGCGGACGCTCTCGATGAACTTCTTGACCACCTTGAAGTTCACGTCGGCCTCCAGCAGCGACATGCGAATCTCTTTCAAGGCCTGCTGCATGTTCTCCTCGGTGATCTTCACCTCGCCGCGGAGATAGCGCAGGACCTTGCCCAGACGGTCGCTCAGGGTCTCCAGCATCAGCGCCTCACTCGCTCAACAGGGCCGTGGCGGCCGTGGGCCGCTGCGCCAGGCGCTGGACGGGATAGGGACCGGGACGGTTGCTCCACTGCTGGACAATGACGCGGTTGAAGAAGCCCCAGGCGGCGAGGCTGTCGACGGACTCGGGCTCGAGCAGCACCGGCACCAACCGCGCCAGGGGTTGGTCCAGTCCGACATAGTACGAGCCGGCCGGAATATCAACGGCACCCTTTTCGTACCGCCCCTTGATGACGTTCTGCACGCGGCCCTGATAGATGCTCTTGCCGGGCTCCACGGCGGTGATCGTGAAGCTCTCGGCCTCGGCGCGGAAGTTCTCCAGGACTCGCTCCACGCGTATGCCATGGCGCTTCAAGTTGGCCAGAGCCTCGGGCTGATGGGCGGCCAGCACGTAGCCGGCCGGCAGCGGCAGCTTCTGTCTGGGCACGGCCAGGGAGAAGTAGGGTATCGTATAATCCTTCAGCACATCGGTCTTCTTCATGATGAATTCGCCCGCCCAGGAAGGGTGCTTGGCCCGGTCCTCGGGCGCGATGGTCTCCTTGACGAATTCATAGCTCTTCACCGTCACATCAAAGAGCCGCTCGCGCAGGAACTCGGTGACGAACTCGCCCCGGCTGAAGCGCGCGGCCGTCTCGCGATCGGCCCGGCGCACCATTTCGGCCATGGCGCCAATATTTTTTGCGCTGTAGGCCAGAATGGAGGCGACAAAGGCCCGCGAGGCCAACACCCGCGTCTGGAAATCGGCGTACGAATAATTTTCGTCGAGAATGCTGAAGCGGTTGCGCAAGCCCACGTAGTTGGACCCATAGCGGGCCTCCAGGGCGTCGCTTTCCCAGCCTTTTTCCG
This sequence comes from Candidatus Aminicenantota bacterium, assembly GCA_963732485.1. Classification (GTDB taxonomy): domain Bacteria; phylum Acidobacteriota; class Aminicenantia; order UBA2199; family UBA2199; genus UBA2199. Next base: position 89,362 of record CAVSZS010000013.1, read on the forward strand.
GAAACTCGCGGTCGACGAAGTTGCCGTAGGGGACGCTGTCGTAGCCGTAAACGGTTTTCAACGTGCGCACAACCGCGGGAAAGAGCTTTTGCCACATGAAGTCGCCAAGCGACTTTTCGCTGTTGGGGTTGAGCAGGGTGGAGTAGGTTACCGGCTCGCGATGATAGGAACCGTTGGTCGTATGCATATCGACGGTCAGCACCGGGTCCCAGTCGCTGAAAAGGCCTACCAGCGCCTGCACTTCCGGCGACTCCAGCTTCAGGTAATCACGGTTCAAGTCGAGGTTCTGGCCGTTGTAGCGCACGCCGGCCAGCTCGGGCCCGACGTCGCGGCGGTTGTGCCCAAGCTTGTCGTTGCCGTCGGCGTTAAAGATCGGGATGAACAACAGCACCTGGCTGTCCAACAGGCCGGCGAACCTGCCCATGGCGATGTCGCGAATGAGCATCAGCGACGCTTCCTTGCCCTCCACTTCACCGGCGTGGATGTTGGCCATGACCAGCACCGCCGGCTTGCCGTACAGCGCCAGGTCGCCGGGGCGGCCGACTTTGTCCTTGCTCAGGACCACCAGGGGTACCATCCGCCCCTCGCTGGAGGTCGTCAGGGGCAGGATTCTCACCAGGTCGGATTTCTTCTGCACCTTGTGCAGAAAATCCATGACGTCCTGGTAGAGCGATGTTTTTTCGTAATTCGAGCTTTCCGCCATGGTCAGGATGTCTTCCGACCGCAGCAGGGCCGGTAGCAGGCAGATTAAAAGCAGGGTGAAAATGCGCTTCATTGAGCCTCCAAGGCACGATTATAACCGAGATTGCGCGTCAGGGATAGTGTAGGCGTTGACAAACGGCACGTGAACGGGATAAAAAGGCTTCCGGATCGATCGGGCCAATGGGAGCCATCTCTTTTCGCAATGGATTCTCGAGAGTTTCCTGCGGGCGCCGGCGCCAACACCGTCAACGTCGTTTAATGGCTACTGCATTGGCTATTTGGCAAATTAAAATATTTTATCCTTTTGCTATGGGCTACTTGACATTTTTTTTCCCGCTTTTTATACTTACATGTGCGACAAATGAAGATTTTTTGGAGGTAGCATGGAAAAGAAGCCCTATGTCCTTCCGCAATTGGAATTCGGTTACAAGGAATTGGAGCCGTACATTTCGGAAGCGCAATTGCAGCTGCACCACCAGAAGCATCATGCCGCCTACGTCAACGGCGCCAATGCCATCCTGGAAACGCTGGACAAGAACCGCCGCGACGGCGTCGACGGTGACGCCAAAGCCTTGAGCAAGGCGCTTTCCTTCAACGCCGCCGGGCACCTGCTGCACGCCCTGTTTTGGGAAAACCTGGCGCCGGCCGCCAAGACCACACCCAAACCGCAGGGGCTTTTCGCCAAGGTCATCGATGCTGAATTCGGCAGTTTCGAGCGTTTTAAAAAAGAGTTCAGCCAAACCGCGGTCAGCACCGAAGGGTCCGGTTGGGCAACGCTCGTCTTTTGCCGCATGACCAACCGCCCGCTGCTGATGCAGGTGGAAAAGCACAACACCAACGTCATCCCCATGTTCCGCGCCCTGCTGGTGCTTGACGTCTGGGAACACGCCTACTACCTGGATTACAAGAACGACCGCGCCAAATTCGTCGAAGGTTTCTGGAACATCGTCAATTGGGCGGAAGTGAACAACCGGCTCGAAGCCATCCTCAAGTAATGCTCGCCATACCGGCCGGCAAGACGGCGAAAAAAAACAATACGGCCAACGCCTATTGCCAGACCCCCATCGGTTTCCTGCGCATCAGCGGCAACGAAAAATGGGTCCAGGCGGTCGAATTCTGCGAACAACCCGGGCCGCAGCCGGACAGCATGCCCGAACCCCTGCGCCAGGCTTGCCGGCAGCTGGATGAATATTTCCAGGGCAAGAGGAGGAAATTCGAGGTCCCGCTCAGCCTGCGGGGCACGACTTTCCAGAAACGGGTTTGGGCGGCGCTGCGCAAGGTGCCGTTCGGCCGCACCCTTTCTTACGGAGGCATCGCCCGCGCCATCGGCCATCCCTATTCCGGCCGGGCCGTCGGCGGGGCCAACCACCGCAACCCCGTGGCCATCATCGTCCCCTGCCACCGCATTATCGGCCACAGCGGCCGCCTCACCGGCTACGGTGGCGGCTTGTGGCGCAAGCAGTGGCTGCTGGATCACGAGAAAAAAGTCGCCGGCCGCTGACGCCCGAAGCCCCGCCACCACTTGACTTTTAAGCGCCGCCGGCTACAATGAGGAGCAGTCGGGCAACCGCTGAGCCCGGCGGAGGATACATGATCCCGGACCAAGGAACGCTGAACGAAACGGCCCCGTCCAAGCTGCTGCTCGCCCTCTATGAGGGAAAACAAACCGGCATTCTTTATTTCAGGCAGAACGAGATCCTGAAGGTTTTCTACCTCAATCGCGGCAAGATCAGCTGGGCCATTTCCTCTGACGAAGCCGACAGGATCGACCATGTGCTGCTGGCCAAGAAGCTTGTCGCCCCGGAGGTGCTGGCTCCCTACCAGGCCGGCAACAAGATCAGCGAATCGTTCGGCAAGATCCTGGTGGAGAACGGCGTCCTCTCCCTGGACGGCCTGATCCAGGCCACGCGCGAACAGGTACGGCTCATCGCCCTCAGCGTCCTGCGCTGGAGCAGCGGCAACTATCAACTGGTGCAGGAATCGCCGCCCAACCGCCTGGTCAGCCTGGACGTGGAAATTCCCGCGCTCGTGGCGCAATACATCCTGACGCAGATGGACGTGAACATCGTCTGGGAAGAACTGGGCTCCCTGTCGGGCGAGCTGCAGCAGAACCTCGATGCCGGGAAAAAAATAATGTACGCCCTCGACGTCGAGCAGCAGGAAGTCTTCTCCCGCTTCCAGGAGCCGCAGCGCCTGGAGTCGGTGCTGCTGGATTTCCCCGCCGAGCGCAAGTATCGCATCCTGAAGATCCTTTATTTCTTCCTGCTGACCGGGATGCTGAAAAAAAGGAAGCCGACCCGGGCCCTGCCCTCGACTTCAAGGAATTGGACAGCCTGTTCGGCCAGTCCGCGGCGAACGCCCCGGCCGAGGTCGACATCGAAATGCCCGCCATGATCGATGAAGCCGCCATCCAGGACATGCCCCTGGCGGAGCTTCCCGAGATATCGGTCGAAGACGAGCCTGAGAACGAGGCTCGGGAACTGCCCGGCCTCCCCGACCTGATGCCGCCGGAGCCGAACATGGACGAGCAAACCGCGACCCAGGTCACGCCCGAGCGCAGCGCCGCCCGCGAACGGCCGCCGGCCCAGCTTTTCTTGAAACAGGAAAAACAGAAACCGCGCTGGATGAGCATTTCTTTTCTGAGCATCCTGCTGGCCGCGGCCCTGATCGGGGCGTTCCTCTGGTTCACCCGCCCCGACGACAAGCCGGGAAAGACGGCAGGGCCGCCCGTTGCCGCCAAGACACGGGCCGGCAAACCCTCGCGGCCAAAAAATCCGCCCCCAGCCGAGTCGGGCGCTCCCCTGCCGGGAAGCGAAGGCAATCCCCAATCCCCGGCCGGCCCCGCAGCCGCCACCCAGGCTGCCGCGAAAGAGATTCCGGACAAGGGCGCGACTGGCGAACCCAAGCCCCTGCCCGTGGCGGCCGTGGTCGCGTCGCCGGCCGGCGAAGCGCAGGCCCGGCGGCGTTTTGCCGCTGGAGATTTCCGGGCCGCAGGCGGCATCTGGCGCGATGCCTTGCTCGCGGCCAGGGTTTCGCACAGCATCCTGCTGGAAATGGACTGCGTGAAGGCGTCGGTGCGCAGCGCCTATGGCCAGTTGCAGGACAAGGAGAATTTCTTCCTGCTCAACAAGACCAGTCGCGACGGCCGCTCCTGCTGGCTGGTCCTCTGGGGCAGGTACCGCACCCCCGACGAGGCGGCCCTGGGCATGAAACTCCTGCCCGAGTATTTCATGAAGCAGAGCAATCCGCCGTCGGTGATCGAATTGGCTCCATATCTCTAAAAACAAAAGCGCAGGTTCGAAGTTCGACGGTCGAAGTTGAAGACCCTTCCCCAGTACCATATTTGGAGTTGAAGGCTGCGTTCTGCGGCTCCTTGAAGAACAGGGTTCCGAAAAACACAATCCCCTGGATTGATTCAGTCTAATGATAAATGCATAAGGACGAATTCAATAAAAATTGAATTGCAATAAAACATTTTGCTGAAGATCCTCTTTTTCCTGAACATCGAACTTCGCACATCGAACGTCGAACCTGTTTCTTTTTCTCTTAGAGCGCCGGAGTCAGCGTGGCATCGATCACAGCGGTCTGGCCCTTCAAGACCTGAACGTTGCTGTAATGGGTCTGATACCCCGCCAGTGTCAATTTCACGCTATGGTAGCCCGGGGTTATATTGGAAAATGCATGCGGGGTCAGTTTGCCCGAATCCCGGCCATCCAGGTATATTAAGGCGCTATCGGGAAGCGAATTCACCTGAAGAACCGTTTCGACCGTCTTGGGTTTCTTGAGGGCCAGGAAGTAGACCGCCGCAACGACAAGAACGACCGCGGCGGCAACGACCAGGGGGGCGCCCCTCCTGGGCTTGTCTTCTTCGAACACGGGCCCTTCCTGTTCCATGAAGTCGTTGCGTTCACCGTCATCTTTTTGCAGCACGGCCGCGGCGTCTTTTTCGGATGCCGTGACCGGGGCGGTCGTTCCGGCGGGCGCCGTGTTCAAAAATGGGGTGCAAATGAGCGCGAGCCATAAAAACATAATGATTGGTTTTTTAATAGGGACCTCCAGTTGCGATGAGGAGCATGTCCTCGAGGATGGAATCGGCCGGATTTTCGACGATACGCCCTATCTCGCCCCCGGCGGCGTAGAAGATGAACGTGGGCACTTTCTCAACCAGAAGCTCTTCGACGTAATATTTCTGTTCAGGGTCGGTCTTGCGCTCCACCTCATAAAAATCGACGCTGAACCCCGGGGCGGCGACGGCATCCAGGATCTTCAGGAACACCGGGACGTGGTTCAGGGAATCACTGCACCAAAAAGCGAAATAGACATCGGCCTTCAATCCGGTTGCCTTGTCCCTCAGGCGGGCAATGGCATCCGCGGCGGGGACGTATTCATCGTAGATTTTCTTCCACTCCGGATCCTGCAGAATGCCCGCCTTGTCGACCGGCTTCTGCGCCCAGGCCGTGGCAAATGCAAGCAGCATGACGACCGGGAACATGGCGGATATCTTCATGTCGCCTCCTAGCGATGGTAAACGACCCTCACCGTCCCTTTTTTGCCCAGGAAAATCTCGTCTCCATCCTGGAGCTGCCGCTCCGCGACCTTTTCCTCGTTCAGGTAGATGCCGTTGGTGGAATTGAGGTCCTTGACGAAAACCTGCCCGCCGCGGGCAAACACCTGGCAATGCAGCTTGGAGACGATCGGCTCCTGGATGATGACCAGGGCCTGGCCGGGATCGCGACCGATGGGCAGCGGGTTGTCGGTGACCAGGTAGGAGCTGATCTGCTGACCGCCGACCAAAACCTCGATCTTGCCATGAATGCCGGGAGAAGGGGCGGGTTTGCGCTCCATGCTGCTCTCCGCTTCCTCGACCTGGGTCATGCCCGGCTCGGGTTTCAACGCGTCGGGCATGGCCTGGATCTCGGGGAAGTCATCCTGGCGCCTCCGGCGTGCCAGCCAAATGAACAGCGCCAGAGCCGCGGCCGCGACGACCAGGACCACGAACAGCGGGACCCTGAATTCCTGCCAGAAACCGGCCAGGGAAAAACCGGCACAGGCGCGATCCAGAACGGACGGCGCCGGGAGCTGATCTTTTTTCATCCACTCCTCCTACAGCACATGCTGGTTGATAAAATCAACAAGAAATTTCTGGCGCAGCAGCCGTCGCAGCTTGCCGGTCGCCACAAAGCTCTCGTCGATCTCCTGGCCGCCGACCGTGCCGCTGATATGGATGGCCATGTCGCCGCCCAGGGTGAGCGGACGGAGGTTGCCGGGGGTAAGCGCCAGGCTGTGGTCGCCACGGGTAGCGGAATTGAACAGGATAAGCTTTTTCTTGAACTTCAACTGGCCGCTGCAGATGTCGCCGGCGCCGCCATGTAGATGCTCCATCTCCAGGGAAACGAACAGGTTGTCCTGCAAGGCCAGGGTCCAGAGCCGGGCGGCGGCAGGGAACTGGCCCACGAGAAATTTCACCTTGCCCAGCAAGGGAAAGGCCCTGCTTTCCGGGTTGGAGCGGATCAGGGCATTCGCCAGGCGGTCGGCGGCGAGGAGCTTCCTCGTTTCCAGTAACTGGTGCAACCGCTCGAGTTCCTCATCCAGGCTGCCCAGTGGCGCTTCATCGTCCAATGGCGATTCCGCAGCGGCTTTTCCCGGCACCCGGCCGGCTTTAGGTTCGTCGCGGCGCTGCGTCGTCCCGGCGACGGTTTCGCTCGTGGCGGCAGGCGGCGGTTGCCCGGCAGCGGTTGGCGCCGCCCCGGGATCGCCCCTGACCGCCTGCGTTCCCTGGCCCGAAAGCGGCTCAACGATCGCGGGCTGCGGGAGAGTCTCTTGGAGGGCGTCCCCCGCCTTACGTTCCAAGGCCTTCTCGTCAGGCTTCCGCTTCCGGCAGCGCGGCGCCGGCTGCCTCCGGCGACTCCCGAGTTTGCGAAGCGGGCAGTACTTTTTTCCCCGGCAATTTGGCCTTATTCTCGTCCATTCCGCTTTTGCCGGTCAGGAAAAGGAACAGGGCGATCCCGGCCACGAGCAGGGCCAGGAAAGCCAGGACCTTGAGCGGCGCCAGCAGGAGGCGGCGTTTTCCATACCGGCTCTGGACGATCCTTTGGGTGACTTCGGGAGGGGCGGTCAAACCGGCCCGCACCAGTTCGCCGCGGATCCCATGCAGCTCTTCAATCATGTCGCGGGCACTCTGGAAACGTTTTTCGACTCTTTTCTGCAGGGCCTGGAGGATGAACTTCTCCAGCTGGATGCCGATCTCCGGGTTGAAGATGGAGGGACGCGGCGGCGGGGTTTCCAGGTGGGCTTTCTGGATCTGGAACTCGGAGTTGGTCTCGGAATCGAACGGCACCCGGCCGGTGAGCACCTCATAAAAGGTGACGCCCAGGGAATAGAGGTCGGTGCGGAAGTCGATCTCCTTGCCGACGATCTGCTCCGGGGAGGTATACCAGGGAGTGCCGATCAGAATGCCGGTCTTGGTCAAACCCTGCACACCGAGGATCTTGGCGATGCCGAAATCCGATATCTTCACCTTGCCGTCGCGACTGATCAGTATATTCGCCGGCTTGATGTCGCGGTGGATCACGCTGTGAGCGTGGGCGTAGCGCAGCCCCTCGGCGACCTGGGTGATGATATCGACGGCGTCGGCGACCTGGAGCTGTTTTTTTTCCTGCAGCATCTCCTTCAGGCTCCGGCCGGCAATATACTCCATGGCGATGACGTACTCGTCATCGATCTTGTTGAAGCTGAAAATGGTGACGATGTTGGGATGATTGAGGCGCGCCTGGGTCATGGCTTCGATCTTGAAGCGCTCCATCAGCTGCTGGTTGTCGGCCAGCTGCGGATGGACGACCTTCAGCGCCACTTCGCGGTTGAGCATGGTGTCCACGGCGAAATAGATGGTCCCCATGCCGCCGCGGCCGATCTCGGCCTTGATGAGAAAATTGCCCAGCTTTTCGCCGATCTTGATCATGAGTCGCAGGTCATGGTGAAGAACTTGTTGCCGTCGTTGACGATGAGCTTGCGGCCGTCGGCCATGTCCACCAGCACCTTGACGATCTTGAGCTGGAAATTGTTGTAGAAGTAGCGGTGGCTCGCCTGCTGGCGATCGCCCTCCAGTTCCAGGCACTGGTCCGGATAATAGCAGAGCAGCGCCTGTCCGTCGATATGTTCCAGCAAGAGGGGCTGCGGCAGGCTCCAGGGCGGAAACTCCCTGATCTTTTCGACGATGCTGTTGACGCGAAAAATGGCGGTGCGGCCGCTGACCGCATCGGAATAGAGCATGGTCATCCCGGCGGCGCCGCCCTTGAAGCTCAGCCGCGATCCGGCGGAGACGGCCAGGCCGTCGATCATAGCCGGCATGCTCTCGGGGGTCTGCCAGTTCTTGATCACGAAATAACGCCGCTGGTCGTGGAAAATAAATATGTTTCCGTCGATATAGTCAGGGGTCACGCTGCCCCTGGAGGCCGGCGATCTTGTAGAGAGAGACGCTGCCGGGCTGGCTTTCCTTGGAACTCACCTGCCCTTCGTAGCGGATCTGCAGCAGGGTCTTCTTCGTGCCCTGCTGCACGAGCTGGTAGCCGGGCTCCCGGGTCGGCTCCCGCCGCAGCACGTAGATCTCGCCGTTCCGGCAAGGAACGACCTGCTCATCCCCGCCCAGGCCGATGGAGACCATCTCCGGGCTGTCCAGGTGGAACACGGTGAGCCGGTTGCCCTGCACGACATGGAGCTTGCGCGCGCTCAGGAAAAGGCAGTCGGCGGCGGTCACGCCCATGCCGTTGAGCCGCGAGGAATCGATCTCGACGATGCGCGGTGATGCTTTTTTCACCAGGGGCCGGGCGGGACGGGTGATGCCGTTCCGGGCATCGGCGCTGCCGCTGTCGGCGGCAAAAAAAACATAGGCCAGAATGGCCAGCAGGAGGAGCAGCACCAGCGCGGCCATCCCCTTGGCCAGCTTGCGCCGGGGCCGGCTCAGGCGGATGGGCTTGGTTTTTTCCAGCATTTCCAGCGATCCCAGGCGGATCAGCTGGACGGTGATGTTATCGGAACCGCCGTGGGCGTTGGCCAGGCGGACCAGCGCCTCGGCCGCTTCCTCCGGGTAGTCGCCCATGGTGATGTTCATCAGGGTCTCGTCATCCACCATGTTGCTCAAGCCGTCGGAGCACATGATCAGGGCGTCGCCGTCCTCAAGAACGATGTCGTTCATGATCTCCGGGGTGAAGCTCTCGCGGGCGCCCAGCGACATGTAGAGCACGTTTTTCTGCGGGTGATCGCGCGCCTCGTCGGGAGAGATGCGGCCCTCCTCCACCAGCTTTTCCACGAAGGAATGGTCGGTGGTGATGCGCTTGATGCGGTTCTTGCGCACCAGGTAGATCCGCGAATCGCCGACGTGGGCGATAAAAGCCTTCATGCCGACGATGACCACGGCCGAGAACGTCGTGCCCATCCCCCGTTTCTCGATGTCGGCGGCCGCTTTCCTGAACACGACACTGTTGGCCTTGCGCACCGATTGTTCCATGCTGGCCGCGACGGCGGTGCCCTTTTTTCTCAGGCCGCGGTAGGTTTCGATAGAATGTTTCCGAGGCCAGCCGGGAGGCGACGTCGCCGGCCTGGTGTCCGCCCATGCCGTCGGCGACGATGAACAAGTATTCACTGTCGGCGATCTTTTCGTTCAGGAAAAAATCTTCATTGGCGGAGCGCACCTTGCCGATGTCGCTTTTGGCGAAAAAATGGATGTTCATCCGGCCCCGCTCAATGGCGCCCGCCATGCGTGCCGGCCTTGTCACTAGTATTCCGCGGTCTGCTGGTCGCCCGGGCGGAAGAATTCATGACCTGCCTCCGTTTTTTTGTATTAGCACAACGTCTTTTTTTTGTCAAACGGGTGGCGGCGGCCTTTCAGCCGGCGACGTCCGGCGCCGGGACGGCTTTGGCCAGGGCAACGGCCACCAGTTCCCGGTACCGTTCGGGCGTATAGTTCGTGAGGCAGAACTCGCGGGCCTTTTCGGCCAGCGTCAGCCCCTCCGGGCCCGCCGCGCGGACGATGCCGGCGGCGAAGGCGGCGGCTTCCGGCCTGGCCAGGACAGCGATGCCGGGAGTGATGGTCTGCGTATGCGTCGGCAGGTCGGTGGCGACGACCGGCACGCCGCTGGCCAGGTAGGAATAGACCTTCAGGGGGATATTGGTGCCCAGGGTACGCGGCGAGACCAGAACGTCGGCCGCCTGGAGATAGTACGGAATCTCGTCGGCGGGCTGCTGGCCGAGAAGCGCGACCCTCTCCGCCAGCCCGCGAACCGACAGGGTCGCGGCGAAGTTCGTCCACCTGGGCCGGCGTGCCGCCGACCAGGACCAGGCGGTACTCGTCGCCCAGGTGCTCCATGCTGTCGAGCAGGAGGGGTATGCCCTGGTAGGCCTCCAGTGTGCCGGTATACATGACGATCTTTTTCCCGCCGGGGTCGAGCTCCTTTCTCAGGCGCCGCTTTTTCTTCTCATCGCCGGCTGCCGGGCGATCATCCATGAAATTCTCGATCAGGGTCAGCTTGGCCGCCGCCGTGATGCCGGCGGCATGATCGAACAGCGAGCGGCAGATGACGATGACCGATGTGGCGTTTTTCAGGGAGACGTTTTCGACGATGCGGAAGAAACGGACGATGGCGCGCGAACGCGTGAAGCGGAAATTATCCATCTGCTGCACCAGCGAGGAATGCATGTCGTACAGATGCGGGACCTTGACCAGCTTCTGACAGACCACGCCCATGATGTTGCCTTCTTCATGGGTGTGCACCAGGTCGTATTTCCCGCGCAACAGGCGGCCGAGCACCTTGATGAACAGGAAGAAGTCGAGGACCAGCTTGGCCGCGGAGGGACCCGGTCTTCACCGCCCGGATGCCGGGGGGGCGCCAGCAGCGGAAGATGCGCAGGCCGGGGATATCCTTGTCCGCGCCGAACGGATAGGTGACCAGGTCCACGCTGTGCCCCAGCGCCGAAAGCGCCTGCAGGCGGAAATATTCGGAAAAAGGAGTCCCGCGGGGTTCAAAGAACGGTTCGGGAGCGATCATTAATATGTTCATCTGCAAATCCGATGATCTCGCGGATGGAGTATTCGTTCTTGTCCAGCCCCTCGTGGTAGATGCGCGAGAGCATCTCGGCCAGCAGCCCGAGCGAGATGGCCTGGAAGCCCAGGAAGAACATCAGCAGGGTGAAGAACAGCAGCGGCCGGCCGGCGATGCCCTGGTTGAGGACGAACTTGGTATAGGTCAGGAACGAGCCCGCTGACCAGCCCGGCCAGGAACAGCAGCAGCCCGGCGCCGCCGAAGATCTGCAGCGGCCGGTGCGAGTACGCCAGCAGGAACTTGATCGAGATCAGGTCGAGGATGACGCGGAAGGTGCGGCCCAGTCCGTACTTGGACTTGCCGTGCCTGCGCTCGCGGTGATTGACGACGACCTCGGCCGAGCGGATGCCCATGCGCGAGGCGATGGCCGGGATATAGCGGTGCATCTCGCCGTACAGCTTGAGGTTCTTGACCACGTCGCTGCGGAAGCCGCGCAGGGTGCAGCCGTAGTCGTGCAGCTTGACGCCGGTGATCCAGGAGATGAGCTTGTTGCCGAAATAGGAGGGCACGCGGCGGGTCAGCCACTTGTCGTGCCGGTCCCTGCGCCAGCCGTTGACGATATCGTAGCCTTCGGCCACCTTGTCCACCAGCAGCGGGATGTCGGCCGGGTCGTTCTGCAGGTCGGCGTCCATGGCCACGACCACTTCGCCGCGGCAGTACTCGAAACCGGCGGAAATGGCGGCGCTTTGCCCGAAATTCTTGCGGAACTGGATGATCTTGACCCGCGGGTCGGCGGCACGGATCCTTTTGAGCTCGGCCAGCGAGCCGTCGGAACTGCCGTCGTCGACAAAAATGATCTCGTATTCTTCGGCCCGGTCCTTCACCGCCGCGGCAATCTCCCCATGGAGCAGTCCCACGTTTTCCGCTTCGTTGAACACCGGGATGACGATGGATACCAGGGTTTTCTTCATTGCCTATTTTTAACACAGATGGGCCCATTTTACAAGCCGGAAGGCCGCGTGCCGCCGGAAGGAGCTACCAGCTCCGGGGCATGGGTTGACATTCTTCCTGTTTAGCGCTATTATTTTCCATTAAGAGATTAGGGCTTTGCGAGAAACAGACCGAATAAAGCGTGTCGTTCGCTTCACCCGAGCTATCCTTCCCAACCGCTTAATGAAATTGAACACGAGGTAAACAAACACGATGACGTTTGAAGAATTGCAACTCGATCCGCCGCTGCTGCGGGGGATCAAGGACATGGGCTTCACCGAGCTGACCCCGGTCCAGGAAAAGACCCTGGCGTTCTCGCTGACCGGCAAGGACGTGGCCGCCCAGTCCCAGACCGGCACCGGCAAGACCGCCGCCTTTCTGATCACCATTTTCCAGCGCCAGAAGGCAGTGGCCGCCGCCTGGAGAAAAGCGCTGATCATCGCCCCCACCCGCGAGCTGGCCGTGCAGATCGAGGCCGAGGCCAAGCTCATCGGCCGCCACCTCAACCTGCGCACCGGCTGTTTCTACGGCGGCGTCGGCTACAACCGCCAGGAAGCCGCCCTGAAGAAGGGCGTGGACATCATGGTCGGCACCCCGGGCCGCCTGCTCGACCTGGAGCAGAAGGGAACGCTGAGCATGAAGGGCATCGGCTTCCTGGTCATCGACGAGGCCGACCGCCTCTTCGACATGGGCTTCCTGCCCGACATCCGCCGCATCCTGCGCCGGGTGCCGGCCGTGGAGTACCGCCAGACCATGCTCTTCAGCGCCACGCTGTCGGGGCCGGCGCTGCAGATCGCCCGCGAGCACATGAACCAGCCCGAGAAGATCGCCATCACCCCGGAGAAGATCACCGTCGACGCCGTCAACCAGGAACTCTACCACGTGGGCAGCCGCGACAAGGTCAGCCTGCTGCTGGGCATCCTGAAGCGGGATCATCCGCGCAGCGTCCTGATCTTCACCAACATGAAGTGCGACGCCGAGCGCCTGAGCCGCCGCCTGGAGATCAACGGCTACCCGAACGAGTTCCTGACCGGCGACCTGGCCCAGAGCAAGCGCCAGCGCATCATCGACGACTTCAAGGCGGGCAAGGAGAAGATCGTGGTGGCCACCGATGTCGCCGCCCGCGGCCTGCACATCGAGGACCTGGACATGGTGGTCAACTACGACCTGCCCGGCGAGTGCGAGAACTACGTGCACCGCATCGGCCGCACCGCCCGCGCCGGCAAGAGCGGCAAGGCCGTCACCCTGGCCTGCGAGAAGTGGGTGACCAACCTCGAGCCGATCCAGGAACTCCTCACCACCAAGATCCCCGTCGTTTACGCCGAGGACGAGATGTTCCTGCGCGACAAGAGCCGCGGCATGGTCTTCAGGCCCAGCTACGGGGAAGCGGCGGACCGCGATCGCCGTCCCGGCCGGCCCCACGGCGCGAGCGCGCACGGCGACAGGCCGCGGAGTGACCGGCCGCGCGACGGGCGCCCGCAGCGGGGACGGTCCGGCAGCGGCGGCGGCTCGAGCGGGCGCCCGCGCCAGGAACAGCGCCGGCCGTCCTGAACTGACTACGAATCCATTCATCCAGAGAGAGGAATAACATGGCCCAAGGCGAAAGCAGACAGATCATTTTTTCCATGGCCAACGTCAGCCGCGTCCACCCGCCGCACCGCCAGGTGCTCAAGGACATCTCCCTGTCCTTCTACTACGGCGCCAAGATCGGCGTCATCGGCCTGAACGGCTCGGGCAAGAGCAGCCTGTTGAAGATCATCGCCGGCGTCGACAAGGACTTCCAGGGCGAGGTGATCCCCGCCCGCGATTATTCGCTGGGCTTCCTGGAGCAGGAGCCGCGGCTCGACCCGGAAAAGACCGTCAAGCAGGTCATTTCCGAGGCCGTGCAGCCCGTGCTGGACAAGCTCGCCGAGTTCGACAAGGTCAACGAGGGCTTCGCCGAACCCGGAGCTGGGCGAAGCCGACATGGAAAAATTGATCGCCCGCCAGGCCGCCATCCAGGAGAAGCTCGACGAGATGGACGCCTGGAACCTCGACACCCGCCTGGAAAACGCCATGGACGCCCTGCGCTGCCCGCCCGGCGATTCCCTGACCGCCACCCTGTCCGGCGGCGAAAAGCGGCGCGTGGCCCTGTGCCGCCTGCTGCTGCTCGAGCCCGACATCCTGCTTCTCGACGAGCCGACCAACCACCTCGACGCCGAGTCGGTGCAGTGGCTCGAGCATCACCTGCAGGAATACAAGGGGACGGTCATCGCCGTGACCCATGACCGCTACTTCCTGGACAACGCCGCCCAGTGGATACTGGAGCTGGACCGCGGCGAGGGCATCCCCTGGAAGGGCAATTATTCCTCATGGCTGGAGCAGAAGCAGCAGCGCCTGGCCAACGAGGCCAAGTCCTCGGAGCGCCAGCAGCGGCAGCTGCAGCGCGAACTGGAATGGGTGCGCATGTCGCCGCGCGCCCGCCAGGCCAAGGGCAAGGCCCGCCTCAGTTCCTACGAGAAACTGCTGGCGGCGGAAAAGACGGCGCGCATCGAGGAGGCCCGCATTTACATCCCCTCGGGACCGCGCCTGGGCGAACTGGTCATCGAGGCCAACGGCATCGGCAAGTCGTACGGCGACAAGCTGCTGTTCGAGAACCTCACCTTCAGCCTGCCGCGCGCCGGCATCGTCGGCGTCATCGGCGCCAACGGCGCCGGCAAGACCACCCTGTTCCGGCTGCTGACCGGCCAGGAGACCCCGGACAACGGCTCGATCCGCCTGGGCGAGACGGTCAAACTGGCCCACGCCGACCAGGAGCGCGCCGCCGTCGACCCGGAGAAGCCGGTCTGGGAAGTGATCGGCGGCGGGCAGGAGACCTTCATGCTGGGCGGCAAGCAGGTCAACGCCCGCGCCTACGCCTCCTGGTTCAACTTCACCGGCGGCGACCAGCAGAAAAAGGCCGGGGTCCTTTCCGGCGGCGAGCGCAATCGCCTGCACCTGGCGCGCATCGTCAAGGCCGAGGCCAACGTGCTGCTGCTCGACGAGCCGACCAACGACCTCGACGTCAACACCCTGCGCGCCCTGGAAGACGCCCTCGACGACTTCGCCGGCTGCGCCGTCGTCATCTCCCACGACCGCTGGTTCCTCGACCGCATCGCCACCCACATCCTGGCCTTCGAGGGCGAGAGCCGCGTCACCTGGTTCGAGGGCAACTATTCGGATTACGAGGCCGACCGCCACCGCCGCCTGGGGCATGAGGCCGACCGGCCGCACCGCGTTCATTACCGCAAACTTACGCGCTGACGACGGCCGCGGCCGCAGTGCCGCCGGCGGGGATCAGGCCAGGCGCTTGATGAACACCCGGCGCCGCTTGTGCTGCCGGGCAGCGTAGTGCTTCCATTGCCCGCGCACGTTCTGGTTGGTTTCCAGTTCGGGATTTGACTCGACCCGGCGGATGCCGCGGCGGATGAACAGCCGGTTCATCCTGTCCATCAGGATGGCGTTCACCCCCTTGCCCCGGTATTCCGAGCGCACCGCCACCAGGTAGAGCTCGGCGCGGTCGTTTTTACGCAAGGCGCGCAGCAGGTGAATGAAACCGAACGGCAGCAGCCGCCCTTTCGTTTTCTGCAGCGCCCGCGCCAGGGACGGCATGGTGATGCCGAAAGCCACCATGCGGTTGTTCGCGTCGAGCACGACCGGCACGAACTCGGGGCGGATGAAGCCGAGATACTGCGAAATGTACTGGTCGACCTGCTTGGCGGTCAGCGGCACTACGCCGTAGAGGTCCTTGTATTCCTCGTCGAGCAGCCGGAAGAGCTCGTGGGCATAGGGCAGCAGATCCTTGGTGCGGCGGGCCTGCAGCAGGTGCAGATCGCTGCGGCGCAGGGCGATGGCGGCGATGCGGGCGATGGTTTCGTCGGGTGCGGGCGGCACCGTCAGGTCATACTCCAGCCAGTCGATATCCTTGCCGTAGCCCATAGCCTCGAGGTGGGCGGCATAGTAAGGAAAGTGGTAGTTGGTGATCAGGGTGGCCATCTCGTCGAAGCCTTCCACCAGCATGCCTTCGCGATCCATGTCGCTGAATCCCAGCGGCCCGTGAACGGCTTCCATGCCGCACTCCCGCGCCCAGGCCTCGACAGCGAAAAACAGGGCCGCGGACACGGCCGGATCGTCGATGAAATCGACCCAGCCGAAGCGCATGTAGCGCTGCTGCCATTTGTCGATGTGCTTGCGGTTCAGGATGGCGGCGATGCGGCCGACGATCCGCCCCTGGCGGAAGGCCAGCCAGTATTTCGCCTGGCAGTGTTCAAAAGCCGGGTTCTTCTCCGGCCGCAGCGTGTTCCATTCATCAAAATCGAGATTCGGCACCCAGTACGGGTTGCCGCGATACAACTTGTGGGGGAAACGGATGAAGGCCTTCAGGTCCCGGCGGCTGGCAACCAACCGGATCGTGACCGCGGCGGATCCAGGGAGCTCGCTCATATGTCACACTCCTCTATGGTCTATCTCGAACCGCCATTATACGACATTTCGCCGATCGCTGCCGCGCTTACAACTCCACGCTCAGGACCCGCACGTTGAACTGCAGCTCCGCTTTCGCCTTTACCCCGGGGATGAATGACGGTCGGACCTGTAAGTCCGGCACGCCCAACCCGAGCTTGCCTCCGGCCAGACTGACCAGCCCGCCAGTGGTCCGCGATGAGTACGCACCCATGGATCGGCTGTATAGCGTGAAGGCCCCCAGCGGGGGCATGATTGCGAGGGGGACGATAGCCAGAATGCCCGAACCCTCCTTCCCGCTCAGGACCGAAGTGACGGCGATGGCGGCGACAATGCCCAACGCGCTTCCCGCGAGCGCCGAGCCGAAATTGCCCCGGCGCCCCGCGGCCAGATGCACCCCTAGGGCGCTGCCGCAGACCGACCCGGCCAGGGCGCCGGGAGCCAATCCTGAAGGGAGCAACGATTCGCCGCCTCCTCTTACCAGGAGGGAACCCAGCAGCCCCCCGGCAACCATGCCAATGACGTTGCCAAGCACGCCGGAGAGCAGCATGGTGGAACCGTTGCCCATCCCGCCCCCGGCGTAAATCGAGGAATAGCCGTTCGTCTCCATGGATCCGTCCAGCTGATCCCCGCCCCGGGATAATCCCGGGACAGCGACCAGCGCCATTGCCATCGCCAGCAGCATCAGCTTTTTCATCGTGTCCTCCTCGGCGGCTTACTCGGGCCTTGAAGCGAAACACCCCGGCAGTGGGAAAGTGTCACCTTGCCCTGGGGAACGCATTGCGCCAGAAACAGGGCGGCGTTTGCCGGTGACGCATCCTCTCTTTGCTTGTGTTATACTGGATATGGAAGGGACAAGAGAAAAACATCATGGTCAATGGCAGAGAATGGGAGATCGACGTCGAGCAGCTCTATCGCCGCTACGCGCCGATGGTGCTGCGCCGCTGCCGACGGCTCCTGGGCGACGAGGAGCAGGCGGTGGACGCCATGCAGGACGTGTTCGTGCGCCTGCTCCAGCACCGCGAGCGGCTGCACGGGCGCTATCCCTCGAGCCTGCTCTACCGCATCGCCACCAATGTCTGCCTCAACGTCATCCGCGACCGCAGAGCCAAAGCCGACCGGACCGATGCCCGCGAGGATGTCCTGGAGCGTATCGCCTGCGGCGCCGAACAGGAAACGCGAACACTGGCCTCGGTCATACTGGAGCGCCTTTTCCGCCGCGAGCCGCCCTCGACGCGGGAGATGGCCGTGCTGCATTTTGTCGACGGCATGACCTTTCAGGAAGTGGCCCGCGAGACCCGCATGTCGGTTTCCGGCGTGAGAAAGCGCCTGCGCGAATTTCGCGCCCGCGCCCTCGCCTCGGCAATCCAGGAGGGATAAGGTGAACAAGGAAACGAGCGTGCCGGAATGGCTGCTGGAACGATATCTCCTGGACGAGCTGCCGCGCAAGCGGCGCCGGCAACTGGAAAAGGCGCTTGCGCAAAACCCCGGCCTGCAGGCCAAACTGGAAGAATTGCGCCTGGAGGACCGCCGGATTCTCAGCGCCTATCCCCCCGAGCAGGTGATCCCGCAGATCCTCGGCAGAGCCCGGCTGGCCCGGAAGGGAGCGGCGGTTTCACGCTCCCGGCGCTTGGCCTGGGTGGCGGCCCCGGCCCTGGCCATGGCCGTTTTCCTGCTGGTCATCCTGCCGCCGATCCTGCAGCGGCGCCTGGGCGCTCCCGGGGATCCGCCGCCCGGCAACTATACCGGTGTGAAGGGCGGCGGGCAGCGCCCGCTGCCGACGCCCGCGCTGCTGCTGTACCGCCGGGTCGCTGACGCCGACCAGCTCCTGCGCGACGGCGCGACCGCCCGCCCCGGCGACCTGCTGCAACTGGCCTATGCCGCCGGCGGCGAAACCCACGGCGTGATCCTCTCCATCGATGGCGCCGGATCCATATCCCTGCATTTCCCGCAACGCCCTGACGGAGACACAACGCTGCGGGCCCGCGGCAGGGTTTTCCTGGCCGACGCCTTTGAGCTGGACGCGGCGCCCCGTTTCGAACGTTTCTTCTTGGTCACGGCCAGGGAACCGCTGTCAACGGCGGCCATCCTGGAAAAGGCCCGGCTCCTGGCCGCGGACGGCAGCCGCGCCATGACCGCCAAACTGGACCTGCCTGCGGGGTACGGGCAGCATTCCCTGCTGCTGCGCAAGTGAGGCCGGCATGAAACGCAAGGCATGGTTGCTCGTCCTGTGCGCCGGCTTCCTGGCCGCGTCCAGCGGCGTGCTCCGCGGCTCCCAGGAGCCCGGCGCCATGCGCCGCCTCTCCCTGGTCATCGGCGCCAACTACGGCGGCCCGGGCCGCGCCCGGCTGCGCTACGCTGTTTCCGACGCCAAGGCCATGATCCAGGTCCTGGAGAACCTCGGCGGCGTCTCGCCCGACGACAGCCGGCTGCTGGTGGAGCCCGGCCGGGAAGCCCTGCTCTGGGAAATGGAGCGCCTGCGGGAGCGGCTGGCGCGCCTGCGCCAGAAGCCCGGCCGCCTGGAAGTGTTCGTCTACTATTCCGGGCACGCCGACGCCGACAACCTCCTGCTCGGCCGCGAGAGCGTCTCTTACGGCGAACTGCGCGGCATGCTGCAGGCCCTGGCCGCCGACGTGCGCATCGCCATCCTCGACTCCTGCGCCTCGGGCGCCTTCCTGCGCTCCAAGGGCGGGCAAAAGCGTCCGCCGTTCCTGTTCGACGCCGCCTATGACATGAAGGGCATCGCCGTCATGACCTCAAGCTCGGCCGACGAGGCCTCGCAGGAATCGGAGCGCATCCGCGGCTCCTTCTTCACCCGGGCGCTGATCACGGGGCTGCGCGGGGCGGCCGACGCCTCCGCGGACGGGCGCGTCACCCTGGGCGAAGCGTACCAATACGCCTTCGCCGAGACCCTGCGCCAGACGGAGCGCACCAGCGAAGGGCCGCAGCATCCCAGCTACGACATCCAGATGTCGGGCACGGGCGACGTCGTGATCACCGATATCCGCAAGGGCGGCTCGCTGTTGCGCCTCGGCCGCGGCGTGGCCGGCCGGGTGTTCATCCACGGCGCGGCCGATGCCCTGGTCATGGAATTTCCCAAGGCCGGAGGCAGCCAGATCGACCTGGCGCTCGCTCGCGGGCGCTACCGGCTCATCGTGGTGGGCGACGGCGACATCCGCGAGGCGGAGGTGGAACTTGCCGCGGCGGAGAGCCGGGAACTGGACGACGAACATTTCCGCCGCACGGAGATCGTTGACGCCATCGCCCGCGGCGATCGGGAGATCAAACAGGCGGGATGGCCGGCGGAGAAGAAAAAGCTGCATTTCTATGCCCAATTTTACGGCAAGCTGGCGCGCTACGAAGGCAACTGGACGTTCATGCCCGGCATGCAACTGGGGGCGAGGCTGGGGCGCTCGCTGGCGTTCGGACTGGTCGGCTTCGGCCGCGTCGGAGCGGAGGCGAACAGCCGCCCGCCGTTCTGGGGCTTGGCCGTCGATTATGCGCTGCTGGAAAAAGGCCGCTTCGGGCTGCGACTGCGGACCGTCGCCGGCTTCCTGTACAAGAACAAGGAAAACGAATTGGCCAAGCTCCTGTCCCTGGTGGTCGAGCCGGGATTCGGCCTGTCCTGGGCGCTGAGCCATCGCATCAACCTCACCACCCAGGTCAGCCTCGATTTCGTCGATGGCACCAACGACGACCTGCGCCGTTTCTCCTGGGGCATGGGGCTGGAACTGTGCCGGCAGTGAGCGGCCCGGGGGAAATTGACAAGCAACGGGAATTCAAATAAAATCAACCATCATGAACCCCCGCTTCAAGACCGCATTTTGTCTCCTGCTGATCGGCTTCGCTGCCGCCCCGCGGCTGTTTGCCCGCCCGCAAGCGATTTTCCTGCAGGACATTGAGTTCCGCGGGCGGACATACGCGCTGGATGCCGTTTTCAGGCCGGGCCAGGCCGACCTGCGGCTGCGCGGAGAGGTTGAAACGAACCTGAGCGCCGGGATGCCGGGCGAGAATCTCCTGTTGGGGGTGCGCAGCGGCAGCAGAAGTTTCTATGTTTTCTGGCTGAATTACCAGCAAAAACGCATCCGTCTCGCCTACTACGACCACGGCCGCCAGCGCAGCTTCCGATTTCCCTGGCAGGGCTTTTCCGCGATCGGCTTCCCCGAGATCGTCGAGAAGGACGGCCGGCTGCAGGCCCTGCTCTTCCTCGGCGATCGCTCGGGCAACGACGATCTGTTCTACCTAGAACCCGGAAGCGGAATCCTGGCTCAACTGACGAGCACCCCGACTAGCGAGAAGCGCTTCAACTGGCAGGCGACCGACGGAGGCCTGGAGATCGAAACCAGCCATCTGCGGGGCAAGAACCGCTACCGCTTCGACACCGCCAACCGCCAATGCTCGCTGCTGCGGGAAGAAAAGACCGCCGGCCGGATAAAAAGATCCATGAAGGCCGCCAATTCGGACTATTACAACACCTACATCGGCTTTGGCGACAGCATCACCGCCGGGCAGATCGAGGGCGTGGAACACCCCGAATTGTGCTTCCTGACCCAAATGCGCGACATCTACCTGCCGTCGATCTACGGCCCCGCCACTCCGATCAACCTGGGCATCGGCGGCACCCAGACATATGAAGGCGCCGAGCGCGTCAACGACGCCCTGGATCAAAACCCGGCTTTTTATTTCCTGCTGTTCTATGGGGTCAATGACGTCTGGAGGGTGGACTTTTCCCTGGCGAGCTCGTTGGAAAGCATCGAGTTCATGATCGATGCCGCCCTCGCGCGCGACATGCGCGTGATCGTCACCAGCCTGACCCCGCGCAAGGATTCCCTTTCACTCTACCAGTACTATTGGGACCATTTGTACGCCTTTAGTGCCGCCATCCTGGAACTGGCGGGCAAAAAAGGGATTGCCGGCATCGACACCCTGGATGCCTTCATGAAAACCGCTCCCCCGACCGGCTGGAAAATGCTGCTGGAGCCCATCATCCCCGGCGTCAGCAAGGGCAACCATCCCAACGAGGCGGGACACGGCGTGATCGCCGGGCTGTTCGCCAACGCCCTGGCCCAGTTTCCGCCGCTGCCCCCGGAAAACATCACCGTGATCGATCCGCAGAACAAGCAGAGCCGGACCGCGTCCTGGAACATCAGCCCCGAGTCCGACTTCAGCCGTTTCCACATCGAATTCGGTTTTCAACCGCAAGCGCTGGATTACGCGCTGGACACTGCCGCCAGTTTTTGCACGTTGCAGCTCTTCCCCTTCCTGCCCCAGCTCTATTTTCGCGTCCAGACCGTCGATCTGGGCGGGCGCAACAGCGGATTTTCCCTGCCCTCCCCCGCCGCCGTCGCCCCTTCCCGCCAGCGGTTTTTTAAAATCAAATAAACCCGGTCCGTCCGGGTGCGAAGCGAGGCCCGAAACAACCATGGCAGCCATCAGCAGAGACGTAGCCGCAGCAGCTTCATCCCAGTTCGACCTGATCATCGCCGGCGGCGGCATCTACGGCGTCATGCTGGCCCTGGAAGCCGGCATGCGCGGCAAGCGGGCGCTGCTGCTGGAAAAGGAAGATTTCGGCGGCGCCACCAGCCTGAACCACCTGCGCACCGTCCATGGCGGCCTCCGCTACCTGCAGGCGTTCGATCTGCCGCGTTTTTTCGAATCAGTGGGCGAACGGCGCTGGTTCATGAGAAATTTTCCCGCCCTGACCCCCGTGTTGCCCTGCCTGATGCCCCTGTACGGCCGGGGACTCAAGCGCCCCCTCATCATGCGCGCCGGCCTGCTGCTCAACGATCTGCTGGCAGCGCGGCGCAACAGCGGCGTCGCGGCAGCCCGGCGCCTTGCGGCCGGGAGAGTGGTCGACCGGCGCGTCACGCGCGAACTTTTTCCCCAGGTCGATCGCCAGGGCCTCAAGGCCGGGGCCCTGTGGTACGATGCCGCCATGCCCGAGCACCAGCGCCTGTTGATGGAGATCCTGCGCTGGGCCTGCTCCCTGGGCGCCACCGCCCTCAACTATGTCCGGGTGGACAGCCTGCTCCTGCATAACGGCCAGGTGCGCGGGGTGCTGGCCCATGACCTCATTGGCGGCAGGGACCTGGAATTCCGCGCCCCGGTCATGGTCAACGCCGCCGGCCCCTCGTGCCGGGAACTGGCGCAGAAGTTCGACCAGGATTTTCCCAGGCTGTTCCGCCGCCGACTGATGCTCTTCAATATCCTGTTCAAAAGAAAAGCCCTGAGCACGCACGCGCTGGCCCTGATCCCGCCCAACCGTCCCCAGCGCACCTATTTCATCCACAATTGGCAGGAGTGCATGCTGGCCGGCACCGGCGAAGTGCTGCTCGCGGCCGACGCGTCCACCGCGTCGCCGCGTCCCGAGGACATCGCCGAATTCATCGCCGACCTGAACGACACGGTCCCCGACCTGTCGCTCGGCGAAGGCGACATCGAGCGCGTGTACTCGGGCATCCTGCCCGCCAGCGCGTCCGGCAAACTGGCCGGTCGCGAGGTGATCTTGTCCCATGGCGAGCACCAGGGCCCCAGCGGGCTGTTCAGCGTCTCCGGCGTCAAGTATACGACCTCGCGCCTGGTGGCCGAAAAAGCCATGCGTCGCATCTTTCCCGGGACGCGGACGCGGGCGCAGCGCTCCCCGGCGCCGCCCCAGGCCAATTCCAGGCGCGGCTTTTCCGCCTACGAGTGGACGGCCACCGAAGCCGTCACGAAAACCGCTGCCGACATCGCGATGATGCAGGCTGAAGAAGCGGTCGTGCACCTGGACGACCTGCTTTTCCGCCGCTGCGGCTTGGGCGAGAACCGCCGGCGCGTTTTGGAAATGCTGCCGCTCCTGCGCCCGCTTTTTGCCTGGAACGACCTGCGCTGGCAGCAGGAATGCGATCGGGTGAAAGACCTGCTCAAGCCCCAGCTGTAAGCGAATGCCGCTGCCCATCGGACACGCCCTGGCCGGGATCGCCATGCGTCAGGCCCGCCCCGCCGTATTTTTCGCGAACCGCTGGTCAGACGCCTTGTTCTTCATATTCCTGGCCAATCTGCCTGACGCCGATTTCCTCCCCGGAATCCTCCTGGGGAAGCCCAATCTTTACCATCACGGCATTTTTCACAGCCTGGGCGCCGCCGTGGCGGCAGCGCTCGTCGGCGGCGGCATTTTTTATCTGCGCGATAAAAATTTCCGGGCGGCGCCAGCGGTAATTTTCCTTGTCTATTACGGGCACCTGCTCCTGGATTTTTTTGCCCGGGACTTTGTCGCCCCGTATGGCCTGCCTTTGTTCTGGCCCCTTTCGCGGCGCTATTTCATCGCCGCCAGGCCGTTCTTCCTCAACGTCACCCGCTCGCCGCGCAGTCATGATTTTTTTTCCAGCCTGTTCAGCGGCCACAACCTGGAGGCGGCGCTGCGCGAGATCGCGATCCTGGGCGGGCTCGCCCTGGCCGTGGTCCTGTTGCGCCGTTGTTTGCAGGGAAAGCGTTCCCCGCGCTGAAAAATCACGGAATCAGCGGCGGGTGAATATGACCTTGGCCGGGTTGCCCTGCACGATGGCGTTGGCGGGAATGTCGCCGGAAACCACCGCATTGGGCGTGACAATGACGCCGGCGCCGATGCGGGAGCCGTCGAGGATGCAGGCGCCGCTGCCGATCCAGACATTGTCCCCGATGCGCACCCCCTTGGATGAGCATCCCTGCAGCCGGATGGGGACATCCATGCTGCGGTAATTGTAGTTATTCGCCAGGATGGTCACGCGCGGGCTGATCAGGCAATCGTCGCCGATTTCCAGGCCGCCCGTCCCGGAGGAAATGAAGCAGCCGGCGCCGATGGCGCAGTTCCTGCCGATGCGCAACGGCCCGTATGTCGCCTTGATCTTGGTGAAAGAGCCGATCTCGCTGCGGCGGCCCAACTGGAGCAGCGGGCTAAGGTCCACTTCGGCACGCATGCTTACCCGGCAGCCGTATTTTACGAAATAATAAAGCGAGATCCCCCAGCGGGGCACCAGGAAACGCCTGATGAAGCGCGACGCGATCACCGGCGTTCCCCGCGCCTGGAGATGACCTCCCTGATCCCGGCAAAATCGGTCATGGCGCTGATCTCCTCCCAGGTGAACGTGACGGCTAACTCCCGCTCCAGGGCGGTGATGATGCGCAGGTTTCCCAGCGAATCCCAATCCGGACAGCTGTCGGGACCGAACTTGTCGCCGATGCTGGCGGGATCGACCTCCAGGATGCCGGCAAGGATGGATCTGATCTTGTCTTCCATTTCACGCTGAATATATCACGGTTGGCGGCGAATGACAACCTGTGCTGCGGGCCGACGCCTGCGAGAAGCCGCACGGGTTGACTTTGGCCCCGCGATAGGAGGAGAATGAGGCGGTCAAAAGCGCGATGAAAAACACCTACGAGCCGCAACTCATCTACGACATGTTCGCCCACTACGGGTTCAACGTCCTGCGCATCGACCAATTCGACAGCGGCAGTTTCGCCAAGATCCGCGCCGAGCTGAATTACGAGCAGTTGAACGCCGGCCAGCTGCTGGAGGTCGCCACGCGGCTGATTTCCCTGGAAAAAAACGAGAACCTGGACATCCAGGTGGTCATGGTCGACATGCGCCACCGCACCATGACGGTGAATATCCTGGTGCGCGAGCAGGAAGCGACCATCATCGGCTGAACGCCGCTACATCCCTCCCCCGCCATGGCAGCGCCCAGATCAATACATTTCTTTCTCTTGCTAACGTCTAACGTCTGGCGTCTAACGTCTGGTTTCGAAGGTCACTCCCACTCCAGGTCGGCGCTCTTTTTCCCCAACACGTTGCAAACGGCAGTGACCCTCACCGCCGTTCCCCTGGCCAGGGGCTTCTCCAGAAACAGGAAGATCTCCTCCTGCGCCGCGGCCGAATCCTGCCGCTGGTAGGTTTTTTCGGCCAGCAGCTCCTTTCCGGAATAGACCGCGATCTTGCGGATGAAATGCCGGTCCTGGTTGCCGACCTTGTGCAGGACCTTGACGCTCAGAGCCGCGGCTTCGGCGTCATAACTGAGTTCCAGGGATTTGGGCGCATGGGCGTTCAGGACAAAGGCGCACAACCACGCGGCCAGAAAGATTTTCTTTTTCATCTTGCCTCCTGAAGTTCGGGGCTTCGCCGGCAAAATACACCGTTTACAAGGTGCTGTCAATCTGCTACGATGCAGGATGGAACAACCCTTCATGCAATCCGTCCTGTTCATCTGGGTGATCGTGCCGCTGCTGATCTTCCTGGCGCGCATCGTAGATGTCAGCCTGCAGACCATCCGCATCGTCTCCATCTCGCGCGGTATCCGCTGGCTGGCGCCGCTGGTGGGTTTCTTCGAGGTGTTGATCTGGCTGCTGGCCATCGGCCAGATCATGAAAAAAGTCTCGCACCCGGTGGCCTACATCGCCTACGCGGCGGGGTTTGCCGCCGGAACCGCCATCGGCCAGTCAATCGAACGCCGGCTGTCCCTGGGCACGGTCCTGGTGCGCGTCATCACCCCGACCAGCAGCCAGGAGTTTCGCCAACGGCTGCGCGAGCTGAAATTCGGCTTCACCCACGTCCCGGCCCGGGGAGCCGAGGGACCGGTGGAGATCGTCTTCACCGTGATCCGCCGCCAGCACCTGCGCCAGGTCCGCGACCTGGTGAGCGAGGTCATGCCCGACGCTTTCTACTCGGTCGAGGAGGTGGCGGGAGGGCGTGAAACCATCTACCCGGCGCCGCGGCGGCCAACGCGCGACCCGGTCCTGCTCTTTCGCCTTTTCTCCAAACGCAAGTAGCCCGGCCGCGCCGTCGTTAAAAATCCGCTTCGCCCCTTGCGGGCCGGGATTGGCTGGGAATAACCGGCGCTGCGCACGGATTCAGCTCGATGGTAACGTGGACAATGCCGCTGAGGTCCCGGAGCCGGGCCTTGTAGTCGGCCGGCGGGCAGCTCCTGGCCGTGGTCACGGAAATGATGCAGGCGTACTTTTCCTGGGCCACCTTCCACAAATGGATGTCGCTGACCCTCGTTTCGCCGTCCTCCTCCATCCGCGCGCGGACCGCTTCGACCAGCGGCGAGTCCATCTCGCGCTCCAGCAGGATGGCGGACGTTTCTTTCAGCAGCGAGATCGACCAGCTCAGGATCAGCCCCGCGCCCACTATGCCGGCCGCCGGGTCGAGCCAGTTCCAGCCGAAGCGCCGCGCCGCCAGCAGCGCCGCGATGGCCAGCACCGAGGTCAGGGCGTCGGCCAAGACGTGCAGATAGGCCGATCTCAAATTGAGGTCCTTGGGCTGCGCCGTTGTTCCGGGTTTCAGCGCCTGTTGGTCGCGTGCGGACGCGTGCCCCTTAAAATCAAGGATGGCCGCGCTCAGCAGGTTGACGGCCAGACCGAGAGCGGCCACCAGGAGCGCCTGGTTGTACTGGATGGCCAGGGGGTGGAAGAAACGCTGCAGCGAGGCCGCCGCCATCGCCACTCCGGCCAGGCCCAGCACGATGGCGCTGCTGAAGGCGCCGAGGATCTCGATCTTCCAGGTGCCGAAGGCGTAGCGTTTGTCAAACGCGTGCTTGCGGGCCAGCACATAGGCCAGCAGGGAGATGCCCAGGGCGAAGGCGTGGGTGCCCATGTGCCAGCCGTCGGCGAGCAGGGCCATGGAGTTGGTGAGCAGGCCGAACACGATCTCGGCCGCCATGGCCAGGAAGGTGATGCCCACCACCAGCAGCGTGCGCATCTCCACTTCCTTCTTCTCGCCATGGAACAGGTGCGGGTGCTGCCACAATTCGAGTTCCGACTGCTGCATGACATGCTCCTGCCTGCGAATTTGCCTGCGCCCGTATTTTATCACAAGCCGCACTCGCCGGGGCGGCTAAAAAAAAGGGACGGGCGGAGCCCGTCCCCCTGTTCAGGAGAAAGGAGATGAATCAGATCCAGACATCCTCGGCGATTGTTTTCAGCCGTTTTTCAATCTTGATCTTCACCTGGTCCAGCTTTTCGTGAGCATGGCCCAGCTTTTCGTGAGCATGTTCCAACTGCTTCTGGACATGCTCCAACGACTCGCAGGCATGGCCCGCGCTCTTCCCGGCAGCTGCGGGGAGCTCGGACACCAGGACATCGAGCTCCGGCAGCGCCAGCTCCAGTTCGGGCAGCTCGAGATGCCTGATCTCCATGTCTTTATCGCCGCCAAAGAAGCGCATGATGCGCTGCTGGCGGTTGAAGTCGGGTTCGGCTTTCAGAGTTTCCCGCTTGCCCTGGCGGACGATGGTGATGGCGATGGTGTCGCCTTTCTTCAGGGCGGCCAGCGCTTCATGGATATCCCCGCTCTTGCGGACGGCCTGATCGGCCATCTGCACGATCACGTCGCCGGACTTGAACCCCGCCCTGGCCGCTGGCGTCTCTTTTTCCACACCTGAGACCAGGACACCTTCGCCGGCCTTGACATTGAAGTACCCGGCCAGGTCTTCGTCCAATTCCAGCAAGGTGATGCCCAGATAGGCGCCCGAAGAAAAGATTTTCTTCATGGGGGCGACTTTCCATTTCATGCGCTTGGGGCGCTCGAGCTTGCCCAGCACGGCTTTCACGTCGATCGCCTTGTTGACGCGCCAGAGGCCGATCTTGGCCGCGCTCCCGGGGGCCAGCTCGCGGACCGACCGCGGCCAGCGTCTGCGCATCGCGGATCTTTTCGTTGTTGACCGACAGGATGACATCGCCCTTGGCGATGCCCGCCTTGGCGGCGGCGCTTTCCTGCTCCACGGCCGCCACCAGCACGCCGTGCTTCACTCCCAGTTTTTCCCTTTCCCCGTCATCGAGGCTCTGCACCGAAACGCCGAGAAACCCGCTTTCCGCCTCCGCAACCGGGGTTTTTTCAGCGGCGAGCAGCACCAGGGCGCTGGTCAGGGCCAGCACCATAACGACGACACCGGCGGCCTTGATGCCGCCTCCGAGCTTGTTTAATTTATTCATGTGACCTCCTCACAGTTCGCATTTCACTGGCTAAGATGCGAAGAGGCCGGAAATGGTTGCAATCAGCGAAAAGTTAAAAGTGAAAAGTGACCGGTCTAGCGCTTGCGGATGGTGAACTCCTTGCTGCGGGCCACATAGTGAGACGCACCGGAAGGCGAGGTGACCAGGGTGATGACGGCGCCGCCATAGCTGCCGACGGGAAGGTTGTACCTGCCGCGAACATGGTCCATCACCCTCCAGGTGAAGCGCTTGGCCATGAGGGAAATCCCGTCGGCAATCTCCAGGGCGCGCACCGGAGACCCCTCGGGAAAAGTTACCATGATTTTCCCGGTGCGGCCTTCGAGGCCCTGGGCATTCCACAGGATCTCCTGGGTGCTGTCCTCATCCCAGACATCCGCGGCGGCGGGCTTGACCAGCCACATCCCGGGCGCGGCCTGAATGGTGAAACTGGCTTCCGAGACGTCGCGAAAACGCCGGTCCAGGGTGCGGATGCTGATCTTGAAATCGCTTCCCAGCAAGTACTTGACCCCGCCGGATGACGAAAGGATATGCCGCCAGGTGAAAAAACCGGTGTTGACAAAATGGCGCTCCGCCAGCACCTGGTACACGACGCCGCCGCGCAGCAACTCGATGCGCACGTCGCCGTCCAGATTATGGGCGTCCCATTCGATCTCGTAAAAGTGCCCCTGGGTCAGGACCTCGCCGCCGTTCGGCGCGACAAGGCTGAGGCTGGGCGCCACATAGGCCAGGATGCCGATGCGGCCGCTGAAGCCGACGACAGCCCCCTGGCTGACCTTGACCCGGTAGGTGCCGGCGGCCACGCCGTCGGGGACGGGGTAGCTCATGGGCGAATCGGTGCCGGGGCGGCTGGCAGTGACCAGGAAGAGCGCCCGCGTATCGAAGTTTTCCAGCTCGATGCGCACGTTGCCGGTGATGCCCGCGCAGGTCCAGGCGATGGGGATGGGCGTAGTGCCGCGGACCATGTAGGCGCCGGTTTCCATGGGCGAACCGACGGTGATCGCCGGGGCGGCGATGGAAAACAGGTCGCCGTCATCGCCTACCGCATCATCCACGGTTCGGACGCGGATAAAGTATCCGGCCCCGGGGGCGACCGTTGCCGGAACAGGCCAGTCATAGGATCCGTCGTTGGCCGTGGAATCGATGATATCCAGGACTTTCTCGCTGACTCCGGCCACCGTCCGCCACAGGCGCACCTTGACACGGTGGTCCATGTCGCCGCTGACGGTCCAGGCGATGGAGCAGGTTTGCGTCGTGATACAGGACCATGCCCGCCCCGGGATTGGTAACGACAATTGTCTGCGAATAGGCATGCGTCGCGCCGATCAGGAAGAATAATACCGCCAGCAGGATGGTTTTTGCTTTCATTTTCTCATCTCCTTCCGGGGTATAAATGAACGGTGACGACCCTTTATCTCAATTTTGCTGAATTTTCAGAGCGGCTGCAATTCATCCCCCAGGCGCGCCCGCCCCCCTGCCAACTCCACTCGCCGCACCGGCCGGCCCATGGCCGCCAGCGAGCCGTCGGCATGAACACGCAGCGCACCGCCGGCGGGGATGCCGTAGCCGACGGGAGTCCCGGTCAGCTTCAGGAGCGTCTTCAATTCATCCCATTCATCCTTTTCGGCATGGGTGTCGCACAGCAGCGGGGCCAGGCCCAGGCAGGGAAACTCCCTGGCCGAGGCATCATTTTCGGGATCAGACCAGCGCACCCAGCTCCTGGCCAGCATGATGGAACCGGCAGATAAGCCGATAAAGGGCTTGCCGGCCCGGTGCTGTTCCCGGAGCAGCGCCGCGGCGCCTGTCCGCTCCAGGACGCTCATGCCGAGCTCGACATCGCCGCCGCTGACGAATACGATGTCGGCGGCGCGGATCTGTTGGGCGGCCTTGTCCGCATCGGCGCGACGCGAAGCCAGCGGGGCCAGGCGTACGGATCCCGCCCCGGCCTTCTTCAGCAGGGCGGCGATCCAGAGAAAGAACACCCGGCTGTCAGCGCTGGCGGCGCCGACATAGGCTACATTGGGACGCTTCAGGCCGATAAGCTCCAGGATCACGGCCAGCAAGGGGTCCTGGCGGCGATTGCCGGGGTCGCCGGCGATGAGGAAAATATCGGCCGCTGCGAACTTCATCTCTTGCTCCGCCAAAGGGCGGCCAGGTCGACGGGATACGACGTGCGCACGAAGCGGATCTTGCCCGAGGATTCATGCTGCAGGGCCTTGGCCGCGGTTGCCTCGATCCGGGCCCGCTCGCCGTATAGTTCCTTCAGCCGCTCGCGGGCTTCCCCGCAGGCCCGGCGCGTTGAGCCATGCCCGGCCTGAACCCGCAGGCACATCTCTCCCGGCCTGGGCAGGTCCATCTGCCAGCCTTCCAGCCCCGGCACTGCGGCCAAAACGGCATCCAGGTCGGCGACGGTGACGGCGTTGCCCTCGCGGTCGAACGTCACGTCGCCCACCCGGCCCTCGACTCCCTGCAGCACCAACCCGTCCTTGCGGCCGCAGGGGCAGGGACCGCGGTCGTCGAGGCGGGCCACGTCGCCGATGTCGAAGCGCAGGACGATAAACCAGGGGTTATGGAACACGGTGACCAGGATGCGCCCGCGCCGGGGACCGCCGTGGCGGAACAGCCAGGGCAGGAAATCCACGCGGCAATGGCCGCTGTTCTGGTGCAGGCGCCCGGCTTCGCATTCCATGAAGACGTGGCCGGTCTCGGTGGAGCCGTAGGAACTGACGAGCGGCGCCGAAAAAACCGCGCGCATCTGGCGCAGGTAGGCCCGGGAGGGAAAAGAATAGGTGAGAAAGATCAGGCGCGGCTGGAAGACCTCGATCCCCGACTCGGCGCTGCGGCGGGCGAACGCCGCCAGATAGGCCGGATCGCCCTCGAGCGCGACGGGCTCGTAGCCGTTGATCTCCTGGGCCATGCGCCGGACATCAGCGTCGCTCCAGGTGGCCGGATTGATCTTCTGATTGACGTAGAGGTGGCGGCCGATGGTGCGCTCGGCCACGCTCTGCGGCCTGGGGCTGAATCCTGGGCCGACGCAGCGCGGCGATGCCAGCACGGCTTCGCGGTGGCGGCCGTCGGCCGCCTTGCGGGCGTGGCGGTTCAGGTCCCAGGCGGCGCGTTCCGAGGCCTCCCACCAACCCGGGTTGAAGACCAGCGTGACCCGGTCGTCGGTGCTGCCGCTGGTCTGGGCGAATTCGACTTCGCCGGCGGCCAGGCCCGGTCCCAGCTCGCGCTGGCGCGGCACGAAACCGGCGGGAAAATGCTGGCGCAGCTCGCGCTTGGTGAGCGCCGGCAGCGCCGCGTAACGCTCGTCCACTCCGGCTTTTGGCCCGGGGTCGAACTGCCGCCATTCCGCGTAGCCGGGGACCTCGTTCAGGGCCAGTTCCAGGGTCTCGCGGCTTTGGCGCCGGTAGCGGGCCAGCCAGCCGGAACGGGCCGGCGGCGCCGGCGTTTTTTTCGCTTTGCCGCCGGACATCACCGTTGCGTCTGACCGGCGCCCACGAACTGCCTGGCGTAATGCTTGGCGGTCAGCTTCTCGCCGCAGGCGCGCTCGATCATTTCGTCCCAGGGCCAGCGCATGCCCGGCCTGAACACCTGCTCGATCAGGTAGCGGCCCGCCTCGGGGCGGTTGACGAAGCATTCGCCATCCATGTCGGGATTCTTCAGGACCTTCCCGGCGATATGATAAAAGAGCTGGGAAGCGAGGAGCTCGCCCATCAGGTAATTGTGGTAGTAGCAAGGATAGAGGGCGATGTGGATCTTGGCGGCCCAATCGGGCTCGTTGCGGCCGGCAGGCATCTTCAGCAGCTGGTATTTTTCCACGAGTTCCCACCAGCGGCGGTTCAGGTCCTGGCCCGGGTCCTCGTACATGCTTTTTTCGAAGCGGAACATCACCTGGGCCCAGCGGCTGAAGACCATCTGCTGCAGGCGCAGGGACTGGCGCACGGGCTCGGCGATGCGCTCGCTTTCAACAGCGCTGACGCCCGCCATGGCGCGCAGCCAGGACGGCGACGCGGCGAAGCGCCCGCAGAGGTTGGCCACGGCCTCGGTGGTGAAGGCGTGGGCGGCGTCGCGCAGGGTCCAGGGCAGCGAGCGGTCGTTGAACTTGGCGTAGACCGAGTGGCCGAACTCGTGCAGCAGCGTGTTCATCCAGTAGGAATCGGGCTTGACGCTGCACAGGACGCGCACGTCGCCGGAGCGGTCGATGTCGCTGGAAAAAGCGTGCTGGTACTTGCCCGGCTTTTCGAACAGGTCGCTGCGCTCGATGACGTCGTCGATGTTCAGGCCCATGCCGGCGAAGTACGTTTTGGCCAGGGCGACCAGGTCCTTGTCCTTGTAATAGGAGTCGAGGTCCACCGGGTAGATGACCGGCGCCTCCTGGAAGAAGCGGTTCTGGTAGTGCCAGGGTTGGAGTTGCTCTTTGGCAATGCCGCAGCGCGCGGCCAGGAAGGCGTCGATGTCTTTTTTGAGGGTGGCGAAGCCGCCGCGGGTTAGTTCGTCCAATTCATCGAAAAGAGCTTCGATCTGCTCAGGGTCCTGCTCGCCCAGTTTCAGCTGCATCTGCTGGAAATTGGCAAATCCCAGCTGACGGGCGGCGGCGTTGCGCAGTCCCACCAGTTTCAGAATGTCGGGGGCGACCACGCGGCCGATCTCCTTGCTCGATTTCCAAACTTTTTCCAGTTGGCCGGAGTCGGTCACATTGCGCAGGATGTCCTCGGCGTCATTGTCGCTCAACACTTTTTCATCCATCTTGATGCGGAAGGTGTTGAACTTCTGCTCGATCTGCGCCTGCAGCTTGACCATCTCCTCCATCTGCGCGGCCGGGATCTGGTTCTCCAGGTAGCTGTCGTGAATGATATCCAGCTGGCGCTTCAACAGCGGTTCGCGGATCAGCCCGTTTTTCCGGAACCGTTTCAAGGCGGCGAATTCCCCCGGGTCGGCGCTGGCCTTGTTCAACTGGATCTGCAGGGCGGACGAGCGCTGGTAATCCCCGTCCTTGCCGCTGATCGAGGCCTGGAAGCTGGCCAGGGCGGCGTCGCGGCTCAACGGTATGATCCGGGCTTCATACGTCTTTAAAAACCGCCGGAAAGCGGCCTCGTCGTCGTCGGCGGTCTTGCCGGCGGCGGCCCAAGCGCCAAAGGCCAGCAACGCCAAGCCTATAAGGGATAAAATCAGCTTGATTTGAAACTTCATGGCTCCTCCTGAATATTCCGAAAAAATATTATAGGAGCGGGTTGACGCTTTTGCAAGCGTGGCGTTGGAAATGGTCTTTTCCTTTTATGCCCGGACGATCAATCCAATCCCTTGAATCGCAGTTCGCGCAGGTCGGGAAAGGCATATAGCCTCATAGTCGCCTTTGCCGCTTTACCGTCTTTCCATTGCGAATGGATCAAGTTTGACGCCATTGGCATTCACAAGGAGATGTCCATACCCGACTTCATTGAAATCGAACTTTTTCAAAAGGCTCATCCGACCATCCTTCAGGCGGTATAGTTTCTTCCATTTGTCACTTTTCTTGGGGGGCCAGCTTTCGTACTCGACAAAGTAGAAATCCCCGGGCGGCACCATATGGAGGAAGCCGCGCTCGGGGCCGACATCGTCGACACTCATGGTGGCCAAATCGATGCGCACGATGCGTTCATCACGTAAAGCATAAATTTCGGTCATCTGGCTGTTTCCCTGCGAAAAGAAATAGGGGTTCCCCATTGTGTATCCCCCCACCATTTCATGGATCCTCTCGCTGCCGGCGTCCAGTAACCGGTTCACGATCATGGAGCCTCCCCTGCGGGTGAACAGCAGCCCTCCGGCATAGACAGGAATGCCTTCGGACAAGTCCAGCTCCTCGTTACGCCCGTCATCCCATATGCGCAGGACATTGTGCCCGCGGAGGGCAACAAGCCAGAAGCGTCGGCCATTGCGTTCATCACTGCCCATGAGCCAGGGCTCATTGTTCCTGCCTCCGAGAGGGACCTGGAATCCGAATATCGCGTTCCGGCCGCTGGCAGGGTCCACGCGTACAAGCTGCATTGCCATGGGCTCGGCCGCCGGTTTTCCGTCATTCTCCGGTCTCGCAGATTGGTCCAGCTGGCTCAGCAAGTAGACGAATTGCGCGCCGTCATAGCGAATGCCCAAGTGGCCATTGGCGATGTGGGAAGACTTTGAAATCCGATGCAGTATCCTCCACGAGAAGTCGTTTTGGTTCAGGCAGCCGATGATCCGCGAACCGTCCTCAAGGTCAAGGCCGCTCACGTACAGCTTCTCCCCCTGCTCCAGCAGCAACCGCTCCCATAAGATCCTGCCTTTCAGGTCGACACTACGCCTGCCTGTCTCTTTCGTACAAAGTCAACTTTCCCGGAAAGTCACTCTTCAGCAACTTATGGTTTTTCAGGATAAAAAGGTCCGATTCCCAATAGTTGGAGCTTGTTTGCACAAAATACGTGAACCCCAGGGACGCAAAAAACGCCAGGAGCAGCAGCGGCACGAAGATCAGCAGCTGGCGGCGGTTGAACACGCGGGCCGGCTTCAGGTCGAATTTCTTGAAGGCCAGAAACAAAGAAGCCACGAAGGGCGCCGCCAGCAGGAGGAAAACGGCAATGCCGGCAAGCAGCGTGGGAACATCATAGGACAGGTCCTGCCAGAGACGCGATCCGACCCAGGACCCCGGCATCCTGAATTTCCAGGAAAAACCCAGCCCGACGACATAGAGGCACAAGGCCAGGTAGCCGCACAGGGCGACGCCGGCCCAGATCGACTGGACGATGAAATTTTCGTGGACGACCGACAGGGAGAAGGAGATGAAGAACAGGGCGAAATAGGCCAGGCTGAAGAAGGCGAAGCCGCCGCCGAAGGCATCATTGCCGATAAGGGCGTAGATGAGGACGAACGCGAGATAAAAAAGTGACAGCCGCGGCCAGGCGCGGCAGGAGCTTGATCGAGCAGCAGCCGGCGCCGGGAAACCGGCAGGGTGAGCAGGTACTCCATCCCCTTCTGCTTGGAGTCCATGGCGAACGGCGAAAGCCCGAGGAACATGGAGAACATCAGCAGCCAGGCACCCAGGATGATGATGAGCTTTTCGCCCTCGAGGGGCTTGGCTTGGGCAAAGCCCATCATGCTCATCAGCAGGTCCATGCCCATCATCAGCAACGCCATCGCGGCCAGGGCCAGGATGAAATACAGGGATTGCCGGCCGACCTCACGCCATTCTTTTCTGTTCATAACCGCCTCCGATGAATGCCTTGACGATCTCGGGCAACGCGATGTCCTGGAAATCCATTGCCTTTTCCCCGCGCATTCCTTCGTGGAAAGGATAAATAAAATATTCCTTATACTCGCCCTCGGTTTTTTTGAAAATGCAGGGCATGCCCTCCGGCAGGGACTCGCGGCTGACGACTTTCTTCATCAGGCCGCGGAGCGCCTCGGGCGTTTCATCGATGCTGAACCGGCCCTGCTCCATGACCAGCACCCGGTCGGGAAGGCGCTCGATCTCGCTGAAGGTGTGATTGACCGTGAGCACGGCCGTCTCGCGGACAGCGATGGCCTCGATCAGGGCTTCGATGAACAGGTCGCGGATGTAGGGATCGAGCATGTGCAGCACCTCGTCGACCAGCAGCAGCGTCGGCTTCTGGGCGAGGACCAGCGACAGGTGCAGGATGGCGCGCTCCCCGGCCGACAGGCTGCGGATGCGGCTTTTCGTCCCGATCCCCAGGCGCTTGACCAGACTGTCGTCGAATTCCCTGATGGCGAAGACGCGGCAGTGGAAGTCGATGGCCTGGGCGATCGTCCAGTCCTCGAAGAGGCTGAGGCGGTCGGAGATGAAACCGATCTTCGCCATTGGCGCCTCCGGCGAGCGCTCAATGGCGCCGGCGTCGGGCAGCAGCACCCCGGCTAGCAGGCGCAGCAGCGTGCTCTTGCCCGCGCCGTTGCGTCCGGCGATCACCGCCCACTCCCCTTCTTGCAAGGCGGAACTCAGGCCGTCCAGGACCTTGCGCCGGGAGAAACCCAGCGACAGATCGCGGACTTCGATGATGGCGTTGGCTCATTTTTTTATCCTCTCTGTCAGCTGCTTGATATCCTCCAGCGAAAAGCCCAGCGAGACGGCTTTTTCCAGGAACGAGCGCCAGGCGCTCTCGAGCATGGCCCGGCGCAGGCCGTCCTGCCTGCCGGGCGGCGCCTTGACGCGGCTGCCCGAGCCGCTGCGCCCGGCGCTGAAGCCCTCCTGTTCCAAAGCGTAGTACGCCTTTGCTACAGTGTTGGGATTGAGCTTGAGCAGCTTGGCCAGGTCGCGGATGGAAGGCAGGGGATCGCCGTCGCGCAGGCCCCCGGAAAGCACTTCCAGCTTGATCGCCTGGATGACTTGCTGATATACCGGCAAGGGCGACTTGGCGTCGATTGTCAGATTCATGGCTATTTTCCTTCGGTTTCCATTGTATTACTATTATGATACACTTGCGCATTTTTGTCAACAACAATATTTCGCGTCCTTTTTTTTGAATTTCCCCGGCGTTGAGTGTACAATCCCTCCCTGGCCGGCCCGCTCTGTCCAAGGCCGAAGATAAGGAGTCATCATGCAGGCGAAACTGAAATGCTGGACAATCATCATCATGCTCTTGCTGGTAGCCACGCTAGCGCCGCTGGGAGCGGAAAAGGTCGAGGAAGTCCTCAATCCGCAGCGCGCCAATACCGGCTTCGTCACCGACGGCGGCGCCGTGCTGGCACCGGAATACGTCACGCTGATCAACGACGCCTGCCGCACCCTGCGCGAAAAGACCACCATCGAGCTGGCCGTGGTCACCGTCGGCGACCTGGGCGGGCTGCCGATCGAGGATTTCGCCGTCAGTCTGTTCAAGAGGTTCGCCATCGGCGCCGCCGGCAAGGACAACGGCCTGCTGCTCCTCTGCTCCCGCGACGACCGCGCGGTGCGCCTCGAAGTGGGCTACGGCCTGGAGGCGGTCATCCCCGACGCCCTGGCCTCGCGCCTGCTGGAGCGCAGCGGCCTCGCCCATCTGCAGGCCGGCTTGTTCGGCCGCGGCCTGTTCATGGCCGTTCGCGATATCGCCGGCACGGCGGCGATTGCCGCGGGCAAGGGTTTTGATCATCACCGAACCGACAACCTGGCCTGCCGAGGCCGTACGGCCGACGCCGCTGGCCCGACCCGCCGTAAAAGAGAAAAAGAGCTGGGACCCGGTTCTCTCTTCCCTTTATTTCGCCGGCGGACTGCTGGGCTTTGCCTTCATGGGGCTGGGCTGGACCCTGTTGCGCTTCCAGCGCGCCCGGGGCAAGGCCGCCCGCGGCAAGGTGATCGGCGGAGCCAAGGTGCCGACCATCCTGGCCTGGATCGCGGCAGCGATCTCTTTCTTCTTTATCCTGGGCTTCGGCGGCAGTTTCCTGCCGCCGTTCGTAGCCATGCTGGCCGCCCCGGGACTGGCCACGGCCGTCCAGTTGCTGGCCTCCCGCCTCCTCAAGCGCAGCCTGGCCTCCTATCGCCTCCCCTGCGCCGCCTGTAGCGCTGCGATGGACATGATCGACGACAGCCGCGATGAGCAATTTCTTACCCCGGAAGAGATAGCCGAGGAAAAGGCGGGCGGCATGGACTACGAGTTCTGGCGCTGCCCGAAATGCGGCGCCGAAGAGAGCCTGAAGGTCAAGCTGAACAAGGCCTCCACATGCCCGCAGTGCAAGCGCCGCTCGCTCACCTCCAACTATGTGACCATGGTGGCGGCCACCAAGGAGCAGGGCGGCAGGACGCGCGTCATCGAGACCTGCCTCAATCCCAAGTGCAACTTCAGCAAGATCCGCGAGCACTCCACCGCCCGCCTCTCTTCGCCAAGCTCCTCTTCGGCCGGCACCTCGCGCCCTGCATCAGGCTCGTTCGGCGGCGGCCGTTCGGGCGGCGGCGGCGCCAGCAAAAGAAAAAAAGATGTAGATCACAATAAGATAAAATTATAATTAATGATTAGATTTTATAGGTATACAAAATTAATTATGATATATGAAAATAATATTAGAATTTTTGGAGAATTGTAATAGTGTATAGTTTGTAAGAATAGATATATTGAGGAATGAAAGAATCGTGTAAGGGTGGAATTATCTATAGACATATAGTAATAATGTGTTGTGAAATATTTATATTGGCAGATAGAGATAATTTTGTACAAGTGCGAGATGTATTGAAATATTTAGATGATAAATAATAGGTAGTGATGTGAATGGAAAGAGTTACTGGAATTGAATATTGGTTAGTATAGTATGCAATGATGAAGGTTTGATTGGAGTTTAAATTTGAAACTGGAAGAGTTAGTTAAAGATATAAATAAGTTAGTGATGTGTATGGGAATAATTTGGGTGGAATTGGACTATGGTGGAGGCTCGTTTTAGGCAAAGGTGTTGTAACATAGTGAGAAGATTAGACATGTTGTATGCGTTGGCTTGTAAATGATGAATTGTTGTAATTGGTGTATAATTAAAATGCTGATTGTTAGGTGTAGGTTTGTGAATAGAGAGTGTTTTTGGGTAGATTTGAAATGTAAGATAATATAGATTTTTTGATAGTGGTTGTAGGTTGAAAGATATACGGAAGTGGTTGGTAGAGTGTGTTGGTAGTGTAGATATTGAAGTATTGTAAATAGTGCAGAGAAGGTCGTTTTTTGAATCGGAGTGAAATATGTAAGAGAGTCGTAGGTTGCAGAAACACAGCTCGTTGCATGCTGTATAGGATGTTGTAATAGTAAATATGATTGTTTATTTTGAATGAAGTTTTGAAAAATGTTGTTGATAGGGTTTGGATAATATG
Source organism: Candidatus Aminicenantota bacterium (assembly GCA_963732485.1). Taxonomy (GTDB): domain Bacteria; phylum Acidobacteriota; class Aminicenantia; order UBA2199; family UBA2199; genus UBA2199. The sequence continues at coordinate 128,314 of CAVSZS010000013.1, forward strand.
TTATTTATTAAGTGTTGGTATATTAAAGTTTATGAAAAACAAGATAGAATCAATGGTGTTTGAAGTTATGTTAATTATTGTAAGATATATAAGGATTGAAATGTGAATTTGTATGATTAGATAAATGAATGAAATGGTTTGAATTTTTTAAAATTGATTGGTGTGTTATAGGTGTAATTACTGCATAAGCGGTATCGAACTTTTTTAGCTTCAGAAAATTGCGCGTGATCAGGATGCCAGCTTCATGGATACACGGATACGTACTCTCTTGGCGACCATCGGGGAATTCGATAACCGGGTTCGTGGAATCGGATAAGAATCCTCCCCATGTGCATGCTCCAGCCATAACCGACCCATGATCCAGTCTCCTGCTGAGGATAACTTAGAGTATAATCAGTCTTTTCTGTAGTCACTTTTGAGTTATAGACCCGCCAGATGTTCAAGTCGAAGCAATTCGGGCCCGGTAGGGTAATATCAAGGTTCTTCAGAACCAGGCTGCCGCTGAACAAATCGATGTTCTCCTCGGGAACCGCTCCATGAAGGCCCCGCTCGGTGATGATACCCATTCGGTCATAGAGATTACTGCTTGCGGTCGGATTTTCCTGCCCGGAAAGACAAATTCCAAAACTCATAATCAGAATGATGACCCGGCGGCTAAAAATCTCCTCATTACTCCCTCCAATAACTCAAAATCTCTCCACTTAAGTAACAAAAATCATTTTGCTCAGTGAATAATGGAATGTCAATGGATTTAAATAAATATCACATTTTTCCTCATACTATCTCAGAAGCTAGCGCTGACAATTAAAGACGATTGGCAATTTATCACATAATTCTCTATTCCATTTTATCAGTCGCTGATCAGAGTTTTTGGTGTTCAAGGGATGAATTTACCACTACAGGCATTCCAGATGCTGGAGCTTCCGGCGCACTTCCCTTTCGTCGCTTCCGGGAGCTCTGTTCTGATAGATGAACATGCATATTCTGAAGTCCCGGAAATCGTTTACCAGTTGCATTGCACCTTATGCCGATTTCCGCTCTTCCTCGTCACGCGTCATTTGTCACTCGTTACTATTTATTGCACCGATTGCCCTTTTTCTTCCCTCTTACCCTGCGCTCACGCATACGTCTTACGCGATTTCCGCTCTTCTCGTACGACGGGAAATTCTAGAAAGAGCATTGACGAAATGAAGGGGAGACAGAGGGAAGAATGAGGGAAGAGAGAGTGAGAATTGCTTCTTTCCCACTCTGCCTTCCCTCTGCCTTCCCTCTCTTCTCTCTGCCTTCCCTGAAGACCTGCTCTGTTGCACCTGGGCGTGTTTTCGGGTATAATCGGCCCTGAATGGCGGCGTAGCTCAGTTGGTAGAGCAGACGGCTCATATCCGTTATGTCGGGGGTTCAATTCCCTCCGCCGCTATATTTTCCCCAAAGCGAAAAAGGGGGAATGCGGCCGCAAACCCATGAAAGTCATGTTCCCGGAATTCAAAAAAAACATCGAGCGCCATGGACTCGTCTGTCCCGGCGACACGATCCTTCTCGGCTTTTCCGGGGGCAAGGACTCGGTCACGCTGGCCGTGCTGCTGCAGGAACTGCAAAGGCACATCCCCTTCCGCCTGGTCGCCGCCTATTTCAACCACGGGCTGCGCGCTGACGCAGGCGCCGAGGAAAAGTGGGCGCGCGCCTTCTGCGCCAGCCGCGGCATCGAATTGGAAACCGGCAGCCGCGACGTGAAACGCTTCCGCGCCGAGCAGCGCCTCAACCTGGAGCACGCCGCCTCGCTGTCGCGCTACGATTTCTTCGCCGCCCTGGCCAAGCGCTTCCCGGCCTCCCGCGTGGCCACCGCCCACAGCCGCTCCGACCTAGCCGAGACTTTCTTCATCAAGCTATTTCGCGGCAGCGGCCTGCAGGGACTTTCGGCCATCTTCCAGAACAAGGAGAAGAAGATCATCCGCCCGCTGCTGATCTTTTCCGAAGCCCAGATCCTGGCTTTCCTGGAACGCAACCGCCTGGAATATTACCAGGACCCGACCAACCTCCAGGACGAGTTCCTGCGCAACCGCATCCGCCACAACCTGCTGCCCGCAATCAAAAAGATCGAGCCCGATGTCGAGGAGAGGATCTTCCGCACCGTGCTGCTCATTCAGGACGAATTCGACTATTTCCAGGGCCAGGCGCAAGCGATCCTGGACGCGAACCTGCTCCTGGGAGCGATCCTGCCGGCGTCGGTCTTCGGCGGACTGCACCCGGCGCAGGCCAGGCACCTGGCCCGCGAATATCTGAGGCGGCTGAAGGGTGATTTGCTGGGTGTGGGCTTTGAGCACATCGTTGATTTCCTGGGGAGCCTGGAGACGGGGCGCGGCCTCTCCCTGCCGGGAGTGAACCTTAAATTCGCCAAGGGCTGGATCTTCCCGGAAAAGGTCAGGATCGCCGACTACCGGCTGGAGATCGTCAGCGCCGGCCATTGGCCCGTCCCCGAGATCGGTCGCGCGCTCTTGCTGAAACAGCTGAAGCGCTTCCGCCTGCCCAAAGACAATCTCGAGATCCTGGTCCCGGAAAAGAGCCTGCAATTTCCCCTGCGCCTGCGGCCGGCGCGAGCAACGGACAAGTACCGCAAGATCCATTCGCCCTACAAGCAGAACGTTTTTGAAATGATTCGCAGCTCAGGGCTCCCGGCGCCGCTGCGCCGCCTGCGCCCGGTCCTGGAGAACGGCGACGGCGAGATCATCTGGGTATGCGGCTCGCCGCTGGCCGCCCCCTTCGCCATGACCGACCGCGACCGCGGGCCATTCATGAGCATCACGCTCGCGCGCTGACCCGACATTTTCCCATTTTTATCCATTCGCAGCCGGGGCGCTTCCGGCTATCCCCTTCAGCGGCGTACGCAGCCCATTTTAGAGAAAAATGGGCGGAGTCGCTTCCCGTCCGGAATGCGGACGGGATTTAGCTGAAGGGGATGCCGGAAAAAGCCCCGTAGTGTCGGAACCCGGTTTGCAATTGGAAGCCTCCTATAATAAGATGAGCAACACCATGCCTGAAAAGCAATTGCCGGACGTACTGAAAAAACCGCACCTTTGGTGCTTCAGCACCTATTTCGCCGAGGGTTTTCCCTATTCCATCATCCGCTCCGTCTCCACCTTCTTTTTCCGCGACCGCGGCGTCAGCCTCGAAGCGGTCGGTCTGACCACCTTTTTCGGCCTGCCCTGGATCCTCAAGTTCTTCTGGGGACCGCTGGTCGACGAGTTCGCCACAAAAAAACGCTGGCTGCTGGCCATGCAGGCGGCGCTGGCCGCCCTGATCGGCGCCACGGCTTTCCTGGTACCGCTGCCCGGCGGCGTGCGCCTGATCGCCGGCGTCTTTTTCGTCGGCGCCTTCATCGCCGCCACCCACGACATCGCCATTGACGGCTACTACCTGGCCGCCCTGGACAAGCAGCAGCAGACAAAGTTCCTCGGCTACCGGGTAATGGCCTACCGCGTGGCCATGCTGACCGGGACAGGGGTGATCGTCACCATCGGCGCCTCCTTTTCCTGGACAGTGGCATTTCTTATTGCCGGGCTGCTGTTGGGGCTGCTGGCCGTCTACCACCGTTTCTTCCTGCCCGAGTGCGAGACCGAGCGGCGCCCGTTCAATGGCATGTTCCGGCTGATCGCCAGCCCGAAGACGCTGCTGAGCGCCGGCCTGCTGCTGGCCGCCGTCGTTGGGCTCTATCTCTTCTTCCACTCCAGCCTCTACCACGGCTGGGAGGAGGCGGCGCCGGTCCTGAAGGAAATGAACTTCGCCCGCGGCGTCGGGCTGGCCCTGCTGCTGGCCCTGGTCCTGCTGGCCGTTTTCCGCAACCGGCTGGCCGCCCGGCTGACCCGCAACCCCGACTCGTTCTACGGCAAGGCGTTCCTCAGCTTCATGGACCAGGAGAAGATCGGCCTGGTCCTGGCCTTCATCATCCTGGTGCGCAGCGGCGAGTTCATGGTCAGCTCCATGGCCTCGGCCTTCGTCGTCGACCTGGGCGTCAAGACCCACTACGGCTGGATCTCGGGCGGCATCGGCCTGCCGGCTTCCATCGCCGGCGCCCTGCTCGGCGGCTGGATGATCTCGCGCTACGGGCTGCGGCGGCTGATCTGGCCGTTCCTGCTGGCGCAGAACCTGACCAACGTCGCCTACATGCTGCTGGCCGGGGGGCTGGCGCCCTACCTGGCCGTCAATACGGGCGCCGCGCAGCCCGCGTTCATCGGCGCGGGCAACCTGGCCCTGACCGCGAGCGTGCACGGCTTCGACCAGTTCGCCAGCGGCCTGGGCACGGCGGTGCTGACCACCTTCCTGATGCGCATCTGCAAGAGCGACCACAAGGCAGCCCACTTCGCCATCGGCTCGGGGCTGATGAGCCTGGGCGGCATCGTCGCCGGCGTCAGCAGCGGCTTCATCGCCACCTGGCTGGGCTACAGCGGCATGTTTATGATCAGCTTCATCATTTCCATCCCGGGAATGGTGTTGCTGATATGGGTGCCGAAGAAATAAGCGGGGACGTCAGTGATTTCTTGATCCCCCCGGCCCTCCGGGCCACCCCCCTTACGTAAAGGGGGTGAAAAATAAGAGACGATCACTTACTTGAGCTAGTGCCTTCTCCCCCCTTACTGAAGGGGGGACAAGGGGGGATTTGGCGATCTTGGGAGATATCCCTCGCCGATATCTTTGATCCCCCCGGCCCTCCGGGCCACCCCCCTTACGTAAAGGGGGTGAAAAATAAGAGACGATCACTTACTTGAGCTGTTGCCTTCTCCCCCCTTACTGAAGGGGGGACAAGGGGGGATTTGGCGATCCTGGGAGATATCCCTCGCCGATAGCAATAAATTGAAATCATGTTACACTATCCTAGAGAGAGATGAAATTGACCTGGGATAATGCAACACTCAAGGATCGCGGACTGATCACCACCGGCTTCCATCTGCCCTACAACCCCGACTTGGTCAGTTTGGCCCGTCAAATGAGGAAGACCCAAACTGAAGCTGAAAAGAAGATCTGGTTTGAATTGCTGAGAAATTTCAAGTTCTCGGTTCTCCGTCAACGCCCCATAGACAACTTCATCGTAGATTTCTATTGCCCAAAACTAAAGCTTGTCATCGAAATCGACGGAGCGCCGCATTTCACATCGGAAGGCAAATCGGCAGACAAAACCAAGGAAGAAATATTGGAAGGATATGATTTGAAAATCATCCGCTTTACCAATCATGAAGTAATGGATCATTTTCATCATGTTTGCGAAATTATATCCACTTTTTCACTTCATAACTGATTAGTCCGTCTTTACCCCCCTTACCAAGGGGGGATGAAGGGGGGATCCAGAGATCGGAGAACGAACGGATTTGAGCGAAAATCAATAAGACTAATTTTTCAAACCCTAACCATCATATATATCAAAAAAATAAATGTTCCCGCCCAAAACACTGTTTTAGCGACCACCGGCCGGTTCTTCTTCAGCCAGTGCCAGGCCAGCGCCAGCAGCACCGTGACCAGGATCAGGGCCAGGCTCATCCACAATACGCCGGCCCAGGAGCGGTTCGGACCGATCAGGAAGGCCAGGCTGTGGCCGAAGGGCCCGAAGAAACCGCCGTAGATGACCGCGATGTGGAAAGCGTAAGCCGGCAGAGACTCCTGGCCGACCGCCGTCACCGCGGCCGGGCGGTTCCCCTGCTTCTGCTCCCAGCTCCATAGCAGGGAGAGAAGCATGACCACGATGCCCAGCTTGAGAAAAAAGAAGAGTGGCTTGGCCGGACTGAAAATGCCCAGCACCACCTGGGAGAATGGCTGCAGCACAATGATTAGAAAAACAGCGACCAGCGATGCCCCGGCGAAGAAGAGCAGGCGGAAGAAGCGCTCTTCGACCTGGTTGCGCCTGGCGTCCTGCCAGAGCCGGGAGACGGCCGCGCCCAGAAAGGCGTAGCCCAACCATGGGAACAGGGGGAATTGCGAATAGGGCAGGCGCTTCAGGTAACCGGAAAAAGCCCAGGGAAGAGCCTTTTCAAGTGGCAGCGCGAACAGCAGCGGCGTCAGCAGCGAGACAGCCAGGCCGGTCGCGGCCAGAAAGAGAAAGTAGCGCTCCTTGCGCCGCCAGAGCGGTATGAGAAGAAGAAGCAGCAGCAGCGAGACGGCGATGGCGTGCAGCACGTCGACGCCCCAGAAAATGTTCTTTTCTCCCCATTTGAGGGTATGGTGCAGGTGGTGCAGCGAAAAACGCGGCACATGCAGCAGGTAGCCCACCAGCAGGATCTGCAGGCAGCGCAGGAACTGCTTCCAGAAGACCCGGCCCGGGCGCAGGAAATCGTCCCACTTGCGCTCGGCCACGATGGCGAACGAAAAGCCGGCGATGAACACAAAAGCCGGCGCGATCAGGCCATTAAAGAAATCCAGGGCGCGGTACGTCAGCGAGTCGCGCAACCCGCTCTGCAGAAACGCGTTGACCACGTGGGTCTCGACCATGAACAGCACGGCCCAGCCACGGAACTGGTCGATGAAGTAAAACCTCTTTTTGTCTTTGTTCATTGCCGATCCATCCTCGTTTGCCAGCCTAGATGGTAGCAAAGGCGACTGCAAAAAACAACTGCCATCGCGATCCCTTTGGCCCGCCGTCCATCCTCTGCTTCATTCGCCAAGAGACAGGCCTGTGGCCAAGCCCGATTGAATGTTCCCGGCGATTGTGATATAAAACGTCGGCGCCACGCCCGGCTTTCAGCGGCATAAAGCCGCGGCACGGCACGATTTGCCAAGAATGAAGATCGCCGAAATTATCGCCAGGGAGAACCCGTTCCCGCCTGAGGAAGCAGCCATCCTCAGACAGGATGTCCGCCGCTACCTCGCCGACTCGGCTCGCAACCAGGGCGAACCCCTGGCCTGTCGCGGCCCGGGGCCGGTCTCCCCGGCGCATCTCCATTCCTTTTTCCGGCTGCGCGAGCGCGAGGAAAACACCTGTTTCATCCTGCAGTACCTGCTCATGTTTTCGGAACTCCTGTGCTCCGGCGTTTCCACGCTCCCGGAGCCGGAAGCAACGATCCAACTCGCCGGGTTCGTACGCTACCAGGTGGACCTTCTGTTGCAGCGGGACGTGCGCACGGCGATCATGCGCGAATATAACCAACTGGGCCTGCTCAAGCACGCCAACCTGTGGTACTACGAGGGCCGCATCAATGACGCGCACGGGGAATTGAGCGCATGGCTCGCCCAGGCCGACGAGAAGGCGGTGACGGTCGTCCTGCGCCTCTGCCGGGTACTGGAAAAACTGTGCCTCTTCTGGTTCGATATCTGCTGCGAAGACCCACGCCGCGTCAGGTCTTGCGACCTCTACACCTACAAGCTGGCCCTGCTCATCCGGCACGGCCAGGCAGCGCACACGACCCCATGAAGCCGACTCCGCCTGCCCGCCCTTTCCCGCCCGGCTACGTTCTCGTCCCGGTGCGCACCATTTACCTGGAGATGCTTGGCAAGCCCGCGTCTGAGCCGGTTTCCCCGCCGGAGGGCTGCGCGGTCGAGCGCTGGAAAAAACCTGACCCCCAGGCCTATCGCGACCTGTTCTCCGCCGTGGGCGGAGAGTGGGGCTGGAGCGGCAGGCTGATCGTGACAAAAGACGAATTGACAGCGATCCTGCACGCCGGGACTACCGAAGTATACCGTCTGCTCTGCGGCGGGCAGGCGGCGGGCTTCGCCGAACTGGACCGCGGCTGCGCCGGCCAGACGGAAATCTCTTATTTCGGTCTGCTGCCGCGCTACATCGGCCGCGGCCTGGGAAAATTCCTCCTGGACTGGGTCATCCGCAGGGCGTGGGAAGGGGATACGGCGCGCATCCGGCTACACACCTGCCAATTCGACCATGGCGACGCCCTGGCCGTGTACCTCAAAGCCGGCTTCCGCGTGGTTGACGAAAAGATCGAGATGCAGCCCTATGCGCAGGAATTCATCGCCAGGCGCCGGCAGGCCGGCGGTTGAAAAATATTCCCATTGTGATACCATGGCCTATCACCATAAGAACGGGGGACCATGGAAAAAAGAAAAAACGCCCGCTTTGACGTTTCGCTGGAGATGAAGGGCAAGCTGCTGAACGTGGTAAGCTTCGTGGCCAACAACATCAGCACCGAAGGCATCAACCTGGTCAGCAATTTCCAGCCGGTCATCGGCTCGACCTACAAGATCTACCTGATGCACAGCCGCGACAATGTCCAGCAGGATTTCGAAATCGAGATCAATCGCGCCGAGGTGGCCGTCTTCGACAGCAAAAAATACGCCGCCCTGCCCCCCGGCCTGCTTTTTTCCATCGGCGCCAGGTTCAAGAACATGGACGAAAAGCAAAAGGAGATCCTGGCCTCCTTCATCAGCAAAAAGGCGCCCAAGCCCGATGAGGGATTCATCAGCAAGGACAAGGTCCGGCCCGGTTCCTGAGATCGGCAAGGCCCCATGACACGCGAGCCGCTGGCGGCAATCATCCTGGCCGGAGGCCGGAGCCGGCGCATGCGCCGGGAAAAGCCGCTGCTGCCGGTCTGCGGCCGCACCCTGATCGAGACGCTGATCGCCCAGGTTCGCCCCTGCTTCACGACCATTCTGGTCAGCGCCGGCGACCGGGACAAGTTCGACTTCCTCGGCCTGCCGGTCATCGAGGACGAGACGCCGGGCCAGGGGCCGCTGCCGGCCATCCTGACGGCGCTGCGGGCTTCGCCTTGCCGCAGCAATTTCGTCATGGCCTGCGATATCCCGTCTGTCGATATTCCCTTCCTGGAAACCATCCTCGCCCTGGCCCCGGTCCACGAGATCGTGGTGCCCCGCTACCGCGACGGCAAGTTCGAACCGCTTTTCGCCGCCTACGACCGCAGCGTCATCCCGGCCATCGAGAAACAGATCGCCGGCAACGACTTCCGGATTTCTTCCCTGTTCCGCTCCTGCCGCACTCATTTCGTAGCCATGGACGGGCAGCACTGGTTCCGCAACCTGAACACCATCGAGGAATATCATGACTATCTCAAAGAGCAAAACAAGCAAGGCCGCTGAGAAGCGCCGCGAGACCGGGCTGGTGGCGCTGCCCGAGGAGATCTCTCCTGACCGTCGTCGTCAACGACCGCGCCCTGAGCCGCCTGAGCTGCTCGCCGTTCGGCCGGCGCGAGCTGGTCCTGGGCTGGCTGTTCAGCCAGGACCTCATCGACGCCGCCGCAAACGTGGCCGCGCTGCGCATCCGCGGCGACCGGGCGCTTGTCCGCCTGCGACCAGCTGCGCTGGCGTCCTTAAGCCGCTTCAATCCCGTGCAAGTGACCGCCTGCTCGGGCGGCGACGTGCGGCCGGCGCTCTTTGAGGACCTGCCGACGGTCTGCCGCGGCTATGAATTCACGCTGCAGCAAGCCGTCGGCCTGATGGAGCGCCTCCCGGCCCGGGCCCGGATGTTCCGCCGCCATGGCGGCATACACTGCTCCATGCTGGCCGACATGAAGAAACGACGCATCCTGGCCAGCCGCGAGGACATCGGCCGCAGCAACAGCGTCGACAAGGTGATCGGCTGGGGGCTTGCCGGCAAGGTCGATTTCCGCGGCACGGCGCTGCTGACCACCGGCCGCATCTCGGCGGAGATGGCGCTCAAATGCCTGCACGCCGGCATCCCCACCCTCATCTCGCAGACCACGCTGACCACGAAGGCCCTGGAGATCGTGCGCCGCAGCGGGCTGACTCTCGTCGGCCACGTGCTCAAACCGCGGCCGATCCTGCTCAATTTCTAGTCGTCCCATCATTTTTTCCGATTGAAATTTCCGTGCGGCTGGGGTAAAATAGGCCATAAAAATATAGTGAGGTACCCATGAAAAGAACTTTGATATTGGCACTTTTGTCCGGGCTGCTGCTCTTGCCCTGCCTGCGGGCCTTCGGGGACGTCACCCTGCTCGACACGGAAAAGAGCAAGCTGCAGCTCTACGGATTCTTCAAGCTCGATGCCGCCTACCAGGACGGCGGCGTCAACGGCCTGACCTTCCCGCGCTACGCCACAGCCGGGGACGGCAATCTCTTTCTGTCGGCCACCCACACCCGCTTCGGCTTCAAGTACGCCGGCACGCCGCTGAGCAATGGCATGAATGTGGCGGCCGTACTGGAATGGGACTTTTTCGACACCGCCAGCCCCAACCAGATGAAGCCGCGTTTCCGCCAGGGCTATTTCACCTTGTCCAAAAAAGGCCACAGCCTGCTGTTCGGCCAGGCCTGGGACCTTTTCTCACCGTTGGGGCCGACCACGCTGATGATCAACGGCTATCTGTGGCAGACGGGCAACGTCGGCTTTCGCCACGCCCAGGTGCGCTATGCCTACTCTGCTCCGCGCTTCGACTTCGCCGTTTCACTCAGCGATCCCGCGACTGCCGGCGGCTGGTCGGCCATAATGCCGGTCCTGCAATCCCGGCTGGGGCTCAAGCTGGGGGCCAACAACAAGTACCAGTTCGGCGTCTCCGGCATCTACGGACGCGAGAACGCGTCGGCCGCGAATGTCGCCTTCAGCAACAAGGTCAACGCTGTCGGCGCCAGCCTGGACTGGAACCTCACCCTCTGCAAGCACCTGGCCCTCAAGGGAGAGGCCCTTACCGGGGCCAACCTGACGTATGTGGTCAGCCGCGCCGGACTGTTCACCGATGTCGCCGGGCAGGAGTTCGCCGCCAAGAAGGTCCAGGCCTTCTGGTCGGAACTGCTGCTGACCAGGGGCAAGTGGAACGGCTGGCTGGGCTATGCCTTTGAGAACGTAAACGACGAAACGCAACTCGCCGCCAGGGAGTTGAAAAAAACCGACGCCCTGCTGGCCGGCATCCAGTTCGCCGCCGGCTCCGGCGTGAGCTTCGGCCTGGAATTCGTCCATTTCATCGGCGACTATTTCCAGTCCGCCAAGGCCAAGACGGACCAGGTCATGCTCAGCGCCCAATTTAACTTGTAAGGCCGAACAGCCAAGGAGGGAACACCATGGAAGCGCAAAGCCTGCAAAGCCTGATCGAGGCCGCCATCAAGAACGAGGAAGACGCCCGCGTTTTCTACCTCGGCCTGCACGACCTGGTCGAGGACACCCTGGCCAAGGAGACGCTGAAGTTCCTGGCCGGCGAAGAACTGGGCCACAAGGAATTCCTCCAGGCATATCTCAAGGGCGAGAATACATTCAACGCCCTCGGCATGGATACTCCCGTCGACTACCATGTCGCGCAATACGCCGAGAAACCCGATCCGAAAAAGAACATGAACAGCAGCGAGGTTTACCTCGTCGCCGCCCACCGCGAATGGAACTCCTACAACTTCTACAAGGGGCTGGCCGCGCTGCAGCCGGAAGGCGAGGCGCGCGAGATGCTCCTGTCCATGGCCAACCAGGAGTTGAAGCACAAGGAAAAGGTCGAATACCTCTATTCGAACACGGCGTTTCCGCAGACGGCGGGAGGCTGAGCAAGTAGACGTTAGACGTTAGATGTTAGATGTTAGCAAGAGGGTAGAAGGTAACTCCGTAGCCAGGCGCTAACCGAACTGGCGAATTGAATGTTGGCGATACCGGTTAGATAGTGTTTGCTTTCTTGTTCTTGAATTTCTTTTTCTTGCTAACGTCTAACGTCTGGCATCTGACGTCTTCCTCGATCAAGTCTTTCAGCCTGATCTTCCCCGCGATCAGTTTTTCTTTTCTGGCGGGAGGCATCCTCTTGACCTTGCGCTCGACCTTGAGCGCGTCGCCGACCGGGCCGACGCGGAGCTTGCGGGCCAGGACCAGCGGCGCCCGGCCTCTCAGGTAGCGGGCCCCGCGGCCGCTGCGATGGGCGGCCAACCGTCTTTCGACGTCGTTGGAGATCCCCGTGTAGAGGGTGCCGTCGCCGCAGCGCAGCAGGTAGAGGTACCAGGGTTTCACGCGGATCTAGAATATAATGACATCGGCGAGCAGGGAAACGCTGACCACGTATTCCAGGCTGACGTAAACCGAGCTGCGGTTGGCCTTGATCCCGGAAACGCTCGAATCGATCACATAACGCTCTTTGGGAGTGGACGTTTCACCGCTGTCGTGCACATCGACATTTTTCAGCAGTACGCTGTCGGCCTGCACCGATTCCAGCCTGCCGATGTACATCCAGGGCGAGCGGGTGTCCACCACGATGTCCTTGCCGACCATCCCCTGCAACGTTTCACGCATGGCAATCTCCTTTTCAGTCGATTCGGCTATTCCAGCACGGCCTTGTGCTTCAAAAATGTGCCTGCCGCATATTCGGCGAAAGCGACGCGCAATTCCGCCTCGGTATTCATGACGATGGGGCCGCGCCAGGCAAGCGGCTCGCGCAGCGGCCGGCCTGAGACCAGCAGGAAGCGCACGCTTTCGTCGGCGGCGTCGATTTCCACGCCAGCGCCTTTGCCGAACGTCACCAGGTTCCCGGCGCCGGCCATTTTCTCCCTTGCGGCATCGAAGTATCCCCGGCCGGAAAAAACATAGGCGAACACAGCATATCCCGCCGGCAATTCATGGCGGAACGCGGCACCGGCCGGTACCTCGACATCGAGGTATTCCGGGTCGATGCGGATCTCCTGCACCGGGCCCCGCACCCCGTCGACCGTACCGCAGACGACCCGCACCTTCACCCCATCCCGGCGTTCGACCACAGGGATCTGCCGGGCTTCAAGGCCGCGATAGCGCGGCGGCATCATTTTTTCGACAGCAGGCAGGTTGGCCCATAATTGGAAACCCTGCAGCCCGTTGGTGCGGCTCGCGCGCGGCATTTCCTGGTGGACGATCCCGGAGCCGGCCGTCATCCACTGCACCTCACCCGGCCCGATCACGCCGCGGTTGCCCATGCTGTCGCCGTGTTCGATCTCGCCTTTCAGCAGATAGGTGATGGTCTCAATACCGCGGTGCGGGTGCCAGGGGAACCCGGCCATGTAGTCGGAAGGATCCGTCGAGCTGAAATCGTCGAGCAACAGGAAGGGATCCAGGGCGGGGACCTTTTCGAAGCCGAACAACCGTCGCAGCCGCACCCCCGCCCCTTCCAGGGTGGAAACGCCTGAACGCACCGCCGTGACCATCCTGACCGTTTTCATGGTTGGCCTCCTTGGGCTGCGCCGTTCCCGTTCATCCGGACCGCGCCTGAATCATAACCGGGATGCAGCCAGGCGCAGGCCGAGCAAATTGATCCGGTAATCGGGGCCGCTGCCGTCACGGCGCGAGGGGCGGACAATGTCCGCTCCATATCCCCAGGCGCCGCCGCGATCAACGCGATGACCACCGTCCAGGGCGCCGGCCGGGTTCTCCAGGGGCGAGCGGGCATAATAGGCGGGGTCATAACCGTCGGCGCACCACTCCCAGACATTGCCCAGCATGTCGTGCAGTCCAAAGGCATTGCGCCGCTTCATGCCGACGGCATGGGTCGATTGGGCGGAATTCAAATCGTACCAGGCCCAGGCGTCCAATCCGGCAGGGAAATCTTCTTGGGAACCGGCCCGGCAGGCATACTCCCATTCCGCTTCGCTCGGAAGCCGGAAGGCGTTGCCGGTCAAGCGGTTCAAATGGCGGATGAATTCCCGGCAATCGTTCCATCCGACCTGCTCCACCGGAAAATCATCTCCCTTCTGGAAATGGGCGGGATTGCGCTTCATGACCGCTTTCCACACCCCCTGCGTCACTTCGGTCCTGCCGAGCCAGAAACCCTGCCTGAGCACCACCCGGTGCACGGGCCGTTCGTCGTTCCAGCCCCGCTCGCAGCCCATGAGAAATTCTCCCGCCGGGACATAGACCATCTCGAAGTCGCTGCCCTGCACCTGGATGCGCTTGCTTTCTCCAGCAACCGGGCTGCCTGCCCGACAGGCGCCAAGGCAGCACAAGCCCCAGGCGGCCACGGCGCCGGCGATGGATTTTAAGACAAAATTGGCGACGAAGATCCCGCGCAGGCGGTACAGCTTTACCGAAGGGCTGCTCATGGTGACCTCCTGAGCGACCGGAAAGTCTCAGGCCGCGCTCCTCGCCGCCATTTTACCCGATGCGTCCCGGTCCTATGGTACCGCCGGGGAGAAAGGATTTCAAGCCGGATAAAAAGCAAGCGGGGCGCCCCTTGGCGCCCCGCCGCCCGAAAATGCGAAACTATTCGATCTTGAAAAGGTCGTCGCTGACGACGGTGTTGAACTGGATCGTCTTGACCGCCTGGCCGGAGACCTTCTTGCCGTTGGCGAAGGCCTCGGTCTTGAACGGCATCTTGATGCCTTCCACGTCACGATAGTCGGAGACGCGCTCCTCGACCGTGGCCGGCCCCTCCGCCGTGACCGATTGGAAGGACGTACCGAGCGGGAGCAGGGTGCCGGGGTCCAGGAAGAGATGGAAGCTGGAGCCGAAGCCGGAAACGGCGAGCTCGATCGCCTCGCTGCCGGCGAATTCCTTCTTGCCCAGGAGTTGGACCTGGTACTGGTCCAGGTTCTGCCACATAAAGACGATGTCGCGGCTCATGCTCTCGCGCAGGTCTTTCTTCTGCGCTTCGGGCAGCGGCATGGTGCCCTGCGGCATCCTGATCACGGCTTTATCGCCGTTGACCACCATGTTCATCTTGCCGCCGGGCGTATCCAGAGCGAAATGGAGCTTGTCGGGGAAAACGGTGACGATCTCGGCCGCCAGGGTCATCTCCCCCATCGGCGTGCTCTGGGAGAGATCGCCGGCGCTGCGGATGCTCTTGACAGCCTTCAGCTTCAGGGTGTCGCCCATGGCCGCGACCGCCTTGGCAAATAATTCCCGGCCCTTGGCCAGCGTCTCGGCCGTGGCTTCCGGGGCCTTGTCCCCTGCCGGCACCGGGATGGCGATGTCGATGGCATTGACCGTGCCGAACGTGCTCAGCGGCTTGTCGAAATCGGCCTGCTTGCCCACCACCAGGATCTGCACCTGCTCGGGGCGCAGGTGCTTTTGCGCAGCCTGCAGAATATCGGCCTTGGTCACCGTTTCGATTTTCTTGAAGATTTGCTCGGAGTAATCGAGGGGATAGCCATAATAGGCGTAGGTGAGTATGTTGCGGATGATCTTGGCGCGACTGTCGAACTGGAAAACGTACGAGTTCATGAACTGGTCCTTGGCCCGCTTGAGCTCCATATCGCTGACCTCGGCGCTGCGGATGCGCTTCATCTCGTCCAGCATGATGCCGATGGCTTTGGCCGTGGACTCCGACTTGGTCTGGGCGCCGGCCGAGAACGTCCCCGGCACCTTGTACCCCGCCCCATAGTAGCCCCACACCGAGTAGGCCAGCCCCTCGTCGGTGCGGATCCTCTTGAACATGCGGTCGAAGGAGAGGATGCGGTTCATGACCGAAAGCGCCGCATAGTCGGGGCTGCTCAGCAGGCCGCCGATATGGCCGACCATGATGTTGGACTGGTTGACATCGGTCTTTTCAATGTAATTGACCGTGGGCTTGAACTCATAGCCGACCTCGGGCAGCGCCGGCAGCTTCAGGCCGGCCGCCGGCCAGTCGCCCAGCGCGGACTCGATCTTGCGGATGATCTGCTTGCTGTCGAAATCGCCCCAGACGGCAAGCCACATGTTGTCGGGGTGGAAATAGGTTTTGTAGAAAGCGACGATGTCTTCGCGGCCGATGGCGTCGATGGTGGCATACTCGGCCTGGCGGGCATAAGGGCTCCGGTCGCCGTAGATCAGCTTGGTGAATTCACGCTCGGCGATCTGGCCGACATCGTCATTGCGCCGCGAGATGCCGGTGCGGGCCTCGATCTTGGCCAGGTCGATCTTCTCCTGGGCGAACAGCGGCCGGCGCAGGATATCGGCCATGATCGGCAGCACCTTGTCCACATTCTCCTTGAGCATGGAGACGGTGATCGAGCCATTTTCGCTGCCGATGGACGTTTCGATCGCAGCGGCCATGGTCTCCAGCTCGCGATCGATCTGGTCGCCGCCCAATCGCTGGGTGCCGCCGGTGCGCAGAACCGTGCCGGTCAAGCCGGCCAGGCCGGCCTTGGCCGCGGGCTCGAAGGCCGACGACGCGAAGAACAGCCCCTGCATGTCGATGGTCGGGAAGCGGTGATCCTCGATCAGGAACAGCCGGATGCCGTTCTTGAGGATCATCTGCGTGACCGGCGGAATTTTCATCGGGTTGAGCCTGGGGAAATCGAATGTGTCCTTGGGATTTTTCTGGGCAGCGAGCGGGGCGGCGAACAGGGAAAAGAGAATGGCTCCCATTGCCAAAAAGACAGTTGTTTTCTTGTTCATGTGCATCCTCACGTTACTTCTTCTCGGGGACGATCTCGCCAACGGTGCGATTGGTCGTTACCAGGTAGGTATTGGCCACGCGCTGGATGTCGGCGGCGGTGATCCTGTCGATATTGGCCAGCTCATCGAAGAGCAGCCGCCAGTCCCCCTGGACAACGTCGTAGGCGGTCAGCTGGGCCGCCAGGCGGCCGTTGGACTTCAGCTGGCTGATCAGGGCCTTCTTGCTCATCTGCTTGTACTTGGCGAGCTCCTGGGGGGTGACCGGCTCGTTCTTGATCTTCTCGATCTCCTTTTCCATCAATTCCAGCGACTGGGCCGCGGTCTTGTCCTTGCTGGGCACGGAAAGAAAAAGGATGAGGCAGGGGTATTTGTCTCCGGGAAAGCCGCTGAAACCCTGGACCTGGGCGGCAACCTGCTCCTTTTTCACCAGGCTCTCCCAGAGGCGCGAGGAGCGTCCCTGGCCGAGGATGTTGGCCAGGGCGTCAAGGGCGCCGGTGTCGGCATGGCGGACATCGGGACGGTGATAGCCGACGATCAGCACCGGTTGCGACTGGGCGCTGACCGTCGCCTTGCGCTCTCCCCATTGCTCGGGCTCGCGAGTGCGCAGGGGTTCGGGGCGCGGGCCGCTGGGGATGCGCCCGAAGTAGAGCTCGGCCAGACGGAAGACTTCATTGCTGTCGACATCGCCGACGACAGCCGCGGTCAGGTTGCTGGGAGAATAATATTTCGCGAAGTAGTCCTTCACGTCCTGGTGGCGGATGCCCTGCAGATCGGACATGTGGCCGACCACCTCGTGGTGATAGGGATGGGCTTTGAAGGCCACGGCGATGAAGTCCTCGATCAGCTTGCCTATGGGCTGGGTCTCCAAGCCCAGGCGGCGCTCCTCCATGATGACATCGCGCTCCTTGTAGAACTCGCGGAAGACCGGGTTCAGGAAGCGGTCGGAGGTGATGGCCATCCAGAACTCCAGCTTGTTGGCCGGCTGGCTGTTGGTGTACTGGGTGGCGTCGCTGCTGGTGTAGGCGTTGACTCCGGTGTCGCCCTGCTCCATGACCAGGTCGAAGTACTCGTTGTTGACCACGTATTCCTTGGCTTGTTTCTGCAGCTCCTCGAAGCGGGTTTTCAGCTCGCCGACCTGCTTCTCGTCGGGCTTCATCCGGCCCTGCTCGCGGGCCAGCTGCTCGTAGACCCGGTCCAGCTCGTCCAGCACCTTGGCCTCGGCGGCGTAGTCCTTGGTGCCGACGGTCGTGGTGCCCTTGAAGGCCATGTGCTCAAGGATATGAGAAATGCCGGTAATGCCATAGACTTCCTGGGCGCTGCCCACGTCGGCGTAGACGTGGAACGAGGCTACCGGCGCCTCATGCTGCTCCATGACGATGAACTTCATGCCGTTCTTCAGGGTTTTCTCGTGGACTTGGGACTTCATCTTGTCCAGGCTCTGCCCGGACAGGCCGCCGCCGCAAAATGCCAGCAGGGCGGCCAGGGCCAGCGTGGCCTGCGTACTCTTTCGTGTCATTCTTCTCTCCTTATGTAGTGTTGATAAGACTGCAAAACCTGGTAGTTCCCAATCCTGTTCATATTTTTGAATTTACCAATTCTATGTACGAACCCGACTGAAATTTTGTTTCCCCGCTGCCTTTTTGCCAGGTTTTCTTCACGTGGCGGACTCGGCCAGTCGCAAGACCGGATTCCGCCGATCCAGAATCGCGAAGCGGGTTCTGCCGGGGCAGAAACGATCGACCAGATCCATGATATCCCTGCCGGCGGCAGCGATGTCCCCCGCGGTCGTTGGCGGCAGGCCATCGATGTTGAACTCGATCGCGCGGGTCTCCGGCAGGGTCAACGTGTGCTTGGCCTGGCGCCAGATCCAGCGCCGGGTCAAAACCCGCTCCCCTTCCGTGAAGATGAATTCGCCGGCAGCGGGATGCTCGATTTCTTCCGAGCCAAAGGGGACGAACTCCTCCGCTCCTGATGCCGGGCGCAGGGAGATATCTTGTGTCAGCACGTCGATAGCGTGGCCGCCGACCGGCAGCAGGCGGCGCAGGGAAACGACATTGCCGATATCGACCAGGGCGTTGATGGACGGCAGTTCCTGGCCGCGCAGCACCCGGCGCAGCAGCGCCTCGATCGACGGCCGGAAGTCGCCGGGCTTGTAGCCCAGCAGGCGGAACGCCTCGCGCCATGAGGCCAGGAGCGGTTCCGTCGTCAGCGTCTCGATGTTGAGCTTCTCCCTGGCCAGCGCCTCTTCGGCGCGCAGCAGCTCCACCAGTTCGGGGGGCGAGTCACCGTTGCGCACGCCATGGACCAGCACCACGCCGCGCCGATAATCGGGGAAAGCCTCGAATATTTCAGGGGCTATGGAATAGGTCAGTTCATTCATCGATCCCTCCAGCGATTAAATTCCAAATTCCAATGACCAAAACAAATGCACTGATAGCTTTTCTTCTTCGTTTTGGTCATTGGGTCATTGGTGCTTGGTGCTTGTTTGGAAATTGGAATTTGTGATTTGGGATTTTATTGCCTTGCATGGATAGTCACTGCCTCTTGCCAGTTCCTGAGCATGCCAACCAGGAGAGGCGCGCCGGCCGCCAGGAAAAAGGCGCCCAGGGCGATGAAGGCTGCGGATAGGGAAACGGCGTCGACCAGCCGGCCGAACAGCGGGGAAACGACGATAAAGGTCACGCTGCCCGCCATGCCGGCCAGGGACAGTACGGTGGCACGCACGTCGGAGCCGACGGCCAGGTTCAGCCGCTCGAGCAGCACCGGGTAGGCCAGGTTCCAGAGCAGGGCGTTTGCCGGAATAAGCGGCAGCAGCCACGGGCTCGGCAGCAAGCCAAGCAGGACATAGAAGACCGGGCTGAGCAGCGCCAGGTACAGGGCGGTCCTGGCCCCGAAACGCTCGGCAAAAGCGTGGGCGCGCGATCCGCCCAGGGCGCCAGCCAGCTGGAAAATGGCGAACAGGACGCCGAACCAGCCCACGCCGATGCCCAGTTCCCGATAGAAGAGAAAATAGGCCCAAAGCGCGGTCAGCTGGCTGGCCATGAGCAGCCCGCTGAAGAGGATCACCGGCCGGATATGGGGCTGCTGCAGGCAATAGCGGCAGATGCCCAGGATATCGCGCAGCGGATTCTTGGAGCGACGCGTCTCGCGCTCCGGCTCGACCAGCGCGAGCGCAACCGCCGGCATGAACAGGGCGCTGCCGACATTGACCAGGAAAGGCAGGCGCAGGAATATCATCGCCAGCAGGCCTCCGGCCAGCGCTGAAACGGCGGTACCGCTGCGGGCGACCAGCGCGCATATCCCCTCGAAGCGCTTGTACTCCCCCTGGCGCCCCAACCGGCGCAGGCTGTCGAAAAGCATGGCCGAGTCGCAGCCCGAGCGCATGCTGACGCTTATGGCCAGGATCACCTCGGCAAAGACAAAGGCGGCGAAGCTTCGCCCCGCGGCGTAGAGGGCGAGGCCCAGCGGAAAAAAGATCGCCCCGATCACCAGTGTTTTCCTGCGGCCGACGACATCGGCCAGATATCCCGAGGGCACCTCCAGCAGCAGCACCGCCAGGTGAAAGGCGGCCTGGATGGTGAAGATCTGGGTGGAGTTCAGGCCATTGGCCGAATAGAAGAGGATCAATACCGGCGCGATGGGCAGGAATTCGCCCAGGAACTTCAAGGCGAAAATCTTCCAGAAATTTCGGCTGACGCGCGTGGAGGAATCGGGATCGATCATGCTCGTTGCGTTACAGGATCGGTTGCAGGACCACGCCTTGCGAGCTAGCGGACAAAGGCTTTGCGGCCGGCGTAAACCGCCGCGGTTCCGAGCTCTTCCTCGATGCGCAGCAGCTGGTTGTACTTCTCCACCCGCTCGCTGCGGCAGGGCGCCCCTGTCTTCAGATGGCCGGTGGCCATGGCCACCGTAAGGTCGGCGATGAAGCTGTCGACCGTTTCGCCGCTGCGGTGCGAGACCATCGCCCCCCAGCCGGCCTTGTGCGCCAGGGTGATCGCCGCCCGGGTCTCGGTCAGGGTACCGATCTGGTTCAGCTTGATCAGCACGGCGTTGGCGGCGTTTTCCCGGATGCCGCGCTCAATGCGCGTGACGTTGGTGACAAATAGGTCGTCGCCGACGAGCTCGACCTTGCCGCCGATCTCGCGGTTGAGAAGTTTCCAGCCATCCCAGTCGTCCTCGGCCAGGCCGTCCTCCAGGACTACGATGGGGTATTTTTTTGTCCAGTCGGCCCACATGGCGACCATATCTGCGGAATCGATCTTGCGTTTTTCGGTGCGCAGATGGTAAAAGCCGTCTTCGTAAAAGGCACTGGAGGCGGGATCGAGGGCGAGAGCGATCTCTTCGCCCGGCTTGTAGCCGGCGGCGGCAATGGCTCTCAGGATCAGCTCGATTGCCTCGGCGTTGGTTTTCAGCGCCGGGGCGAAGCCGCCCTCGTCGCCCACACCGGTGGAGTAGCCGGAGTCCTTCAGTACTTTTTTCAGGGCGTGATAGGTCTCCGCTCCCCAGCGCAGAGCCTCGCGGAAGCTGGGCGCCCCCAGCGGCGCGATCATGAACTCCTGCAGGTCGGTCCCCTGCCAGTTGGCATGGGCGCCGCCGTTCATGATGTTGAAGCAGGGCACAGGCAGCAGGTTGGCCTTTTCGCCGCCCAAATAGCGGTACAGGGGCAAGCCGGCGCTGGCGGCGGCGGCGCGGGCGACGGCCAGGCTCACGGCCAGGATGGCATTGGCCCCCAACCGGCCCTTGTTCTCGGTGCCGTCGAGAACGATCATTCTTTTGTCGATCCCCTGCTGGTCGCCGGCATCCATGCCTTTCAGGGCGCCGGCGATCTCGTCGTTGACGTGGCCGACGGCCTTCATGACACCCTTGCCGTTGTAGCGCTTCTTGTCTTCATCGCGCAGTTCGCACGCCTCGTGAACGCCGGTGGAAGCGCCTGAGGGCGAGGCGGCACGGCCCAAGGCGCCGTCGGCGAGCGTTACCTCCGCTTCAACGGTCGGGTTGCCGCGCGAATCCAATATTTCCCTGCCGAAAATCTTTTTAATATTCATACCCATTGTATGTCTCCGTTATTGGCTTGCTGAAATTGCCCCATTATACCAGAATTCGCCCGGGGAGCCAAAATGCGGTTCGGCAGCGCGGCCTCGTTGCGGCCGGGACCTGCAGCGAATTCTCAATTATTTCAAATCAGGAATGAACCAAATCTCCCTTCCGGGCGTCTATTATAGTATGATGCCGTGTTTCTGCCGCGAACGTGTTTTGGTTTTTTGCCTTAATGCAGTACGATTCGCCCAGGCAGAATAGGCAATGCCAATAAAAAGACGCGGTTTCTTCGTTTTCTTCGCGATGATGGCATGCACCCTGGCCCTGCAGGCGTCATCGCCGGCCGAGGATATCCGTTTCACCACTATTTCCAGGAATGAGGGGCTTTCCAAGGACGCGGTGATGTGCATCCTCCAGGATCGCAGCGGCTTCATGTGGTTCGGCACCGAGCTCGGCCTGAATCGCTACGACGGCAACGACTTCAAGGTGTTCCTGCAGGTCCCCGGGGACCTGACCAGCCTGAGCCACGGGTACATCCTGTCCCTGCATGAAGACCGCGCAGGCTTTCTCTGGATCGGCACGTTCAACGGCGGGCTGAACCGCTACGACCCGGCAACAGGTGAATTCCGCTCCTTCCGGCATGCTCCGGACCGGATCGACTCGCTGAGCAACGACATCGTAGGGGCTATTCACGAGGACCGGGCCGGCGCGCTGTGGATCGGCACCGACAATGGCATGAACCGGCTTGACCGCGCCACCGGGAAGTTCACCCGCTATCCACTGGCCGCCGACCGGCCCGGGAGCAGCAACCATGTGCACGATATCTGCGAGGACCGCGAGGGCAATCTCTGGATCGGCACCTTCGGCGGCGGCATCTACCGCCTGGAGCGCGAGACCGGGAAATACGTCCATTACCGTCACGATCCCGCGAATGCGGCCAGCCTGAGCAATGACTTTATCTACAGCATTCTCGAGGACAGGCAGGGCACGCTCTGGGTCGGAACCGAAAAAGGCTTGAACTGCTTCGATCGCCGCTCCGGGAATTTTTCCCGCTGCCGTAGCCTGACTCCCGAGGCCGGCGTGCATCTGCACGACACGATCCAAGTCATCTGCGAAGACCGCAACGGTTTCCTGTGGATCGGCACCAAGAAGGGGCTGGTTTGCCTGGAGAACCGGGGCGGGAACGACAGCGCCCCCCAACAGGCCATCTTCGATGCCAAACTGCTGAACCGGAATCAGATCTTCGCCATAGTTGAAGACCATTCCGGGATCATCTGGATCGGCACGGGCGAGACCGGGATCGAAAAATACGACCCCCGGCAGAAGAAATTCGCCCATTTTCGCTCCATCCCGGACAACAGCGACAGCCTCGGGGGCAACTTGGCCTATTCATTCTGGGAAGATCCGGGGCGGGCGCTCTGGATCGGGACCGAGAACGGGTTGGACCGCTTCGACCGGGCCAACAACAAGTTTCTCCACTTCCGCAGCGTCCCCGACGCCATGGGCCGCCAGAACTTCAACACCATACGCAGCATTCATGGCGATCGCACCGGGACTCTCTGGCTGGGTACCGACAGCGACGGGCTCGAGCGTTTCGACCCCGTGAGCGGCACGATCACCCAGTATCGCAACGAACCGGAAAACCCGCGCAGCATCAGCTACGACCGCGTCCGCGCCATCTGCGAAGACCACAACGGATCGCTCTGGGTCGGCACCCTGGGCGGCGGGCTCAATCGGATGGACCGGGACAGCGGCACGTTCACCCGCTACCAATTCGACGAAAATGATTCGGCCAGCCTGAGCGACAATGTGATCCGCACCCTCATGGAGGATCAGGCCGGAATGCTGTGGATCGGCACCTACGGCGGCGGGCTCAACCGCTTCGACCGCAATGCCGGAACGTTCACCCGCTATCGCCACGATCCCGCCGATCCGTTAAGCCTGAGCAATGACTTCGTGTTCGCCCTCCACGAAGACCGGGCGGGCAACCTCTGGATCGGGACCTGGGGCGGAGGGCTCAACCGGCTGGACCGAGGCAAGGGGACCTTCCGCCATTTCACCATGGCCGACGGCCTGGCCAGCAACGCCATCCTGGGCATCCTCGAGGACAGGTCCGGGAACCTGTGGCTCACCACCAGCGAGGGTTTGTCCCGCTTCACGCCGTCCACGCACCAGGTCAGGAATTTCGACGAAAGCGACGGCCTGCAAGGCAAGGAATTCATGGGCGGCGCCGCTTACATGAACCCGGCCGGCGAGATGTTCATCGGCGGCGCGAACGGCTTCAACGTCTTTTTCCCCCAGAACATCTTCGACAACTGGTATGTCCCCCCGGTGCGCATCACGTCATTCAAAGTGCTGAACAAGGAAGTGAAACTTCCCAAACCCATCTGGGAGACCGCCGAGATTGTGCTTTCACCAAAGGATTATCTTTTTTCCTTTGAATTCGCCGCCCTGGATTACTCGGCTCCCGAGAAGAACCAGTACGCCTACAAGTTGGAGGGGTTGACCGAAGACTGGATCTATACCGATGCCAAGAGGCGCCTGGCTTCTTTTTCGCTCCTGCCCCCGGGGAAGTACGTCTTTCGCGTCAAGGGTTCGAACAGCGACGGTCTCTGGAACGAGCAGGACGTCTCGCTGGTCATCCGCGTGCTCGCCCCCTGGTGGCGTTCCTGGTGGCTCCTGGGGCTGCTCACTGCGCTCGTTGCCCTGCTCCTGTACGAATGGAACCGCACCCGCATCCGGCGCATGGGCGCACGGGTGCGCACCGCGGCAGCCAGGGACCAGCTCTTCGTCAAGGTCAACATCTCGCCGCGCGAGAAAGAGATCGTCGACCTGCTGTTGAAGGGTCGGGCCAACAAGGAGATCGCCGCCGAGCTGTTCATCGAACTCAGCACGGTGAAGATCCACGTCCATCATATTTTCCGCAAGCTCGGCGTGCGCAACCGCGCCCAGCTGCTCAGGCTGTTTCAGAACATGAAGGTCCTTTGAGCCAGCGGATTCCAGCGCCGAAAACGGGCGGCAAGGTGCCCCGAAGCCTGTCCGGAGATTCCTTTCGCGAATCGGAGCATAAAACGGCCGTGCCCCTTGCACGCGGCCTGTTTGGCGGCGAGGCAGCCGGGATCGATCAGCCAGCGAGCTATGTAAAAAACCAGGCGGCACTCCTGCTCATATTCCTGTTGATCGCCCTTTGCCTGCGCCCGGCTCAGCGAGCCGAGGATGTCCGGTTCGTCCATTTCTCAAGGGACGAAGGGCTCTCCCAAAACGCCGTGACCAGCATCCTTCAGGACCATCACGGCTTTATGTGGATGGGGACGGAAAGCGGACTGAACCGCTTTGACGGCTACGAATTCGCCGTCTTCACCGAGGAGGACGGCGATCCGGCCAGGCTGAGCCACAATTACATCACGTCGCTTCATGAGGACCGTGACGGCATCCTTTGGATCGGGACGTTCAACGGCGGACTGAACCGCTACGATCCACAAAAAGGGGTAACCCGCTGCTATCGCCCCGACCCAGGCCGTAGCGATTCTCTAAGCAACGATATCGTTACCGCCATCCTGGAGGACCGCGCCGGAGCGCTCTGGATCGGGACCGATGAAGGCCTGTGCCGGTTCGATCGCGCCTCCGGGAAGTTCGCCACCTATCATCATGAGTCCGGCCGGGCTGATAGCATCGCCAGCGATCATGTTCGGGCCCTCCTCGAGGACAGTGATGGCGCACTCTGGATCGCCACATTCGGTGGCGGGCTTGACCGCCTGGAGCGCCAATCGGGGAAATTCACCCATTTCCGCCACGACCCCGCCAATCCGGCCAGTTTGAGTTGTGATTACCTCAACGCCATTATCGAGGACCGGCAGGGCACGCTCTGGATCGGCAGCGAAAACGGCTTGAACCGCTTGGAGCGCGGATCGGGACGGACCATTCGTTATCACAGCCAGCCGACCCGGGAGGGCGCGCTCCTGAACGACCAGGTCAGCGCCCTCTTCGAGGATCGGGATGAACGACTTTGGATTGGAACCCACGGCGGCTTGAATTGCCTGGATCTCCAGACCGGCAGCATCACCGGCTATCAGAATGACCCGCTGGATCCAATGAGCTTGAGCGGAAACTGGATTCGCTCGATTTACCAGGACCGATCCGGGATCATCTGGATCGGCACGGTCGAGGCCGGGATCAATAAATTCAATCCCGATCAAAAGAGGTTTTCCCACCACCGCTCCATCCCGGGAAGAAAAGACAGCCTGGGGAGCAACCTGGTGTATTCCTTTTTGGAAGATCCCACGGATATCCTATGGATCGGAACCCTGGACGGGCTGGACCGGCTGGACCGGGAATCGTACTCCTACACTCATTTCCGCTTGGATCCCGGCAAGCCCGGAACCTTGAGCCATGATATCATCCGCTGCATCCATGCCGATCGCCAGGGCGCCATGTGGCTCGGCACAGACGGTGGGGGGCTTGCACGCTTCGACCGCCAAAGCGGCGGGGTCACCACTTTCCGCAACGATCCCCTCAATCCCAAAAGCCTCAGTTGCAACCGGATCCGGACTTTGCTCGAAGACCAGGCGGGAAACCTCTGGATCGGCACGTTTGGCGGTGGACTCGAGCTCATGGACCGGCCGCATTCCACGTTCAGCCACCATCGGTTCGATCCCGGCGACCCGGAGAGCCTGAGCAACGATGTGGTGCTGGCCCTCCTGGAGGATCATGACGGCATGTTGTGGGTCGGGACGTACGGCGGCGGTTTGAACCGCCTGGACCGCGAAACCGGGAAATTCATCCGCTTCCGCAACGATCCCGGAGATCGATCCAGTCTGAGCAACGACTATGTTCTGTGCATCCATGAGGACAGCGCTGGAAACATCTGGGCCGGCACCTGGGGGGGCGGGCTGAACAAGCTGGACCGGGAAAAGGGGATCTTCAGCCATTTCACCACATCCGACGGGCTGGCCAGCGACAAGATTCTCGGCATCCTCGAGGACCCTGCGGGGAATCTGTGGCTCACGACCTACGAAGGCCTGTCGCGTTTCTCCCCACGGACCAGGCAATTCAGGAACTATGATGCGAGTGACGGGCTGCAGGGAAACAAATTCAACAACGGGGCAAATTATAAGAGCCGGAACGGGGAGATGTTCATCGGCGGCGCGAACGGCTTCAACGCCTTTTTCCCGCAGAACATCTTCGACAACTGGTATGTCCCCCCGGTGCGCATCACGTCATTCAAAGTGCTGAACAAGGAAGTGAAACTTCCCAAACCCGTCTGGGAGACCGCCGAGATCGTCCTTTCGCCAAAGGATTATCTTTTTTCCTTGGAATTCGCCGCCCTGGATTACTCGGCTCCCGAGAAAAACCAGTACGCCTACAAGCTGGAGGGGTTGACCGAAGACTGGATCTATACTGACGCCCGGAGGCGCCTGGCCTCTTTTTCGCTCCTGCCGCCGGGGAAGTACGTCTTCCGCGTCAAGGGTTCGAACAGCGACGGCCTCTGGAACGAGCAGGGCGTCTCCCTGGTCATCCGCGTGCGCGGCCCCTGGTGGCGTTCCTGGTGGTTCCTGGCGCTGCTTACCGCGCTCGTTGCCCTGTTCATGTACGAATGGAACCGTACCCGCATCCGGCGCATGGGCGCGCGCGTACGCACCGCTGCCGCCCTGGACCAGCTCTTCGCCAAGGTCAACATCTCGCCACGCGAGAAAGAGATCGTCGACCTGCTGTTGAAGGGTCGGGCCAACAAGGAGATCGCCGCGGAACTGTTCATCGAACTCAGCACGGTGAAGATCCACGTCCATCATATTTTCCGCAAGCTCGGCGTGCGCAACCGCGCCCAGCTGCTGCGGCTCTTTCAGAACCTCAAGACGTAAGTGTCCGTGACAGGGTCAATGTCTGCAGAAAACTCAATGAACCACAGTGACAAGTGACCGGTAACGAGTGGCGACTGAAAGCGCAAGATTGATCTCTTTCCGTCTCGAATCACGAATCACGAATTACGAATCACGAAAGATCCTTTTGGTGCAATTGCTTGTCACACGCCACGTATAACTTTTTATTTTTAAAAGAAAAAGGGCCGGTCCAGGCGGACGCGGCCCTGTAATTGCAGCGGAAAACCTAGGCGGCTTTCTTGGGCTTGCGAACGTAGGCGAACCAATACAGGGTAGCGACAAAGAAGCCGCCGCCCACGATGTTGCCCAGCGTGACCGGGATCAGGTTCTTGACAGCGAAGCCATACCAGCTGACATTGGCCAGCTTTTCCGGCGAGAGGCCGGCGGCGCTGGCGGCGGCCACGACTTCGTTCACGCCCTTGAGCATGATGCCGATCGGGATGAGGTACATGTTGGCGATGCTGTGCTCGAAGCCGGAGGCGATGAAGGCCATGATCGGGAAAAAGATGGCCCATACCTTGCCGATGGTGTTGCGCGAGGTCAATGCCATCCATACCGCCAGGCAGACCAGCCAGTTGCAGAGGATGCCGCGGAAGAAGGCGGGTCCGAAATCGAGACTGGCCTTGGCGGCGGCGGTCTTCAGGGCCGAAACGCCCACGGCCACGTTGCCGCCTTCCAGCAGGCCGCTGCCAAACATGATATACACCATCAAAATGGAGCCGATAAAGTTGGCAACGTAAACGATCGACCAGTTGTACAGCAGGCCGCTGAACTTGGCCTTGCCGTCCAGGACCGACAAGGTGATCATGGTGTTGCCGGTGAACAGTTCGGCGCCGGCGATGACGACCAGCATCAGGCCGACAGAAAAGACAGCGCCCTTGATGAAAGCGGCCAGGCCGGCGCCGACGAAGGTCGCCGCGTCATGCCCGACCATGTTTGCGAGCTCGCCGCCGAAGCCGATGTAGGCGCCGGCCAGGATGCCCAGCACCAGCAACTTGAACCAGTTGTTCGTGGTCTTCTTCACACAGATGTTCTCGTTCAGGTCCGCGGCCACTATGGCCGGGGCCTTGCAGTCGTACTCCATTGTTCCTCCTCTTTTTTATGAAATGATTTTTTCTATGCGGCAGGCGGCCACTTTGAACTCGGGAATCTTGGCGATCGGGTCGAAGGCGTCGTTGGTCAGCATGTTGGCAGCGGCCTCGGCGAAGTGGAAGGTGATGAACACCGAGCCCTCGTCGACGCGGTCGCTCTCCCGCGCCTCGGTCTGGATCGAACCCCGCCGCGATGAGACCTTGACCTGCTCGCGGTCGGCGATGCCCAGGCGTTTCATGTCGGCGGCGTGCATCTCCATGAAGGGGCCGGGCACATACTGCGGCAGGGCGACGGTGCGCCGGCTCATGCTGCCGGTATGGTAGTGGTAGAGCAGGCGCCCGGTGGAGAGCAGGAAGGGATACTTGGCGTCGGGCCACTCCGCGGGTGGGATGTAGTCGATGGCGAAGAACTTGCCCAGGCCGCGGGTAAACTTGTCGCGGTGCAGGAACTTGGTTCCCGGGTGCTCGGGGTTGGGACAGGGCCATTGCAGCTTGTCGCCGCGCATGAGGCGCTCGTAGGTGATGCCGGCATACTGCGGCACCAGTTTGTTGACCTCGTCGATGATGTCCTTGATGGTCTCGTATTCCATCTTATAGCCCATGCGCGTGCTGACGTCGCGAATGATTTCCCAGTCGATGCGCGCCGCGCCGGGAGCCGGGACCGCCTTCTCCACCCACAGGCGAGCGGCGCTCGGTGTTGGTGAATGTCCCCTGCTTCTCGGCGAACGAGGCCACCGGCAGCACCACGTCGGCCAATTGGGCCGTTTCGGTCAGGAAGATATCCTGCACCACCAGGAAATCCAGCTTTTCCAGGGCCTGCTTGACGTGGCCGAGGTCGGGGTCGGAGACCATGGGATTCTCGCCCATGATGTACAGGCCCTTGATCTTGCCCTCGGCGGCCTGGTGCATGATCTCGACAATGGTCAGGCCGACCTTGTCGTCCAGCTTGACGTTCCAGGCCTTCTCGAACTTTTCCCTGAGGGCGGCATCGGTCACGGCCTGGTAGCCGGGGAAGACGTTGGGCAGGGCGCCCATGTCGCAGGAACCCTGCACGTTGTTCTGGCCCCTGAGGGGATTGACCCCTGCCGCTTCCTTGCCCAAGTTGCCGGTGACCATGGCCAGGTTGGCCATGGACATGACATTGTCGGTGCCGGTGGTGTGCTGGGTGATGCCCATCGAGTAGACGATCGAGGCGCAGCCGGCCTTGGCGTATAGGCGGGCGGCCTGGCGCAGCTGCTCGGCGGGAATGCCGGTGATCTTTTCCACTTTTTCGGGAGTATAGGCGGAAACGACCTTCTGGAAAGCCTCGAAATCCTCGGTGCGCGTCTTGACGAACTCCTCGTCCAGCAGCTTCTCCTCGATGATGACGTTCATCATGCCGTTGGCCCAGGCCACGTCGCTGCCGTTTTTCTGGCGCAGCCACATGCCGCCGTACTTCTCGGTATAATTGACCAGGTCGATCCGGCGCGGGTCGATGACGATGAGCTTGGCGCCGTGGAAGAGGACGGCCTTCTTGATGCGCGTGGCGATGACCGGGTGGGTCTCGGTGGTATTGGAGCCGGTGACCAGGATGACCTCGGCGCGCTCCAGCTCCTCGATGGAGTTGGTCATGGCGCCGGAGCCGAAGGAGCGGGCCAGGCCGGCGACCGTGGAGGCATGGCACAGGCGGGCGCAATGGTCGACGTTGTTGGAGCCGAAGGCGGTGCGCACGAACTTCTGGAAGACGAAGTTCTCCTCGTTGGTGCACTTGGCCGAAGAGAGCCCGGCCAGGGCGGCGGGACCGTGCTCTTTCTTGATGGCGCCGAGTTTCTCGGCCACCAGGTCCAGGGCCTCGTCCCAAGAGGATTCCACCAGCTTGCCGTCCTTGCGGATCAGCGGCTGGGTCAGGCGGTCGGGGCGCTGGACGAAATCGAGGCCGAAGCGCCCCTTGACGCAGGCGGCGCCGTAATTGGGCACGGAATCGGCGCCCTTCACCTTGGCGATCTTGTCGTTCTTGATCCAGAGCTCGAGCTGGCAGCCGACGCCGCAGTAGGGGCAGGTGGTGACCACCATGCGCTCGACGTCCTTCTTCTTCAACTTGCCGCCGTAGACCGGCTTTTCCATCAGGGCGCCGACCGGGCAGGCCTGGACGCACTCGCCGCAGCCGTCGCATTCCGAACCCGACCACTGGCCGGTGCCGGCCACGACGTGGCTGTGGATGCCGCGCTGGGCCATGCTTAAGACGCCCTTGCCCTGGATCTCGTAGCAGGCCTTGACGCAGCGTTCGCACTTGATGCACTTGCTGGAATCATAAAAGAGGACCGGCGCCGTGGCGTCGGGGGCCTGGGGAATCTCCTGCCAGACCGGGGCAAACGTACGCTTGGGGGTGTCCAGACCGTAGCGGAAGGCCAGGTCCTGGATCTGGCAGTCGCCATCGCGCTCGCAGGTGATGCAGTCGTCGTTGTGCTCGGAGAGGAGCACGTCGGCCAGCATCTTGCGCGTTTCCTCCAGCTGGGCGTCGAAAGCGGTCACGTTCAGCCCCGCGTCCACCTTGACCAGGCAGGAGGGAACCATGCCCGGACGTCCCTCTATCTTTACCATGCACAGCCGGCAGTCGCCGGTGGCGGTGATCTTTTCATAAAAGCACAGGCCGGGGATGTCGAAGCCGTTGTCGCGGGCCACCTTCAGCAGGTTATCGCCCTTGGCCGCCCGGACCTCCTTCCCATCAATGCGAATGGTTACTATTTCCGACATGGATTCCTCCTTTATGATTTCTCAGCATGGCTGATGGCCATGGCGAATTCGTCCTTGAAATTCTCCAGCGCGCTCTTGACCGGCATGACCAGCGACTGGCCCAGCGGGCAGAGCGACGAGCGGAACATGGTCTCGGCCAGGCCGAGAATGGTCTCGAGATCGCCCGGGCGGCCCCCGCCCTGGCGCACGCGGTAGATGATGTCGAGGACCTGTTGGGTGCCGATGCGGCAGGGCGACGCACTGGCCGCAGCTCTCATGGGCGAAGAACTTGGCGATGGAGAAGAGCATGTCGACGATCGACGTCCCCTCGTCCATGACCAGCACGGCGCCCGAGCCGAGCACCGCCTTGTTCTCCTTCAGGTTCTCGTAGTCCATCTTGACGTCCAGCAGTTTTTCCGAAAGAAAGACCCCGGCCGCGCCGCCGAGCAGGGCGGCCTTGAACTTTTTGCCGCCCTTGATGCCGCCGCCGTAGCCGAAGATGATCTCACGCAGCGGCGTGCCCATGTCGGTCTCGATCAGTCCCGGGTATTCGACATGGCCGAGGATGGTGAAGACCTTGGTGCCCGGGCACTTGTCGGTGCCGATGGTGCGGAACCAGGCGGCGCCGTTGGCGATGATGGCCGGCACGTTGGCCAGGGTCTCGACGTTGTTCACCGCCGTCGGCTTCTGCCACAGGCCGTGCGTCACCGGGTAGGGCGGCTTGACGCGCGGGTTGCCGCGCTTGCCCTCCAGCGACTCGATCAGCGCCGTCTCCTCGCCGCAGACATAGGCGCCGGCGCCTTTTTTGATCTCGAGCTCGAAGGAGAAACCGCTTTCCAGGATGTTGTCGCCCAGCAGGCCGTACTCGCGGGCCTGGGCGATGGCCTTGCCCAGCCGCTCGATGGAGAGCTGGTATTCGCCGCGGATATAGACGAAACCGCGGCCGGCGCCGATGGCATAGGCGGCGATGGTCATGGCCTCGATCAGCTTGTGCGGGTCGCCCTCGAGGATCAGCCGGTCCTTGAAGGTGCCGGGCTCGCCCTCGTCGGCGTTGCAGATGATGAATTTTTCATCGCCTTGCGGCCTTGCGCGTGAACTCCCACTTCATGCCGGTCGGAAAGCCGGCACCGCCGCGGCCGCGCAGCCCCGATTTCTTGAGCTCATCGATCACGGCTTCCGGCGAGATCTTTTCCGTGACATATTTTTTCCAGGGCCCGGTAGCCGCCGGTGGCCAGGACCTCGTTGATGTTTTCGGGATCGACCGTCCAGGCCTTGTCCAGGACGATGCGGCGCTGCTCGCGGGTCAGCCCCACCCTGGCGCCGCCCTTGTCCGCGGTCATGGTCGCGACCGGGGCATGCGCCAGCCCGGCGACCACCCGTCCCTTGAGCAGGTGCTCGTCGATGATGCGCGGAATGTCTTCCTCAAGAACATTGAAATAATACATGCGATCGGGATAGACGGCCAGGATCACTCCCCTGCCGACAATGCCGACGCTGCCGCTCTCCAGGACCTTGACCTCGGTCTGCAGCTTGCGCGCCCGCAGTTCCTTCTCCAGCTGGCGCTTGACCTCGAAGACGCCGGCCTGTACCGTCCCCTCGTCGACCGGCAGCAGAACATGGGTGCGGTAGACGCTCATTTTGCCCTCCTCAGGTCCTCGATGACGGCGGCGATGCCTGGGGCCGTCAGGTTGCCGTAGACGCGGTCGTTGACCATCATGGCCGGGGCTACGCCGCAGACGCCGAGGCAGGAGGTCATCTCCAGGGTGAACAGCTTGTCGGCCGTGGTCTCGCCGAAACCGATGCCCAGCAGCCGGATCAGCTCGCGCGAAATGGTCGAGGATCCGAGCAGATGGCACGGCGGCGACTGGCAGACGCGGATAAGGTTCTTGCCTCGCGGTTTCAGGCTATACATGGTATAGAACGTGGCCACGCCGTAGACGAAACTGTAGGTCAGGTCGAGGTAGTCGGCCGCGGCCCGCAGGTCGCCGTCGCTCAGGTAATGCTCGGGGCTGGCGTTTTGGAGATCGTGCAGCATGGCGAGCAGGTTGTCGCCCGAGCGGTCATATTGTTTCAGGATCTTCTCGCGCTTCATGAGCACCTCATAGCATGGCTTCGATGGCAGTCGCCACGGCGGCGACAGCCTGTTTTTCCGGGGCCTGGTTGCGGTCGCAGTGCAGGCAGCGCCGCGCCTCCTCGACGGCCTCGTCGAGGGTCAGGCCTCGGCTGACCTCCAGTCCCGGTTCGGCGACGCGCTTTTCCGCATCCTCGAAGTGCGGCTCCTTGCGGGCGATGGTCTTCAGGTAGGCCTCTTCGTCGTAGTGCACGTCGACCACCCGCCGCGGCTGGTCGTACAACGCGCCGGGCCGGCCGAAGAAACGGTCGATGCTGATGGCGGCCTGGCGCCCTTGAGCGACGCTCTCGATCACGGTCGAGGGGTTGACGGCGTCGCCGCCGGCAAAGACGCCGGCGATGCTGGTGGCCATGGTGCGCGGATCGACGGCGATGTGGCCGCGGCGATCCAGGTCGAGCTTGCCGCCGGTCAGACCCAAACTGAGCTTCTGTCCCAGGCAGTAGATGATGGAACTGGCACGGATGGTGAACTCGCTGCCGTCGATCGGTACCGGCCGGCGGCGGCCGGAATCGTCGAAATCGGCCAGGTCGGTCTTGATGCAGTGGATGGCGCTGACCTTGCCCGCCTTGCCGATGATCTGCAGCGGGTTGACCAGGAAGTCCATCTCGATGCCTTCTTCCTCGGCGCCGACCAGTTCTTCCAGCTGGGCCGGCATTTCGTTGCGCGTGCGCCGGTAGACCAGGCGCACGTTGCGGACGCCCAGGCGGCGGGCCATGCGGGCGGCGTCCATGGCGGTCGAGCCGCCGCCGACCACCACCACGTCGTCGCCCAGCTTGACCTTGTTGCCCAGGTTGACCTCGCGCAGGAAATCGATGCCCGAAAGGACGCCCTTCAGCTCGTTGCCCTCGATGTTCAGCTTCTGCGCCTGGTGGGCGCCGCTGCCGATAAACACGGCGGCATAGCCCTTTTTCTTGAGGTCCTCGATATCAGCCACCGGCGCATTGTACTTGATCTCGACGCCGGCTTTTTCGATCACCGCGATCTCGGCCTGCAGCTTGTCCTTGGGCAGGCGGAAATCGGGGATGCCGACCTTCATCATGCCGCCGGCCACCTTCAGGGATTCGAAAACGATGGGCTTATACCCCAAACGGGTCAGGTAAAAAGCGCAGGACAGGCCGGCCGGCCCGGCGCCGACAATGGCCACTTTCTCCTTGTGGACCTGGGCGGGCGGAGGAAATCCCAGCCCCTCCTCGATGGCCCAGTCGGCGAACAGCCGCTTGACCTCGCGGATGGCCAGGGCCTCGTCGTACTTGCCGCGCGAGCATTTCTTTTCGCAGAAGGCGGGGCAGACGCGGCCGCAGACGATGGGGAAGGGATTGTTCTGCATGTGCTGGTAGTACGCTTCGCGGCGGCGGCCGTCGCCCATGTGCGAGATGTACGAGGCGGCATCGACCCCGGCGGGACAGGCGTTGACGCAGGGCGCCGCGAACAGGGCGGCGCAGACTCCGGCGGAGCATTTTTTGTCCTGGATATGCTCGAGGTATTCGTTCTTGAAGTACTTGATGGTCGAGATGACCGGGTTGGGCGCCGCCTGCCCCAGGCCGCAGAGCGAGGTGGCGCGCACGGTGTAGGCCAGGCTCTCGAGATGCTCCAGGTCGGCCAGGGTGCCGTGGCCGCTGGTGATCTTCTCCAGCAGGCCGTGCATCTGCTTCAGGCCGACGCGGCAGGGGACGCACTGGCCGCACGATTCCTCGAGCGAAAACTCGAGGAAATACTGGGCCATGTTGACCATGCAGCTGTCCTCGTCGAGGACGATCAGGCCGCCCGAGCCCATGATCGAGCCCAGCGCCTTCAGCGACTCGTAGTCGAGCGGCGTATTCAGGTACTTGGCCGGGATGCAGCCGCCCGAGGGACCGCCGGTCTGGGCGGCCTTGAAGGCCTTGTCGTTGGGAATGCCGCCGCCGATGTCGAAGACCAGCTCGCCCAGGGTGATGCCCATGGGCACTTCCACCAGGCCGGTGTTGGTCACCTTGCCCGAGAGGGCGAAGACCTTGGTGCCCTTGCTCTTTTCGGTGCCGATGGCGGCGAACCACTCCCAGCCGTTGAGGATGATGTGACGGATGGTGGCCAGGGTCTCGACGTTGTTGATCACCGAGGGCTTGCCCCAGAGTCCCTTGACCGCCGGGAAGGGCGGCTTGGGGCGCGGCTGGCCGCGCAGCCCTTCCACCGACGCCATGAGCGCCGTCTCCTCGCCGCAGACGAAGGCGCCGGCCCCCATGCGCAGCTCGACGTCGAAATTGAAGGACGTTTCAAAGATGCCCTTGCCCAGCAGCCCCATCTCGCGGGCCTGGGCGATGGCGGCATTCAGGCGCTCGATGGCCAGCGGGTACTCGGCGCGCACGTAGATGTAGCCCTTGTCGGCGCCGATGGCGTAGCCGGCGATGGCCATGCCCTCGAGCACGGAGTGCGGGTCGCCCTCGAGCACGGCGCGGTCCATGAAGGCGCCGGGGTCGCCCTCGTCGGCGTTGCACAGGACGTATTTCTGGTCGTTCTGGCTGTCGTAGGCGAACTTCCACTTCAGGCCGGTGGAAAAGCCGGCGCCGCCGCGGCCGCGCAGGCCGGACTTGGTCATGACGTCGATGACCTCCTCGCGGGTCATCTGCGTCAGCGCCATGCCCAGGGCCTCGTAGCCGCGCTGGGCGATGTACTCGCCGACGTTCTCGGGATCGATGCGGCCGCAGTTGGAGAGGACGATCTTCAGCTGCTTCTCGAAGAACGGCACCTGCTTCTTCTGCTCGACGATCTTGCGCGCCTCGGGCGCCTGCCAGAGAGTGCTTCTGCACCGGCCGCCCCTTCAGGAAATGCTCCTGGACGATCTCCGCGGCGTTTTCTTCCTTGAGCTTGATGTAGAAGGAGCCGTCGGGGTAGACGACCATCACCGGCCCCAGCTCGCAGGGGCCCATGCAGCCGGTCTCCACGACGTTGATCTCTTCGCCCAGGCCGTTCTTCTCTATTTCTTCCAGCAGTTTCTTCTTGAATTCATGGCTGTGGGAGGAGATGCAGGCACCGCCGCCGCAGATCAGCACGTCCAGCCGTTTGTTCATGACGCCCTCGCTATTATTCCTTGACTTCGATGATGGATGCGGATACCGGGTTGCCGTTGACCAGGTGCTCGGCCACGATCTTGCGGGCCAGCTCGGCCGTGACGTTGCCGTAGACCACCGACGGCTTGCCTTCCTCGCTGACGGTGACGATCGGCTCATGGGAGCTGAGGCCGCGCTCGCCGGCCTGGGTGACGATGACGTCGCGCAAGGTCGCGCTTCTCGATCTCGTCCAGGAAGGCCTTCAGGGTTTCGCGGGCGCCGGCGGCGATGCCGCTCGTGCCCATGCCCACCACCACCCGCAGCCGCGTCTTCCCGGCGCGCAGCAGCATATCTTTTTCCGTCTTTTCCCTTATCTTCTTCAAGTCTTCGAGTTTCATTTTTCCTCCTTGTCGTATGCCGGCCTGCGGCCTTCGGCGGCCCGGGCTTTCATGTCGCGCAGGATCTGGACGGCTTTCTGGGGATTGAGGCGGCCGTGCACCTCCTCGTCGAGCATCAGCACCGGGGCCAGGCCGCAGGCGCCGAAACAGCGGGCCGTGGACAGGGTGTAGAAACGGTCGGCCGTGGTGCCGCCCACCTTGATCCCCAGTTCCTTTTCCAGGACCTTGCCGATCTCCGAGCCGCCCTTGACGTGGCAGGCCGTGCCCAGGCAGAGGTTGACGATATGGTCGCCGACGGGGTCCATGCGGAAAAAATTGTAAAACGTAACCACGCCGAAGACCTTGGCCAGGGGCACGCCCAGTTCGCGGGCGACGAAATGCTGGACCTCCAGGGGCAGGTAGCCGAAGATCTTCTGGGCCCGGTGCAGGACCTGGATCAGGGGCCCGGGGACGTTGCGGTTGGCCTCGATGAATTCCTTTCAGTTCCCGGTACTGCTCGTTATCCGGGATATGGACCGCTTGAGCTTCCATGTACGAGCCTCCTATGAATGAACAAAACATGCTGTCCGCCATGGAAAAACAGGGCGCCGGCACATTACTTCGCTGCGAGAATGAGGGCGTAGAGCTTGCCGGCGACGGTGAACGAATCCTCGGGGGTCGAGAGGACGAACAGCCCCTCCTGCTCCGCCCGGGCCAGCACGGCGGGATCGGGCTCGCTGCCGCGGCTGAGGATGATGCCGGCCAGCTTTTTCAATTGGGCGACGGCGACGATGTTCAGGTGGCGCTGCACGGTGATCCACAGGCAGCCTTCCTCGGCATTGGCGATGACGTCGGACAGCAGGTCGGACACGTAGCCGCTGGTGACTTCCTGGTCCTGGCCCTGGGCGAGGATCTTCAGTCCCAGCTTCCCGGCAACTTCTTTGACCAGCATCTCAATTCTCCTGAAACCGAAAGATGTCTCGGCAGGGATGCCCCGCAAGACTCCGGCTTAAAAAATCCTGACCTCCGGGCACGGACCGCCCCGGGGTTATACAGATTTGTATAGTATTAAAAAAAGGGAGAAAAGTCAAGAAATAATTTATGCTGAAATTTTATTTGCAGGCGCGCCTGGGCCACTTCGCTGTCCTGACTTCCCGATTTTCCCGCCAGTCTCAGTCGGGCAGGTGGAAGCGCACGGTGGCCCGGTTGTTGCTGCGCCGGGGATCGTTCAATTCCCCGTCAGGGTCGATCTCAAAGACCAGCGCATAGTCCTTGCCTTCATCCAGATTGACCGCGTGCTGCGAGGTCCAGCGAACCTCGCTGCCGAAGGGCACGGAATCAATGGCGAAGGAACCGCTGCCGCATCCGTGCCATTCGCCACTGGCCTCCCGCTCTTCCATCCGCCAGCGGCATTGCGCGCGCGGCACGGGGGGCGGAGCTCCGCCGGCGGCGTTGGGAGTCAGGTTCTGGGCATAGGCGGTGATGGAAAAGCGATGGCTGGGCGTGGGCAGGGCGTCGTAGAGGCGGGTCAAATGCAGGCTGGCTCCGTCCAGCCGCACGGTCAGGTCGGTCGGCTCGTGGCCGAGCAGCCGCAGTTCGCCGCTCCACTCGTCGTTGAATCCCACCCGGTCCAGGTCGCAGCGGATCTGGAAACGGATCGGAAGGCGCATGTTCATGGGCACGGCGACGTCAGCCATTGGGATGTTCAGGAGCATGGGCACCGAATACACCCCGTCGCGAAAGCCGCCCCCGCCAATAGGGGCCGTTTCCACCATTCTGTCGCTGCCATCGCGCAGACGCACGATGGCATTGACGTTGCGAATGGTGCCGACGGGGAGGAGGACGCGGTTCCAGTTGACGCTGGCCGTCAGGCTCACTTCGAGGTTGGAGCCCGGCTGCCAGGTAACGCCGTCGCTCAGCGGCCGGCCGCTGGCCAGCGTTACCCCACCAATCCCATAGTCGCAGGCGTCGATATGGAAGAAAGGACTATTGGCGGTGCAGTCCGCGCTGCTGACCAGGCGGATCTTGTACTGGCCGGGATGGAAGACGCTCGCGCCGATGTTCCAATCATGATAGTTCCGCCCTTGGCGGTTGAGAACATTGCTGGCGATGAGCCGCTCCGCGCCGCCCTTGAAGGCGACGGCATAGAGGTCCACCCGCGTGCCGCAGGCCGAAGACGCCGGGCTCTCCCATTCGATATGGTACGCGCCGTATGCCGACCAGTTTTCGCGTCCGGCCGGGATGGTGATGCGGATGCGCTCCACCGGTGTGGGTTCGGGGGGAGGGATCATTCCCGGCGCCGGCGCGCAGGACAGGACCTCGAATCCGTCGCTGTCGTCGCTGCGCGAGGAATCAGCGGCGGTGACGCGCACGACATAGGAGCCGGCGCCGAGCGTAGCCGGGATCGGCCAGCGGAACGCGCCGCTGTTAGGGGCGCCGTCATCCAGGAGCAGGACCTCGCGCTCGCCCTGGCGCAGGCTGATGCGCACCGTGGGCGTCGCCACTCCGGAAGCGGTCCAGGCCACCGAGTACGGCTGCCCCCGGCACCAGCGGTCGGTCCGGCGCGGGGCGCTGACGACCAGCTGCGGCGCGACATCCATGCCCCCCTCGGGCAGCTCGGCCGGGGCATTGCGCATGGCGAGGGTGAATATCCCACTCTCGCCGGCCGTCTCCGAATCGACGTGGCGCACGCGGATGCGGTAGCTCTCCCCCACTACGGCCGTGCCGTCGAGCAGCGCGCCCACGCTCCAGGAGTAGCTGCCGGCGCTCGCCGTGACCGAGCCGGCGATGCGCCCCACCGGGGCGCCGCCGCGGGTGACCAGGTTGATGCGCACATTGCCGCTGACCCGCGTGGCCGTCCAGGTGATGGTGACCGGGTCGTTCAATGCCCAGCGCTCGCCTCCGGCCGGGTTGGTGACGACGATATCCTGGCCGCGGGCGGCCAGGCTGAAACCCGTGATCAAAATGAAGATACAGGCGGACTTGCGCAAGTTCATGCTGACCTCCGTTGGCTCTGGCAGACCGTAATATAAACGCGGCCGGTGGTTTATCTCAAAAAAAATGCGTCGGCGCGCCGTTGCGGATTTTTTCCGGCGATGCTACAATCGGGTTTTAAAACACCTGGAGGTAGCCATGAGCGAATTTTACAAGTGCGCCATTTGCGGAAAGATAGTCAAGGTGATCGCCGAGGGCAAGGGGCAGCTGGTCTGCTGCGACCAGCCCATGGGCATGCTGTCCACCTTCACGTCGGTGAACGAGGTCCTGGACTTCGCCATCGAAAAGGAAGTGGAGGCGCGCGAGTTCTACCTGGAGTGGGCCGAAAAGCTCGAAAACAAGGCCCTGCGCGAGCAGTTCGTCCTCTTCGCCGGCGAGGAGAACAAGCACAAGGAGAAGCTGCAGCGCGTGAAAAGCGGCAGCACCTTCAAGGCGGCGGCCAAGAAAGTCACCGACCTCAAGATCGTCGACTACCTGGTCGACATCACCCCCACCCCGGACATGGACTACCAGGAAGCCCTGATCGTGGCCATGCGCCGCGAAAAAGCCTCCTTCAAGCTCTACAACGACCTGGCGGCCATGGCCGAAGACGAAGGGCTGCGCGAGACCTTCCTGGCCCTGGCCCAGGAAGAAGCCAAGCACAAGCTGCGCCTGGAGACCGAGTACGAGAAGGAGATCTACACCGAGAACTGATCACCGGGCAGCGCGCCTGGAGGACAAACCATGATCAAGGTCCGCGATATCGTGGCACTGCTCGAAGCGGAGATCCTCTCCGGGGAAAGCAAGCTGGACGAAGAGGTGAAGTCGGTCGGCGCCAGCGACATGATCAGCGATATCCTGGCCCTGACCAAGCCGGGCATGGTCGTACTCACCGGCTATACGTACCCGCAGGTGATCCGTTCGGCCCTGGTCACCGACCTGCTGGGACTGATCGTGGTGCGCGGCAAGAACGTCGCCCCCGAAACCGTCGCCTACGCCCGCGAGAACAACTTCCTGCTGCTGCGCACCCGCGGCTACCTTTATTCCTCATGCGGCAAGATCTACGCCATGGGCCTGCGGGGCGGCGATGTCGGAAAAGAATAAGCTAGCCCGCTACGCCGCCATTTTCGAGGATATCAAGGCCGGCGACATCATGAGCACCCGGGTGGTGGAGATCGCCGCCGACAAGAAGATCGCCCACGCCAAGGAGCTGATGAAGATCAAGAAGATCTCGGGCATCCCGGTGGTGGACGAGCAGCGGCGCCTGGTCGGCATCATCAGCATCGAGGACATCATCCACGCCCTGGAGTTCAACACCATCAACGACCCCATCCGCCGCATCATGAGCAGCCAGGTCGTCACCATCGGCCGCGACGACTCGCTGGCCGCGGTGGTGGACAAGTTCGAGAACTACAAGTTCGGCCGCTTCCCGGTGGTCGACGATGACAACCGCGTCTGCGGCATCATCAGCAAGGAAGACATCCTGCACGGCATCCTGGAGAAATTCAACCTCATCTATATCCACGACCTGAAGCGCACCAGCACGCTGAACACGGAGTACTCGGCCATCACCGGCGAGAAACTGAAGAGCGAAGAAGCCGATTTCCACTATCAGATCGACAGCAAGGACATCGACGCCGCCGGCACCGGCGCCGCCATGCTCAAGCAGTTCCTCACCGGCAAGCAATTCCACAGCGACATCGTGCGCCGCGTGGGCGTGGCCACCTACGAAGCCGAGACCAATGTGGTCATCCACAGCCGCGGCCAGGGCGACATCTTCTTCTTCCAGGACGAGGACCGCTTCATCGTGCGCGTGGTGGACAACGGTGTCGGCATCGAGGACCTGGACAAGGCCATGAAGGAGGGCTACTCCACCGCCCCCGACCACGTCCGCGAGCGCGGCTTCGGCGCCGGCATGGGCATCGCCAACATGAAGCGCTTCGCCGACAAGCTGGTGATCATCTCCGAAAAGAACGCCGGCACCCAGGTGGAGATGATCTTCTACCTGCCGACGCAGACTTGGCCGTTGATATAGGAACAAGTTCCAGTCGTGACACGTGAGTCGTTAGAGTACAAGTAGACCCAGCAACGCAACACAGCATTGCAGGATGACATTGCTAGATGCCTCGTAGAACCTTGGCATAGAAGACGTGTCCCTCTCTTCGCCAAGAAGTGAGTATCTTAGTCTTACCTCTCGTCTAAGACGAACGGTTGTGACGTTTGAGAGTGCCTTAAACATATTGAATGGAATTCCCCGTTTAATGGATAATGGAATCCCCCGGAGGTGCGCTCATGAAGAAAGCCCTTGCGTTGTTCCTGTTGCTCCTGCCGCTCCTGGCCCTGTGCGCCCAGGAAGCAGCGGACCCGCTGCACTACGAGATCTGGGTCACGCTCGACCCGGCGCGGAAGATGCTGCACGGCAGGGAAACCATCCGCTGGACCAACACCAGCGGGGACACCGTCCCGGACATCTGCTTCCACCTCTATTGGAACGCCTTCAAGAATGAAAAG
This sequence comes from Candidatus Aminicenantota bacterium, assembly GCA_963732485.1. Lineage (GTDB taxonomy): Bacteria > Acidobacteriota > Aminicenantia > UBA2199 > UBA2199 > UBA2199. The sequence goes on from CAVSZS010000013.1 coordinate 170,246, forward strand.
AGCGCCCTGATGACGGAGGCGCGCCAGGGCGGGGCGGAGGGCACCGACCACGGGGACGCCCGCGTCAAGGACGGCGACTGGGGCTGGATCGATGTCGAAAAAATCCGCCTGAAAGACGGCAGCGACCTGAAGCCGGCCATGGAGTTCATCGCCCGCGACGAGCCCGGGCACGCGGACGACCAGACGGTCATGCGCGTGAAACTGCCGCGGCCGCTTGCGCCCGGGGAAACGGTCGATCTTGAATTGGCTTTCTCCGCCAAAATACCGAAGACCATTCGCCGCTCCGGCTATTATCACAACGGCTATTTCATCGGCCAGTGGTTCCCCAAGCCCGGCGTCTACCAGCAGGGCAAGGGCTGGAATTGCCACCAGTACCACCTGAACAGCGAGTTCTTTGCCGACTTCGCCGATTTCGTCGTCCACATCACGACGCCGCGGGAATACGTCGTCGGCGCCACCGGTCGGGAGACCGCCAGCCGCAGCGACGGGGCACGCGGGCTCACGACGCACACCTTCCGGCAGGACCGCGTCCACGACTTCGCCTGGACCGCCGACCCCGACTATATCCGCATCGAGCGCGACTTCATCGCCGAGCGGGAAGTGAGCGCCCGGGAATACCGCGAGATCGCCGGCGCGCTGCGCCTGCCGCTGCGCGAGGTCATGCTGCCCGACGTGAAGATGATCCTGCTGATCAACCCCGAGCACCGCGCCCAGGCGGACCGCCACTTCAAGGCGCTGCGCGCGGCCATCAAGTACTACGGCCTCTGGTACGGGCCCTACCCGTACGGGACGGTCACCATGGTCGACCCGCCTTTCCGCAGCGGCAGCGGCGGCATGGAATACCCCACCCTGTTCACCGCCGGCACCCGGCTGCTGCCGAGCCCGCAGGAGAACAGCCCGGAGATGGTGATCGTTCATGAGTTCGGCCACGGCTACTGGTACGGCCTGTCCGCCAGCAACGAGTTCGAGGAGGCCTGGCTCGACGAGGGGCTCAACACCTATTCCACCGGCAAGGTCCTGGCCAAGGCCTACGGACCAGGCTCCTTCCCCCTGAACCTGGCCGGCATCCCCCTGGCCCGCTACAGCGGCTCTTTCAAGTACTCCGATCTCGAGCTGGACCGGCTGGCGGGCGTGCACGCCGTCGCGCTGGACCCGGTGCTGACCGCTTCCTGGAAATTCTCCAGCCCCATGAGCTATGCGTTGAACGTCTACATGCGGGCGGCAACCAACCTGCGCACCCTGGAGAACCTCATCGGCAAGGAGACCATGCTGCGGGTCATGCGCGCCTTCCATTCACGGTTCCGCTTCCGCCACCCCAGCAGCCGCGATTTCATCGCTACCGCCTGCGAGGTTTCCGGCCGCGACCTGGAGTGGTTCTTTGCCGAGATGTTCCAGGACAGCCTGCACTGGGATTATGCCGTCGAGCGGGCGGCCTCGCAAAAAGTCACCGCCGCCCGCGGCATATTCGACCGCGGCGGCAAAAAGGTCGAGGTCACCGGCAGGCAGGCCCGAGCCCTGGACCAGGGGGACAAGAAGCCCCGCTACCTTACCCGGGTCCGGGTCCGGCGTTTGGGCGAAGCCCGGCCCGGTCCCGACGTCCAACTGAAGGTCAGGACCGTATTCGAGGATGGCACGCAGAAAATCGATCACTGGGACGGACAGGGGCGCTGGGCGGAATTCACCTATAGCGGCAGGAGCAAGGTCCGCTATGCCCAGGTCGATCCCGACTCCGTCTTTCTGATCGATCGCGACTTGAGCAACAACAGCTATGTCGTCAAGGCCAGGCCGGCCGGCGCCCTGCGCTGGTCGGGCAAGCTGCTGTTCTGGCTGCAGAACCTGCTGCAGTTCGCCAGCGCCTTGAGCTGAGGAGATAACCATGTCCATATTCAAGCTGTTCGCCGCCGGGCTGGTCCTGACGTTCAGGAAGCGCCGCCTGGTTCTGCGCCTATGGGCCGCCAACTTGCTGTTCGCAGTCCTGATCGTGGCCCCGGCCGCGTTCCTGCTCATCGGCCATTCCGCCCATTCTCTCTCCGCCGCTGCCGTACTCAAAAAGCTCGACGTCCACTGGCTGACCGATCTCAGCGCTCGGTATCTGGACGTTGCCCCGGCATACGCCGGCATGCTGGTCCTGGCCGTCGGCCTCTATATGCTGCTGGCCGTCTTCCTCAACGGCGGCATCATCGGCTGCCTGGCCCGCCCTGAATCGCGCCCGACACTGGCCGACTTTTTTCACGACTGCGGCCTGAACTTCTGGCCCTTCTTCAGGCTGTTCCTCATCTCCATCCCGGTCTACCTGCTGACCCTGGCCCTATTCTTCCCCTTGCTCAGGGTACTGCTGGAGGCGCTCCAGCGCCGGGCCGCGACCGAGTGGCCGGTTCTGATTGCCGGCAACATCCGCATCCTCTCCCTGGTGCTGCTCCTCGGCCTGGTATCCATGTTCTTCGACTACGTCAAGATCGGGCTGGCAACCGGCGGCCGCCGCGGCGTGCTGAAGGAGACCTGGCTCACCTTGAAATTCCTGTGGCGGCGCTTTTTCCGGGCCTGGGCCCTCTACCTGTCGGCCGGCCTGGCCTTCATCCTGCTGACGCTGTCCTACCTGGAGGTCGCGCGCCTTCTGCCCAAGGACCGCCCGCTGCTCATCCTGGTCTTTTTCGTGTGGCAACAGTTGTACATCCTCGGCCGCCAGGCGAGCCGGGTGCTGTTCTTCGCGACCGAGCTCGAGTTCACCAAACAGTTCCGAAATCCGGTTGAATAAAAGACAAAGTAAAAAGGCAAAAGGCAAAAGTAAAAAGTGAAGAAAAAGCTCTCAAGCGAACTCTGAAGACCAGAAGAAAAGAGTGCAGCATAGGACGCTTTCTCTTTACTTTTGCCTTTTTCCTTTTGCCTTTTGCCTTGATTTTTAGCCTCTCTCGTGCTACATTCGGGCTCTTGGAGGCCCCGGTGAAAAAATTCAGTCTGCTGATCATCACGGCATTGCTGCTGATCCTGTCCGCCAAATTGGGAGGCGAAACCATGTTCATCGACAAGGATACCCTGGACGGGGTACGCGAATACCTGCAGGGCAAGCACGGCGAGGAGCAGAAGTTCCGCATCGAGCGCGGCGTGCAGCAGGCGGCGTCCTTCTGGCGCGCCGACGACGGCGGCGCCGAAGAGTTCGTCAAATTCTGCAAACTGAACTTTATCTCCGACCCCGACAGGCTGCAGACCCTGTATCGGCGCATCGAGGCCAATCTTGAAATCGTCTACGGCCACCTGAACCGCATCAGCCTGGACCTGAAGAAACCCCTGCACCTCGACCAGGGCAGGATCCTGCCCATCGACGAGCGCTTCGGCCAGTTCGACCCGACCGCGCACGTCAGCGACGACATGTTCGACGGCAAGATCGCCTTCGAGGTCATCCTCAACTTCCCGGCCTACACCCTGGCCGAAAAAACCGAGTTGGGCCCGGGCTGGAGCCGGCTTGACTGGGCCTACGCCCGCTGCGGCGACCTTTTCCTTTCGCGCCTGCCCGCCCGCGCCAACCAGAACGCCGCCGCCGCCTTCAGCGAAGCCGAGACCTACGTCTCGCAATACAACATCTACATGGGGCGACTGGTGGACAACCAGGGGAAGGCCCTGTTCCCCGCCGGCCTGAAGCTGATCAGCCACTGGGGGCTGCGCGACCGGCTCAAGGCCCTCTACGCCGAAAAAGACGGCCTGGCCGGCCAGGAAATGATCCACGAAGTGCTCAAGCGCATCATCCAGCAGAGCATCCCGCAGCCGCTGGTCAACAGCGACGAATACTCCTGGAATCCCTTCAGGAACAAGGTCTACAAGGAGGACAAGGAAGTGCCCTGGGCGCCGGAGCCCAACTCGCGCTACATGCACCTGCTGAACGTCTTCAAGGCCATGCGCGACATGGACGAGTACTATCCCTCGCTGCCCAGCCACCTGCGGCGCAAGTTCGAGCTGGAGAGGGAGCTGGAAGAAGCGCTTGTGGAAAAGGTCCTGGAAGAGGTGTTGTCGTCGGCTGAAGTGAAGGAGACCGCCGCTCTGATCGCCGGGCGCCTGGGCCGCGAATTGAAGCCCTTCGACATCTGGTACAACGGTTTCAAACCCCGGGCCAAGACCACGGAAACCGAACTGGACCGCCGCGTCCGGCAAAGGTTCCCCGATCTCGGCCGTTTCACGAAGGGCTTGCCTGCCATCCTGCAGCAGCTGGGCTTCGCACCCGCCACCGCCGCCTTCATCGCCGAACGCGTCGCCGTAGAACCGGCGCGGGGAGCGGGCCACGCCTGGGGCGCCCTGATGCGCTCGGAGCGCTCGCATCTGCGCACCCGCGTCGACGCCGGGGGCATGAACTACCAGGGCTTTAACGTGGCCATGCATGAATTGGGCCATTGCGTCGAACAGGTCCTGTCGCTGCAGAAGGCGGATTCCTACCTCATGGCCGGCGTGCCCAACACCGCCATCACCGAGGCTTTCGCCTTCATCTTCCAGAACCGGGACAGTGAGTTACTGGGACTCGCGGGGGAAACGCCCCGTGCCCGCCAGCTGAAGGCGCTGGATGCGCTGTGGATGACCTACGAGATCGCGGGAGCGGCCCTGGTCGACATGAAGACCTGGAACTGGCTCTACAAGAATCCCGAAGCCACGCCCGATGCCCTGCGCCGGGCGGTCATGACCTGCGCCCGCGAGGTCTGGAACAAGTACTATGCCCCGGTCTTCGGCGTCCGCGACCAGGTGATCCTGGCCGCCTATTCGCACATGGTCGATGCCGCCCTCTATCTGCCCGATTACCCGCTGGGCCACCTGATCGCGTTTCAGCTCGAGAGCTTCCTGCACGGAAAGAACCTGGGAAAAGAAATGGAACGCATGTGCCGGGCCGGCCGCCTGATCCCGCAGCTGTGGATGAAGAACGCCGTGGGCATGGAAATCTCGGCCGAACCGCTGCTCAAGGCGGCGGCGGCGGCGCTCAAGGTCATAAAGAAATAATCGGCGTAAGGTGCAAGGCGTGGGGCGAACGGCAGGAATACGACATCACCAGAAAACAAAACTTCAAGTCTGTTGCGCCAACTACTGATCTCCCGGAATTATTATTCTTCCTTACGCCATACGCCTTTCGCCTTACGCCAAGTTTTTTGGAATCATTTTCAGAAAATTAACCAGCAAGTTGATTCCCAGCTCTCCCGATTTCTCCGGATGGAACTGCACGCCGTAAAAAGGAGACGCCCGGTGGCGGATAGCCTCCACCAGCCCCTGCCGGCTTTCCGCCAGCACCATGAATTCTTTTTCCAGGTCGTTGTCGCGCACGACGATCTCCTCGTGGCTCTCGGCCATGTTGAAAAAAGGCGGAAAAGAGTCGAAGCAGGGATCTGTCTTGTTCAGAAAGATCTCCTCGGCGCCCAGGTGCTTCTGCCCGTCCTTCTTTACCAGCGCGCCGTAGGCGTGGGCCAGGGCCTGGTGGCCATAGCAGATGCCAAGCAGCAACAAGCGGCACTCCTTGAGGAAACTGAGAAGCGCCGGCTCCACCTCGCCGTCGCTCACCATTTTCTGTGAACCGGAGACGATCACGGCGGCGAACTCACCATCGCCCGGCAGCGGCTCGCGGTCGCTGACGCTGCGAACGGCCAGGTCCAGCCCTGCCGCTTTCGCCCCGGCCCCCAGCCACTCGTCATAGCCCTTGATCTTTTCTTCCGCCCTCTCCCGGTAGCAGTTGACCAGCAGGATATTCTTTTTCATGCGCTTCCTCGTAATTGCATCTATTATACGGAATGTACGGCAATTTAGCCAATTCGAGCCCGAGGCATCCGGTTCTGTCCCAAAATGGAACAGCCGCCCAATCCGCTGAATGCTGTCCCGGTGGCCATCTACAGCCGAAACCAGACCGAGTGTCCAAAAATGGGACGATCTGCCTGTTGCAGATTTTCTCCGAAAACGCCTTCCCGAGAGGATTTTTCGTCAAGCTGTCCCAAATTGGGACAAAAACAATTCGAGAATCGGACTATTCCAAGGGCGTTTTTTGCTAAAACCCTTTTCTATAGGCAATTTAGGATGATGGCTCCGCTTGGCACGATTTTTGCAAGAATACTGGCATGAGGAAAGGAACCATCATGCCCAACAGGAACATCATCGACGAGATCTACGACTATGTGGTGCAGATGCCCGATGAGCAGATCCCCTGCCTGACGATCAAAATGCTGGCCAGGCACTTCAAGATCAGCCGTTGCCACATCTCCCGCCGCTTCCATGATGAGCGTGGCATGACCCTGGCCGCCTTCATCCAGGGACGCAAGCGGCTGCTGGCCGAACGCTTCCTGATGCAGGATCCCTGTCTGACCGTCAAGTGCCTGGCGAGGCGCATGGGATATGCCGATTACCCGTATTTCATCGAGCGTTTCAGGGAGCAATGGGGCGAATCGCCCGGCCGCTACCGCAAGCTGATGGTCGGCCTGACCAATTGACCCCGGGCGGGAACCATGCATGCGACCGGTGACATCCTGGATATCCCGGCTTAAGGAGCTGTAAAAAATGGAACACATAACGAACACGACTGACCGCGGCGCCTGGCCGGTTCCTGGACCCCATTCACGGTCGGGCGCCGTTGAAGGGCGAAACAACGATCTCGTGAACTTCAGGGTGAAAGTGTCGGGCGACCTGTGCTACCGCAGCGGCTACGTGCAGAACGACACGGTGAAAAAACTGGTTTTCACGGGTTCCTCGTCGCGGGTGATCCGGCTGGCCCCCGGCAACTGCTCCCTGACCGTGTTTGTCGGGGCCGAATCCGGCAAGACAAACGTCGATTATGCGCTCGAGCTGATCACCGACCCGACCGTCACGCTGCATGTGCCATGGAAGGTCCCCTTCCGCGCCCGGACCGTGGGCATCACCGGCTTCATCGTCATCGACTTCATGCTTCATTGGACGAGGCCGGCATAAAACGATCGGAGTTTTATTCCCCGACGACAAGGAGCTCTTGCGCTTGACATGCCGGCGGCTCTCCCCTACTATCTTCTTCATGCCCGCGAAGCGAAAGCCACTTCTTTTCATTCTCAGCATGGCCTTCATCGCCCTGGCGCCGCTGGCGATCCGCTCCGGCCTGCCACCCGCTGGCGATCCTGTCGCCTGCCGCATTGCGACCGCGGCCGGCGAAATCCTGGTTCATGTCTACCCCGGGCAGGCGCCGCTGACCGCGGCCAATTTTCTGCGCTATGTCGCGGCCGGACTCTACGACGGCACGTCCTTCTTCCGCGTCGTGACTCCCGATAACCAGCCCGGGGACCAGGTCAGGATCGAGGTCATCCAGGGCGGCGATGTCGCCGAAGAGAAATGCTTCCCGGCCGTCGCCCACGAGACAACGGCGCTGACCGGCCTGAAGCACAAGGATGGGGTCATCTCCATGGCGCGCGCCGAACCGGGGACGGCCACCAGCAGTTTCTTCATCTGCGTCAACGACCAGCCCGAGCTCGACTTCGGGGGCCGGCGCAACCCCGACGGCCAGGGCTTCGCCGCCTTCGGCCGGGTAGTCAAGGGCATGGATGTCGTGCGCCGTATCCAGAAAATGGACCAGGAGAAGCAGCTTTTAAAAAAACCGGTCGCCATTATTTCGCTTGCCAAACTTGGAACAACAAAAAAGTAGCCGGAGCGATCCAAGCGGGGAGAAAAAATGAAGCAAACCATATGGGTGGCCGGCATCGTGCTGATCCTGACCGCTGGCGCGCTATTCTCAGGAGAAAGCGAATTGCTGCTCAGAGCCGGACGGCTCAGCCGGGAGAAAAAATACGCCGCGGCATTGGATCTGCTGCAAGAAGGCATCCGGCGCTATGGCGAGGCCGAGGGCCTGCTGGCCGCAAAATTCCAGGCCCTCCTGGATCTGGGCCGGCCGCAGGATGCCCTTCCGGTCGCCATCCGCCGCGCGGAAAAAGCCGAGCGCAAGTCCCCATGGCATTGCATTGCCATCATGGAGATCTGCCTGAAACTGCGCGATATGGACGGAGCGTTCACCTGGTTGAAGCGCGCCGTGGAGCGCGGCCTCCTCGACTATAGCGAGCTCGCGGCAGAGGAATACGACGCCCTGCGCAAGGACGCCCGTTACCAGCCCCTGGTCCGGGTCATGCAGGAACGCATCGGCATCGGCCGACCCGCAAAGGATTTCTCCGTCCCGCTCCTGGCGGGCAAAAAATTCTCCCTCAGCGGGCTGAAGGGCAAGGTCGTGCTTATCGATTTTTGGGCCACCTGGTGCCCGCCGTGTCGCGAAGGCATCATCCATCTGAAGGAGTATTACGCAACACACAAGTCCCGCGGCTTTGAAATCATCGGCATCAGCCTCGACTCTGACCGCCGCCGGGTGGATGAGTACCTGGCCGCGGAGAAGCTGCAGTGGCAGATCGCCTTCTCGGGCAAGGCCTGGGCCGACGACATCGTGCGGATGTACAGCGTCAACCTCATCCCCGCCTACTGGCTGGTTGACCGCAAGGGGGTCCTGCGCAATTTCGGCACCCACTTGCGCGACAAAGAAAATATGAAACGCGCCATTGAGACATTGCTCGCGGAAACCAATTCAGTGAAAAGTGAAAAGTAAAATGTGAAAAGTTGGAAGACCCGAAAACACGAGACCGGGCTTTATACTTCTTTCAATGCACTTTCACTTTTCACTTTTTTAAGCCGCCTGGCGATCTTTTTTTTGATCTTCTCGTATTTGGGCGGCGGACCGTTGCGCATCTCCTTGTCGTCGACGAACAGGGCGTCGCCCATCCCCCACTCCAGGAAGACGGCGCGGTCGGCGGTGAGCACTTCGCGGAATTCCACCGGCGGACCGAGCTCGGCCGCGGCACGCCGTGCGCGCTCGTGGACCATGCTCATGGCCGGGCACCAGCCGTTCAACAGGCCGGTCACCACGACCTTGCCCTGCTCAGGCTGCGGCCTCCTTTTGGGCCGGATCCAGGACGGAGCCACGGCGTCGGCCGTGAACGGCTTCCACATCAGGGCCATCATGCCCAGCTTGTCCGCCTTGCGATAGCCGTGCTTGCGGAACCAGGAGGCGCGCATCCAGAAAGGAAGCACTACCCCCCAGGCGGCCATGCCCTTGCCTCCACGTTCGCGGGCATCGGCCTCGGCCGCCGCGAGCAGCGCCGTGCCCATCCCCTGCTTCTGGAAATTGCCCCGCCCCTGCTTGTGACCGTGAACCCAGATGCAGAGGATGAAATAAATCCCCGTTCCCTCCGCGGGAGAGTGCTCGATGGGCAGGTACTGGATCATGCCGCCGACAGTGCCGTTGTCGTCCAGGGCCAGCTTGACGCGCAGCCCCCGGCCCTTATACCGGTCAAGCCAATCGCGCTTGTGGCTCCCCGCCTCCTTTATTTCGTCCGACCACTCCTCCAGGCACAGGCAATACGCTTGCTCATGTTCCGGCGCCAGGTCGATGATCTTCACGACCGGTCTCTCAACGCTCGATGCCCGCCAGGCGCAGCAGGAAGGCGTACTCGAAGGCCACCTCCTCCAGGCGGCGGAAGCGCCCCGAGGCGCCGCCATGGCCGGCCGCCATGTTGGTGCGCAGCAGCAGGACGTTGCGGTCGGTCTTGAGCGCCCGCAGCCGCGCCACCCACTTGGCCGGCTCGAAATACTGCACCTGCGAATCGTGCAGCCCGGTGGTCACCAGCATGGCCGGATACTCCTTGGCGCGCACGTTGTCGTACGGCGAATAGGTCAGCATGTAGTCATAGTAGCCGGCCTGGTTGGGATCGCCCCATTCGTCATACTCGCTGGTGGTCAGGGGGATGCTGGAGTCGAGCATGGTGGTGACCACATCGACGAAGGGAACGGCGGCCACGATGCCGTGAAAGAGGTCGGGGCGCAGGTTGGCGACGGCGCCCATCAGCAGTCCGCCGGCGCTGCCGCCCGAGGCAAAGAGCTTCGCCGGCGACGTGTAGCCGCGGCGCACCAGGAATTCGGCGCAGGAGATGAAATCGGTGAAGGTGTTCATCTTCTTGAAGAGCTTGCCGTCGTCGTACCAGGAACGGCCCATCTCCTGGCCGCCGCGCACATGGGCGATGGCAAAGATGAAGCCGCGGTCGAGCAGGCTGAGGCGCACCGGGCTGAAAGCCGGGTCCATGGAGGCGCCGTAGGAGCCGTAGCCGTAGAGGAGCAGCGGCGTGGCCGCGCCCTTGGGCGTGTCCTTGCGATAGACCAGCGAAATCGGGACCAGGGTGCCGTCGTAGGCCGGGGCCATGAGCCGCTCGCTGGCGTACGCATCGGGGTTGTAGCCGCCCAGCACCTCCTGGCGCTTGAGCAGCCTGCGTTCGCGGGTTTTCATGTTGAACTCGTACACCGAGGACGGCGTGGTCAGCGACGTGTAGTTGAAGCGCATCAGGTCGCTGTCGGGCTCGGCGGTGAAAGCGGGATAGGCCATGAAGGCCTGCTCGGGGAAATCGATCGTGTAGCCCTGGGCATCGCCCCAGGGCAGGACGCGGATCCGGGTCAGGCCGGCGCGGCGTTCGCTCAGGACCAGGTGGTCCTTGAAAAGTTCGAAGTCCTGCAGCAGGACATCGGGGCGATGGGCGATGAGCTCGCGCCAGTGCTCCCTGCCGGTTTTTTCCTCGCCGGCTTCCATGAGCCGGAAATTGACGGCCCCGTCGTTGGTCAGCACGTAGAAGCGGCCGGCGAGGTGATCGATGCTGTATTCCAGGCCGCGCACGCGCTCCTGGAAAACAACGAACGCGCCGTCCGGCCTGGCGGCGTCGAGAATGCGGTATTCGTTGCTCAGGGTGCTGCTGCAGGCCAGGATCAGGTAGCGGCGCGAGCGGCTCAGGCGTATCGCCACATCGAAGGTCTCGTCCTTCTCCTCGTACACGGTGACATCGGCTTCAGCGGCCGTCCCCAGCGCGTGGCGACTGACCTTGTAGGAGCGCAGGGTCTCCGGGTCGATCACCGGGTAAAAGACCGTGCGGCTGTCCGCGGCCCAGGCCAAGCGCCCGGCCGTCATCTTGATCTCTTCGGCGTACTCCTTCCCGGTTTTCAGGCTGCGGAAGCGCAGGCGGTACTGGCGGCGCGAGACCGTGTCCACGCTGTAGGCCAGGGTGGCGTTGTCGGGGCTGACGGCGAACGAACCGATATTGAAGTATTTCTCCCCGGCCGCCATGCGATTGCCGTCCAGCAGCACCTGCTCGGCGCCCTGCAGGGATTTTTTCTTGCGGCAGTGCACCGGGTACTCTTTTCCCGCCTCGAAGCGGGTGTAGTACCAGTAGCCGTTCTCAAAAAACGGCACCGACATGTCGCGCTGCTGCATGCGGCCGACCATTTCCTTGTAGAGCGCGGCGCGCAGGCCGGCGGCGGGCTTCATGACGGCGTCGGTGTAGGCGTTCTCGGCCTGCAGGTAAGCGATGACCTCGGGATTTTCTCTCTGGTTCAACCAGTAATATTCGTCGTTGCGGACATGGCCGTGCAGCAGCAGTTCCTTGGCGATTTTCGCGGCGACCGGGGGCTGGGGAACGGGGTCGTCCGCGGCCAGGATCGCGAAAGGCGCCATAAAAGCCAGCAAGACGATGGCCAGCAAGGCGGAATGGAAGATCTTTTTGTTCATGAGGACTCCTTTTAAAAATGAAAACAAATTATACAAGAATGACGACATTATCTCCAGCAAACCAGCCACATGACCGGGCAGGCCGGCAACGGACCTCCGCGAGCGAACCCGGCCTTGTTTTTTCATGATCAGGCCGAGAATGCGCGGCTATTGACTTTTCTCCTGCGGAAACGGTACAACTATGACCATGGATGCCGCACAGGTGTTTGTCGTCCGCGACTACTGGGCCGCGGATTATCCCCACGTGGCAGACATCTGGGAACGGACGGGCATCAGCACTCCCGGAAGGGGCGACTCGGCCGAGGTGATCGAGAACACCCTCCGCCGCAACGGGCGCCTGCTGGTGCTGGTCGAAAAAGCGACTGACACCGTGGTCGGCACCTCCTGGCTGACCAACGACGGCCGGCGCCTCTACCTGCACCACTTCGCCATCGACCCGAAATTCCAGGGCGCCGGGCTGTCCAAGCCGCTGCTGCGCGAATCGCTGAAGATCGCCAAAGAGATCGGCCTGCAGGTCAAGCTCGAGGTGCACGAGGAGAACGGGCGGGCGATCCACTTCTACGAAAAAGCCGGCTTCAAGCGCCTGGGCGACTATGACGTCATGATCATCCGCGATCTGAGCGAAATAAAGGAATAGTATTTCGGCCAACTCCTGGCTGTCCCAATTTGGGACTGGGGGAAAACCCCAAAAACAAAAACCCATAAAGGTTTTCAATCAATAAGCCAAAATTGTCCCAAAATTGGACAGCTGCCCCCCTTCCCTAAAAATGTAGTCAGGAGGCGCTTTTCCAGAATTTTTCGTGCGTCTTTGTCCCAAATTTGGACAAAAGCGAAATAGATAAACTTGGGCAATCATGAACACAATTTTCTAAACTCTTGTCAGCAAAGGCTTCTCAGCTTTCATTATAAGTTGGCACAAAATTTGCTTTAATATTTTGAATTTTGGAAATGAAAAGGAGCACTTGAGGACAGGTACTTTTTTCATCTTTTTGAAGCAACCATGAGTAATTGCATCAATTTGAAAAACATTCCTCAGGAGGAAGCATGAAGCTAATCAATCGTTGCAAGTATCTTCTCATTTGTTCTTGTTTTTGTTCTCATTCTGACATCTCAAGTGTTAGCTGAAAGCGGCATTTATGATCGCATCGGCATTATCACCGAACATGGATTGCATGGAGCCGTTCCTGAAGAAAACATCGATCTTTTTACGGGCAATTTAACTTTAAAAAACCTGGACATCCATTTGCCCGGACCGAATGGCTTCGATCTGAACATCTGGCGCGTTTATAATTCAAAAATATTGAAGGACCGGTTAATCGGCAGCGCCTGGGGAATTCAACAGGAACCATATTCCTGGGTGGGTCTTGGCTGGTCCATGCACATGGGCAGGCTGCACTCCATTAATACGGAGACTCCGGTCATTGAATATCCAGACGGCCGCTGGGAAACCGCATATCACAACATCAATGATTATTCGACTTTCATCACCCGCGATTTCGCCAAGCTGGATAAGACGAGATTGGAAATTGTATTTCAAGGACGGGACAGTCTGGACATTCGGCGCCCTGGCCAATGTTCAATATACCAGTATGATTATCGAACAGGTGCGCGTGGTCACCCAGATCACCAATTCCTATGGTCACCAGATCAATATCACTTATGACGCTTCCGGATCACCACGCCTGAAAACGATTACCGACAGCATGGGGCGGACGGTCACTTTCATCATTGACACTGCTCTCGGCAAACTGGAGCGCATCGACGTAAGAAATGCAACGGAGGCATAGTATCTTACTACTATACCGTCGATGAATTCAATGGCGACTATTATAGATTGACCAGCTTCGACCCGCCCGATCTTCCGGCGTGACCTACGAATATGGGATGGCATGACTTCGAACTGGGAACTTCTGGCCGTCAATACCAGTTACGGCGGGCGAATGGAATACGAATATACGGATCAAATTTTACTATCAGGTATATCCCCTGCAAACCAAGGTAATCAGAGAAAAGAGGATCAAGTTCGCTCCAGGTTCCGATTTCAAGACCTGGACCTATTCATATCCATCGTACAACAATGCTGAGACCGGAACAGTGGAAGTCGATGGTCCCGGATTTACTACCTATGCTACCTATCATGCCTATTCCAGCGCCACGCCTTGGAAGATCGGACTTTTAAAGGGAAAAAGCGTTTCCGATGGCAGCTTTTCCGAACAGTACGAATGGACCTCACAAACGATTTCCAACACCCGCTGGTATGTGCTGAACATCGATATGGGGCAGGCAGCCGCGCCGCTGCAGTCACATACGTTGCGAGAACCAGAATCGGTGATGCTGATACGAGCGAGGTATACCTTTATGAAAGGACGAAGACCTCAAAATACGGCTTGCCAACCAGGATCAACTTGATGCCAATGGTACGCTAAAAAACTATAGAAAACCTTGAATATTATTTTGAAAGTGTTTCCTCATTCGAAACCAAATATATGTTGAACCATTTGAAAATCCGAGTACCAATATAGCTCGGGAAATTCAAAACTAAAAGAAACAAGCTTTACCTATTTCGCCAATGGAGCCATCGACTCGATCAAAAAGTGGAAAAGCGGCAGCACCTATTTGACTCTGGGATTATGGCTATACAAGCAGCAATCCCAACCTGATCACCATCACCATCGATTTGCCGGGATCAGGCGGCACCGAGACCATGGTCTATCGATATGGGATCCTGCCGACACTGACCCATCCGGATATACCGAATTCACCCGCACCATTTCCGCATATGATAGTTCCATCTTGTCGCGAAACCAACCAGCATGGCGCGATCATGAATTTTTCATATGACAACCTTGGGCGCATCACCGCAATCGACATGCCCTCCGGGTTCAACGATGTCACGGCCTCCTGGTCGACGAATTATGTAACGATCACTCAGGGCAACAACACGATGAAAAAATATTGGGACGGCATGGGGCGGGATACCGGTTTTATCGAGCAGGGAGATGGCATTACCTTATATTCATCGAAAAACCTTGGACTCGGAAGGAAGAACGGTTGCCGAAAGCAAGGGAAGCACTGATGTCGCAGTCGATTATAACTATGATCTGAATGCCGCCGGACAAATCAAGAAAATCACCGACCCACGAGGAAAGATCACGACCATTACCTTGGCTGCCGATCAAAAGACCGTTACGGATCCAAATGGACATGCTACCATTCTTGAATTCAATGACCTGCCGGGATTGGTCACGCGTCTCACCGACCCAGTCGGAAAAGCAGCCGTGTACACTTATGATGGGGCCGGAAGGTTAAAAAGTACGGTGTTCAATTCCAGCCGGACTCAGTCGTACGATTACAACGGGCTTGATCAAATGATATCGGAAAACCATCCGGAAACCGGAGCGATCACATACGATTATAGTACGGCGAACAATCTGGCCACAAAAACCTGGGGAGGACAATCAACCAGCCCTGACTTACAATACATCCAATCAGGTGTTGACGGAAAATGCCGGAGATGAAACCATTACCTATGCCTATGACAGCAATGGCCGCGTGGAATCCATCACCAGCGGACTGGGCTGGTCCAAAACCTCCATTGGCTACAATGCTCTCGGCGCCCAAACCCAGGAAATCATGACCATTCCCGGGCTCAGCGCCAAGACCATTTCCTATGCCTATGACGGCAACAACCAGATGTCCCAGATCACTTATCCAGACGGGAGAAAAGCCATTTATGCCAACAATGGCTTGAATATGCCGGAGACGATTGCGTTCAACGGCAGTACGATCGTGAGCGCTGTCACCTATGGGATCAGCAAGCAGCCGACCAATATAACTTTTGGGGCAAATGGGACCTCTTATCAGCGCCACCTACAACAATAATGGCGGTATCTTGACTGCGCAGTTAAAAAAAGGTACAAGTTTCACTGTATAATGCCGACTATGGATATGACAATGTGGGAAATATTACTTCGCATAGCCAATTCAATTCCAAGTTTCGCCGCCAGTTTCACTTATGATAGCCGCAATCGATTGACTGGAGCGTCCTATAGTCCCAGCGGCGTCGGCAGGGTCAACAATTTCGTTTATAAATATGACGAATACGGCAACATGACCCAGGCAAAGGAAAACGGCTCTTCGGTTTTCTACCAGAGCTATACGAATAAGAACCAGATCGACGATCTATTCCTATGACAACCGTGGCAATATGATTTCTTCGCCGTTGTATACCTACTCATGGGACAACCGCAATCGCATGAGTCAGATCACTAGCAAACTCAGTAGCGAGGCTGAAGGTGCATACGCTTATGACGAAAAAGGCATGCGCCTTAAAGCGGTTAGGGCACTAATCCAGGAATTGTCACTCACAGCTCCCAATGGCGGCGAAAGTTGGATCCAAGGATCCATTCAAACTATTACTTGGACAGCCCTCAATTGCACCGGCAACGTGCTCATGAGAATTTGCCCGGCAGCGAACAAAGTGCTTGATATTGCATCCGTCGATGCAGTGGTTGGAACTTACAGCTGGGCTGTACCGTTCAGTTTGCCAGCGGCAAGCGATTATCGGCTGCGGATCTCCCAAGGAGCCATCGAAGATTTCTCCGATGCCGCTTTCACCCTTACGGCCATGCCTTCCCTGCTATTGACGGCGCTTGACGATTCTGGAATAACCTTAAGAGCGGGAACCCAATATCCGATTACCTGGAATCATCGGCCTGAAATCATCGGGGACGTCGCAATCGATCTATACAAAGCCGGTGCTAGTGTTCGCCGGTTAGAAGATAGTATTCCAGTTACAGATAAAGCATATCTCTGGCAGGTACCTGCCGATATTGCGGCAGGAACAGATTACAAAGTACGAATATCTCAAGGCAGTATAGAAGATCTGTCTGACAACAATTTTGCTATAGGCTATGAGAATGGTTCTCTGGGCATCTGCGACACCACGAACGCTCGCGACGTGCACGTGGTCGGTGATCGCGCTTATGTAGCCGACTGGGACGGCGGATTGCAGATCATCAATGTAGCTAACCCAGCGGCGCCAGCTGTCGTGGGAACCTTCAAAAGTGCGAACGCCACTGCGTACGCCAAGAGCGTGCGCGTGGCCGGCGGATATGCCTATATCGCCTATGGAGACGACGGCCTAGTGGTCGTGAACATATCCAACCCGGCTTCTCCGCAGCTTGCGGGCAGCTACAACACGCCCGGATCGTCGAGAAGCGTCCAGATCGTCGGCAACACGGCCTATGTCGCGGATGAGACAGGGGGGGCTGCAGATCATCGACATCAGCAACCCGGCGGCGCCCCAGTTGATCGGCAGCTTCATCAATCCGGGAACCACGACCATCGCCAAGGGGATCGCGGTGGCAGGCAATTACGCTTATCTGGCTTACGGCGACGACGGCTTGATCATCGTGGATGTATCGACCCCGGCGTCACTGGTCAAGGTCGGGGCATATGATACCCCCAGCTTGTCCAACTCGATTTTTGTAAAGGATGATTACGCCTTCATCGCGGGCCACGACACCGGCCTGCTGATCATCAATATTGCCAATCCCGCCAACCCGTCCTTGACAGGGAGCTATAACACGGCGGGATTGGCCGCAGGAATTTATGTAAACGGTCAATATGCATATGTGGCGGATCTTGCCAGCGGTCTGCAAGTCGTCAACATCGCGAATCCGGCATCTCCGTCGTTGGCTTTCAATGTACCGACATCCGGCAATGCCGTTGGCGTATATGGCAAGGGCGGTTATGCCTATATGGGGGCATCGGAAGCCGGATTGCAGATCATTCAGGTGACCTGCCCGTGGATATCCCTGACCTCGCCCAACGGTGGGGAGATATGGACCGCCGGTACCATTCAGCATATTTTCTGGGGATTTAGCAATGCCAGCGGCACTTGCTCGCTCGATCTGTTCAAGGATGATGTCTTGTTGCAAAATATCGCCACCCTGGTTAATATCGGAGATATGGATTATGGTTTTAGCATCCCCAGTAATCTGCCGAACGGAAATTATCGGGTCAGGGTCAGGCAGGATGCTTTAGAGGATTTTTCCGATAATATTTTCACGATCGGCAATTCAAGCACTTCGAGCATTACATTAACTTCACCCAATGGCGGCGAAAACTGGCTAGTCGGATCGACATACCCGATTACCTGGCTATACACCGGCAGTATAGAGAATGTCCGACTGGAATATTCGATCAATGGCGGCGACAATTATATGGAGATCGTCGATTCAACAACGATTTCTGGAACTTATGATTGGATCATTCCCGACAATGTATCCAGCCAATGTCTGGTTCGCATCAACGATGCGGCCGATGCCGGCATCAACGACGTAAGCAACTCGTTTTTTACCATATCGGCTCCCCCCGTGGGAACCATTGCGCTGACTTCACCCGATGGCGGTGAGAGCTGGCGTTCCGGGAGCATGCATGCCATAACCTGGACATCTTTGGGTTTGACTGGAAATGTGACGATCGATCTGCAGCGAAATGGAGTATTCTCCCGGCGGATTGCGGACGCAGCGGCGGTATCTGCCAATTCCTACAATTGGCTGCTGCCCACCGATCTGTCCGGAGGCGGAAATTATCAAGTAAGGGTATATCAAGGCAGTGTGGAGGATTCCTCTAATAGTGATTTTTCAGTCACATACGAGAATGGTTCTCTGGGCATCTGCGACACCACGAACGCTCGCGACGTGCACGTGGTCGGTGATCGCGCCTATGTAGCCGACTGGGACGGCGGATTGCGGATCATCAATGTAGCTTACCCTGCGGCGCCGGCTGTCGTGGGAACCTTCAAAAGTGCGAACGCCACTGCGTACGCCAAGAGCGTGCGCGTGGCTGGCGGGTATGCCTATATCGCCTATGGAGAGGACGGCCTAGTGGTCGTGAACATATCCAACCCGGCTTCTCCGCAGCTTGCGGGCAGCTACAACACGCCCGGATCGTCGAGAAGCGTTCAGATCGTTGGCAACACGGCCTATGTCGCGGATGAGACGGGGGGGCTGCAGATCATCGACATCAGCAACCCGGCGGCGCCACAGTTGATCGGCAGCTTCATCAATCCGGGAACCACGACCATCGCCAAGGGGATCGCGGTGGCAGGCAATTACGCTTATCTGGCTTACGGCGACGACGGCTTGATCATCGTGGATGTATCGACCCCGGCGTCACTGGTCAAGGTCGGGGCATATGATACCCCCAGCTTGTCCAACTCGATTTTTGTAAAGGATGATTACGCCTACATCGCGGGCCACGACACCGGCCTGCTGATCATCAATATAGCCAATCCCGCCAACCCGTCGTTGACAGGAAGCTATAATACGGCGGGATTGGCCGCAGGAATTTATGTAAACGGTCAGTTTGCGTATGTGGCAGATCTTGCCAGCGGTCTGCAAGTCGTCGACATCGCGAATCCGGCCTCTCCGTCGTTGGCTTTTAATGTGCCGACATCCGGCAATGCCGTTGGTGTATATGGCAAGGGCGGTTATGCCTATATGGGGGCATCAGAAGCCGGATTGCAGATCGTTCAGGTGACTTGCCCGTGGATAGCCATTTCCGCCCCGAATGCAGGGGAAAATTGGCAGATGGGCACTTCTTATGATATTGTCTGGAATTTAAATAATGCGACCGGAAATGTGAACATTGAATTGTATAGGGGCGATGTCTGGTATAGATCCATCGCCACAGTGGATTCCGCTTTGGAAAAGCATGAATGGACGATTCCAGGAGATATTTCGGCCAGCAACAACTATCGAATTCGTTTGGTTCAGAATAGTTCGGGATACCTTGAAGATCTTTCCGATAATATATTTGCCATACAAGCCGCAGGATCTTCCTTTGTCCATTTGCCCGGAAATTCATTTTTAAATGAAGCATCACTTGATAGAATGAACCAGATACCGGTGCAAAGCCTGCAAAACGCAGGAACACGTTGGGATCGGTCTATGAAGGATGAAAGCGGCATGCAACTTATCGACGATTGGAGCGATCATGCCTTGAGCGGTCCCCATGCGGACAATCGCGTCAACACCCCGGTTATATCCCAAATCGCCGTGTACGGCACGACCTACTACATCCACTCCTTTGACGGCAAGCTGCTCGCCGAGTATGATGCCAACGGCATTTGTCAGAAAGACTATGTTTATATGGGCAACAAGCTGATCGCAGAGTACCAGCCCGCCGTTGCCAAGACCTATTACTACACCTCCGACCAGATCAATTCCACGCGCATGATAACCGACAGTTCGGGGTCTGTTGTCTACTCCGCCATGTTTGATCCCTATGGCGGCATGCAGAAAAAGTGGGTGAACACTTACCAGCCGTCGTTGAAGTTCTCCGGCAAGGAGCGCGAGAGCAAGAGCGAGTTGGACTATTTCGGGGCCAGGTATTATGACCATCTGAGATACAGGTTCATTTCGGTGGATCCGATGATCAACAAGGAAGAGGCGCTTGCAAATCCTCAGTTGTGGAATCTGTATGCATATTGCCGGAATAATCCGATTACTTTTTTTGACCCGGATGGGCGCAATGAAATATTGATATGGGAGACAGTTTTGACTTCTTTCGCCAAGGTTCTTCCGTATATATTAGCAGCATGTGATGTATACAACCAGGCTGGAGGTCCAATCACAGAATTCACAAAGACTGAAAGAGGTGCGTGGGTTTATGCGGATGGAAGTCATGAATTATTTCCATCAACAGGTTGGATGGAAAATAGTACGATCATGCCGGATCCGAAAAGAGAAGGCGTTATAGCTTCAGTTCACAATCATCCGGATAATATTACTGATCCGAAACCTTCACCTAAAGATCGTATTGCAGTGAATACTACAAAATCTCACCTTGGCAAGCCTATGCTTACCGTTTCAAACAAGGGGGTTTTTGCTTATGACATTTTGCGAACTCCCTCACAAAAAAGGACATATCAAGCGGTAAGAGAAAAAGAATTTCGCCAGATGAATCAATTGTTTAAGGAGATGGCAAAATGAAAAGAACGCTGTCAATTTTTCTTCTGATTCAATCCATATGGATATTTAGAGCATTTGGGGATGCAGATAAATCACGATTTATAGAATCGATTTCTCGCGACCCATTGGTTTCGAAGGACAATTTAATTCAAGTTTTGTCAAAATTGGGCAATATTGATCAATGTATTCAAGAAATTAAAATGGCCGCCCCAGAAGAGGTTCGGCAATTTTTATTTATATTAATAAAAAACACTCCTCAAAAAGATCTAGCTGATTTAGATCCAATTGTACAATTGATCTCTTTAGTCCCAAATCCTGAAGACCAATTTTCATTGTATCTGCAAATCATAAAAAAAACTCATTTAAATGATTTTATTAGAGAGGCTCCGAATAATTTAATTGAAAATTGCAGGAGCAGTTTGGGTAAATTTAATAAATCTTCAGATGAATACATTTATAGATTAATCGACTTCACTTCCATCATCTACCAATTTGCAACTGACAAGGAAGAAGAAAGCAATAATAGAAGTGAAATTGATAAATTGATAAAGTCAGTTCCTGACAAAAGAAGGCGAATTGAATTCCTGGAATACCAAATATTCTCCGATGTTGAAGTCGGAAATCTTGATGATTGCAAAAAGCATGTTTCCATGCTTAAAGAAATTAGTGCAGAGAATGAAACAATGGCTTCTGTCGACAGCCTCTTTGAAGCGCTTATTAGTATCGGCGATTTTGAATTTATAAAATCAATTTTGAGCAAGTCAGGTAGTGAATTTGAAACAATTCATGCATTGAAAAACCGATCAAATCTTTATCTAGATTTCTACTACAGTCTATTCGGCAATAAATATCTTAATAACTTAAGCGATGACACTGATAAAAAACGATACATAAATCTTTTAACTAGAAACCTTTCCTTAGAAAATGCAAGCAAAGCGGTTGAAGCTGATACCATATGGCCTATGGCTCATGACTGGCATTTGTATTATATGGGAAAATTGCTTCTTGACAGAAGAGTTTCGCGCATTGGCGTGATATCCGCCATTAATATTGCAAATCAAATTAAATCTTTGGAAATCAAGAATGAAGTCACAATTGAGGCAGCAAAACTACTAATACTAAATTATGATGATGAAATTGGATACTTAATTCTTAAAAATATTTCGAATGAGAGTAATGATGGGAGAATCGAAAGCGTCAATAGCCCAAAGAGCATTGCCGAAATATGGATAGAAGTGAATTGCTTAGATGAAGCCCACGAATATGTTGAAAAGATAGTAAATCCAAATGAGCGAGATTATCAATATTTATTAATCGCTGAGCAATATATTGTCCGTTGGGATTTAGAACACGCAAAGGCAATATTGTTAAAGCTGAAATCAGATTCTGCAAAGGGTTATTTACTCGGGGCAATGGGAGCAATTAAAATATGCCAAAATCGATTAGAGGAAGGAGAAGATATCTTTTTGAGAGCTTTCAAGCTAATAAAAAAGGAAAACACACAACCCAATCAACTTATATTCAATTTTGATATTGCCCTTCCATATTTGCTTAACTACTACATACATGCTAGAAAGGATGGGCAATTCGTTGCTATTCTAAATCAACATAATTGATTGAACGTTAATTGCAGTTGATAACATATGTTTATTTCTATAGATCTTAGTTTGACAAGTCACATCTCCATGTCCGAATTGCTCTTTGCCATGTCGACAGGACCATTCGTCATCATCCCCAACGTGCAAACAGGAACGAATCCCGAGCAAAAGTCGAAAGATCGCGAGTTTTTGAATAGTGAGATTGCCGAAAGGAGTCATCTTGAGGAAAGCGAGAATCATCCGCCCGGATTGTATGCCGAAACTTGCCCCTCTCATATTCTTACCCTCACCCGCTCCACCGTCTATTTCCCCACCTACTTCATTTACTCCTTTGACGGCAAGCTGCTCGCCGAGTATGATGCCAACGGCATTTGTCAGAAAGACTATGTTTATATGGGCAACAAGCTGATCGCCGAGTACCAGCCCGTGATCGCCAAATACTATTACTACACCTCCGACCAGATCAACTCCACGCGCATCATCACCGACAGTGCCGGGACTGTTGTCTACTCTGCCATGTTCGATCCCTATGGCGGCATGCAGAAAGAGTGGGTGAATACTTACCAGCCGTCCATGAAGTTTTCCGGCAAGGAGCGCGAGAGCAAGAGCGAGCTGGACTATTTTGGGGCCAGGTATTATGACCATTTGAGATACAGGTTCATCTCGGTTGATCCGGTGATCAATAAAGAAGAAGCGCTCAGTAATCCGCAGTTTTGGAATCTGTATGCTTATTGTGGAAACAACCCGATTACCACATTTGATCCAAATGGCGAAGACAACTATGTTTTTTATGATTCAAAAAATTGGACATCTCAAGCAGTGGTGGAAGCGAATCGACTGCAAAATATAAATGGTGAAAAAACTAATCTTGTTCCTGCCAATTCAGAAAGCGCATTTGTAAGCGGCTGGAATTCCATGACTGATCCAAATCAAGTGACATTAATCTATCATAGTGGAGCAGGTGAAGGAATAGGGAACACAATAGCGATAAATGCAGATAAAGGACAGTATCTTGTTACAAATCCAACTGGAAAAACCCCAAAGGGTTTTGATGGAACATATATAGGTAATTTAAAAAAGTACGATTTTGAACAACTTAATTTATATGTCTGCCATGGAGCCGTCGGGGAAAACAGTTTAGCTAAAACATTCTTTAAAACTCAAAATGTTAACACTGTTCGCGCTGCAAACAATTCTGTTAATTTCAGTTGGTGGAATTACCACCCAAAGAAATCCGTAGAGTTTACGGACTTTTCAAGAAAAAGTGATTCTAAGTAGATTGAACGATGAGGTGAAAATGAAAAAAAGATTCATAGCGATAGGTGTTATCCTAATACTGGCAATTATTGGCTATTTATTTTGGAAATACATTTATTTGGAAATACCAAGGAAAGTACAACTATTCCATGAATTTGAGGCCAATTCAAAAAGACAAACCCATGGAAAAGGTTGGATTATTATATTTGATGATGAAATGAGACTGCAAATGGCTGATAAATTTAAAGTCGAGATCCCAAAAATTGATTTCAATAAAAACTATTTATTACTTTCAGATGGAAGAAAAGTAATCGAATTGAAATACCGCCTAAGCAGTCGATACAAATGGTGGTTCGACAGGCCGATGGGAGAGATAGTATTCGCGAAAGAGCACTTTTCACATACAATATTTTTTTACAAAATAAATCGAGTCATTGTTCTTCAAGAATCTCCATGAGAATTGATTCTCATCAATGGTATCTCAGTAATACTTGCTATAAGAATTATAACTTCATGATAAATAATCTCCTTACTAAATATTATTTATCCTCCGGCACGTATTACTTCTCCTCCGACCAGATCAATTCCACGCGCATGATAACCGACAGTTCGGGGTCTGTTGTCTACTCCGCCATGTTTGATCCCTATGGCGGCATGCAGAAAAAGTGGGTGAACACTTACCAGCCGTCAATAAGGACAGGGACAATGCAAACACGCGTGCATCCATTTTTTGTTCGGGGCAAACATGATATGGTAGACAAATGAAGTGGAAAGGGATGACCAACAAGGGACGACCTGCCTGCCCGGTGGACTTGCTAAACGAATGAACATTTTATGGCCGGTTAAAGACCTGGATAAAGGGAACAATCAATTTCTCGGCATCATGACGATCTCGGGCCTCCTTGAAAAGCACGGGCATCACTCGGAGGTTGTCGAGGCTGACTATGGGGCCGTGGCTGAGAAGCTGCGCAAAAAGGATTTCGCCATCGTGGCGTTCAGCACCATGAGCTTGTACTGCCAGGCCTATCTGAAGCTGAACGGCAGATTGAAGGAAACGTTTCAGTTTTTATCTGTCTTTGGTGGCCCGCATCCGACCTATTTTCCTGAAATGATCCATCAGCAGGGCGTGGACGGCGTCTGCATCGGCGAGGGCGAATACGCCATGCTGGATCTGGTGCAAAACCTGGCGGCGGGAAAAGCGCTGACCGGCATTCCGAATTGGTGGCTGAAACAGGACGAACGGATCTATAAAAATCCGGTTCGCCCGCTGATCGCCGACCTCGACGAGCTGCCGCTCCCGAATCATGAGATTTTCCGCACGGCCGTCCCGCGGGGAATTTGGCGGGCCGTGATCATGACCAGCCGCGGCTGTCCGCACAGCTGCACGTATTGTTACAACAACGCCTACAAAAACATCTACGCCGGCCAAGGAAAGATCCTGCGGCGCCGGAGCGTGGAGAATGTCATGCGCGAGCTGGAAACGATCAGGCAGCACGCGTGCTACAGGTACATTCAAATCAGCGATGACCTGTTTACCATTTCTCCCGAATGGATCAGGGAATTTTCCGACCAATACAGGAAAAGAATCAACCTGCCTTTTTCCTGCTTTGCCAGGGTGAATCATATCACCCAGGAGATGGTTGACGACTTGCGGCGGGCCGGATGCGGAAGAATCATATTGGGGGTGGAAACTGGAGATGAACGTATTCGCCGCGATGTTTTTAAGAGAAAAATGACCGATCACGAGATCATCCTGACGGCACGGATGATAAAAAAGGCGGGAATTAAACTGATGACAACGAATATCCTGGGAATTCCGGGCGCCTCCATGGAATCCGATTTCAAGACCTGGGCGCTGAACGTGAAGCTGAAGCCGGATTATGCGGGAGTCAACCTGCTCCAGCCGTATCCGGGAACGGAAATACATGAATACGCCCGAAAACTCGATTTGATAGCCAGTGAAATAGGAGAGGGCGAGATCAAGGAAACGATGCTCAGCTCGGTCATAAAATTCCCGAACGAAACCGAAAAAAGAAAAGCAGAAAATTTTGAAAAGTTCTTCCCGGTGGTTGTCGCCTTTCCAATGATGCTGCCTCTGGTTAAACGGCTGATCCTCCTGCCGCAAAACCGGGTATTCAATCTGGTGCTTTCTCTTTGGACAAACTATTGTTACTGTTGCCGGATCGTTCCATTCAGGATCGGCATCGTTGCCTTGTGGAAGAAGATCCCTTTTCGCAGATTGACGAAACGGTTTTGCCTGTAACGGTCACTTTTTCCAAACTGCTGCAGCAGGAATAAGACGATATTCTTTTTTTTATCCCGCTGGGCTATAATTCGGAGCCGATGGAAGCCAACCCTTTCAATGAGACGTTCAGCCATGCCCGCGGCCGGGGAAAACGACAACCCGCGCGGCGACTGCTGGCCGTGCTCGAGGAGATGATGGAGACGGCCGGGCGCCACGCCGAAATACTGGGCGTGGGCGTGCGCGATTTGCACGCCAAAGGGCTGACCTGGGTGCTGGCCCGGCTGCATGTCAAGATCAGCGCGGTTCCCGCCGCCGGGCAAACGGTGCATATCGCCACCTGGCCGTCGGGGCGCCACCGCCTGTTCGCCGTGCGCGAATTCCAGCTCTGCGACGGAGCGGGAAGCGAGATCCTGCGCGCCAGCAGCGCCTGGGCCATGATGAACATGGAAACGCGGCGGCCGGCGCGTCTCGACCCGCACCTGCCCGTGTTCACGCCGCCACCCCGAGCGCATGATCGCGGACGACTTCGCTCCCCTGCCGCCGCCATACCCGCAGGCCGGCCGGCACTCGTACCGGGCCGAGGCCGGCGACATCGACCTCAACGACCACGTCAACAACACCGTTTATCTCGATTGGGCCCTGCGTTCGGCCCCGGAAAGCGCCGGCTCCTGGAGGCCGCTTTCATTGGAAGCCGCCTTTCTGGGCGAGGCGCGCCTGGGAGCCGAGATCACCTGCCTGACCGAACACGGCCGCGGGAACGGCGCTACCGCCCTGCTGCAGAGCCTGCGGGACGCGGCATCCGGCCGCGAGCTCACCAGGCTGCGGACCTATTGGCAAGCCGGCTCAAGTTCAGAAAACACGATATAAGGAGGGACAAATGGGATTCGCCAAGGAATTCAAGGCCTTCGCCATGCGCGGCAACGTCATGGACATGGCCGTGGGCATCGTCATCGGCGTCGCTTTCGGAAAGATCGTCACGTCGCTGGTCAACGACATCATCATGCCTCCCATCGGGGTGCTGATGGGCGGCGTGGATTTTTCCCACCTGGCCGTCACGCTGAAGGCCGCAGTGGGCGACGAGCCGGCCGTGGCCCTGAAGTACGGCGCCTTCCTCAGCACCATCATCGACTTCCTGATCGTGGCTTTCGCCATCTTCATGGTCATCAAGGGCCTGAACGCCTTGAAGCGGAAAAAGGAGGAGGCGCCGCCCGCGCCGCCGGTGCAGGAGATGATCCTGCGCGATATCCGCGACATCCTGCGCAGCAAGGGAGAAAAGATTTTATAAGCCAGGGACTCAGTGAAAAGTAAAAAGTGAAATGTGAAAAGTTGAAAAGATCGGAGAATCTCATCTCTTTCTCTTTCTTTTCACTACTCACTTTTCACTTTTCACAAATTTGACCGGCACGGCAATGTCCGAATCGCGCCACAGTTCAGCGCCTTCGCGGCCGCCGTCGTCGTCGCGGTCCGAGCCGATGCTGTAAATGACTCCCTGCTCCGGGCTGAAGCGGTACGGCACCCCGCTGAAGGGGTCGCGCTCCGCGGCGGCGTCGAGCAGGCGCCGCAACGCCGCTTTTTCCAGATTCATTCCGGCGCCGGCCGCCAGGCGAGCCTGAACCAGCAGGCGGACCAGGTCATAGCGGGCCTTCAATTCGTGGGTGCGGTAGACATAATGCCTCAGGATCGGCCAGGTGAAGGGCATGGCCGAGCGCGCCATCATCTTTCCCAGCGGGTTGCGCAGCCACCAGAAGGGGGCATCCACAGCCAGGAGCGGCGTCCGCCGCGAGGACGGCCGGGCTTCCCGGCCCCACTTCCAGGGAGGAATCTCCTCCAGCCGCCCGATACGATCCCAGGAATCCCGCAGCAAGGCGACCGTCTCATTCTCCTTGATAAAAAAAACGGCCAGGGCATGAACAACGGTGAAAACGCGGGCTCCGGACAGGGCCACGAACCTGTCCAGGGCGTAGAACGCGGCCGGTTCGCGGAAATAATCCTTGAGCAGGAAGGGGTCCACGATCTTTTCACCCTTGGCCCGGTTGATGGCCGAGCGGAAACTCAGCCAATGGCAGGACCGCACTCTGGCCGTGCCGAAGCGGACGCTCTCCGCCGGCAACAGGCTCTCGCGAACGAGGCGCGCGAAGCCCGGTGGACACTCCGGGCGGTTGAGCAGCGAAGCCAGCGCGCGCAGCGACGACTCGACCATGGTCCGGCCCAGAGCGTTGACCTTGATGGTGCGGCCGCTGTCGATGAGGCGCAACCCAGTTGCCAGCGCTTGCAGCAGGCCGTTCCCGGCTTCAGGCCAGCGCCCGTCCATGGCGGCCAGCAGTTGCGAGGCGGCGAAGAGCTTGGCCGTTTGCGTGGCCAGCGTCAGGCTGCGGGCAGGGCACTCCCAGCCCAGAGGGGTGAAATCCTCAAGCTTTCCGGCTTGCAGCACTTGTTGGTAGCGCCGCAGCAACGGAGCAAAACGCCGTTGCCATGCTGCAACCTGGGCGCGCCGGGCCGCAAAATACGCGCCCGGGTCTTCGTCGTGGGATTGGGGAAAATACACATTCAGTCCCTGCCAATGCCGCACGTAGCCGATGTTGAGGCGCGCCAGCCAGCGGCCGTAGGGAGAGCGATTAAACGAAGTCCGGGAGCGGACGACGAACAGCTCGCGTATCCGGCGGCGGAAGTCGGGCGCCAGCAGGTCGGTGCCGGGGGACTCGGCGATGCCCCAGATGAGGAAAAAGCCATTGTCGGGATCCAGGTTTTCTGTTGGAGCCGCCGGAACCGGCATCCCCGGCGCCGGCTTGGAATCAAAGATGTTCAGGCCCAGAAAGCCCAGGGTAAAAAACGCCAACGCCAGCGAACACCAGAAAAAAAAGCGCTTCATGCCACGGCGCCGGCTAATTATCCCGCCCGCTCCCCCAAGGGGACGGATGCATCCGCCCGTTCAGGCGGCGCTTGAGCAGGATCTCCTTCAATTGCAGCAGGTTCTTCACCGCCGCGCCCTTATAGTGGTTGTTGCCGGAAACGAACACCTGCTTGGCCTGCTCCCGCAACCGCGCCACCACTTCGCCCAGGCTGCCGAGCTCAACGGCGGAATAGGAATAATCATAGCGGGCGTCACGCCCCTGGCCGGAGAACCAATCCTGAGTATTGCGGCCGTGCAGCCGCAGGTACGCCGTGTCGCCGGCCGTGGCCAGCGCCGTCAGGGGCAGCGATTGCGCTATTTGCGGCTGGTCGATGTTGGTCCAGATCAGGCCGTGCTTCCGAAAATAATCCAGCACCTCTTCTTCAAGCCAGCTCTGGTGGCGGAATTCCACCGCCAGCGGCCAGGCGCGGAAATGGCCGCACAGCTCGCCCAGATACTCCAGGTTGGCCGGTTCGAATTTAAAGGAATAGGGGAACTGCGCCAGCAGCCCGGACAGCCTGCCGGCGTCCTCCAGGGGCCGCAGGCATTCGCGGAATCCATCCAGCATGAGCCTGTCCAGCTGCCGCTCGTGGGTGAACGACTGGTGCAGCTTGAGCCAGAAACGGAAAGCGGGGAAAGCGGCGGTCTTGTCCGCCCAGCCGCTGGTCAGTTTCAGCGAGGGGATGCGGTAAAAGCTGGTGTTGACCTCGACAAAATCGAACTGCCCGGCCAGGAAGGCCAGGTGGTCGAAGCGGGCCGGAAGCGGTTGCGGGTAGACCGTCCCCCGCCAGTCGGCGTAGCTCCAGCCGGCCGGGCCGAGTGAGATCCCCTCAAGACTCTGCATCCAGGACGTCCCGCACCTTGGCCAGAAGGTCCCTGACCTGGTAGGGCTTCTGGATGAAGCCCCGGATGCCCAGGGCCATGATCTCGTTCACTTTCTCGTTCTGGCTGTAGCCGGTGGAAAAGAGCACGCGCACCGCGGGGTCGATCTTTTTCAGCTGCAGGAAGGTTTCGCGGCCGCCCTGGCGGGGCATGACCATGTCCAAAAGCACCATGTCGATGCTGCGCGCCTCCTTGCGGAAGACGGCTACCCCCTCGGTGCCGTCGGCGGTCAGGAGCACGCGGTAGCCGTAGGAGGTCAAAATATCGGCCGCCACCTGGCGGATGGCCTCCTCGTCGTCGATCACCAGGATCACCTCATGGCCGCCGGCCATTTCCGCGTCGGAAACGGATTCCAGGACCTCGGGCTTGCCGCTCAAGGGCAGGTAGATCTTGAATGTCGAGCCCTGGCCGGCCTCGCTGTAGACGTTGATGAAGCCGCCGTGGTTCTTGACCACGCCGTAGACCATGGACAGGCCCAGGCCGGTGCCCTTGCCTTTTTCCTTGGTGGTGAAAAAGGGCTCGAATATCCTGCCCTTGATGCTTTCGTTCATGCCGACCCCGGTATCGCTCACCGACAGGACCGCGAACCATCCCGGCTTGGCCTCGGGCTGGTTGCGGGCGTCGCTTTCGTTCAGGCGGGCCACCGACGACTGGATGGTCAGGCAGCCGCCGCCGGGCATGGCGTCGCGGGCATTGACGCACAGGTTCATCAGCACCTGCTGGATCTGGCCGATGTCGATCTCGACGGTGGGCAGGCTGTCGTTAAGGCGCGTTTCGATGGCGATGGACTTGTCCAGGGTGCCGGCGAGGATCTTCAGCGATTCGGAGATGACGCTGTTCAGGCTGGAGGGACGGATATCGTACTTGCCGCCGCGGGCGAACGCCAGGAGCTGCGCGGTCAGCTCGGCGGCGCGGCTGGCGCTCTTCTCGATGGTGTCCACCGGCCGGAAGAACGGGTGGTCGGGGTTGATGTTGGTCTTCAGCCACGAGGCGTATCCCAGGATGCCGCCCAGGATGTTGTTGAAATCGTGGGCGATGCCGCCGGCCAGCAGCCCGATGGACTCCATTTTCTGCGCCTGGATGAACCGTTCTTCCAGCAGCTTGCGCTCGGAGATGTCGCGCACGTATTCGATCACTCCGGTCAGCGTGCCGTCCTCGTCGAAGAGCGGAAAGGCATGCAGTTCCAGCCAGCCGCGCTGGCCATCGCTGCCGACCAGAGGCACGATGTCCACCTGCGGGGTGCGCTCGCGCAGCGCGCGAACGGTAGGGCAGACGCGGCAGGGTTCCTGGCGTTCCGTAATAGGCCTGGAAACATTTCTTGCCGGCCAGCGGCAGCTGGTGAGAGTACCATCTGTCCATGGCCTGGTTGACCTGCAGGATGTTCAGGTCGCGGTCCAGGACGCTGATCCCGTCCTGGATGCCGTTGAAGACCGCCGCCAGGAAACGCTGGCTCTCCTTCAGCTCGCGCTCGGCCTGCTTGCGCCACAGCGCGTCGGCGATGTGCTGCGAGACGAAGATCAGCAGTTCGCGGTCGCGCTCGGAATAATGAAAGTCCTCCTGGTAGCTCTGGATCACCAGGACGCCGAACGAGCGCTCGCCGCGCTTCAGCGGCACGCCCAGCCATTCGCTGGAGGGGGCTCCGATCAGTTCGATGGCGCCTTCGGCTGCCATGAGCTCGACTTGCTGGTCAGACGCCAGCAGCGGCAGGCCCGAGCGCAGGACATACTCGGTCAACCCCCGGCCCAATTCTTTGGGCTCGGGAGTGGCGTCGAATTCATCGACAAAATAGGGAAAGCTCAGCCTGCCTCCGGAAGGATCGACCAGGGCGATGTAGAAATTGCGGGCATAAAGCAGGCTGGACATGATGCCATGGATCGCCGCGTAGAGCGCGTTCATGTCTTCGGCCTGGCTGGCTTTCTCCGAGATCTGGAAGAGAGCCGACTGCAGGACTTCCGACTGGCGATGCTCGTCGATCTCTTCCTCGAGCTGGCTGTTGGCCAGCTCCAGCGCCAGGGTGCGCTCGGAGACCAGTTCTTCCAGTTGGTCGCGGTAGACGTTCAGTTCCGTTTCCACCTGGCGACGGTCGGCGTTGCGGTTTTGGCGGGTCTTTTCCCCGCCGGCTTCCTCGCCGGGATTTGCGTTGCGAACTTCTCCTTTCTTCCGGGCTGTCACTTTTTTCATGCCACCTCGCAGGGTCAAGGGCGATTATAAGGAAAATATCCGCTAAATGCAAAAGATGGAAAAAAACGAACTTGAGTGACAAGTGACTCGTAACGAGTGACGAGGGAAGAAATCAGTAAAAGTTCGAGATCTTGCTGCTCCTTGTCACTGGGCACTTGTTACTTGTCACGATTATTTTTTGCGAACGAAACAATTTTGTGCTACATACTAGGATGGATTAAGGAGGTACTGTGATCGTCAAAACCTATACCGACATCCCGGCCGAGAAGGTCACCATGCCCGGCGCCGAGAGCGTGACCATTCGCTGGCTGCTGGGCAAGGACTCCCCCGCCCCGCATTTCTACCTGCGCTTGTTCGAGGTCCAGCCCGGCGGCCACTCGCCCTATCACACCCATCCGTCCGAACACGAAATCTTCATCCTCGAAGGTCGCGGCGAGATCAACGCCAAGGGGAGCCGTCATGCCGTTGCCGCCGGCAGCTTCGCCCTGGTGGAGCCGAACGAGGAGCACCAGTTCGAAAACAGCGGCGACACGGTGCTGAAGTTCCTCTGCCTGGTGCCCAAGGAATAGCTACTCGATCTTCTCCACCACGATGGTCATTTTCGCGGCCAGAGCGGCGATGGCGCCGACAGCGGCCAGCACCGGCAGGAAGGCCGCGCCCACCACGCCCAGGGTCAGGGGGATCACGATCAGGGTTTTCCCTTCCTCATTTTTCAGGGTGATGTTGCGGATATTGCCCTCGTGGATCAGTTCCTTTATCTTCCCGACCACCTGGCTCCCATCCAGCTTGAACTCCTCGCGGGGACCTTTGTTTTTTTCATCGCTCATGCGCACCTCCTGATGCCCATGTAACGGATAACGATCCCCGATAGTTCTCAGACGGGAAGCCAAAGGGAAAGACAGAGGGAGAAGGCAAGGGAAGACAAAGTGAGAAAGAAATCTCGCATGTCAGGTCTTTTTCCACTCTCTCTTCCCTCTCTCTTCCCTCATTCTTCCCTCTCTCTTCCCTTAAGTGCCACCAGGCATCTTTAATTGACTTATAGGCCGAAATGAGCGACAATATCTTTTCAAACCAACCGGGAGCCCGAACCATGTCGGAAAAAAAAATGGAGTGGAAAGACACGCTGAACCTGCCGCGCACCGACTTTCCCATGAAGGCCCAGCTCAGCCAGAAAGAGCCGGAGATGCTGAAGAAATGGGAGGAGGCCGGGATTTACGAAAAGATCCTGGCCAATCGCGACCCGCAGCATTCGTACATCCTGCACGACGGCCCGCCTTACGCCAACGGCAACATCCACCTGGGAACGGCCCTGAACAAGATCCTCAAGGACTTCGTGGTCAAGAGCCGCTCCATGGCAGGGTTCTACAGCCCCTACATCCCCGGCTGGGACTGCCACGGCCTGCCCATCGAGCACAAGGTCGACCAGAAGCTCGGCACGCGCAAGAAGGACATGACCCAGCTCCAGGTCCGCGAAGAATGCCGGCGCTACGCCGAGAAGTTTCTGGATTCGCAGCGCGCCGATTTCAAGCGCCTCGGCGTTTTCGGCGACTGGGAACGGCCCTACACCACCCTCGACCATGGGTACGAAGCCACGGTCATCCGCTTTTTCAATTCCTTTGTCAGGAAAGGCAACGTCTATCGCAAGAAGCGCCCGGTGTACTGGTGCATCTCCTGCCGCACCGCCCTGGCCGAAGCCGAGGTCGAATACCACGACCACACGTCGCCGTCCATCACGGTGAAATTCGCCCTGCGCGAGCTGCCGCCCCTGCTCAAGGAATACGGCGGCCGCCCGGTCGCGATCCTCATCTGGACCACCACGCCCTGGACCATCCCGGCCAACCTGGCCATCGCCGTCCACGCCGATTTCGATTACGCCCTGTTCGAGATGAAGGGCGAGCTGCTTATCGCCGCCTCCGCCCTGCTCCCGGCCATCGCCGCGCTGAATAACGACACCTATGTCAAGCTGAAGGAATTCAAGGGCAGGGAATTGGACGGCCTCAAGGCCCGCCACCCGCTCTTCGACCGCGATTCGCTGCTGATCAACACCGATTACGTCCTGCTCGACCAGGGCACCGGCTGCGTGCACACGGCGCCCGGCCACGGCGAGGACGACTACCACGCCGGCGTGGCCCACGGGCTCGACATCTACTCGCCGGTGCTGGCCGACGGCCGCTTCGACGAGACCGCCGGCCCCTACCAGGGGCTGCCGGTGTTCCAGGCCAACGAGCGCATTGTCGCCGACCTGCGCGAAAATGGCAGCCTGCTGCACGCCAGCGCCATCAGCCACTCCTATCCCCATTGCTGGCGCTGCAAAAAACCGGTCATCTACCGCGCCACAGCGCAGTGGTTCATCGCCATGGACCACGCCGGCCTGCGCGCCAAAGCCCTGGAAGCCATCACGGCGGCGGCGTGGCTGCCGGCCTGGGGCCAAGAGCGCATCGCCAGCATGGTCGCCAACCGTCCCGACTGGTGCATTTCCCGCCAGCGCGCCTGGGGCGTGCCGCTGCCCGCCTTCTTCTGCCAGAAATGCGAGGAGCCGCTGCTGGACCCCACTGCCATCGAAAACGTGGAGAAGGCCTTCGCCGCCGGGGGTTCCAACTCCTGGTACAGCCATGAAGCCGGCGCCTTTATCGTTCCCGGCACCGCCTGCGCCGCTTGCGGCGGGCTCGAATTCGAAAAAGGCCGCGACATCCTCGACGTCTGGTTCGAGTCGGGTTCGTCGCACGGCATCCTGCAGCAGCGCCCCGGGCACCGCTGGCCCGCCGACATGTACCTGGAGGGCGGCGACCAGTATCGCGGCTGGTTTCACTCCTCGCTGCTGGTAGGCGTCAACGCCATGGGCACGTCGCCCTACCGCGCCGTCATCACCCACGGCTGGGTGCTCGACGCCGAGGGCAAGACCATGCACAAGTCGCTGGGCAACGCCATCGAGCCCCAGGACATCATCAAGGACCGCGGCGCCGAGATCCTGCGCCTGTGGTCGGCCATGGTCAACTACCAGGAGGACGTACGCCTGGGCGCCGAGATGCTCCAGCGCCTGAGCGAGAGCTACCGCAAGATCCGCAACACCTGGCGCTTCATGCTCGGCGTCCTCGCCGATTTCGAGCCGCAGCGCGACGCGGCGCACGCCGTTGCCATGGACGAGACCGACCGTTACATCCTGCAGCGGCTGCAGGAGGTCAAGGCCAGGGTGCTCCAGGCCTACGGGAATTTCGAGTACCACGCCATCTTCCATGCCCTGTTCAATTTTTTCACCAACGACCTGAGCTCGTTCTACCTGAATTTTCAAAAGGACAACCTGTACTGCAACCGCCCCGACGACCCGCGGCGCCGCGCCAGCCAGCACGCGGTCTTCACCCTGCTGCAGGAAACGCTGCTGCTCATGGCCCCGATCCTCTCCTTCACCTGCGAGGAGGCCTGGGGTTTTCTCCCCGCCTGGCCGCAGAAGGCGCCCTTCATCCACCTGGAGCGCTTCCCGGGAGTCGATGAAGGACTGCTGCGGGGCGTGGACAACGGGCGCTGGGAAAAGATCATGGCCCTGCGCGACCGCCTGCTGAAAGAGATCGAAACGGCGCGCGCCCAGAAGCGCATCGGCGATTCGCTCGAAGCCGCCATCGAGGTCGTTGCCGCCGGCGACGACGAGAAGCTCCTGCGCGAGAACCGCGAGCTGTTCAAGACCATCCTGGTCATCGCCGCCCTTGACGTGCGCGCCGGCCGGGAAGAAAAGATCACCGTGCGCAAGGCCGATGGCCGCAAGTGCCCGCGCTGCTGGAACTGGGTGGCGCCGCTGCCCGTCGATCCCGTTCACCCCGAACTCTGCCCGCGCTGCGCCGCCGCGGTCAAGGAGTAACCCCATGCATCTCCGGGACAAGAAACTCTTCCTGTTCCTCGTGCCGCTGATCGTCATAGCCGACCAGGTCAGCAAATGGCTGGTGACGAAGTCACTGCCACTGGAAGGCACCCGGGACATAATCGGCGGTTTCTTCCGCCTCTGGCACGTGCGCAATTCCGGCGCCGTCTGGGGTTTCTTCCAGGGCCACGACAACGGCTGGGTACCCAAACTCATCACCGCCCTGGCCATCGCCGCCCTGCTGGTCGTCCTTTTCTTTTTCCTGCGCGCCGGGCGGCAGGAGCGGCTGGAGCTCTTCGCCTACGCCTTCATCCTGGGCGGGGCGCTGGGCAACATCGTCGACCGCCTGCGCCTGGGCTACGTCGTCGACTTTCTCGACGTCTACGTCGGCTCCTGGCACTGGCCGACCTTCAACGTCGCCGACAGCTGCATCACCATCGGCGTGCTGCTGCTGGCATTATCGCTAGTGAGAGGCAACAAATGCACCCCATCCTGATCCAGGCCGGTCCGCTGACCATCGCCAGTTACGGTTTTCTCTTCGCCCTGGGCGTGCTGCTGGCCGTGCTGCTCTGCCTGCGCCTGGCCAAAAAGGAAGGGCTCGACCTGGCCGTGTTCGCCGACTTCATCTTTTTCGTCATGCTGCTCAGCCTGCTGGGGGCCAAGCTCTGGCTGCTGGTCTCCAACCTGGGCTACTACCTGAAATACCCCGGCGAGATCAAGTACCTGCTGACCTCGGGCGGCAGCTTCTACGGCGGCCTGATCTTCGGCGCCGTGTTCGCCGTCTGGTTCATCCGCCGCCACCGGCTCAGCTACCGCCAGCTGGGCGACATCGCCGCGCCGGCGCTGGCCCTGGGCCATTTTTTCGGCCGCCTGGGCTGCTTCGCCGCCGGCTGCTGCTGGGGACGCGAGGCCTTCCATTCCCACCTGGCCGTCACCTTCAGCGACCTCAAGGCCCAGGCGCTGACCGGGGTGCCGCTCTACATCCCCCTCTACCCCACGCAGCTGATGGAAGCCGTGCTCAACCTCGGCAATTTCATTTTCCTGATCATCCTGTACAAGAAAAGAAAATTCTCCGGCCAGGTGATCGCCATGTACATGCTGAACTACTCCGTGATCCGCTTTTTCGTCGAGTACTTCCGCGGCGACCCCGACCGGGGCTACGTCATCGGCTCCATGGAGCGGCCCTGGGCCAGTTTGTCCGTGCCGCAATTGGTCTCGGTCATCGGCGTCGTCACCGCCCTGCTGCTGTGGCGGGGCTTCAAGAGCAAGGGTGAACAAGAACATCGAATTCAGGGCTAGGGAATACTGGGAGCGGATCGACCAGTACCTGACCAACGCTCTCCAAACCGAGTCCCGCAGCCGCATTGAAAAGTGGATCCGCGCAGGGCGGGTCACGCTCAACGGCGTCGCCGTCAAAAAGAAGAGCGCGGAGGTTTTCCCCGGCGACCGCATCGTCGTCGAAATCGAGATCGAGGAAGAAATCGTCTTTGTTCCCTCCCAGGCCCTGCGCAAGCTGTTCGAGGACGAATGGCTGCTGGTCATCGACAAGCCCTCCGGCCTGCCCGTCCATCCCGGCGCCGGCGAGAAAATGGAGACCGTGCTCGACATCTTCCGCCACTACTACCCGCAGATCACCACCTTTGCCGACCAGGAGCGCCCGGGCATCGTCCACCGCCTGGACAAGGACACTTCCGGCGTGCTGATCCTGGCCAAGAGCGAGGAAGCGCTGGAAAGGATGCAGGAGCTTTTCCAGGAAAGGGAGATGCAGAAAACCTACCTGGCGCTGGTCAAGGGGCGCATGCGCTTCCGCAACGGCACCATCGACCTGCCGCTGGGACGCAGCCTGAAGCAGCGCGCGCGCTTCGAGGTCGTGGGCGAGGACCGCGAGGACCGGCGCGAAGCGACCACCGATTTCTCGGTGATCCGCGAGTTCGACAAATTCACCTACGTGCGCCTGATGCCGAAAACCGGCCGCACCCACCAGCTGCGCGTCCACCTCTCCCACTTCGGCAACCCGGTGCTGGGCGACATCCTCTACGGCAAGGAGCGCGGCAGGGACTTCCCGCGCCTGGCCCTGCACGCCTACCAGATCGAATTCGTCCACCCCTTCACCGGCAACGGCATTCGCGTCAAATCACCGTTGCCCGCCGACTTGAGAAAGTACATGGTGGAAAATTATAAACGGGCTTTCGTTGCAAGCGAAGAGAAAGCTGCAAATCAAGGTTCGACGTTCGATGTTCAGAGTTCGCTGTTCAAGAAAAAAAAAGGTTGAAGAATTAAGGGATCAAGAATTCTCAAGATATAAGTTCCTTTTACTATTCGATCTACTGCGTTATAATTTTTGCATGACATGTTTTAAAACCAGGTTTTTAATGAGTTCAGTCATCATCCTCTGGCTATCATGGGCCGGCGGCGGATTACTGCCTGCTCAATCGGGATCGACTGCTCCGCGGCCAAAGACAGTATCCACGGATATCCAGACGCAACGCACCTGGACGCTCAACGGGAGGGTAGTCGACCGTAATGGACAACCTATCGCGGACGCCGTGGTGGAGCTGAAGAATAACGACCGGGGATACAGGAAAGAGGTCAAGACCGGCGCGGATGGGCTCTGGTATTTCTCGCGCATCCTGGTACTGAAGAACGAGAAATACGATATCTCGGTCTCCGCGCATAACTATCTTACCCGGACAGGGAAAATCATGTTCCCTCCCAAAATTCCGATAGTAATCGAAATGGACCGCGACCCGCGCGTGGCCGTCAGGGAACTTCTGGTTCAGGCGGAAGGTTTGTACCTGGCCGGGGATTTTGCCGGGGCAAAAAAGAAATATGATGAAGTGCTCTTGTACGATTTTGCCAGCGCGGTCGGTGAGCTCGGCTGCGGCCTCTGCGAGCGCAACATGTGGAACCATAAGGCCGCCCAGGAGCACATGGAGAAAGCCGTGGCGCTGGCCAAGGCAGCCCCCGACCCCCAGACGGAAACGGCGGCGCTGGAATATCTCGGCGACCTGATGGTGAGCCGGCTCGACCTGGACAAGGCCTTGGAGTATTTTTTTGCAGCGCTGGAGCTGGGTTATGAGCGGACCGATGCGCTCGCCGTCAAGGTCGGCGATATTCTCGTCCTGCAAAAACATCCGGCCCAGGCGCTTTTTTATTATAAAAAGGCCTTGAGGTCTGAACCCGAGCCTTGAAATAGACCTGGCAGGCAAGATCGGGGATCTCTCCGCCGCCGGGATAACCGACATGACGCCGACGCAGGCGGAGCCGGCCATGGCACCCCAGACGATCGTACCATGCCACGAAAGATGAACCGATCTTATCCGACGGCGGCTATGATGAAAAGCTTCGCAAACTATTGTCCTTGGCGGCGTCGTACTGCCAAAAACTGGAGCACGCCGCCTTCCGCTATTTTTGCCTCGAGGACGTGGTCGAGGAGACCAGCCCGGGATGGCCCTACGCCAGAAAAAACACCTACCGCTTCGATTTCCAGATCGTGGGCGGCAAAAAAAGAATTGTGGAAAAGAGGAAACTGATAATGGAAAACGGCCAAAAGGCCGATGCCGCAAATACTTCCCAGCGGACCATATTCCAATCGCACCTGAAATACTTCGCCCCGATCGACCTATTCGCTGCCGCCAATCAGGGGCGGTATTATTACTGGATCCTGAAGGAAGAAAGCATCGCCGGGGTTCCATGTATCGTGGTCGGGATCGAGGCCCGGGCGGCGAACCCGGGCAAGCAGCCGCTGGAGGGAGCGGCGGCGATCAGCACCCGGGATGGTTCGGTCCTGAGCATCCAGGTCGCTCAGGATTCGATCGAGGGGCTTGCCGAACGCCTGCAGATCGCCCGCGAGCAGGGATTCGATAATGTCCTCATTCAAGATAAGCACTGGTTTGAAAAAGAAGTGAAGGGACTGCGCTTCCCCTCGCGCTCGGAAATGCGCGAGGTCTATCTGTTCGACCGCATGAAGACGCTTCACTACACGGTCGCTTATTCCTACTCCGCCTACACCTTTTTCAACGTGCGGATCACCGGCATCGGCATCGATAAAAAAGGATCGAATAAAAAGAGTGATCATGGAAAAAAGTAAAGATAGCTTTGCTTCGCTAGATGAATACATCATGACTTTCTCAAAAGCAGTCCAGGAAAAGCTGCAAGCCATGCGAAAAACCATCCACGCCGCCGCGCCCGGGGCCGAGGAGAAGATCAGCTACCAGATGCCCACGTTCTATCTCAAGGGCAACCTGGTCCATTTCGCCGCCTTCAAAAACCATATCGGCTTCTACCCGGTTCCCAGCGGCATCCTGGCTTTCAAGAAAGAATTGTCGGCGTACACGACCAGCAAGGGCGGCGTGCGCTTTCCCCTCGACAGGCCGCTGCCGCTGGCGTTGGTCGCCAGGATCGTCAAATACCGGGTCGCGGAAAATTTAGGAAAACACAAAACAGATTGAAAATTACCAATTAAATGTCTCAATGCACACATTCAACTCACCCCAACCCCTCTCTTACGAAGAGAGGGGCCTGATTCTTCTCCCCTTCTCTTCACAAGAGAAGGGGCTGGGGGTTGAGTTTCCGCAGGAACGAAACATTTATCTCTGAGCCAGATTGCCTTTAAATGATCTTCGACAGGATCAACTGGTTGATCGAGACGTTTTCCTCGGCCGCCTTGATGGCCAATTCGCGGTGCACTTCGGGCGGTACGCGCAGGGTCAAATGGCCGCGGAATTTTTTCGATCCCAGGGGCTCGGGGGCTTCCCGCTTCTCATCACTCAGCCACTTCAGCGCCCCGGCCACCGCCACCTTGATCTGGCGCAATGCTCCTTCCTGTGAATTGCCGTGGGCTCCGAGTCCTGGGAATTCCACGCAACGGGCCACGAACACACCATCTTCCTCTGACCATTCGATGCGATACGTATATCTTTCAACTTTACTTCCCATGTTTCGCCTCCAATTTCTCTATTGCCCGCTTCACATCCCTGACCTGGTACGGTTTGGCCATCTTGCCATCGCGCTGCAGGTTGACGAAAGGCTCCCCAGGCCACGGCGTCTTG
Organism: Candidatus Aminicenantota bacterium; assembly: GCA_963732485.1. GTDB lineage: Bacteria > Acidobacteriota > Aminicenantia > UBA2199 > UBA2199 > UBA2199. Next base: position 210,738 of record CAVSZS010000013.1, read on the forward strand.
AAGATGTGATGGCTGCTGCGCACCCTGGGCTCGCCGAAGAGTTGCCGGCAGATGTTCAGCAGGTCTTCGAAGCGTACGTTCTTTGGGTTGTCAAACAAGCTTTTATTCACATAGCCATAATAGCATATACGCTATCATTATTCAATTTAATATTTTTTAATTATTTTGTATTCGGGAGGGTTTACAACCCTCCCCTACGGCAGGCAAATCCCAGGGCACGGCACGCCGTGCCCCTACCCTCATAATGCGTCACGAATCCGGATTTCCGCCTCTGGACTTTTTGCTGTATAATAACCGCTCTGGTAGCAAATGGAACCCCGAAAAGAACTCCCGGACCTCCGCCTGGCCGATATTCCCGAGCGCGGACGACTGCGCATCAGGATTTCGGGAGTGGTCCAGGGCGTGGGCTTCAGGCCCTTTGTCTACCGGGCGGCGAAGAAATTCCGGCTGACGGGCGCGGTCAGGAACAGGGGGGCTGAAGTCCTGCTCGAGATCCAGGGCCAACGCTTGCGGGAATTCGTAAATCACGTCCGACGTCAGGCGCCGCCCCTGAGCCACATCGAGACGCTGGATTGGGAGAAGATCACGGAACGGGAAGAGACGGAATTCGTCATCCTGCAAAGCGCAGGCAAGGGGGAAAAGAATGTCATGATCTCGCCCGACATCGCCCTTTGTCCGGCATGCCGAAAAGAAATGGCTGACCCCGGCGACCGCCGCTTCGCCTACCCCTTCACCAATTGCACCGACTGCGGCCCGCGCTTCACCATCATCGAAGAGCTCCCCTACGACCGGCCGAAGACCACGATGAAGAAATTCTCGATGTGCCCCGATTGCCGGCGCGAATATGAGAATCCGCTCGACCGCCGTTATCATGCCCAACCCGTATCTTGTCCCGCTTGCGGGCCGAAGCTGCAATTGCGGGTCAAAGGAAAGATCGCCAAAGGAAATGCGCCGGAAGAGGCGGTAAAGCTGTTAAAAAAAGGGTTGGTCGTGGCCGTAAAGGGAGTGGGCGGCTTTCACCTGGCCTGCCGCGCCGGGAACCGGGCGGCGCTGGAGCGGCTGCGACGCTTCAAGGGGCGCGAGAACAAGCCCTTCGCCCTGATGGCGTCCATGTCCATGATCCAGAGGCATTGTCACGTTACTGCGGCCGGGAAGAAGCTGCTGCAAAGCCCCCAGGCCCCCATCGTGCTGCTCAAGGCAAACGCAAACGACAAATTGCTCCGCCTGTCGGCGCCTGGACAGAACCACCTGGGCTTCATGCTCCCCTACTCGCCGCTCCATCAGGTCCTGATCGAAAAAATGGCCGAGCCGCTGGTGATGACCTCCGCCAATGTCTCCGATGAACCGATCCTCTTTGACGACGCGGCCAAAGCGCTGCCCAAGCTCTGCGACGCCATACTCAGCCACGACCGGCCTATCCTCTCCTTCGCCGACGACTCGGTGATGATGGTGATCGAAAAGGAGTCCTACTTTATCCGCCGCAGCCGCGGCTTCGTGCCGCTGCCGATCGCCATGCCTTTCTCCAGCCCCAAAACGGTTCTGGCCCTGGGCGGCATGCTCAAGACCACCTTCTGTTTACTCGATAAAAACCGCGCCATCATCGGCCCGCACATCGGCGACACCGAGTCCAACACGGCGCTGGATGCCGAGAAGCGCGCCGCCCTGCACTTTATGAAACTCTTCTCCCTGCGGCCGGAGGTGGTCGTGGTCGACAAGCACCCCGCCTACCCCAACCGTTTGCTGGCGGCAGCGTTCCCGCAGGCGAAAATCGTGGAGGTGCAGCATCACCGCGCCCACATCGCATCGCTGCTGGCCGAAAGCGGCGAAACGGGCAACGTCCTGGGCATCGCCCTCGACGGCACCGGCTACGGCGATGACGGCACGATCTGGGGCGGCGAGTTTTTCACGGGCAGCCTCCGGGGCCTGGAGCGGGCCGGGCATTTGCTTCCCGTCTTCCTGCCGGGCGGCGACGCGGCCGCGCGCGAGCCCTGGCGCACCGCGCTCTCCCTGCTGCTGGCCCTCGGCGCGGAAAAATCGGCCCGGCGTTTCGCCGCCAGGTTCGCTGCCAGGGGCGAGCTGGTTTTTGAAGCGATCGTCCGGCGCCGCGGCGGCGTCATGACCACGAGCTGCGGCAGGCTGTTCGACGGCGTGGCCGCGCTGCTCGGCCTGGGCGACAGCAACTCCTATGAAGGGGAACTCCCCTCGCGCCTCCAGGCCGAGGCCGAGAACGCCCGGCCGCAGCGGCAGCCCTATCCATACGCCCTGGACAATAAAGACGGCCTTTGGGTCCTGAACATGCTGCCGGCCGTGGAAGCCCTGCTGGCCGACAAAAAAAGCCGGGGCGAAAAAGCACGTTGCTTCCACCTGACCCTGGCCAATGCCCTGCTGGATATGGCGATCCGCCTGACCCATGCCGGCGGCATACGAAAAGCGGCCCTGAGCGGCGGCGTTTTCCAGAATACCCTGCTGTTGGAAATGAGCCGGGACCTGTTTGCCGGAAACGGCTACCATGTGCTTTGCCATCGGCAGGTGCCGCCCAATGACGGCGGCATCTCGCTGGGGCAGGCGGTCCTGGCGGCTGCCAAATTCATCAAGGAGTCATGATCATGTGCCTGGCTATTCCCATGAAAATCATCGAAATCAAGGGCGACATGGCTGTCGTCGAAAGCGCCGGCCTGCGCCGCGACGTCGGCGTCATGCTGCTCGACAGAGTGAAGCGTAACGACTGGGTGCTCATCCACGCCGGTTTCGCCATCTCCAAGCTGACCCGCAAGCAGGCGCGCCAGACGCTGGCCATCTTCGAGGAGATGCAGGGCCTTGGCTAAGACTGAGCTGGAACGCCTCGCCGACCGCTTGCGGGCCTTCCCCGCCCCGCCGAACACAAAGATCATGGAAGTCTGCGGCAGCCACACGGTGGCCATCCGCCGCTTCGGCATCCAACGCCTGCTGCCCGAAACGGTGAAGCTCGTCTCGGGACCCGGATGCCCGGTTTGCGTCACCCCCGACAGCTTTATTGATGAGGCTGCAGCCCTGGCTCGCCAGGGAGTGATCGTCGCCAGTTTCGGCGACATGCTGCGCGTCCCGGGCAGCCGCACCTCGCTGGAGAAGGAGCGCGCCGCCGGCTGCGACATCCGCGCCGTCTATTCGCCGCTCGATGCCCTGCGCATCGCGGAGGAAACGGGAAAAGAAACGGTCTTTCTCGCCGTCGGCTTCGAGACCACGGCCCCGGCCATCGCCGCCATCGCCATCCGGGCCCGCGAAAGAGGGATCGCCAATTTCTCGCTGCTCACCGCCCTGCGCCTGGTACCGCCGGCGCTGAAAGCCCTCATCGCCTCTGATACCGAGCTTTCCGGCTTCCTCCTCCCCGGCCATGTCTCGGCCATCATCGGCAGGCAGGCCTATGATTTCCTGCCCAGCCACCGCCTGCCCGGCGTGATCGCCGGCTTCGGCGCCGAAGACATCATCTCTTCCCTGCTCCTGTTGCTCGCCATGCACAATAAAGGTATATATAAGGTCATGAACAACTACCCGCACGTGGTGCGCGACGACGGCAACCCGACATCGCGGGCGGTGCTGGCCGAGGTCTTCACCGCGGCCGACGCCGAATGGCGCGGCCTGGGCGCCATGCCGCAAAGCGGTCTCGAGCTGCGACCCGCCTACGCCGCCCTGGATGCGCGCCGGCGCTTCACCCTCCGCGTGCAGCCCGGCGCCGACCGCAGGGCGTGCCGCTGCGGCGACGTGCTGCGCGGCCTGATCGATCCTCCCGCCTGCCCCCTGTTCAACAAGGCCTGCCGCCCCGACCAGCCGCTTGGGCCCTGCATGGTTTCATCCGAGGGCAGTTGCAGCGCCTGGGTGACCTATGGATAAGGTACTGCTGGCTCACGGCGGCGGCGGCAGCAAGAGCGCCGAGCTGACCCGGCTGGTGTTCGGGCGATTTTTGCGCGATCCGCTGCTGCTGGCGCTGGACGATGCCGCCGTTCTCCCCGGCAATGGCCGCCCCGGGGGCGTGTTCACCACCGACAGCTTCGTGGTCAAGCCCCTGTTCTTCCCGGGCGGCGACATCGGCCGCCTGGCGGTCTGCGGCACGGTCAACGACATGGCGGTCATGGGTGCCGAGCCGCTCTACCTCTCCATCGGCTTCATCATCGAGGAGGGCTTCCCCGTCGCCGACTTGCAGAAGATCCTGGCCTCCATCGCCGCGGCCTGCCGCGAGAGCGGGGCGCGCATCGTCTGCGCCGACACCAAGGTGGTGGAAAAGGGCAAGGCCGACGGCCTGTTCATCACCACCTCGGGCATCGGCCGCCCGCGGTTCAAAAAGCCGGTCCTTCCCTCGCGCGTCCGCCCGGGCGACGTCGTCCTGATCAACGGCCCCATCGGCCTGCACGGCATGTCCGTCCTCACCGCCCGCGGCGAGTTCGGGCTGCGCGCCAGCATCCGCAGCGATGTCGCCCCGCTGTGGGACCTGGTCAGGACCTGCCGTGCACTCGACATCCCCTTCATGCGCGACCCCACCCGCGGCGGCCTGGCCCAGACGCTGAACGAACTGGCGCACGGGAAGCGCTTCGGGGTGCGCATCGAGGAGAGCGAGCTGCCCATTCCCAAAAATGTGGCCGCGGTCTGCGATCTGCTGGGCTTCGACCCGCTGCACGTGGCCAACGAGGGCAAGGTGATCATGGTGGCGTCGCGCCGTGACGCCGACAGGGCGCTGCGGTTCCTGCGCCGGCACAAGCTGGGCAAAGGCTCCCGCGTCATCGGCGCGATCACGGCGGCGAACCCCGGGCGCGTGGTCATGGCCACGAAAACGGGCAGTGAGCGCATCGTCATGCCTCCGGTCGGGGAGATTCTGCCCCGCATCTGCTGATGCACGAGGGAGCGGTCGCCGCCGCCATCATCCAGGGCGTCATCGAGGTCCTGGAAAGGGAAAAGGTGGTTGCCGCGAAAACCGTGACCGTTCTCATCGGCCGCCTGCATCATGTGGTGCCCGACGTCCTGCAGAACCACTATCACATACTGAAAAAAGAATACCCGGCCCTGGTGCGCTCCAAGCTGGTGATCGAGATCGCGCCGATACGCGTCACCTGCCGCGCCTGCGGCAGGGAATCCGGGATCGAGCGACCCGAGTTCGCCTGCTCTTCATGCGCCTCCACGGACATCGAGATCACCGGCGGCAGGGAGATGCACCTGAAGGAAGTGATTGGCAAAGGGCGCAGGGCGAAAGGCGCAGGGAAAAGAGAAGACAAAGGCAAAAGTAAAAAGGCAAAAGGCAAAAGTTAAGAAGTAAATTCCAGGCTCGGAATTCCAAAGATCAGAACAAAAATGCTTGAAAGGAAAAATGCAAAAGCGAACGGCTGGAACGTTCGCTTTCGGATTTTTCGAAATTTCCCTTTGCCTTTTGCCCTTTGCCTTTTGCCTTCTGCGTAGCGCCTGATCCTAAATGCAGCGGTATGTGAACGTGGCAGTGTTGGAAGCCATTTTTTTCAGGGGCTCGGACTAATTCCACGCGCAGGGTCACCCTGGAGGTCCCGTGCTGGATCGTGGAGGCCACTTCGCTCGGAAGGAGGATCTCTCTGGTGATAGTGAGCGTGCCCGGGTTGGGGGTCACGACGAATTCCGGGCTCCGGTATTCCTTGCGGTAGCCGGCATCGGGGTGCTCCAGCACGATCTTGTACGACTCCGTGACCCTCAGGTTGCAGCGGAAGGCGATGCGGGCCGAGATCTTGACCTGGGTGGCGGCGCTGCAGGCTCCCTGGTATTCAACGGGCAGCAGGGTGAGGGTAATGCCCATGATCCCGAAAGGCACTTCGATATGCTTGGAATTGTTGTTCTCGTTGAGCTCGGGGATCTTGTTGTCCGCGTCCATGGCCACCACGATGCCGATGGCGTTGGCATGATCCATGCGCAACTGCTCGCCGGGGACGTCGCAGGGCATCTCCATGGTGACGATCTGGCCGCTGGCCGGCAGATTGAGGCTGAACGGGCGAGTGCGGTAGACCAGGCCATAGCCCGCGATCTGCAGCCCCATCTCGACGCTTCCCGAAAACGGCGCCGGCGAATTGTTGCGGATCTTGGCGAAGATGTGATGGGTGACGCTGAACTCGATGTCGACGACCTCGAAATCGGGCAGGATGGACAGGTTGGGCTTCTTGAGCGTAAGCTCGGGCTTCTGCTGCGTGATTGTCTGGGCATTGATCACCGCCGCCATTACCAACAGCACCAGGAAAGACATGAAAGCAGAACTCCGACGGATTGTAGATGACATGCAATACTCCTTTTTTATGATCGGTGCGTCCTGAAGCCAATGAATAGGAATTTCAACGAAATATCTCAAAAAAAAACTATATTTGAATCGGCAGCGTGGATTGTCGATCAAGCTCATCGGCACCCTCAGCAACAAACCGGCTACAGATTCGGTTTATTCCGGAGTATTTCGATCCAGCTTTCCATGCCGGCGCCACTGTGGGCCGACACCTCGATGACCGCACAGGCGGGATTCACTTTTTTGATGTTCGTCTTCAGCTTCTCGAGGGAAAAATTCTTCAAGGGCAGGAAATCGGTCTTGGTGATCAGGCAGAGCTGCGAAACCTGGAAGGCCAGCGGGTATTTCAGCGGCTTGTCCTCGCCTTCGGTGACGCTGATCAGCAGCACGTTCATATGGGCGCCGACGTCAAACTCGGCCGGGCAGACCAGGTTGCCGATGTTCTCGACGAACAGGTAATCCATGCCGTCCGTGCCCAACTCGTCGATGGCTGTGCGGATCCAGGATGCTTCCAGGTGGCAGTCGCCGCCGAAGGGGCCGGTGTTGATCTGAAAGGCCTGGATGCCCAGCTTCTGGATGCGTTCAGCGTCCAGCGTGGTCTGAATGTCGCCCTCGATGACCTTGATCCTTTTCCCCAGCTTTTTTACCGTCTCCTCGACCAGGGAGGTCTTGCCCGAGCCCGGCGAGCTCATCAGGTTGACGAAAAATATATTTTTGCCCTTCAGGTCGCGGCGGAGCCCGTCGGCGATCGTATCGTTGGCCTTGAGCAGCTTCTGCATGACGGCGATCTTTTTCGTTTCCATGGCCGCTTTATACCCCATCCCGCCGGGGAAATCAAGCCGCAGAGCCGCGGATGGGAGCGCCCGGCCCCGGGCGGCGGCGGCATACTTGACAACTTTGTTTAAATTAATATAATGAACCTTAAAAAATCATGACAAACAACATACAAACCCTAATCTTACTCACGGTTTTTGTGCCCATCATCGGCTCCCTCTTCATCCCCCTGGCCGGCCTCATTTCCAAGCAAGCCCGATCGCTGCTATCGGTGCTGCTCGCTCTGGCCACCACCGCCTCCTCCATGCTGCTGATCCCCTTCGCGCTCAGAGGAGGTGAGCTGGCCTTCCGCAAGACACTGGCCATGGGCGTCGACTTCATCATCGTCGCCGATGCCCTGTCGGTCTTCATGGCCGTGGCCGCCTCCTTCATTGGAGCCCTGATCGTCATTTACTCCCTGGGGTACATCGGCCACGAAGAGAACCAGAGCGAGTACTACTTCATCGTGCTGCTCTTCATCGGCGCCATGATGGGGCTGATCTTCTCGGCCAACCTGATCTTCATGTACCTGTTCTGGGAGATCGCCGCCATCGCCTGCTGGCGACTGATCGGCTTCTACCGGGTGCGGGAATACGTGCTCAAGGCCGACAAGGCGTTCCTGATGACGTTCTTCGGCGCCGTGTTCATGCTGCTGGGCTTCATCGTCGTCTACGGCCAGACCGGCACCTTCGACCTCACCGCCATGCGTGGCACGGCCATCCCCGGCATTGCCGTGCTGCTGATCCTGATGGGCATGTTCTCCAAATCGGCCACCGTGCCCCTGCACACCTGGCTGCCCGACGCCGGTGTGGCGCCCACCACCGTCACCGCCCTGCTACACGCGGCGTTGCTGGTCAAGATCGGCGTCTATGCCTTCGCCCGCATCTTCTGCTACACCTTCAAGCTGCCCGAGGGCTGGCAGCAGGCCATCCCCATCCTGGTTGTTTTCTCCAGCCTGGTGGCCGCCGCCGCCGCCGCCGTGGAGACCGACCTGAAGCGCATCCTGGCCTACTCCACGGTCAGCCAGATCGGCTACATTTTCCTCGGCTTCGCCGTGCTGAACCCCATGGGCGTCTCCGGCTCGCTGCTCTTCATCCTGATGCACGGCCTGGCCAAGGCCGGCCTCTTTCTCTGCGCCGGCATCGTCATCCATGCCACCCACCAGCGCGACATCCGCCAGATGGGCGGCATGATCAAGACCATGCCCTGGACGGCCGTGGCCTACATCTTCTGCGCCTTCTCGGTCATCGGCATCCCGCCCTTCGGGGGCTTCTTCTCCAAATTCATGGTCATCATGGCCACGGTGCAGTCGGGCCGCATCTGGGTGGCCGTTGCCGCGCTGTTCGCCGCCGTGCTGACCATGTACTACCTGTTCAAGGTGTTCAGCGCCGTCTTTATGGGCGAGCCCAAGTCGGATCACAAGGAAGGGACGCGCTCCATGGTCTTCGTGGTCGTGGTGCTGGCCGTCCTCTCCCTGCTGGCCGGCCTGTTCGTCGCCTATCCCACTCAACTGGCCAATGTCGCCAGCGGCGAAATCTTAAGGTGGATGAAATGAACCCGCAAAACCTGTTGATCCCGATCCTGCTGCCGCTGTTGCTCGCCCTTTTTTCCTTCCTGCTGCCCAGGGGAGTGAAGCGGCTGCGCGAGGTCGTCTCCGTCCTGGGAGCGGCCCTGTTCGTCTACGTCGCCGTCGCCTTTTTCGGCGCCAAGGAAACCTTCCTCACCCTGCCCTGGATGGGCCACGGCATCGACTTCGAGCTGCGCCTCTACGGCTTCAGCCAGTTCATCCTGATCGCCCTCAGCGGCTTCACCTTCCTGATCACGCTCTATTCCACCGTCAAAATGGCCGGTGACGCCCGCATACGCGAATACTACGGCTACCTGTTCCTGACCTCCGCCATGGCCGCCGGCGCCGTGCTGGCCAACAACCTCGTGCCGCTGGTCTTCTTCTGGGAAGGGTTGCTGATCACCCTGTACGCGCTGATCACCATCGGCGGCAAGGGTTCGCACCGCACCGCCGTCAAGGCCTTCCTCATCGGCGGTTTCTGCGATTTCAGCATGATCCTGGGCATCGCCATCCTCTGGTCGCAGACCGGCACCCTGCGCATGACCGACATCTCGGTCGTGCCCCAGGGGCTGACCGCGGTCAGTTTTTACCTGATGATGATCGGCGCCATCGGCAAGGCCGGATCCATGCCTTTCCACACCTGGATCCCCGACGCCGCCATCGACGCCCCGGTCTCGGTCATGGCTTTCATCCCGGCGGCGCTGGAAAAGCTGCTGGGCATCTACATGCTGGCCCGCATCTGCCTTGACCTCTTCCGGCTCGAGGTCAACAGCGCCCCCAGCCTGGTGCTGATGACCGCCGGCGCCCTGACCATCGTCCTGGCCGTCTTCATGGCCCTGATCCAGAAGGACCTGAAGAAACTGCTCTCCTATCACGCCGTTTCCCAGGTCGGCTACATGATGCTGGGCATCGGCACCGCCGTGCCCATCGGCATCGCCGGCGGCATCTTCCACATGATCAACCACGCCATGTACAAGAGCGGGCTGTTCCTGGCCGCCGGCTCGGTCGAACAGCAGGCCGGTACCACCGAGCTGAAGAAACTGGGAGGCCTGGCCAAGGCCATGCCGCTGACGGCGCTGGGCTTCCTTGTCTGCGCCGCCGCCATCTCGGGCATCTGGCCCCTGAACGGCTTCGTTTCCAAGGAAATGATCTTCCACGGCTCCTATGAGACCGGCTACACCATCTTCACCATCGCCGCCTGGCTGGGGGCCATCCTCACCTTCGCCTCCTTCCTCAAGGCAGGCCACTCGGTCTTCTTCGGGCCGCGCAGCCTGGAGACCGCCGCGGTAAAGGAAAGCAAGAGCCCGATCACCATCCCCATCCTGATCCTGGCGGGGCTTTGCATCCTGTTCGGCGTCTACAACGCGCTGCCGCTGAAGCTTTTCATCCAGCCCATCCTGGCCGGCCACGTCGCTCCCGGCGAGCACATCGACTTCACCGCCCACGCCCTGGCCGTGTTCAATCCCATTGCCCTCATCTCCATGGGCTGCCTGCTGATCGCCTTCGCCCTGCACTTCTTCGGCTTCAAGCGCGGCGGCAACAAGGCCTACCTGGCGTCCGAGCCCATCCACCGCCTGCCCGTCCTGCATACCATCTACGACTGGGCCGAGGCCCGCGTCTTCGACTTCTACGAACAGGGCATCGCCTTCATCCAGGTCTTTTCCAAGTTCCTGTTCCGCTTTGTCGACCGGCCCATCGACGCCTTCTATGAGAAAGCCGTCGTCGGCGTCGGCCGCGCCGCGACCCGCGCGCTCAAGGTTGCGCACAACGGCCTGTACGCCAACTACCTGGCCTGGACCGTCGGCGGACTGGTGATCATCGTCTGGGCCATCGGCGCCCTGCTGCGTTAGGGAGGAGCCATGTTATTTCTATTCATTATCGTTCCGCTGTTGCTGGCCGGCCTGCTGCCCCTGCTGGGCAAGCTCTCCAGGCGTTTCCTGCCCGACCTGCTGGCCAGCGCCGCCATGCTCTTCCTGCTCGTGCTCTCGGTCGTCAGCGCCAAGCCGCTGATCGCCGGCGGCGGCATCATCCAGCAGGCCTTCTGGTTCGGCGCGCCGCTGAACATCCGGCTGCTGCTTGACGGCTTCAGCCTGTTCATGCTCTTCACCATTTCGCTGGTCAGCTTCGCCGTCACCCTGTACTCGATCAACTACATGGAGCACTACGGCGCCAAGGCCAACTACTACGCCCTGCTGCTGGTGATGATCGCCGGCATGAACGGCCTGGTTCTCAGCAGCGATCTGTTCAACATCTACATTTTCCTGGAGATGGCGGCCATCGCCTCCTACGCCCTGGTCGCCTTCGGTCGCGGCCATGAGGAGCTCGAGGCTTCGTTCAAATACCTGATGCTTTCGGCCGTCGCCTCGGCCTTCATCCTGCTGAGCATCGCCGTCGTCTTCGGCGTGACCGGCGGCGTGAGCTTCGGCACCGTCGCGCAAGGGCTCAAGACGCTGAACATCAAGTACGTGGTCGGCTTCTGCAGCGCCCTCTTCCTGGCCGGCTTCGGCCTGAAGGCGGCCCTGGTGCCGTTCCACTCCTGGCTGCCCGACGCCCACCCCTCGGCGCCGGCCCCGATCTCGGCCATGCTGTCGGCGGTGCTGATCAAGGTCTCCGGCGTCTATGCCATGACGCGCATCTTCCTGAACGTCTTCGGTTTGACCCCGGCGCTGACCACGGTGCTGACCGTCATGGGCGTCGTTTCGATCTTCGTCGGCGCCCTGGCCGCCCTGGGACAGAACGATATCAAGCGCATGCTGGCCTACTCCTCGATCAGCCAGATCGGCTACGTGGTGCTCGGCCTCGGCATCGGCACCCCGCTGGGGATCCTCGGCGGCCTCTTCCACCTCTTCAACCACGCCCTGTTCAAGTCGCTGCTCTTTTTGAACGCCGGGGCCATCGAACAGTCCACCGGCACCCGCTCCCTGGACAAGATGGGCGGCCTGGCCAAGGTGATGCCGCTGACCGCGACCACATCGGCCATCGCTTCGCTGTCCATCGCCGGCGTGCCGCCGCTGAACGGGTTCTGGAGCAAGCTGCTGATCATCATCGCCCTGGTGCAGGCCAAGATGCACGTCCTGGCCGTGCTGGCCGTGCTGGGCAGCGTGGTCACCCTGTGGTACTACCTGGTGCTGCAGCACAACGCCTTTTTCGGCAAACTGAACGAGGCCTGGAAAGGGGTCAAGGAAGCCCCGTTCTGGATGTCGGCCGCGACCGTGCTGCTGGCCCTGCTCTGCGTGGTCACCGGCCTGGTCTTTCCCTTCATCATCAAATCGTGGCTGCAGCCCGCCGCCGACGTCCTGGGCCAGGGCATCAGCGTGGCGTTGAACTTTGTCGGATTTTAGGAGAAGCGCATGCATCTTTTTCTATTGATCGGATTGGTCGCCTTTTCCATCATGGCCGTCCTGAGCCGCGACCTGCTTAAGAGCGCCATCAGCCTGGCGGTGGCCAGCATTTTCCTGTCGCTGGTCTTTTTCCGTTTGGGCGCGGTCTATGCCGGCGTGTTCGAGCTGTCGGTGGTCGCCGGGCTGATCACCGTCCTCTTCATCACCGCCATCGCCCTGACGCGCAACGACGGCGACGTGGCCGAGAGCAAGCGCCACCTGGTCGTCTTCCCGCTGTTCTTCCTGGCCCTGGCCGTGCTCGACATCCTGGTCATGAGGAAGCTGCTGGGCCTGATCCCTTCCATCCAGGCAGCCGAGAGCGGCAGCTTCAGCCAGGTGTTGTGGAACCAGCGCACGTTCGACCTGGTCGGCCAGGTCGGGGCCATCTTCGCCGGCGTACTCGCCGTGCTGGCCCTCTTCCGCCCCGAATCGTCCAAGGGAGACAGCCATGAATAACATGTGGATACTGAACATGGGCTTCGTCGCCCTGCTCATCGGCATCGGCCTGTATTGCCTGCTGGCCATGAGAAACACGGTCAAGCTGCTGATCGGCATCGAGATCATCGCCAAGGGGGTCACCCTGGCGCTGGTGGCCAGCGGCTACGCCCGCAACAACCTGATGATCGCCCAGACCCTGGTCATCACCGTCATCGTCGTCGACGTCGCCGTCATCGCCACGGCGCTGGCCCTGATCATCAGCATCAACCGCCATACCAAGAGCCTTGACGTCAGGAAACTGACCAAGCTGAAGGGATAACCATGAAAAACCTGATGGAGATCTTGCTTTCGCCGCCGCTGGCCTTCCTGGTCTTTCTGGCCATTTTTTACATCATCTACTTCCTGGCCGGGCGCATGGCCCCCAAGGTCAACGCCGTCGGCGGCAAGCTGAAGAGCTATGCCTGCGGCGAGGACTTCCCGGGCAGCAAAGTGCAGTTCGGCTACCGGCTGTTCTTCTTTATCGCCCTGTTCTTCACCATGATGCACGTGGCGGCGCTGGTGGTCGCGACCCTGCCGTCGGGCCCCATCGCCTATTTCGGCCTATTCTACCTGGGCATGATCTTCCTCTCCGTCGCCGCCCTGGTCACGAGGAACTAACATGATCGAACGATTGGTCCACTGGTCACGGGTCAAATCCCCGTGGGTCCTGCACCTGAACACGGGCGCCTGCAACGCCTGCGACATCGAAATCCTGGCCGCGCTCATGCCGCGCTTCGACCTGGAGCGCTTCGGCATCCTGCTGAAGGGTACGCCGCGCCATGCCGACGTCATCATCTGCACCGGTCCCGTCACGCGGCAGAACCGCGACCGGGTCGTGCGCATCTACGAACAGGTCCCCGACCCCAAGTTCGTGGTCGCCGTCGGCGCCTGCGCCATGTCGGGCTGCGTGTATCGCGGCGCCTACAACACCTGCGGCAGCATCGACCAGGTACTGCCGGTCAACGCCTACATCCCGGGCTGCCCCATTCGCCCCGACGCCCTGATTGACGGAGTGGTCAAACTCCTCAATTCATTGAAATGAGGCCCGTCATGAACACTGAAATCCTGCTCGAAAAAATCAACAGCGAAGCCAAAGACAAGATCCGGGAAGCAATCCTGGCAGCGCCCCGGCGCATCGACATCAAGGTGGAGCGCGAGCACCTGAACGGCATGCTCTCCTACCTGAAGGAACAGCTCGGCTTTACCCACCTGGGAACGATCAGCGGCGTCGACCTCGGCGAGAACTTCGAGGTCGTCTACCACATGTCCAGCGACGCGGCCACGGTCAATGTCCGCATCCTCACCCCGCGCCGCGACCCGAAGATCCCCAGCGTCTGCGCCGTCATCCCCGGGGCCATCCTCTACGAGCGCGAGCTGCAGGACATGTTCGGCATGGTGGTCGAGAACATCCCCGATCCGCGGCCGCTGCTGCTGGCCGACGACTGGCCGGCCGGGGAATTCCCCCTGCGCAAGGATTGGCAGTTCGACCGCCCCGCCGAAGTCATCCCCGGAGGTAAATGATGGAATTCAAAGTCGCCCTGGGCCCGCAGCATCCCGCCCTGCACGAGCCGATCAGCATCCGCATGACCCTCGAAGGCGAGGTGATCCGCGATGCCGACCTGAAGCTGGGCTACAATCACCGCGGCATCGAAAAGCTGGCCGAAAGCCGCTCTTTCATCCAGAACCTCTACCTGACCGAGCGCATCTGCGGCATCTGCTCCTTCTCCCACCAGACCTGCTATACCCAGGGGGTGGAGAAGCTGATGGAACTGGTGCCGGCCAGGCGCGGCCTCTATATCCGCACCCTGGTCTGCGAACTGGAGCGCGTCCACAGCCACCTGCTTTGGCTGGGCGTCGCCGGCCAGGAAGCCGGCTTCGAATCGTTCTTCATGTACACCTGGCGTGACCGCGAAGTGATCATGGACATCCTGGACTGGATTTCGGGCAACCGCGTCCATTACTCGATGAACACGTTCGGCGGCGTGCGCCGCGATATCGACGAACTGCAGAAGAAAAAGATACTGGACACCCTGGGCCTGCTGCGGGAGCGGACTGATTACTACCTCAACCTGGCCGCCAGCGAGCCCACTTTCGTCGGCCGTCTCGCCGGGGTCGGCAAGCTGAGCCGGGAAAAGGCCATCGCCCTCTGCGCCGTCGGCCCCACCCTGCGCGCCTCGGGCGTGCCCATGGACGTGCGCAAGGACGACCCCTACGCCGTCTACGACGAGATCCCCTTCGAGGTCAGCACCGCCGACTCCTGCGACGTGCTGGGTCGCGCCGTGGTGCGCGTCAAGGAGCTGATCCAGTCGTACAACATCATCGAGTTCCTGCTGAAGAACCTGCCCGATGGGCCGTTCAAGGTCAAAGCGCCGCGCAAGGTCAAGGAAAACGAGGTCTATTCGCGCTACGAGGCCCCGCGCGGCGAGAACGTCCACTATATCAAGAGCAACGGCTCGGACAAGCCGGAACGGCTGAAGGTGCGCGCCCCCACGCTGGCCAACTACCCGGCCACCATCGAGATGCTCAAGAACGGCTTCATCGCCGACATTCCGCTGATATTCGCCGCCATCGACCCCTGCATCTGCTGCGCCGAGCGTTTGGTGCAACTGGACGACGCGCGCAGCGGCGCGAGCAATGTCCTGACCTTCAGCCAGCTGCGGGCCATGGCGAACGAGCGCTATAAAAAAGTCAATTTCAAGAAAAAGGAATACGCATGGCCATTTTAAAGCCCATCCTGTACATCCTGGTCTACCCGGGTCTGCTCTTCTTGCTGGTCTACTCCACATTCTGCGAGTGGTTCGACCGCAAGCTCTACGCCCGCATGCAGAACCGCATCGGGCCCCTGCACACCGGGCGCTCCGGCATCCTGCAGCCGGTCGCCGACATCATCAAGCTGTTCGCCAAGGAAGACATCGTGCCCGAAAGGGCCGACAAGCGCATGTTCTCGGCGCTGCCCGTCTTCGCCCTGGCCATCATCTGCACGGCGGCGCTCTATCTGCCCGTCTGGCACTATGGCACGGCCCCCTCTTTCATTTCATTCCCGGGCGACCTGATCGTGATCGTCTATCTGCTCAGCCTGCCGACGCTGATCTTCTTCCTGGCCGGCTGGCATTCGACCAACGTCTTCTCGGCCATCGGCGGCGTGCGCGTGCTGACCATGCTGTTCGGTTACGAGATCCCGCTGCTGCTGGCTTTGCTCAGCCCGGCCGTGCTGGCCGGCTCCTGGCGCCTGGTGGAGATCGCCGTCTTTTTCCAGAACCGGCCGCTGCTGATGCTGGTCAACGTCATCGGCTTCGTCATCGCCCTGATCGCCCTGCAGGCCAAGCTGGAGCGCGTGCCCTTCGACATTCCCCACGCCGAGACCGAGATCGTCGGCGGCCAATTCACCGAATACTCGGGCAAGAAGCTGGCCTTCTTCCGCCTGCTCGGCGACATCGAGATGGTCGTGGGCGCCGGCCTGATCGCCGCCGTCTTCCTGGGCGGTTTCCCGGGCGGGCTGCTGCCCGGTCTGGCCTGGTTCATCGCCAAGACGCTTTTCATCGTCTTCCTGCTGGCCGCCCTGCGCGCCGCCACCAGCCGCATCCGCATCGACCAGATGATCGACTTCTCCTGGCGCTGGCTGGCACCGCTGGCCGTGCTGCAGCTCTTTATCGTCATCATCATCAAGGGGAATTTATCATGAGCCTCAAGATCGCCCCGTTCCTGCCCGAGCTGCTGCGCAGCCTGTTCAAGAAGCCGGCCACGGTCAGGTATCCTTTCGAGAAGACGCCGGTACCCAAGGATTTTCGCGGCAACGTGGTATTCAACCCCGCCAAGTGCATCGGCTGCAATATCTGCGTCAATGACTGCCCGGCCGAAGCCATCGAGATCATCCGCATCTCCGAAACCGAAAAGAAGTTCAAGATGATCCTGCACAACGACCGCTGCATCCACTGCGCCCAGTGCGTCGACTCCTGCCCGACCAAGACCTACCACATGGACACGGAATTCGAACTCGCCGTCCTCGACCGCCACCAGCTGAAGATCGAGTACAAGTAGTCTCTCCGACCATCGCCGTCAAAAAATCCGCCGCTCACCCACCCGCTGCCGGGCCGGGGGCGGCGTTTCTCTGTACCCCTGATTTCCAGGAATCGCTGCGCCGGCAACTCCGCGGCGCTCAGCGCGTTTTCGTGCTGGGCATCGGCATGGACTGGAAGAGCGACGACCGCCTGGGCGTCTCGCTGGCGCTGGCGCTGGGGCGGGCGCTGCCGGCTGACCCGCGGCTGCGCGTCGTCAGCGGCGGCGAAGCCCCGGAGAACTTCACCGGTCAGGTACGGGCCTTCGCCCCCAGCCACGTCCTGCTGCTCGACGCCGTGGATCACGGCCTGGCCCCCGGTACGGCTTTTATCGTCGACGCCGGCACCATCACCATGGGCGACATGACCAGCCACCGCCTGCCCCTGAAGCTGTTGATGGACTTCCTGGCCGCCACCATGCCCTGCCGGGTCGTCCTGGTCGGCGTTCAGCCGCGAACGTTGCGGCCGGGAAAGCGGCTCTCCGCGCCCGTGCTCCGGACGGTAGCTCCTCTGGCCGGTTTTTTGGCCCAGGCCATAGTCAGAGCTTTGACCGAGTCGAAAACCGAACTTCAGTAACAAGTGACGAGTGACAAGTGACATGGAACCACAAAAGAGGCTCACTGGCGTGACCGAAATTTGTGATCCGCGATTCGCTGACAACTGAAAATAGCAGCTGATGACGAAAGCCGGTAAGAATTTGTTTCCCGATAAGGGATTTTATTCTTCTATTTTCCTGATGGCTCTTCCCGACGGTTTTTTCTTTTCTTCAACTTCGAACATCGAACTTCGAACATAGAACTTCTTCCGCTCTCTTCCTCGTCACTCGTCACTTGTCACTATAGTTCGTTCCTATGTTTTTGCCGTACACCGAGCTTTTTATTGCGCGGTGAGGCCGAAGGTGATGGAGACGGTGAAATAGATCGGCCGGGGAACGCCGTCGACGATATAGGGCTCATAGAGCCACTGGCGCACGGCCGCCCGCGCCGCCTCGTGGAAAATGGGATGGCCGCTGATGATGCGCACGCGGCTGACCCTTCCGTAGATGTCGGTCATGGCTTCCACGATCACCACTCCCTGCAGGCGGTTGGCGAAGGCCTCCGCAGGATATTCGGGCTTGACCTCGCGCAGCAGCCGGGGAACCTTTTTGCCGCTGACGAAGAAAGGCGACTCGCTGGCCAGTGCGCCGCCCAGCACGCCGCCCAGCACGCCGCCGACGACTCCGCCCTCGATGCCGCCCTCGACTCCTCCGGGAACGCCCCAGGGCACGCCGCCCTCCACGCCGAAATCAACCCCTTCGTCCTCCTCGATCGTGACCGGCACTTCGATGGGGGCGACCAGCTTGCCGAAGTAGACCTGGGGCTTGGGTACTTGCTTCTCCTCCGCGGCCTTGGTTGCTGCGGAGCGGCGCCCGCGGCCGAACGGGGGGGGAGGCGGCGGCGGCGGTGTCGGCAGGGACGGGGCGATGATCAGCACATTGGTCACCTGAATCTCGGGAAGGTTGGAGTCGGCCAGCAGCAGGGGCACCAGCACCAGGGAGGCTACGGCCAGCGCGTGCGCGAGCAGGGAAATGGGCATGAACAGCCATATGCGGCCGCGCGCCTGCCTGTCCGGAGTGGTGAGCAGCGGTTCATCCAGCATCAAAAACCTCGTCTTATCATTGGGGCTCGTCTGTTTTTAATACGATAGGATACCGCATTTTCGGCTAAAAATCCAGCATAGCGCGACAAAAATCCGGGCTTCAGCGCTCCAGGATGATGGGCGCGGCCAGAGCCTCGACGTCGATGGCAAGAATGGGCGCATTCTCCGTAATCCTGAACTTCTGGACCTTTTCCTCAACGATCAGCGTACGGGCGTACTTGCCTTCGGCGCTGCTGACGCTGACAGAGACCGGAAACACGAAATCACTGTCTTGCTGCGTAAACGTGATCTCGGCAACCGCACCGCTGAGCGCGACCTCGTAGCGCACCCTGGGCAATTTGCGCATATAAATCCAGTTGTTGAAAAACTTCAGCAACCGGCTTTCGCCCCGGCTGACGTGCTGGATGAAGCGCGCCGTGACCAGGCTCTGGTGCTTGAATTCACTCAGGACCTGCCGCAGCCGCCCCAGCAGTTCCTCCTCGCCCAGCATTTCCTTCAGCATCAGGAAAACCAGAGCCGACTTGTTGTACACGATGCTTTGGAACGTTTCCAGGTCGGCACTGAGGTTGGCGACGCGTCGGCCGTAGATGACGGGGCCGGCGTCGTTCTCGCGGAACACCCAGCGCTTGGCGCCGACTAAGACCCTGCGGAACGGGTTCGCCCCCAGCGTGCTCTCCAGGTAGAGCATGGTGGCGAACTGCGCCAATCCCTCGGTCAGCCACTGGTCCTGGTAGGTTTTCCAGGAGACGACCCCGCCCCACCACTGGTGGGCCAGCTCGTGGACCAGGTTGTCGCGATTGACGTCGGTGAATACCACCGGGCTCTCGCTGCGCAGCCGCCGCACCATGCTGATGTCGTCATCGATGATGTTGCCACCCAGCAGGTTGAAGATCACGAAGCCCTGGTGGCTCCAGCCGCCGTAGTGCTGCCAGCGGCGCAGCAGCAGGTTCAGCTCGGGAATGTCCAGCGGGCCGAATTTGTCCACCAGGAAATCGACGTAGCCCTTGATGGCCGCGGCCGAAAAGGAATCCCTGAGACTCAGCTTCGGGTTGCCGTACACCTGGATGGGCAGCGCACCGGGGATGGTCGCCAGCTTTTCAAAATTGCCGCAGACGAGGGAGATGCCCTTGCTGCCAGGGCTCTCAAAGATGAATTCATTGCGCTCGCCGTATTTGCGCCGCAGACTCAGGCTGCCCGAGGCCAGGCAATTCAGGGTCGCGGGCAGGGAGACTTTCAGCCGGCTTTTAAAGAAGTGCTGTCCCGGGTTGGGGTAAAAATTCTGGTCACGGTCCAGGATGAAATAGTCGTCGGTGTTCTTCGCTCCGCGGCCGCGCAGGCCGACTCTGGTCATGTCTCCCCCCTCGCGGCTGGACTCGATGGCCCCGGCGTAATAGAAGCTGAAGCGTTTCAGCCCCTCGCCCAGGAGATAATACGTGTCTTCGCGACGGAACAGCTGCAGCTCGTGCTGCTGCGACCTGCCGAAGCCCTTGACCACCAGGCCGGGATCCAGGCTGACGGTCTTGACGTTCGAGGGTTCCTTGAAGTCCAGGACCGAGGTCGCGGAAAGAAAACCGGCCTGGGGATTGAGAAAAAGGTTCAGCTGCAGGTTCTCCAGTTCGTCGACCCCCGTTTGCGTGAACTTGAGGCCCTTTACGGCGTTGTAGCTCAGGTAAAACTTGTTCTCCGGCAGCAGCACCAGGCTGGTGTCGGGAGAGTTGCTGCCGTTGAAGATATAGCGGAAATGCGATTTGCCCGGCTTGCGATGGAAGAGGACCGTGTTGAAGTCCGACGCGAATGGGAAATACCACAGCTCGTCGAAAAACGGGATGGGCATCCCCCAGCGCTCCTGGAATATCTTGTATAAGGCCATGACCTCATCGTCGGCCGGCACCAGGGCGGGCTCCGGCTCGGGCAGTCCGGCCAGCAGGTCATCCGGGCGGCTGAAGACGAAGACGCCGGCCCGGGCCTCCTTGGCCAGCGTGTCGCTGCGCTCCAGGCCCTGCAGGGTCAGCCGCTCCTCTTCCGAGCTGGGTTTGATGCGGAATTCCCATTCGCCGCTGAAAAGGAAAACGTTGCCCATGGGCAGGCCGCGGTAGACATAACCCTTTTTGAAATGTATTTCGGCGTCGCCCACGCGCAGCCTGCGGTCGGCGACGGCATAGCGGGAAAACGTGCGGACGAAATACAGGGGCTTGATCGTGCGCTTGAGCGCCAGGCCCCGGAGCCTGCCGTCACTCTGCTCAAAACTGATCTCGCCGATCTCGGCAAAATCCCGGAAGCGCGCGAAGAACATCAGGTTGTTCGGCCGCAGCAGGCTGAAGCCCACTCCCTGGCACTCCTGGAAGTAGGAAGCCAGCTGCAGGTGCGAGTCGTCACTGAAACGGGCGGCCAGGGCCGGCCAATCCTTTTTTTGGATGGCCACTTCCAGCGCATCCTCGGCCAGGGCCGGAAGCGGCAGGACCAACAGCAGCAAAAAAGCGAGGAGACGGTTTTTCATGAGACGTATTGTAACCCTTTGCAGAATAAAATAAAATATGGTAGAATAATATATCCAGATCCGTCTTAATTAAATGAAAATGAAAAATTCATCTATCTTCACGGTTACCCTGGCTTCCCGCCTGGGGATGAAAGCCCCCTGGCTGGCAGGCGTCGTCCTTCTGTTGCTGGCATTGGCCGGCTGCTCCACAAAGGGCAAGGCCGTGCGCCACATCCCCGCCGATGACCGCGAGTTCCTCTCCGAAGTCCGCTATATCATCAGCAAGAAGGAGAGCAGGATCTTCAAGAAGATCCCGCCAGCGGAGCGCCAGCAATTCGTCGAGGAATTCTGGAAAGTGCGCGACCCGGATCCCACCACGGAAGAAAACGAATACCGCGACGAGTATTATCGCCGCATCGAACAGGCCAACCACCTGTTCCAGGAGGGCAGCCAGGGTTGGCTGAGCGACCGCGGCCGCATTCTCATCCTGCTGGGCGAGCCGGAGCGGCGCGACGTCTACCCTACCGGCTACAGCTTCTATGAGCCGCCGGTAGAGATCTGGTTCTACGGCACGTTTCCCGTCGTATTCGTCGACTACCACCGCGAGGGCATGTACCGGCTCGATCCCGGCAGCGCCCGCCGCATCAGCATCATCAACAACGCCCAGATGCAGCTGAAGCCCCAGGGCATGGATCGAAACGTCCGCATGTTCGATTTCACCCTGGCCGCGCAGGAAACCGGCCCGGGCCAGGCCAAGCTGCTGATTGCCGTCCCCTACCGCGTGACCAGTCTGCTCCTGAACGACAAGACCAAGACCTATGAAACCCGGCTCAGGCTGAACGTGCACATCGTCGATGCCGCGGGTGCGGTGGTCCTGGACAAGGAAGAGTTCCACCCGCTGGCGGTTTCCGATGCCATGCTGGCTCAGCTCGGCAAAAACGTTGACTTGGAGTTCCCGCTGCAACTGCCGGCGGGGAAATACAGCGTCCGGGTCACGCTGGAAAACACCGCCGACAAGAGCCAATCCCGTAAAGAGATCAAGATCAAATTGTGATTCACAAGGAGAAACCATAAATGAACACAAAGAAATTTTTTGTTCTGGCGCTGATCGTCCTGCTGATGCTCACCCTGCCGCTGGCCTCTGAAAAAGGCAAGGCCGCCCCGCAGAAGACCGGGCAAACGGTGCAGATCGCTCCCCAGGTGGCGGCGGTGATGGACGCCAATGTCGCGCTGCGCACCAACCGTGTCGACATCCCCCTGACCTACCTGAAAACCCTCTTTCTCACCACTCAGCAGAACCTGAATTACCCGGTATTCATGTTCCAGCTCAAGAACGCCGACCTGGGCTTCAGCGCCCCGGCGGATGCGCCCGACCTGCTCAAGGCGAACCACTTCACTTTCGTCCGCGTGTATCGCCTCGAGAACGGCATTGCCGGCGAGATCGTCCGCGAACATTTCATCCGCTTCGATCTCGAGGAAAAGCTGCAGGGGTTCCAGCCTGAAGCCCTGAATTATTATTCCATCGCCGGCGACACCTACCCGGCCGGCACCTACCTGCTGGCCCTGGCGCTGTGCACGACCGACTTCAGCAAGATCACCACCCACTTCGTTGAGTTTTCACTGCCGGATTTTTCGCAGCTCAAGGATCAGCTGGCCACAACGCCGATCTTTTCGGTAAGCTCGCTGCAGATGCTGCCGGCCGCCGATACCAAGCTGACCGTCCACAAGAATTCCTTCGTTTACAACACCCTGATGCTGGCGCCGGTCCTGAACAATGAGTTCAAGCCCAGCGAGAACCTCGACCTTTTCTACTTTATCATCGGCGCCAAGCCCGATGCCGCCACCAACGCCCTCAGCCTGCAGATCACCTATGTCTTCAAAAAAGACGGCAAGGAGATCAACAAGCTGCCGGCGCAGACCGTCACCAGCCCCATCATCAGCCAACCCATCGACTTCACCTTCACCGAAGTGACCAAGAACGCCAAGGGCGTGGAGACGGAACGCAAGCAGAAGCTGCTGGAAGCCGGGGACTATGTCCTGGAGATTCAACTGCTCGACAACGTTTCCAAAGCCAAGAGCCTGCAGGAATTCAAGTTCAAGATCGTCCAGTAAACGCTGATTTTAACGTGCCGCCCCCCGAGGGGCGGCGCGATTTTTTCTCCCCTCCTTCCACTGGGCTCTGTTATTTCCCCTTGACGGCCAAAGGCGATTGCCACAAGGTTTATTCTGTTTTTTGAATTATTATTCAATTATTTGAATCCCCGCCCCCTGCTCAAGCCGCGAATCCGCTTTTTTGTTTATCCGTCAGGCTCGTCATCTATGAAAAACCTTTGCTGGTCAGGTTTTCCCACATGGCCGGCGCTTCTTCAACCTGCCGCGGCCTGGGTCTCGACTTGGCACGGATATTGCTTATTTTTTGTTGTATTGTCTAAATAAGGAGGACAAACAAATGAAATCTGCCAGAAGCTTCACCCTGCTGGCGATCGGCTTGCTCCTGTGCGCAGGACTGCTGACCGCCCAGCAAACCAGTGCCAAGATCTTTGGTACCGTGCAGCTGGAAGACGGATCATTGGTTCCCGGCGTCACCGTCGAGGCCACCAGCCCCAAGCTGGTCGGCAAATCGACCGCCATCACCGATGAGAACGGCGTCTTCAGACTTGCCAACCTCTCTCCCGGCAGCTACAAGCTGGTATTCTCCCTTCAGGGGTTCCAGACTGTAGTCAGGGAAAACATCATGTTGGCAATCGAACAGACCCTCAACGTGAAGATCACCATGAAACTCGGCAACATCGAGGAAATGGTGACCATCACCGGCCAGGTCGCCCAGATCGACGTCAAGAGCACGGCGAAGGGCATGACCCTGACCAAAGAGGTCTTCCAGACCCTGCCCAGGGGCCGCAACTTCGACTCTCTGGTGACCGCCGTCCCCGGCGTTTCCAGTGAAGTACTGCTGCTCGGCGGCACGTCAGTTGACGGCGCTTCGGGCCTGGAGAACATGTACTACATCGACGGCGCCGACACCACCAGCATCATCCAGGGCAACTCGGGCCAGAGCGTGTCCTTCGACTTCGTCGACGAAGTCCAGGTCAAGGCTTCCGGCTACTCCGCCGAATTCGGCGGCTCCCTCGGCGGCGTCATCAACGTCGTGACCCGCTCCGGCGGCAACGAGTTCCACGGCGAAGTCGTCGGCTATTACAGCGGCGCTCCCCTGCGCGGCACCTACCGCGACCTGCTGGACCTCGACCCGAACGACGATTCCAAGGCCGTCTATCTGCCGTACTCATTCTTCTACGGCGACCAGGACGACCACCGCTTCGAAGGCGGCCTGAACCTCGGCGGCTACATCCTCAAGGACAAGCTGTGGTTCTTCGGCTCCATCCTGCCCGTCTACTACACCAACACCCGCACCCTGACCCACTCCGACGGCGTGGTGAAGGATTGGAAACGCACCGAGAACCAGTTGAACTACCAGGTCAAGCTCACCGCGCAGCCCATCAAGAACCTGCGCCTGGGCGCCAGCGTGGTCAACAACTTCTACAAGTACAAGGGCGACCTGGCCAACTACGCCAGCAGCTCCGCCCCCACCGTCTCCTTTGACGACTATGGCTTCAGCTATCCCAACATGTCGGGCAACTTCAGCGCCGACCTGACCGTGGGCAACAACTTCATGTTGAGCGCCCGCGCCGGTTTCTTCCGCACCGACACCACCAACCAGCTCGTGCAGCCCTCCGATGAGCCCTGCTTCCAGTTCCTGACCGAGGCTCCGGGCGGCTACTTCAAGACCACCAACATCGGCATGCCCGGCATCCCCGCCGAGTACCAGAAGCCCTCCGGCTATCAGAACTACTCGCGCGCCAACGTCATGGTCATGAAGAACAACATCGCCGAGAAGATCAGCTTCGGCGCCGACCTGTCCTACTTCATGAACCTGGGCGGCGAACATTCCTGGAAGGCCGGCTTTGCCTGGGCCCGCCGCGGACAGAACGTCGACAACACGGGCAAGGGCCCGGTGCTGTTCTTCGGCTGGAACCGCGACTTCATCGCCTACGGCGTCAACTACGGCCGCGGCACGTACGGCTACTACGGCGTGCGCAACAACGACGTGACCGGCCCCTACGGCGACTTCTACAATGCCTACGGCAACATGCTCGCCGTTTACCTGCAGGATTCCTGGACCATCGCCAACCGCTTCACCATCAACTTTGGCGTGCGTGCTGAATCCGAGTACATCCCCTCCTACGCCACCGGCAACGCTGAATTCGAAGACCTGAAACCCATCGAATTCGGCATGGCCGACAAGCTCGCCCCGCGCTTGGGCTTCGTTTGGGACGTCAAGGGCGACTCCTCCCTGAAGGTGTTCGGCTCTTACGGCCTGTTCTTTGACGTTATGAAGCTCGAGATGGCCGCCGGCTCCTACGGCGGTTTCAAGTGGAAGAGCACCTACTACGCTCTGGACACGTATGAATGGAACAAGATCGGCGTCGGCGGCAATTACCCCGGCCGTCAGCTCCTCCCCGGCGGCACCTTCGACTTCCGCGCCCCCTCCTTCGACACCACCGATCCCGACATGAAGCCCATGCAGCAGCAGGAAATCTCGCTGGGTCTCGAGAAGAGACTGCGCGACGACCTGGCCCTCTCCGTGCGCTACGTCAACAAGCACCTGCTTTGGGCCATTGAGGACGTCGGCATCCTGCTTCCCGAGGGCGAACTGTATTACACCACCAACCCCGGCAACGCTTTTGTCCAGGAAAAATACGCCGAGGCCCGGGCCGCTGGCCTGATCCCGGCCAATGCTCCTGACTGCCCCAAAGCCAAGCGCGACTACAACGCCGTCAACATCTCGATTGACAAGCGCTTCTCCAACAATTGGCTGGGCGGCATTTCCTACACCTGGAGCCAGCTGAAAGGCAACTACAACGGCCTGGCTTCCGGTGACGAGGTCGGCCGCACCGACCCGAACGTCGCCCGCTATTTCGACAACTGGTACGTCTCCCAGACCCTGAACCTGGAACCGTCCGTCGGCCTGCTCCCCGGTGACCGCACCCACTACCTGAAAGCCTACGGTTCCTACTCCTTCCCCTTCGGCATCACCACCGGCGTCGTGCTCAACGCGATGAGCGGCACCCCCACCTCCACCGAATGGGCCATGGACTACCAGGGCTACATGCCCTATGGCCGCGCCGACCAGGCCCGCGCCCCCTTCCTGTGGTTCGCCAACTTCTACGTGGAATACAACCTCAAGCTCGGCAAGAACAACCTGAACATCAACCTCAACGTGGACAACGTCTTCGACGTGAAGACGGCACAGCGCATCTACCCGATCTACAACCAGGGCGCCGTGGCCATCTCCGACGAAACGATCGCGCAGGGTCCCTGGGACATCAACAACTACGAGCCCGTGCGTGACCCGCGCTATCTCATGGAGGCCAACTTCTACGGGCCGCTCACCGCGCGCCTCGGCCTCAAGTTCAGCTTCTAAACGTCAGCTAGTTAGTTAGCCGACTTTTGCCCCGCCCCCTCCGGGGGGCGGGGTTTTTTTTTGCCCTCAAGTCGATACCGATCGGCAATGATCCTTATCAAGCTGGCACCCACCACTGACCGCGCGCCTCGGCTTCAGGTTCGGCTTTTAAACGTTGAGCAAGTCAGTCAGCCGAACTTTGCCACGCCCCCTTCGCGGGGCGGGATTTTTGCAGTGCTGAGAAGTCCTCGCAACTCATCCGCCACCCCCTTCTCTTCGAAGCGCTGCGGCCTTCCCCCTCGCAGAAGCAGAAGGTGAGTTGCTATCGATAAGAAGCAGAATAGAGGTATTCGAAGAAATCCTCTGAATTTATCTTGATCGCTTCACCGAGACACGCATGATTAAAATCCGAGTTCTTGGTTATCAACCTGGAGAGGGTGGATTGAGATTACTTAATTAATAAAAAGCCGGCTGCGCGGGCAGCCGGCGATTCAGATCAGCGGGACGGTCCGATTCTACTTGGTCTTGGACAGCGAGTCGATCAGGCTCTGGACCACCGGCGCCTGTGGCGACTCGGGATCATGCTTCAGGAACTCTTTCAGCTGATCGACTGCCTTGGCCATGTCGCCCTTGTTCAGGTAGGCGTAGCCCATCTTGAGATAGGGCTCGCTCCACTCGGGCTTGATCTGGATGGCGAGCTGGTAGTACTCGATGGCCTTGTCGGTCTGGTTGCGGCCGAAGAAGATCTCCGCCACGTTGTAGGCCAGGATCTCGTCCTTGGGGTTGAGGGCGATCGATTGGGTGAAGAAATCCTGGGCTTCCTTGTATTTTTCCTGGCGCAGGCAGATCTCGCCGTAGGCGGCCAGCGCCTTGGCCTGCATGATGACATCGGCCTTTTCCTTGGCCTTGGCCTGGGCGATGGCGTACTGCTCGTTGGCCTTGTCGAACTCGCCTTTCTCGCGGTAGACGTCGCCGATGTTGAAGTAGATCTGGTAGACATCGGGGTTGAGCTCGGCGAACTTGTTGAAGAATTCCAGCGCCTCGTCGAACTTGCGTTCGTTGTAAAGCAGGTTGCCTTGCTCCAGCTCCTTCATGGAGGCCTCATTCTGCACGCGGACCTTCTTCTCCTTGTCCTCGCGCAGGACGATCTTGACGGGAGGGTTTTTCTCCAACTGCTGCACGTAAGCCTGGGCGTTATTGTCCAGGTAGCCGTTGGCCGAGGCGGTCAGGATGACATTGCCCGTGCCCAGGCTGATGAAGCTCCATTCGCCCTTGCTGCCGCTGGTGGTCTCGTCTTTCAGCCCGCCTTTCTCGAATTCCAGCTTGACGATAGCCTTGGCGATCGCTTCGCCTTTTTCGTTGACCACGAAACCGGTCAAGCGGCCCTTGCCGCGTCCGGCCTGGGCGAAGGCCGTCGCGGACAGGATCAGGACACAGGCCAGGACGCTCCAGAACTTTTTGTTTTCTCTATTCATTGCCGAATACCTCCATGGTGAACAGCCGTTCAGCGGCTGCTGTATTAGACGGTTTCACTTGACGTTTTTCTTCAAGCCGTCGACCTTTTCCTTGATGCGCGGCTGTTTGGGATTGAGCGCCAGGGATTTTTCCCAGGCCTTCAGAGCCTCGGCGGCATCGCCCAGCTGCAGGAAAGACTCCCCGATCTGATTGAATACGTTGATGTTGGCTCCGAAATGGGTAACATAGTCGGCGTACTGCGAGATCGCTTGCGCGTATTCCCCGAGGGCCTGGTGGGCCTGCGCCAGGGGCAGGGAGAACTCGAAGCGCGCTTTGCCCTCGACCAGGGGCAGGGCGACCGCCTTGACCTTGGCGTAGTCCTTTTTCTGCAGCAGCAGCTGGCAGTAATCGAGGCCGAAGCGGCTGTTGTCCGGCTTCTTCAGGTAGGCCTGCTCCAGGAAGGGGAACGCCTTCTCCAGGTCGCGGTTCTGGACATGCTGCCGTCCCATCTCGTTGAGAAAAAGCGAAAAATCATCGGCGGAGGTCGGCATGGATACGACCCAGGGGCGGGGCAGCGAGGGCTGCGGCGTGATGAAAAAATCGCTGTTCTCGCTCAAGATCTCTTTCTTGCCGCTGTCCAGGAGCGCCACCTTCAGGTTGTAATAGGCCGGGCCGTAGCCTTTCAGCGGCAGGGTCTCGAAGACGTCGGGCAGGGAGCGCAGGCCGGCGAGGGCGAGCGTTTTGCTGAACACCTTCTCCTCGCGGCGGAACAGGGAAAATTCCAGGCTGCCGTTCTTTTCCAGTTCGCTGGTCAGGCCGTGCAACTGGAAAAAGACCGTCATGGCGTCGGCGTCGGTAAAATCGTTGCGCGGCGACGTCAGCAGGTGGGTGTTGCCGAAGCGGTAGGGCTTGTAGGCGGCGATGCGGGTGACATCGGCCTGACGATTGGCCAGCAGCAGCCGCGACAGCGCCAGATTTTCCGCGGCCGGGATGACGAAATCCTTTTCCAGGGTGGTGAATTCCTTGGTGGTCAGGTTCTTCATGAAGACGGTGGCGTGCCAATTGCCGGGAATCACGGGCAGCATGTCCTGAAAACTGAAGAGCTTGTCCTTGACGGCGCTCATCTGGCTGGCGGAGATCTCGATGGGGATCTTGCGGGACAATTGCGAGATCATCTTTCCCGAGGCGTCGGAGATATTGCCCGATATCTCGATGGTGGTATAGAATTTTCCCTGGTATTCCTCCAGGGAGAGGCGCCGGGGCTCGATCAGATAGTGGATGAAATAATAACCCGAGCGGTCGCGGGCCACGTGGAGCTGGGAGCTGCTCTCGATATAGTTGTCGGCGTAGTCCACTTCAACCTGGCCTTTGTATTTGAGGAAATTTTTGGCATAGACG
The DNA here is from genome assembly GCA_963732485.1 of Candidatus Aminicenantota bacterium. Classification (GTDB taxonomy): domain Bacteria; phylum Acidobacteriota; class Aminicenantia; order UBA2199; family UBA2199; genus UBA2199. The sequence goes on from CAVSZS010000013.1 coordinate 239,711, forward strand.
TTGTTGACCTTGCGCTGCGGAGTCTGGGGTATCTTTTCGCGGATGAGCAGGTCGGATGCCAGCGACGGAGTGTTGCTGATCGGCTCATTGGAGATGAGCGAAAGCGATACCGCGGCCACGTGGGGCTCGATGTCGATCAGCTGGTTGTAGGCGGCTGAATAGGAGTTGGGATCGCCTTCATAATTGCGCAGCAGGGCCTGGGGGCCGAACTTGATGGGCGAGTACAATTCGTATTCTCCGACACCGTCCTGCTTGAAGAAGACCACGCTGAAGGAATCGGGCAGGCCGAGCGTGGCCATGCCCTGGTAGAACCAGATGATGGTCGGGTGGATCTCGTTCACGTTCTCGAAGCGCTCGATCTGGTGCGGCTCGCCCAGGGTGATGTAGGTCCGGCCCATCTCCGTGCGCCAGCCTGCTCCGGGGGAATCCTTGCCGAACCAGTTGTTGGCATAGGCGATGCGCCGGTAATGCTCTTTTTTATATTCATTCTCCGGGAGATTGGGATTGGGGTTGCGCTGTTTCCAGAAGGCGCTGATGAACGTGTCGCGCTCGACGTCGGACCCCAGCTGCAGGAACACCTCTTTTTCGGAAGGGGTGATGATGTAGACCACCTCTTCCGTGAGCCAGGTGCGGTGCTGCAGCGGGAGTTTTTTCAGCAGTTCCCTTTCGGATTCGGCGGACAGGGAGAAGCAGAAAGCCAGGGCAATTGCGACCAGAAGAATTTTTTTCATCATCAGCCTCGCTGGGACGAACTTCATCAGGGACATTATAACACTCTGGTTTTCGCTTGACAAGGAAATGCCATCGCGATCCGCCGGAGCATGGAACCTGGAGGCTGGAATTTAAAGGAATATATATAAGAAGATCGGATCATGGTCATGCACGACAGTTTCCGCTCACGTGTGGGCTAGTGCTGTCACTCCATGCCGGAGTTCATCAAGCCGGCGTTCAAAAAAGTGTTTTTTCGGCTGTTTTTTGAAGCTTTTGCCGGGAATTCCGTGTTCCCGGGACAATATTTCCCCGCACGCGGCGCGAAACCGACTATTTTCCTGTCAGGATTATTCCGCGAAATCATTTGCCGATAATGGTTTCCAAATGCAGATCGCGGCTCGGCCATTCTTTGCCCTCCCGGCCCCGGCTTTGGCACGAACCTTGCTGTCATATGGATGTTTTGTCAAATTATAAGGAGGACAAACAAATGAGTACTTGCAAACGGTACACCCTGCTGGCGATCAGCCTGCTCCTGTGCGCAGGACTGCTGACCGCCCAGCAGACCACGGCCAAAATCTTTGGCACGGTACAACTTGAAGACGGCTCGCTGGTCCCCGGCGTCAGCGTCGAAGCCACCAGCCCCAAACTGGTCGGCAAGACGACGGCTGTGACCGACGAGAACGGGGTTTTCAGGCTTTTTAACCTGCAACCCGGCACCTACAAGGTAGTCTTCAGTCTGGATGGCTTCCAGAGCGTGGTGCGGGAAGATATCAAGCTCGCACTGGAACAGACCCTCAACCTGAAGATCGAGATGAAGCTCGGCAACCTGAACGAAGTGGTCACCATCACCGGCCAGGTCGCCCAGATCGACGTCAAGAGCACGGCCAAGGGCATGACCATGACCAAGGAGGTCTTTCAGGCACTGCCCAAGGGCCGGAACTTCGACTCGCTGGTAACCGCCATCCCGGGCGTCACCAGTGACCCCCTGGGAGCGGGCGGCACCTCCATCGACGGCGCTTCGGGCCTGGAAAACATGTATTACATCGATGGCGCCGACACCACCAACATCAAGGACGGCAACTCCGGCCAGAACGTGGCCTTTGACTTCGTCGACGAGGTCCAGGTCAAGGCCTCCGGCTACGCCGCCGAATTCGGCGGCTCGCTGGGCGGCGTCATCAACGTCGTCACCCGTTCGGGCGGCAACGAGTTCCACGGCGAGGCCATCGGCTACTACAGCGGCTCGGCCCTGCGCAGCAAGGGACGCGATATCCTGCAGCTGGACCTGGAAGACACCTCCATCGCCCGCTATTTCCCGTACGATGAGTATTGGGGCGTCGAGGACGACTCGAGATTCGAGGGCGGCATCAGCCTCGGCGGCTACCTCATCAAGGACAAGGTCTGGTTCTTCGGCTCCGTCATTCCGAGCTACTTCACCAGCACCCGCACCACCACCTATCCCGGCGGCGAAGTCAAGCCCTGGAAGCGCACGGAAAACCAGATGAACTACTCGCTCAAGCTGACCTCCCAGCCCATCAAGAACCTGCGCCTGGGCGCCAGCTTCGTCAACAACTTCCAGAAATACAAGGGCGACCAGTCCAATATCAACGGCAATCCCAATCCCAACATCTCCTACGACGAATTCGGCTTCTCCTACCCCAACATGTCGGGCAATGTCAGCGCCGACCTGACCCTGGGCAACAACTTCATGGTCAGCGCCCGTGCCGGCTATTTCCGGACCAACCAGAACAACCAGCTCGTGGCGCCCCCGGCGGAGCCTTGTTTCCAGTTCATTACCGAAGCCCCGGGCGGCTATTTCCGGACCACCAACATCGGCCTGCTCGACGTGCCTGTGGCCTACCAGCGTTCTTCGGGCTACATGAACTACGCTCGCGCCAACGCCCTGACCATGAAGAACAACATCACCGAAAAGCTGAGCCTGAGCTTCGACGCCTCCTACTTCATGAACCTCGGCGGCGAGCATTCCTGGAAGGCCGGCTTCTCCTGGGTGCGCCGGGCCGAGAACCAGGACAACATCGCCAATAACCCGGTCCTGTTCTTCGGCTGGAACCGTGACATGATCGCCTACGGCACCAACTACGGCCGCGGCAAGTACGGCTACTACGGCGTGCGCGGCAACGACGTCACCGGCCCCTATGGCAACTTCTACGACGCCTTCGGCAACATGTACGCCTTCTACCTCCAGGATTCCTGGACCATCGCCAACCGCTTCACCGTCAACTTCGGCGTGCGCACGGAATCCGAGAACATCCCCTCCTACGCCACGGCCAACCCCGACCTGAAGGACATGGACGCGATCACATTTGGTTTCGCCGACAAGCTTGCCCCGCGCCTCGGCTTCGTCTGGGACGTCAAGGGCGACTCCTCGCTGAAAGTGTTCGGCTCCTACGGCCTGTTCTATGACGTCATGAAGCTCGAAATGGCCGCCGGTTCCTACGGCGGAACGCCGTGGAAGAGCACCTACTATGCCCTGGACACCTACGAATGGGACAAGATCGGTGTCAACGGCTACTTCCCCGGGCGGCCCCTCCTCGGTGAAGGCAATTCGTTCGATTTCCGCGATCTCTCCTTTGACACCACCGATCCCGACATGAAGCCCATGACGCAGCAGGAGATTTCATTTGGTCTCGAGAAGAGACTGCGCGACAACCTGGCCCTCTCGGTGCGCCTGGTCAACAAGCACCTGCTCTGGGCCATCGAGGACATCGGCGTCCTGCTGCCCGAGGGCGAAAGCTATTTCATCGCCAATCCCGGCAGCGACTACATCAAGGGAAAATACGCTGAGGCCAGGGCCGCCGGGCTGATCCCGCAGAATGCCCCGGATTGCGTCAAGGCCAAGCGCGACTACTACGCCATCAATATCGCCCTGGACAAGCGCTTTTCCAACAACTGGCTGGGCGGTATTTCCTACACCTTCAGCAGCCTGAAAGGCAACTACAGCGGCCTGGCTTCCGGCGACGAGATGTCAACGATGGTAACCCCGTCTGGGACATCGACCACCGCCCGCCAGGATCCCAACGTGGCCCGCTACTGGGACAGCTGGTACGTTCCCCTGACCCGTGACCTGCAAGCGTCCACCGGCCCGCTGCCCGGAGACCGTCCCCACTATTTCAAGGCCTACGGCACCTACAGCTTCCCCTTCGGACTCACCGCCGGCCTCGTGGTCAACGCCATGAGCGGCACGCCGACCTCCACCGAATGGGCCATGGACTACCAGGGCTACTTCCCGCTGGGCCGCGGCAACGAAAAACGCTCCCCCTTCCTGTGGTACGCCAACTTCTACACCGAATACAACATCAAGCTCGGCAAGACCAACCTGAACATCAACCTGAACATCGACAACGTCTTCGACATCAAGACCGCCCAGCGCATCTACAACATCTACAACCAGGGTTCCGTGGCCATTTCCGACGACAGGATCGCCCAGGGTTCCTGGGACATCAATGATTATGAGCCCGAGCTCGACCCGCGCTACCTCATGGAAGAATACTTCTATGGGCCGCTGACCGCCCGCCTCGGACTCAAGTTCAGCTTCTAAACGTCAGCTGATCCGTTAGCCGACTTTTGCCCGCCCCCTCCGGGGGCGGGTTTTTTTTTGCCCGGGCCGCGGCCGGGTTGCGACTGCAAGGTTCGCCGCCAGCGGTTGTTATCTTATGAATAAGGCCTCGCGACCAAGGAGAACCTAAATATGAACCATTTTCATGTCCGTCATTCAGGCAGGTGGGCCATGGCCCTGGCGGCCGCGGCCGTACTCATTTTGCAGCCCGGCTGTCGCAGCGTCCAGCGTCTCCCCGGGCAATGGCTTTCCCTGCCGGCAGCCGCTGACGGCCGCCTGGAAGATTTCAGCAGGAAGATGACCAGCCAGCTGTTCGAGAACGGCATGATGGTGGGCCTGGGCAACGACGAGCGCAACCTCTACGTTTTCTTCACTCCCGACATCCGCCGCGGGCAGCGCCGGCCGGGGCGCGCCGTGCTGACCGTATGGCTGGACGCGAAAGGCGGCCAAGCCGAAAAATTGGGCCTGGTCCATGTCAGCGGCATGGCCGCCATGATGCCTCCGCCTGAAGGCCGCGCCGAGACGGGAGATGACGGGCGCCAGCTGCTGAAGATCATCGACCGCAGGCAGGGCAGGGAAGCGTTCATCGCCGCCGATGGTTCGTCGGGGCTGGCGGTCCGCCTGGCCAGCGACTGGGGGGATTTCGCCTACCAGCTGCGCATCCCCTTCCAGGGCGCCGGCGCCTGGCCGGGACTGGACGTGAAGTCCGACCAGGTGATCGCGATCGGCCTCTCCTGGAAGATCGAACGCCTCCGTGCTCCTGATAAGGAGAGCATGGATCGCTCGCGCGGCGGCCGCGGTGGCGGTGGCGGAAAATCCGGCCGCGGCGGCATGCCTCCCGGCATGGATGGGGGATCCGGCGGCGTAGGGCAAGCCCCGGTTAGCAAGCGCAAGATTTGGCTGCGCACCAGTGTGGCCGGGAGATAAAGCCATTACTACGCCCCTCATGCCCCAAGTCCGCTCCCGGCCTTGCGTTCAACAGGGCAGGCGTACCGCAACAGCTGAAGCCGCAACACCTTAAAAAAAAGCCCCGGGGTTGGGCCCCGGGGCATTGGCTTCAAAAAAGAACCAGGGTTACTGTTCCCAGACGACGCGGAAGCTGAGGGCAGGGCTGGAGTAGTCCGGGTAATTGTAGTCACGGAACGAGCAGCGCAACCGCACGGCTTTGACGGTATAGCTGCCGCTGCGCTGGACGCGGTTCTCGCCGCTGGCCGGTCCCTGAGGGTTCTTTACGATGCCCTGGTTGCTGCACTCCTGGTAATAACCTTCGTCGAACCAATCCTGTACCCACTCCCAGGCGTTGCCGGCCATGTCCATGGCCCCGACGGCAGAGGCCCCCGCCGGGCAGGAACCGACGGGTTTGGTCCCCCCCCCACAACCACTGAAAGTGGCATGGGCACAGGTGGGGGCGGCGCTGCCCCAGGGGTAAAGACGCTGGTCCGTGCCCGCGGCGGCCCGCTCCCACTGCGCTTCGGTAGCCAGGTGAATGTTCTTGCCGGTCTTGGCCGCCAGCCAATCGCAGAACTCCTTGGCGTCCGTCCAGCTCACATTGATCACCGGCCTGTTGCCGCGGCCCCTGCCCGAGTCGCTCGGCTTGGTCCGCGATGTTTCATCGCAGAAGGCGTCATACTGGGAAAACTTCACTTCATATTTGGAGATCGAATAGGCGGTGAGATTAACCGTGTGCACCGGCCTTTCCCAGGAGTCGCCGCCGCCGAATTTGTCGCCCATCTTGAAGTCGCCGGCGGAGACGGCGATCCAACTGAAACCCAGGACTTCGGTGTCGTAGTTGTAATTCGCGTTGCGGGCGGTCACCGCCAGGACATGGTCCTGATCCATGGTGATCTGGCCGCTGGCGGCCAGGACGTTGTCGTCCAGCTTCACTTCCAACGCATCGAAGCCCGTTCCCGGGGTATAACTATAGTCGATTTTCGTGCCGCTTTCATAGGTATAGGCCCCGGCAGCGGGCGTGCCGTTCACGCCGGCCGCCAAGGTCACGGTCAAGGCATAATTGACGGCGGGTTTTTTCTTTTTGCTCAGCAGCAGGATGACCGTGGCCACGACGCCAACGCCAAGAATGACCCAAAGCCAGGGGAATTTTTTGCCCTTCTTCTTGAACTTCGCCTCTTTCTGCGCTTTCTCGAATGCGTCAGGAGCGGCAGTGGCGTCTTGGTCCTGATCTTTTACGAAAGCAGCGGGAGCGCCAGCCGGGGCCGGTTTCAGTTCCTCACGTTTTTCTTGCCTGCCCTGGGCTGCCAGTACCTGCCGGGTCACCTGGCCATAGAGTTCGACGAAGCCTTCGGGAAACTTGGTGATATCGATCTGCCGCTCCGGGTTCTGCTGCCGGAGTGAACGCAGCACGTCGCGGCACGAGTCAAGGTCCTGCAAGGCGAAGTGGACCAGAGAAATATCGAGCAGCAGCCGCTCGCGGTCTTCGGCGTTCGCCACCAGTCCCAGCGCCTGGTTGAAGGCGGACAGGGCGTCCTGGAACAAGCCGTTTTCGTAGTCGGCCTCGCCCTTGGCGATCAGGGCCAAACCTTCACCCGCCTGACCGGCGGCCAGGGGATAGACATCGACCAGCAGCAGGGAAAAAAAGCACAGGAGCGTCAGCAGCGAGGTCTGCTTGAGCAACAGTCGTTTCATATTGGTTCACCTCAGGACAAAATTTAGAAACAGCGAAAAAACCGGAGCAGGGATCGGCATGGGATTTTAAAATCCCTGCGAACGGCTATTATACTAAAATGCCGCGGGCGCTGTCAATGAAAGAAATTGTCTCCCGCTGTCCGCGCCCGGCCTTCAATTCCTTTCCAGCAGCTTTCCCAGGTACTTGCTGGTCCTGACCAGGATCTGCAGCAACACGACCAGCAACTCGTAAAACAGGGTAACGACCAGGGCGTAGAGCGGCGGATAGATGAAATAGGCCAGCGGATAGAGCAACAGCCCCTGGAACGAGTCGCCGGGGAAAACTTCGAGCTGCAGGGGCAGCGGCAGGAAGTTCAGCCCATAGTAGCGCAGGATGGGATAAACGGCCAGCAGCACCCACAAGGCGAGGATGGCGATGCAGATAAAGCCTTTGATGGCGTAACAGAAGTAATCGATGCCGGCGGTTTCATTCTCGGTCACTTCCATGTCCTTCTTGCCGAACTGGACGATCTTACGGAAGTAGCGGTAGGGATAAAAAAAGAATGACTCGGCCAGCTTGACGACGCCCACCGCCACCGGATTCTGGCTGGCGGCCAGGAAGTTGACCAGGATGGAGATGAAGGAGAAAATGGCGGTGACGACGAACCAGGGCTGATAGAAGGTTTCGGGCTGGGCCAGGATGGCCAAACCGATCAGCACCAGCGGCAACACTCCCAGCCAGCGCCACGGCAGCCTCAGGAGCCTGTCCCAATTCGGCGTGGCCTTGCCCAGCAGCTTCTGCAGCAGCACCCAGCCGCAGAGAGGCACCAGCAGCAGGAGCAGATCGAGCAGCAGCGAGACGATGAGGCCGCCGGTGGTGAACACTCCCAGGCGCGAATAGTTGCTCCAGGCGCCGCTGTCCACCCCGATCCGGGCCAGGGCCGAAACGGCCTGGACGATCTGGGCCAGGCTGACCAGGCCGAGGGCCAGGAAAGAAACGGCCACGAACAGGCGTATGGTGTTCTTCATGCCGACGAAAACAGCGTCCATGATCTGCGGCTGGGCCGCCAGGAGGTACAAAACAAGGCCCAGGAAAAGAAAGAGGATGAACAGCGGGTTGACCAGGATGCTGAAGGAAAAAAGCACGACGCGCCCGCCCGCGGTGAACATCAGGTCCAACTGCTGGAACAGCCAGTGCAGCAGCAGCAGCAGGGCCGGCAGGAACGGCAGCCATTTGCTCCTTTCCGAGGTGATGGCCCGGCCTTTCAGGAGCGGCGCCAGGATGAAATAAGCGCCGATGACAACCACCAGAAAAACCAGAAAATAGGAGATGGTTCCCACCCGGAACGGTTCGCCGAATTCATGGAAAAACTTCACCCACAGCCCCATGAAGGCGACCAGCCATAGGGCCAGGTACAGTTTGACGTGATCCGCGCGCTTGCTCAGATAAACTCCCATGCGATCCTCCTCGTTACGAATTGACTATGGGGAAATTGTAAAGAATCGAACGCGGAATGTCAAAGGCTCTGACCGGCAAACCCGGGGAAGCGGCGGCACAGCCAGCGGTCGCCCAGGGTGAATATCGTAAAGGTGATGGCGTAGGCGCCGATGACGTCGATGGTGTAGTGCAGGTGCGAGAAGAACACCACCAGCAGGGAAAGCAAATGCAGCGCCAGGAAGACCCGGGACTCCCGCCTGCCCAGCTGCCGGGAAAAGAGATAGAGCAGAAAGGTGGTTGCGATGTGACCCGAGAAGAACATGTCCTTGGTCAGGTAGATGCCGGCCGCGTCCCCGAAAAGCGCGCGGTAGGGATCGACCAGCTTCCACCAGGTAGGCCACAGCTCAAAGGGGCGCAGGGCGTTGATGTCCGCCCCGAAAGGCGGTCCCAGCCCGGTCAACGGGATCATCAGGCCGCGCGTCAGGGAGATGGCGCCATCGACGAGGATAAAGCGGGCGAACAGCCCGCGGTCGCGCCAGAGCAGGTAGAGGGCGGGTGGAAAATAGCAGGCGATCCACAGGTAGTAATTGATATGGGCCAGCCAGTCCAGGCGCGGCACCAGGCCTAAGAGCAGGTCGGGAACGGTCGGCGCCGGCCGCAGCTCGTTCAGCAGCACCGGGATCAGCATCAGGCTGTGGCAGAGGTAGCGGAACAGGACGGCCGCGCCGAGGAAGGCGAAAAAAACGCGCCAGGGGTAGTCTTCATGTCCGGGGCGCAAGCGGGGCAAACGTTCCATGCGGTTCATGACTGCCATCCTGAATGACCGGGCCGGGGGCGCGCCCCGAAAAGCCGCGGCAAGGCACAGGTTTATCACGCCGTCTTTTTTCTGTCAACAACGGGGGGAAGGAAATTAAAGTTGACAGCGGCTTTAATTAATACTATAATGGTTATGTTAGTGAATGCTAACTTACAGGCAGGACAACATGAAGGAAATGACCGACCGCCAGAGAGAGGTCGTCGAGGCCGCCCTGGCCATCATCAGCGAGCACGGGTTGGAGGCATTGACCATCAGGAACATCGCCGGCCGGGTGGGATTCAGTGACGCCGCCGTCTACCGCCATTTCCGGAACAAGGCGCAGATCCTGAGCACGATCATCGACCTGTTCGCCAGCAGCTCGGCGAGTTTGCTGGCGGAGATCAACGCCTGCGACTGCTCCAGCGTGGACAAGCTCAAGTTGTTTTTCCTCGACCGCTGCCGCGTTTTTTCAGCCGACCGCGTTCTGGCCACGGTGATGTTCGCCGAAAACCTGTTCCAGGGCGACCCGGCCCAGGCCGCCAAGATGCACCAGGTACTGGGCAGCCACCGCCGCTTGCTGCTCAAGACCATCCGCGGCGGGCAGCGTCAGAAAGCGATCCGCGACCTTCCCGCCGAGCACCTGTTCACCCTGGTCATGGGCTCGCTGCGCCTGCTGGTCCTGCAGTGGCGGGCCGGCGCCTACGGCTTTGACCTGCTGCGCGCCGGGGAAAAACTCTGGCGCTCGCTGGAAATACTCATCAGCGGACCGAAAGGAGGTTGAAATGAAACGCAAGATCATCCGCATCGATGCCGGGGTCTGCAACGGCTGCGGCCAGTGCCTGCCCAATTGCCCCGAAGGCGCCCTGCAACTGATCGACGGCAAGGCCCGCCTGGTCTCCGATCTTTTCTGCGACGGCCTGGGCGCCTGCATCGGCACCTGCCCTCTGGGGGCCATTCATGTCGAGGAGCGCGAAGCCGCCCCGTATGACGAAAAGCTGGTCATGGCCAACATCGTGCCCCAGGGCGCCAACGTCGTCCGCGCCCACCTCGAACACCTGGCCGCTCACAACGAACAGGCATACCTGGAGCAGGCGCGGCAATTCCTGCGCGAACAGGGCGTTCCCCTGCCCGAGACAAAACAAGAAAAGGGCGAAGCCTATCATGGCTGTCCGGGATCGCAGACGCACGACCGCCGTGGCCAGGAAGCATCCCGACCCGCGGCCGGGCCTGCCGACCCGATCAGCCGTCCCTCCGAACTGCGCACGTGGCCGGTGCAGCTGCAACTGCTCAACCCCCAGGCCTCGTTTTTCGACGACGCCGACCTGCTGATCGCCGCCGATTGCGTCCCCTTCGCCCTGGCCTCCTTCCACGAAGAGTTCGTCAGGGGCAAGGTGCCAATCATCTTTTGCCCCAAGCTGGACCACGCCAACGAGCCGTACCTGGAAAAGCTGGCCGCCATCCTGACCCTGCACACCATCCGCTCCCTGCATGTGGTGCACATGGAGGTCCCCTGCTGCTCGGGAACGACGGCGCTGGTGGCCCAGGCCCTGGCGCGCTCCGGCAGGAACATCCCCATCCACGATTACACCATCTCGATCCAGGGCAAGCTGCTGGCAACGAAGCATGACTGAATGAAAAGGAGGAAAACATGTCAGAAATACTGAACGTGAAGGAATTGGTGGCCTACCAAACGGGGGCCGTCGTCAGCAAGACCCTGGTCGAGAAAGAGACCGGCACGGTGACCCTGTTCGCCTTCGCCGAGGGCCAGGCCCTGAGCGAACACACGGCGCCGTTCGACGCCCTGGTGCAGGTCACCGACGGCCAGGCCGAGATCCGCATCGCCGGGGTCCCCTACCGGGTCGGCGAGGGGCAGATGATCGTCATGCCCGCCAACCAAAGCCACGCCCTCAAGGCCCTGACGCCGTTCAAGATGATGCTGACCATGATCCGCGCCCAGGGAAAGCGGTCTTCGTAATTCTCCCATAGCAAAGGGCATTTTGCCCATCCCCTTGCATCGGCCGGGCATTGAATCTATAATGGAGCGGCATAATGGAGCGCGCAATGGACAGGATATACCTCGACAATAACGCCACGACCATCGTCGACCCGCGGGTCAAGGAAGCGATGGACCCGTACTTTTGCCGGCAATACGGCAATCCCAACTCGCTGCACGGCTTCGGCACCGAGGTCCACCCTGCCATGCGCCTGGCCATGGACCGGCTTTACAGCGGCATCGGCGCCGGCGACGCTGACGACATCATCGTCACCAGCTGCGCCTGCGAAGGCAACAACCACGTGCTCAAGGGCGTCTATTTCGACCTGGTGCGCAACGGTCCCAAAAACGAAATCCTGACCACCCAGGTGGAGCACCCCTGCGTGCGCAATGCCTGCGCCTTTCTGGAGGGCCTCGGCGCCAAGGTCACCTATATGCCGGTCAACAGCGACGGCGTCGTCGACGGCGAGACGCTGCGCCGCTACATCGATCCCGACCGCACCGCCCTGGTCTCGGTCATGTGGGCCAACAACGAGACCGGGCTGGTGTTCCCGGTCCGGGAACTGGGGGAGATCTGCCGCGAGAACGGAGTGCTCTTCCATACCGACGCCGTGCAGGCCATCGGCAAAGTACCGGTGGACGTCGGCCGTGTGCCCGTCGATTTCCTCACCTTCAGCGCCCACAAGTTCCACGGCCCCAAGGGCGTCGGCGGCCTGTTCATCCGCAAGGGCCTGCAGCTGACGCCGCTTATTCACGGCGGCGAGCAGATGGGCGGCAAGCGGGCCGGCACGATCAACGTCCCCTACCTGGTCGGCATGGGCCTGGCCATGGAGATGGCGGCGGACAACCTGGCTTACGAGGACAGCGCCGTTCGCCGTTTGCGCGACCGGCTCGAGGACGCCATCCTGGCCATCCCCGACACCCTGGTGGTGGGGCGTCGCGAACTGCGCACTCCGAACACCATCCTGGCCAGCTTCCGCGGCATCGAGGGCGAAGCCATGATCTGGGACCTGAACGCCGGCGGCATAGCCGCTTCCACCGGCAGCGCCTGCGCCTCGGAGTCCCTGGAAGCCAACCCGGTCTTCGTGGCCATGGGCCTCGACGACGAGCTGGCGCACACCAGCATCCGCTTCAGCCTCTCACGCTTCACCACCGCCGAGGAGATCGATCAGGCTGCAGCGACCATCCGCCGCTCGGTGGAGCGTTTGCGCGCCATATCGTCGTCCTACATCAAAAGAGTTTAATCTAAGGGAACAAGAGCGAGGAAAAATGGCAAAGAACGACTTGATCGGCGGCTCCCTTTGGGAGCAATATTCCGCCAAGGTCAGTGAGCGCATGAATGACCCCCGCCATCGGGGCGAGATCAGCGAGGAGGAGGCCAAGGCCCTGGGAGCGCGCCTGGTCGTGGCCGACTGGGGCGCCGAGTCCTGCGGCGACGCCGTGCGCCTGTACTGGGCCGTGGACCCGAAGACCGACCGCATCCTGGCGGCCAAGTTCAAGAGTTTCGGCTGCGGCACGGCCATCGCCTCCTCGGACGTGATGGCAGAGCTCAGCATAGGCAAGACCGTCGACGAAGCCATGAAGATCACCAATATCGAAGTGGAACGGTCCCTGCGCGACGACGAGGGCACCCCGGCCATCCCGCCGCAGAAAATGCACTGCAGCGTCATGGCCTACGACGTGATCAAGAAGGCGGCTTCGATTTACAAAGGCGTGGACATCGCCAGCCTGGCAGAGGAGAATGTCGTCTGCGAATGCGCCCGCGTCAGCCTGAGCACCATCCAGGACGTCATCCGCATCAACGATCTGAAGACGGTCGAGGAGATCACCCAGTTCACCAAGGCCGGCGCCTTCTGCAAGTCGTGCATCCGCCCCGGCGGGCACGAGAAGCGCAAGCACTACCTGGTCGACATCCTGCGCGACACCCGCGCCACGATGGAGCAGGAAAAGCTTTTCGCCCAGGCCGACGCCGGCGATTTCAGCGCCAAAAACCTGATTCAGAAGCACCGCCTGATCGAAAAAGCCCTGGACGAGAAGGTCCGGCCGGCGCTGGCTGCCGACGGCGGCAGCCTGGAAGTGGTCGACTTGCGCGAGGCCGAGGGCATGACCAACGTCTATATCCGCTACCTGGGCGCCTGCCGCGGCTGCATCAGCAGCACCAAGGGCACGCTGCAGTTCATCGAAAACCTGCTGCGGCATGAGCTCGCCGACAAAATCCGCGTCATCACCCTGTAATTTCTTTCGCGGGCGGCAACGCGCCGTTTCCGGCGCCGGCACGAACAGCCGGGGCGGCTTTGACTTGCCGGCCGCTTTTGGCTACAATGCCCTTCCGAGGTGCGGCATGAAAAAGATCACGGGCATTTCCCTGTCACTGCTGTTCCTGGTCCTGCCGGCCCTGGGCGGCGACCGGCTGGAGAGCTGCGCGCGCCTGAACCGGGGCCAGTTGCAGAGCGTGATCGAATTCCTCAGTTCCGACCTGCTGGAAGGCCGGGCGCCGGGAACGCGGGGCGGGGAATTGGCGGAATCCTATGTTCATTCCCTGTTCAAGCAGCTCGGCCTGGCTACCCGCTTCCAGCCTCTCCCCCTCCATGGCTTCCGGCTCAACACCCTGCAGGCGGCGCTTGGCGGCCGCGAATTGGCCTTCCCCGGGGATATCGTCGGCAGCTGGGTGCGCCGCGAGAGCGAGTTCAGCCTGGAGGGCGACGTGGTCTTCGCCGGCTTCGGCATTCGCACCCCGCTGTGGCAATGGGACGATTTCAAGAATGCCGACTTGCGTGGCAAGGTGCTGCTCGTGCGGGTCAACGATCCAGGTCAGTTCGACGCGCGCGTATTCAACGGCCGCGCTCTCACCTACTTCGGCCGCTGGACGTACAAGATCGAGGAAGCCGCCCGCGCCGGCGCCGCCGCCATCCTGCTGATTCACACCACGCCCAGCGCCGGCTACGACTGGCAGGTGGTGAAGAATTCCTGGTCGGGAGAAGAGCTGTACCTGCCGGCGAGCCTGGAAAACGACCTGAAGTTCCGGGGCTGGATCAGCGAAGCGAGCCTGAGGTCGCTGCTGGCCGCCAGAAAGATCGACCTGGAGCGCCTGTACCGGCAATCGCTCAGCCGCAAATTCCGCCCCGTCAACCTGGGCTTCAAAGCCCGGATCTCGGGCGGCAGCGCCTTTCGCGCCCTGGAAGCCCGCAACGTCATCGCCGAGATCCCCGGCAGCTCGGGCAAGAGCATCGTGCTCAGCGCCCACATCGACCATCTGGGCCGCGACGAGCGCCTGGCGGGCGATGCGATATTCAACGGGGCCATCGACAACGGCTCGGCCGTGGCCGCCCTGGCCATGGTGGCCAAGATCTTCGCCGAGTCAGGCGGGGAACTGCGCCATGGCCTGACCTTCCTGGCCTGCCAGGGCGAGGAGGCGGGACTGTTGGGCTCCAGGCATTTCGTGGCCAACAGCGACCGCGGCCGCATTGTGGCCAACATCAATTTCGAATCCACCCCGGTCTGGGAAGCGAGCCTGGACGCCTTCGCCGAGGGGGCGCACTTCTCCAGCCTGGAAGAGATGGTCCGCCAGGTGGCCAACGCCCAGGGCTTGGGCTACAGCCGCTTCTCCCTGGGCGAGCAGGGACTTTTCTTCCGTTCCGACCAATTTCCCTTCGCCCAGGCCGGCATCCCGGCGATCTGGCTGTCGGCCGGAGAGAGTACGGCCTCGGGACGCAATCGCATCGCCGAATTCTTCAAGGGCGGCGCCTATCACACGGTGAAGGACGAATTCGACCCCGACTGGGAGCTGGAGTCGCTGCGCCAGACGATCCGGCTGGCCGTGGGCCTCATCGAGCGCCTGCAGGCGTCCGGGGAAACCCCGCGCTGGCAGGGGCGTTTGCCCTTCCCGCTAGCGGCCCCAACCGGGGATTGAACGGGCGGCGCGATGAAAATGGCCCGTCAAGGGCCACGAATGGTTGACGGCGGCCGCGAATTGTGTTATAAAAAGAAACTGTCCGACAAAGGAGATATGACCATGTTTGCCATACTTGAAACCGGCGGAAAGCAGTATAAAGTAGCCGAAGGCGATATTCTGGAAGTCGAGCTGCTTCCCGAGGAAGTCGTGAAAAAAAACACGGTCAGCCTGACGACCGTTCTGCTGATCCAGGGCGATAAAGACCTGCTGATCGGCGATCCCTACGTCAAGCACGCCAAGGTCAAGGCCAAGCTTCTCGAGGAGATCAAGGCCGACAAGATCCGCATATTCAAATTCAAGCCCAAGAAGGGCTACCAGAAAGCCCAGGGCCACCGGCAGAAGCTTCACCGCATCCAGATCGAAAAGATCGAGATCAAAACCAGCGCCAAGGCCAAGGAGACGGAATAATGGCTCACAAAAAATCAGGCGGCAGCGCCAAGAACGGCCGTGAAAGCACGTCCAAGCGCCTCGGCGTCAAGAAATTCGGCGGCGAAGCGATCAACGCCGGCTCCATCATCGTGCGCCAGCGCGGCACGCATTTCCGGCCCGGCAAGAACGTCGGCATCGGCAAGGACGACACGCTGTTCGCCCTGGCCAGCGGCAAGGTGCGCTTTGTCGACCGTGCCGGCCGTAAATTCGTTGAGGTCGATCCCAATTAATTTTCGGGCGTTTGCGCATCCCCCCGCCCGTCCATCCCGTAATCCAGAGTTACTGAACCATGTTCATTGACCGCGCCATCGTATCGTTCAGCGCCGGCAACGGCGGCGACGGCTCGCACAGTTTCCGCCGCGAGAAGTTCATTCCCCGCGGCGGCCCCGACGGCGGCGACGGCGGCAAGGGCGGCGACATCGTCCTGGTCAGCAGTCCCATGTGCCAGTCGCTGACCGACTTCAAGTACAAGCGCCAGTTCGAAGCCGAGGACGGCGGCGGCGGCAGCCGCCGCAAATGCAGCGGCCGCAACGGCGCCGACATCGTCCTGCAGGTCCCGGCCGGGACCGTGGTCAAGACGTTTCCCGACGAGAAGCTGATCTACGACTTTGACCGCCTGGGGCTCACCTTTGTCCTCGCCCGCGGCGGCAAGGGCGGCCGCGGCAACGTCCATTTCAAATCATCGGTGAACCAGGCTCCGCGCCGCAGCGAGAAGGGCGAGAAAGGCGAAGCCATCAAGGTGGTGCTGGAATTGAAGCTCATCGCGACCGCCGGCCTGGTCGGCCTGCCCAATGCCGGCAAGTCAACCTTGATCTCCAAGATCAGCGCCGCCCGGCCCAAGATCGCCGATTATCCTTTCACGACCCTGACCCCCAACCTGGGCGTGGTGGACTTCCATGGCCGCAACATGATCGTCGCCGACATTCCGGGCATCCTGGAAGGCGCCCATCAGGGCGAGGGCATGGGCCTGGAGTTTCTGCGCCACATTGAGCGCACCCGCGTTCTGCTCTTTGTCATCGACGCCTCTCCCTATGCCGCTCTCCCGCCCTTGAAGACCTTCGAGGTTCTCGAGAACGAGCTGAAGCAATACCACCCGCAGCTGCTGCAGAAAAAGCTGCTGGTGCTGGCCAACAAGATCGACCTGGCGGAGCAGGACCAGGGCGGCATCGACGCCTTGCGCAATTTCTGCCGCCGGCGTAAAATCCCCTTCGTGGAGATCTCGGCGCTCAAGGCTACCAACCTGGAAAAAATGAAGAAGACCCTCTTCTCGTTGCATGATCCAGCCTAAGACCGGGCTCCTGGGGGGCACCTTCAACCCCGTGCACCGGGGACACATCGAGCTGGGACTGAAGATCAAGGCCGCTTTCGGCCTGAACCGCGTCCTGTTCATCCTCTCGGCCCGGCCGCCGCACAAGAAGCGCCAGATGCTGCCGCCGGCGGAACTGCGGCTGGCCATGCTCCAGGCCGCCCTGCGCCCCCACCCCGGCCTGCTGCCCTGCGACCTGGAATTGCGCCGCCAGGGAGACTCCTGGACCATCGATACCATCTGCGAATTGAAAGCCGCTTCGCCGCGCGAGCGCTTCTATTTTATCACCGGCAGCGAGGGGTTCCTGAAGATCCGCACCTGGAAGGAATACGAGCGCATCCTGCACGAGGTACTTTTCATCATCGTCCTGCGCCAGCCCGGCCATCGTGCGCAGGTGGAGCGGCTGCTGCGCGCGGAAAGCGTCCCGCTGCGCCGGGAAACCGACGATCCCGGCCCGCCCCCCGGCGCTTTTCTGCACTCGTACGTCTCGGACTACCTGGAGCTCTCCGCCACCGATATCCGCAAGCGCCGGTCCCACGGGCTGGATGTCTCTCCCTACGTGGAGCAGAACGTGCAACAGATCATGGAGGAAATAAAACTATATGAAGAAGGATGATTTCGCCAGCCTCCTGGAAGACCTGCACCGGCGCCGCATTCCGGGCGGGATCAAGAAGGCCGTGGAGATCCTGCTGGACAAGAAGGCGGAAAAAGTCACCGTGCTCCGGCTGAAGGGCCTCAGCGAGATGACCGATTACCTGATTGTCTGCAGCGGCAACTCCGCCAGGCAGAACAAGGCCCTGGCCGATGCCGTCAGGGATCACCTCAAGCAGGACCTCCAGCTGCAGCCCCTGGGCAGCGAGGGCGAGGCGGCGGCGGAATGGATCCTGGTCGATTACGTCGATTTTATCGTCAACATCTTTTCCGCCGAGTGGCGGAAGAAGTACGCGCTGGAAAAGTTGTGGATGGATGCCAAGCGCTACGATTTCTCCCCTGATTTCTAACCTCGCCGACCCCGCGTCGCTGGCCGTCAAGGCCGCGATCGAGAAGGTCGCCGCACTGGACACCCACGTCCTGCTGTGGGGCGAGACCGGCAGCGGCAAGGATTTCTGGGCCGCGTTCCTCGCCGCCGCCAGCCCGTTCCAGCCGCTGTTCAACCTGGGATGCGGCGATATCCCGGAAACCCTGCTGGAGAGCGAGTGGTTCGGCTACCAGAAAGGGGCCTTTTCCGGCGCGGACCGCGATGCGCCGGGCAAATGGCGCCAGGCGGGAGCGGGTACGATCTTCCTCAACCAGATCGATCTGCTGAGCCTGGGCATGCAAGCCAAGCTGCTGCGCGCCATCGAGAGGAAGAAGATCTTCCCCCTGGGCGCCGCCGCCGAGGTCGACATCCCGGCCCGTTTCCTCTTCTCCGCTGACGCCGCCATCGAGGACAAGGTGCGCCGCGGCGAATTCCGCGCCGACCTGTACTACCGCATCTCGACGGTCAGCATCTTTATCCCGCCCCTGCGCCAGCGCCCGGGGGACATCCTGCCCCTGCTGCACTATTTCTGCTCTTGCCACGGCGTCCCCGTGGCTCTCGACGACGAGTCGCGCCGGCTTCTGCTGCAATACCCCTGGCCCGGGAATATCCGCGAACTGCAGAACTTCGTCAGCGGCCTGGCTGTGCGCGGCGGTTCCCTGGACGAGAACGGCACGCGGGCGCTTCTGGACCGCCCCGGGCCCATCCTGGACCTCATCCAGGCCGGCGAGCGCACACTGGCCGAAGTCGAGGCCGAATACACCGCCTACCTGCTGCGCAAGTACCGCAACAAGAGCCAGGTGGCGCGCATCCTGGGCATCACCCGCAAATCCCTGTACAACAAGCTGAAGCGGCATGAAAGCCATTGAGCTGGTCTGCCCCGGCGAGCTGAAATTCAAGGGATTGCAGGAACTTGAAATTAAATATTTACAAAATATCAATTATTATGTAAAATTCAGCATAAAAAAATTAAGGGAGACCCGCCACAAGGAGGAGGAGTTCGTGAAGGAGAAAGAGGGCGCCATGTTCCTGCAGGAGATTCAGCCTCGGGACTATGTCGTCGCCCTGGATGAAAAGGGGAAAAAAATGGACTCGCGGCGCTTCGCCGCGTTGCTGCAGGAAAAGATATCCTACCACCCGGGCCGCCTGCTCTTCCTGATCGGCGGCTTCGCCGGCTTCGCCCCGCAGGTTTCCGCGCGCGCCGACCTGGCCATCTCCTTTTCCGACATGACCTTCGCCCACGACATTTTCCGCATCCTTTTCCTGGAACAGGTCTACCGCGCCATGACCATCATCCATGGCATCAAATACCACCGCTAGGAGATAAAAATGAAAAATGAGCAGAGCGCTAAGATAAGAAAAAGACTCATCTCACTGCGTGACGAGATCCGCAAAGTCATTGACTGGCGCGACACCGCCCAGGGCGGCGACGGGGCCATGGATGAGATCGACCAGGCCAACGAGCTGATCGAGAAGGAGATGGGCTTCGTCATGTCCAACAACATGATGACGAACCTGAAAGAGGTCGAGGAAGCCCTCGCGCGCATTGAGAAGAACCACTATGGCAAGTGCCTGCATTGCGGCGAGGAGATCTCCCCCAAACGCCTGGAAGTCCTGCCGTTCGCGCGTTACTGCGTCCCCTGCCAGGAAAAGATGGAGAGCAAGAACTCGCAATAACTAGAGCTCCAGCACCACTCCGAGGCGCAGGCTGCGCGGCAGCTGCAGTTCGTTGGCCAGGCGCTCGCGATCGTTGGAAAAGGCGTTTTCCGACAACTCGCCGCCGAAATCCAGCAGGTTGAACAGGGAAAGTTCCAGCCGGGCTTTTTTGCCGAAGACAACGATGTCATACCCGAGCTTGAAGTTGAAATCCCAGATGCAGTCCTCCCTGGGGCCGCCCTTCTTGGAATTCTCGTCCTCGGCTTTGATCGTCTGGTAGGTGATGACCCACTGGCCCTGTCGCTGGAAGGCATCGATGAAGGCGAATGGGTTGCCGTCGCGGTACTTGACGCTGCCGCCCAGGAAAAGCCGCGGCGCCAGGTAATAACCGAAAAAGATCTTGCCCACGAAGGCGCGGTCGCCGTCGACACGGCCGAAGCCGTTGATCCAGGAGTTGGGAAAGGCCTGGCTCTCGGAGATGACGCCGATGTCATTTGCCTCAGGCCCATTGCCGAAAGCGGTGTACCCCATGCCCATGTGGGCCAGGAAGGAGAATGAAAAATACCAGCGCTGCGCTCTTTCACCATGGACACGCACCAGGAATTGGGCATAGAAGGGATCCTTGGCAAAGGGGGCATTGACCAGTTCATAGGCCGTGACCGGGCGGTCCAGGAAATAATAGCTGCGGCCGTCCAGCTCTTCATAGTGGCCGTAATCGCCGGAAAAGGCGGTCCAGAGCGGCCGGCGGATCTTTTTATAAAGCGCCTTGACGTCCAGGTTGAAGCGGGACGAGATGCGGGTGGTAAAAAAAAGCTCCAGGCGCTGACGCAGGCTCGGCTTCAGGTCCCGGCCGGCGAAATGGCCGGGGCCGCCGCTCAGGCCGAAGAGGGCGCCCTGCTCTCCGGACTGGAACAGGCCATCGCCGTTGCCGTCATCCCAGTAGTGGATCGAGGCGCCGGGGCGCCCGCTTTCCAGAAAATCGCTCACGCCGGCGCCCATCTCGTAGGGCAGGACGCCATAGGAAAGCATGGCGCTCGATCTGGGGCCGACCCGGAAACGGAGGCCGGCCTCGCCACCCGGCTGCAGGAAACTGACGTTATTTTCTCGCCCCTGAAAGGCGAGACCCTGGAACTGCAGGAACAGCCGGGCATGAAGGCCGATGCCCCGGCCCAGTTCCATCCCGAGTAAAGTCCCGGCCGCGGCCTGGTGCCGCTGGTTGCGGTAGTCATACGCGGCTGCGCCCGGCCACGAATAGACCAGGTAGGGCTGTCCGGCGAAATAGATCTCATTGTGCGTTCCGGTCTTTTCGCGGGCGGAGTGCAGGACCAGGGACAGGTCCAGGAAGGGCGCGATCTCGACGCGCCTCCCCAGCCAGGAAAATTCCAACTTGCCATCCGCGGCCAGCGCCAGGGTGTCGGCGCGGAATTCCCCCTGTTTTTCAAAGGGAAAGAATCCCTGGCCGTCGATATCCTGCAGGTCCTTGCCCGCGTCCGCAACCGCCGGCTGGAGCTCCTGGTCCTCATGGAGCCAGGAGAACTTGAGGTTGAGCGCCCGCCCCGACCAGGCGGCCCCGGCCAGCCAGGAGCGCTTCTCCTGCGCATAGGTCTCCTGGGGATGACGCCCGTCCTCGGCGAACAGATTGCCGCGGCTGCCCGCGTTGACGACCAGGTCGAGTGCCAGCGCGCCGGCGGAGAAGCGCCGCTGCCAGCGGGCGAGGAATTGCAGCCGGTCGTCGCTTTCCTCGAACTGGGCATCGCGCTGGTTGAAATCGTTGAAGCGCCGCTCCATGCTCGAGTAACCGCCGGCCAGCAGCAGCGAAGAAAGCCGGAAGCTCTTCTCGACGCCGAAATCGAACTGGGCATTGCCGTCAAGCCGGCGGCGGGTCTTGTACAAGTCCTCGGCGCGCAGGCTGGCATGGTTGGCGACGGCCAGCTTGCCCAGGGAAGTGTAACCGCCGAGGTTGGGAAAGGCGGTCGAGACCATGACCCGGGTAACGGAGGTCCCGGGCCCCGGAGAACGCGGAGTAAAGAAGAAGCCGTACCGCCGCCGCTCGGGCGTCTCGCCGAGCAGGGCCATGGAGCCGATGGCCAGAAACGGCGGCTGCAGCGCCGGGGCGCCGTCATCCAGGGCCGAGGTTACGGCATGCCCGGCATAATGCCAGTTGAAGCGGGTCCAGGAGTCACCCTCGAAATACACCTTGGGTTGGTCCGCCAGCCCGAAACCGTTGCTCTCCTCGGTCAGCCAGACGGCATCCGGGGCGAGGCTCTCCAGAAAATTCGGATAAAAATACCCGCCGGGCTGCGTCTCCAGCCTGAAGCCGTCGATGACGAACGCGGTCTCGTCATGCTCTTCCGCTCCGCAAGCCGGGGCCGGGGCGCACGCCAACACGATCAGCAACAGGAAAACGCACGCTGTTTCGGATCTCATGGTCTTTCTATTCTTCCTTGTCACTCGTCACTTGTCACCGGTTACCGGGATTCCGCTCTGGAATATACCATGAATCTCCGCCCCGGTAAATCGCGAGTGCCGGGATGCCCGGCTTCAATCGATGCGCAGGCTGAAGGCCATGCTGGCCCCGCCGGGGGTCAGTGCCGGCGTGAACTGGAATCGCCGGTCCTGGTTGCGCACGACCATCTTGCCTACGGCATAGCCAATGACCGCCCCGAGAAAAACATCCGAGAGCCAATGGGCGTCCTCGGTAAGGCGCGACAAGCCGGTCAGGGTGGCCAGGCCGTAGCAGACCGGCGGCACCCAGGCATGGTTGCGGTAGTTCTCGGCGATCACCGTGGCCAGTCCCCAGACCGAGACCGTATGGCCGGAAAAGAAGGAATCATAATCGGAAAAGTAGCCGTTGTAGCGCTTGAAAAAAGCCGAGGGCCCGTGCCAGTAATCGCTGCCATTTTCGACCGAGGGGCGCTGGCGTCCGGAGAGGTGCTTGACGACCTGGACCAGGAATCCCGTGTGCAGCAGCGTCTCCCAGGCCATCAGCCCGGTGTCACGCGCCTTGCGGTCGCGGGCGATCACGCCGCCCAGGAAAAAAACGCCGGCGATGCCGCAGTCCACTCCCCAATCGCCCAGCAGGGAGAGGGCGGGGCTGACCTTGTCCACCCAGGGATTTTTCCCCTGGAAGGTTTTGAATCCCTCATAAATTCCCTCATCATTGACCACCAGCAGGCCGGTGGCGGCCAGAACGGTGCCGCAGACAAGGAGCCCCTTCACGTCCAGGCGGAACGGCAGGGTCCACATCTCGGCCTCATCGCGCAAAAAGTTGGAGTGATAAGCGGGCAGCCGCTCCTCCTCGACGGGCGCGGCTGAAGGGGGATCGAACGCTTCCTGTCCGAGCAGGCATGTCCCGGGGATAAAGCACAGGATCAGCAGCATGGCCGCGGCCTTATTCAACATCACGCGTTTTTCTCCACGAACAGATCGGAAATGGTCAGGAAACCGCATTTTACACCAAGCGCGGCCGGAAGTAAACCGGGGGGCGGGGCGGTTTCCCTGGAGCGGGCAGCTTCCGGGCTTGACAAAATCGCGTTTATGCCTTATAAGATAGCGTATCATGCCGAAGTGGTGGAATTGGTAGACACGCCAGTTTCAGGTACTGGTGGGCATTACGCTCGCGGGGGTTCGAGTCCCCCCTTCGGCATGTTTTTTTTCCAACGCCGCCAGGCGAAGCCATCCGGCCCATGAAAACATCCAGCAAAGAGCAGCGATCATGAAAAAGGGGAATGTAGCCGTCCTGCTTTCCGGGCGCGGGAGCAATTTCACGGCCATTGTCCGCGCCTCCCGGACCGCGGGCGCCAACTTCACGGTGCGCCTGGCCCTCAGCAACCGTGCCGACGCCGTTGGCCTCAAAAAAGCCGCCCGACTCGGCATCCCCGCCTTGCATGTCGATCCCGCCGCTTTCCCGGACAAGGCCGCCTACGAGAGAGCCGTCTGCGCCCTGCTGGAGGGCGAGCATATCGACCTGGTCTGTCTGGCCGGCTACATGCGCCTGATCGGACCGGTGCTGCTCGGCAGGTACCCGGGGCGCATCCTGAACATCCACCCGGCCCTGCTCCCCTCTTTCCCCGGCCTGGACGCCCAGCGCCAGGCCCTGGACCGCGGCGTCAAGGTCAGCGGCTGCACCGTCCATTTCGTCGACGCCGGCACCGACTCGGGCCCGATCATCGCCCAACAGCCGGTGGCGGTGCGTCCCGGCGACGACGAGGACGCGCTGAGCCGGCGCATCCTGCGCCAGGAGCATCGTCTCTATCCCCGGGCAATCGCACTTTTTTTCAGCGGACGCTTGCAAATCGACGGTCGTACGGTTATTGTCAGAAAATGAACAAGCATATCCTGGGCTCATTCCTGTTCCTGGTCCTGGCAACAACGGCCGCGGCCGGCGACTTCTCGCCGGAGAAAGCCAAGAGGGTCGACGGCTTCCTGACGCGCATCGCCGCCCGGCGCCAGGCCTCCCTCTTCCTCAAAAAGGCCGTTTTCAGCGAGAGCGAGCTGAATTCGTATCTGAACCTGGTCTATCTGAAGAAATACGCCCCGGAAGCGAGTTTCATCGAGCTGCGGCTGAAGGACAAGAACCGCGTCGACGGCAGCATCAAGGTCAAGCTGGCCGGCGAAAAGTACGCCGCCGTGCCCCAGTTCCTGCGCGATACCGAGGTGCGCTTCAGCGGCAGGTTCGAGTGCAGCAACTACCACATGCGCTTCGCTTTTTCCGAGCTGGTCATCAATGGCAGCCATTTTTCCCCGGAAGTCCTCGATGAGGCCTACGGCGCCGCCCAGTTCAACGCCAAGGTCAAGAGGTCGCTCTTCGACTGGTTCACCCTGCTGCCGGGCCTGAAAAACGTGCAAAGCTCGGAAAAAACGATCGTTTTCTACTATTGACCATCACCCAGTTCACCCCGGTCGAAGAACTCAAGGGCATCGGACCGGGCTTCGCGGCCGTCCTGCGCCGGCGAGGCATCGCCAGCGCCGGCGACCTGCTGCTGCACTTCCCCGAAACCTACCTCGACCTTTCGCGGCTGCAGGCGGAAATCCTTCCCGGCGAGGAGCGCCTCTACGCCGTTTCCCTGGGCCGCGCCCGCGTCAGCCGCAATTTCAAGAAAAGGTCCTCCCTGCTCAGCGCCGAGGGCCGTATCGCCGGGGAGAAGGTGTCGCTGGTCTTCTTCAACCAGCCCTACCTGCTCGCCGCCCTGCGCGGGCTGGAGACCGCCTACCTCTACGGCCGCGTCGAGGAGCGCCAGGGGCATTGGCAGATGGTAAACCCGCTGTTGGTCCCGGGCAACCGTCCCGGCGGCATCCTGCCGCGCTACCGGCCGCTGGGAACGATGAAGCCCGGCATCCTGCGCAAGGTCATCGCCGCCGCCCTCGCCGGGTGGAGCGATGACAGCGAAGCCCTTCCGGAAGCGCTCCGGCGCCGCCACGGCTTTCCCGCCCGCGCCGCGGCCCTGCGGGCGATCCACCAGCCCGGCGAGCTCGACGCGGAAAAGATCGCGAAGATGAAAGAGCGATTCGTCTACGCCGAGCTCCTTTTTTTCCAGCTGGAGCTGCAGGCCATCCGCGCCGCCTTCCGCGGCCGCCGCCGCCTGCACCGCTACCGCTTCAACGACGCGCTGCGCCGCTCCATCGACCGCCGCCTGCCTTTCCGGCTCAGCAACGAGCAGGAGGAGGCCTTCAGCGCCATCGTCAACGACCTGCGCTCGCCGCACACCATGCAGCGCCTGCTGCAGGGGGAGGTGGGCAGCGGCAAGACCATCGTGGCCTTCCTGGCGCTGCTCCTGGCCAGGGAGAACGGCCTCCAGGGAGCCTTTTTGGCGCCGACCGAGATCCTGGCCCGCCAGCACTACGAGAATGCCCGCGTATTCTTCGGCCCTGAGGGCCTGGCGCTGCTCACCGGCAGCTGCGACCCCGATGCAAGACGCGGGATCCTGGCAGGGCTGGCCGACGGCGGCATCTCCCTGGTCTTCGGCACGCACGCCCTGGTTTCCGAAAACGTGGCCTTCAAGAAGCTGGCCCTGGTGGTCATCGACGAGCAGCACCGCTTCGGCGTCGCCCAGCGCGCCGCCCTGTTCTTTAAAAGCCGGGCCGCCGACCTGCTGGTCACGACGGCCACTCCCATCCCGCGCACCATGCTGCTGGCCATGTACAGCGACGTGGCCGTCTCCACGCTGCGCGAGCGCCTCGCCGGCAGGCAGCCGGTCGCCACCCGCGTCATTTCCTGCCGCGACCGGGAACGCTTCTACGGGCAGCTGAAAATCGAGCTGCAGCGGGGCCGCAAAGGCTATATTATCCTGCCGCTGATCGAAGCAACGGAACACTATCCCGACCTGCGCTCCCTGCGCGAAGAAGCGCTGGAGAATAAGGCGCGCTTCCCCGGCGTCCCCCAGGCCGCCCTGTCGGGGAAAAGCAGCCCCGAGCAGAAGCAGCGCGCCCTGAAGCAGTTCGCCGTTGGCAGCGTGCGCCTGCTGCTGGCCACCACCGTGATCGAGGTGGGCATCGACGTCACCGACGCCACCTTCATGGTCATCGAGAACGCCGACCGCTACGGCCTGGCGCAGCTGCACCAGCTGCGCGGCCGCGTCGGCCGCGGCACGGAGAAGTCGCACTGTTTTCTGGTCGAGTCGCCGCAGCCAACGGCGAACGGCCGCAAGCGCCTGCAGGCGATCGCCGCCAACCAGGACGGCTTCGCCATCGCCGAGATGGACCTGGATCTGCGCGGCGGCGGACTGATCGCCGGCCTGGAGCAGGCCGGGGAGATCGATTTCAAGCTGGCCGATCCCCGGAGGGATATCCGCCTCCTGCAGGAGGCGCAGGTGGACGCCCGGAAGCTCCTGGACGATAAGGAACTGCAAAATCCCTATGTCAGGGAGTTCTTAGCCGGATTGGCCGCCAAGATCAAGGACATGAGCTTCAGCTAGCCCGTCTCCCACTTCATTAATCTCTTTTTTTCTCTTGCTAACGTCTAACAT
Organism: Candidatus Aminicenantota bacterium; assembly: GCA_963732485.1. Taxonomy (GTDB): domain Bacteria; phylum Acidobacteriota; class Aminicenantia; order UBA2199; family UBA2199; genus UBA2199. Next base: position 266,171 of record CAVSZS010000013.1, read on the forward strand.
CTATTGTCTAACGTCTATCTTTCAAGGAGCTCGGACTTTATCTGCCGGCAGATAATGGCGGCGGGCCGCTCTTCCTGGCGCAGGCTGGCGGCGACGCGCCGGAACTCGTCGCGCATGCTCGCGCGCAAACCGGGATCGCTCAGAATTTTCCTGGTCTCCTCGTAGATGCGCTCGGCCCGGCACTCGTGCTGGATCAGCTCGGCCACTACCTGATGCCCGGCGAGGATATTGACGATCGAGTACAGGCCGATCCTGAGGAAACGCCGCCCCAGCAGGTAGGTGAGGCGGTTGACGCGGTAGACGGCGACGAAGGGGACGGCGAGCAGGGCCGCTTCCAAATTGGAGGTGCCGCAGGTGGTGATCACCGCGTCGGCGGCGTTGAGCAGGTCATAGCCCTGTTCCTGGTCCAGGACGCGGACATCGGCGCCCGCGGCCGCCAGCAAGGCGGGAGCGATGTTCTGCGCCCGCTGCAGGAAGACCTTCAGGGGAAACTCCCTGCGCAGCCGCTCAACGGCGCCCATGATCTCCGGCAGCAGCATGGCCACTTCCGACTCGCGGCTGCCCGGCAGCAGCGCCAGCATGATATCATCGGCGCCCACGCCGTGGCGGGAGCGAAAATCGCCGCGTTCCTCGCTGGCGCGCACCTGGGACAGCAGCGGGTGCCCGGTATAGGTGAAGGTCACCTTTTCTTTTTCGTAGATTGGCACTTCGAAGGGAAAGATGATGAAGAGCCGGCTCACCCAGCGGCGGATCTGCGCCACCCGCCCGTAGCGCCAGGCCCAGACCGTGGGGCTGATGTAGTAGTAGACCGGAATGCCGGCGCGGCGCAGGCGGCGCGCCAGCCGCAGGTTGAAGTCCGGATAGTCGATGAGCAGCGCGGCATCGGCGCGGCGCTCCAGCGCCAGGCGGAAGACCCGCTGCATGATGCCGTGGATGCGCCAGAGATGGGCGACGACCTCGATGATGCCCACCACCGACAGCGAGCGGTTGTGGACGACGTTCTCGAAGCCGCAGGCGGCCAGGCGGTCGCCGCCGATGCCCCAGAAGCGAAATCCTCCGCCCCGGGCGGCGAACTCGTTCACCACCTGCACGGCGTAGGTTTCGGCCGAGTTCTCGGCCGCCACCAGCAGGATGTTCTTCACCGGGCCACGCCTTCGTACCGCAATTCCGGCATCTTCTCGCTCTCTTTTTCACCGAGGTAGAAGGCCCATTCGTTGTATTTTTTACGGCCGCGGTACTCGCGGAAAGCCGTCTCCGGAGACGTGGAGCAGACGCCGACCAGGTTGGCCCGGCCGAAGTAAGCCTTGGCCAGGTGCGGCGGCACGATCAGGTACTTGGCGTCGCCGCCGGAGTTGTCCTGGAATACCATGTCCCAGCGGCCGTCGGCGCTCAGCGGGTCGGGATAGAGCTGGCGCAGGAACTTCTCCAGGTGCAGGATCTCGAAATTCTGGGGATAGAGGTTGTGGTGCCCCTTGACGTAAAGCCCGATGGCGGTGACGTACTGGCGGGCGCGGAAGACCAGCTCATCCTCGGCCTCGCGCTGCGCCTCGGTCTGCCAGAGCGGGACGGCCATGAGCAGCAGCACCGCCAGCACCGCCACGGCGACGATCAGCACGATCATCACGTAACCCTGATCGCGCGCCTTGGCAGCGGCCGGCCTCACGGGGTCACCACTCGGCATAGGGGGTGCCGTCAAGGGAGACGGCCTGGGACAGGCTCTTGACATCGATGACGCCCTGGGCCAGCTCGGGATCGAATTCCTCATCCTCCAGCGGCTCGGCCATGACCAGCTGCCATTCGTGCTTCTTGACGATCGGATCCATCGGCACTTCGCGCAGGTAGCGTGCCGTGACCAGGTCTTCCAGGCCGGAAGGATACTTTTTCTTGTCGAAATAATACTTGCTGATGGCGTCACGCACCTGGAACAGGTTTTCCTTCAGGACGGCCTCTTTGGCCCGCAAAACCGAGAACTTGTATTGCGGCACCAGGATGCCCACCAGGATGCCGATCAGGGTGACCACGATGAGAATCTCGATCAGGGTGAAGCCTTTTTTCGCCATGGTACAATTATAACAGATTTTTTATAAAACCATATTGACTTTCTCCTCCCAATATTCTAATTAGTACTTTCCAGAAATTCTCCAGGGAGTTACGCATAGATTTGGGACCAAATGAACATGGAAACGTGAACACGTTCATACAAACAAAGGAGGAACAATGAGGGGTAAAAGAACATGGTTGCTGCTCACGCTGCTGCTGGCCTGCACGCTCGCCGTGGGCCTGAGTCTGCTCGCGGGCGGGGGGAATGACCGCCAGGCCAAGCCGGACCGGAAGATGCCGGATTCTCTCTGGCAGCTCAGCATGATCTACGAAGAATTCGGAGTGCAAAAACTCAGCCAGATCCGCGGCAGTTCCGTGGAGCTGGGCCGGGCGGCCGCTCTCGACACCGGTAAAAAAGAGCGTCTCTTCCTGCTGGATGAGTTGCTGGAGCTGGATGCCGGCGAAATCAGCGAAGACCGGCCCGCCGGCAAGAACGAGATCATGAAAGGCAGCGGCAGGCTGCTCGATAAATTGGTCGACCCGGTGGTGCAGAAACGCTGGCAGAACCCGGCCTTCGATGTGGCCCGCGGCGTGATCACGTCGCCGGGCGATCCCAGGACCCTGGGGTCCAGCCATCTGAAGATCCGCCGGGCTTGGGAAAAGGACGGAAAATGGAAGGCGTTCTGCGAATTCGCCATCTTCAAGGCCAGGGAGATCGCTGCCGACGGCCGCATCGCTTTCCTGTCGCTGCTCCCGACCCCTGAGCTGGAGAACGACCTGGGTACGGCGACGACCGGCGCCACCCGCCTGCGCCTGGGCCAGGCCGGAGCTTGGAACGGGCAGGCCGGCTACACCGGCCAGAACGTAATCGTCGGCGACGTCGATTCCGGCGTCGACTGGAGCCATGGCGACTTCCTGAACCCCGACGGCTCGAGCCGCATCCTCTACCTGTGGGATGCGGAAAACACAGCCAACATCAACACCCCGGAGGACCTGTTCGGCATGACCGGCTTCAACTATGGCCGGGTCTGGACCAAGGCCGAGATCGACGCCGGCCTGTGCACTGAAATCGATGATACCGCCGATTACTGCCACGGCACGCACACGCTGGGCACCGCCGCCGGCAATGGCGGCGCCACCGGCAATTACACCGGCATGGCCCCCAACGCCGACATCATCTGCGTCAAGGGCCTCGATTCCTGGGGGGACGAGTTCGTCTTCGAGATGGCCCGGCGCCTGGGCCGGCCGGCGGTCTGCAACAACTCCTGGGGCATATCCTGGCTCACCTACGGCCCGCGCAGCGGCTATGTGTACCTTTTCCCCGGCGATGGCACGGACGATTATTCCCAATACTTCAGCTATCTCCACAGCATCTATCCCTCCGGCGCCATCATCGTCAAGTCGGCGGGCAACAACGGCATGTGGCAGACCTTCACCGACTACTACGCCGGCGGCTACCCGAACGTGTACAACGGCTCCCTGCATTTCGGCGGCACCACGACGCAGGGCGCTCCCATCAGCCACATCTATCACCGCATCAGCCACAGCTTCGGGCTCGGGAAATACATCGAAAACAGCAACATGATGATCCGCTCCGATGTGCCGGTTAGCGTTCGCGTCACCCTGGCCAACGGCACGGTCTGCACCATGAACACCGGCGGCTCGGGGACCATTCCCGGCGCGAACGCCATATCCACACAAACCCTTTACAACCTGAACCAGGGGCAGGACCCGTATAACCATGAATACATGGGCTACATGAGGTTCGACGTGCAGAGCACAAACCAGGCCCGCCACTTCGTCGACGGCGACTGGACCATCCAGGTCACCCCGCTCAACGCCGGCGACACGGTGAACTACGATGTCTGGCTGTACAGCCTGCAGGGCTGGTTGAACACCTCGACCACGTATCGCAGTTTCAAGGATTCCTGCTTCACCACCAACTCCAGCCACGACGAGTACCAGCTTGACTGGGCCGCCTCGCGCGACGCCATCACCACCGGCGCCTGGACCACGCGCAATGAATGGCTGGCTTCCGACGGCTATACCTATTATTACACTCTGCAACCCGACCTGAACACGATTTCCTATTTCTCCAGCCCGGGCCCCACCCGTGACGGCCGCATGAAGCCCGATATCGCCGCCCCCGGGGCCGTGATCATATCGACACTGGCCGGCAACTACGATCCGGGCGCCGCCTCGAGAGTTGCCGACCTGGAACACCAGGTCATGCAGGGCACCTCGATGGCCGCGCCGCATACGACCGGCGCCACGGCGCTGATCCTGCAGAAATTCCCGAGCGCCAACACGAACCAGGTGCGGCGCATGCTGCAGAATTGGGCGCGCAACGACAACAACACCGCCGCCATCGGCCGCGACGGCTTTGGCGCCGGCAAGCTGAACATCCTGCCGCTCAACGAGCGGCCCGTGGCCGTGGTCAGCGTGGACAATGCCGAGCTGGTGCTGGACAACGGCGACAAGGCCACGTTCGACGGCTCCGCTTCCTATGACCCCGAGCACTTCAACCTGAGCTACAGGTGGAGCCTGGTATCGGCCCCGGCCGGCGCGGCTCCTGCCTTTTCCCCGGCCGGGAACCGGGCGGTCCTGGAACCCGACCCCGATCTCGAGGGCACCTACCAGGTGGGCCTGGTAGTCAATGACGGCATCGTCGACAGCGCCATGGCCGTGGTTTCCGTGACCGCCAGGTACTACCCGGTGCTGCCCCCGGCGGCGGCAGCCCTGCAGCGCCTGGAGAGCAACTTTATTTTCTACAAGGAATACGTCAACAAGCTGACCTGGGCCGTCAACGCCGAAAACAGGACCGCCATCACCGCCACAAAAATTTACCGCAAGGCGAAAGGCGCCGACGACGCCAGCTACTCCCTGCTGACATCGCTGGCCCCCACGGTCTACCTGTATGAAGACAAGGGACTGGCCGAAACGCAACTGTTCACCTATCGCATCACCTCCGTCAACAGCCGCGGCAAGGAAAGCGACCCGGTCGTGGTCGGCAACTAAAGGAATCCGCCAATGAAAAAAACTGTATTATTCCTCATCATGCTCGCAACGCTGACCTGGGGCCTGCAGGCGGTTGATCTGGACCTGGCCGTCTTCTACGGCAGCCGTTCAGTCAAGGACGCGCAGATCAAGGAAGTCTATGGCAACGGCAGCGCCTATTTTCCCTGCGTCTCCGTCAATTTCTGGAAAGGCCTGTTCGTGGGCCTGGGCTACGAGGGCGGCTACGACCGCGACGGCAAGATCGGCCTATACCAGGAGGACACGAGCCTCAAGGTGACCGGCCTGGAGATCTTTGCCGGCTATCGCCTCGACCTGGGCAAGGTTTCGCCCTATCTGAAACTGGGCCTGGGGAATTACGCCTACACCCAAACGGTCAGCGGCCAGACCAGGGTAGACGAAAAGAAATCGGCCCTGACCCTGGCCGGCGGCGCCAGGTTTTACCCCGTCAAGGGACTGTTCATGGCCGCCGAGATCAAGTGCGTGCCCTTGAAGGTCAAGCCTATGGACGCCGAGGTCGACCTGGGCGGCATGCGCCTGGCAGCCGGCATCGGCTACACGTTCAATTTGTAAGGACCTGGAACTGACAATGAGGCGGGAGGACCTTTCTCCCGCCATTTTTTTCACGAAGAAAAAATGAAATCGAAAATATTTTTTTTGACCCTGAGCGGATGCCTCCTGCTGGCGCTGGCCAATCCCGGCGCCACGAGGGACCCGCTGTGGCAAACGGTCCTTCCGGGCGCCAGCGCCGGCTCGCCGGCGTACGCCTCAGGCCAGGCCATCGTGGCCGGCAAGGACGGCACGCTCATCGCCCTGGACAATGCCGGCAAGCTGGTTTGGCGGCAAAAACTTCCCGGCGGCTGCCTGGCGGCTCCCGCCATCGACGGCGACGGCTCCATCTACGTCGCCGGCGCCGAGGGCACCCTGGTGCGCTTCACCCCGGGCGGCAAGGAGATATGGCGCGCCGGACTGGGACAGGAGATGCTGGCCACCCCCCTGCTGGGCCGCGACGATGTGTACACGGTTAGCGGCACGGGGCGGATCTGCCGGATCGGCAAAAAAGACGGCGCCGTGCGCAAGCAGGCCGAACTCGGGCTGCCGGCCCACTCAGCGCCCGTATGGGATGCCGACCGCACGACCCTGCTGGTGCCGCTCAAGGATTTCCTGCTGGTTGCCATCGATACCGAGCTTAACGTGCGCTGGAAATTCAGGACCGCGGGCGTCATTTATTCGGCCCCGGCCGTCACGCCGCGGAACGAGATCTATCTCACATCCATGGACCATCACATCTACAAGCTCGACCGGCGCGGCCGCCTGCTTTGGAAATTCAAGGCCCGGGGCTGGATCAAGGCGTCACCGGTCATCGACGAAAAGGGGCGCGTCTATTTCGGCAGCTACGACCGCAATTTTTACGCCGTGAGCACCGACGGCAAGGCGCGGTGGCAATTCACGGGCAAGGCCCAATTCACTGCCAGCGCCGTTATCGACGGGGCCGGCACTATTTACTGCGGCGACACGTCGGGGACGGTCTACGCCCTGGACCGCGACGGCAAGCTGCTCTGGCAGTACAAGAGCCCCGATTTCATCACCGCCGACCTGACCATCCTGCCCGACAAGGTCCTCCTGGCCGGCAGCATCGACGGCGTCCTGCTGGCTTTCCGTACCGGGCAACCGCTGTCAAAAAAAGCGTGGTGGGCGAAGTATTTAGGGAACCTCGCTAATTCGGGATTCGATGAACAATAGCGCTACCGTCGATTCTTTGTGAAAAGTGAAACGTGAAAGGTGAAATGAGCGGAGAGTGTCAGAGAAACTTCGGCGGATTTTTTGTCACTTCACTTTTTACTTTTCACTTTTCACTTTCTTCTGCTTATACGCTTCGAACAACAGAATAGCCGCCGCCGCCGACACGTTCAGCGATTCCACCGTTGCCGCGTGGGGAATGGCCAGGAGCTGGTCGGCGTCCCTTTTCAGCAGCGTCGAGACGCCGCGGCTTTCGTTGCCCATAATCACGGCGGTTCGGCCCGTGAAGTCGTAATCGTAAAACTTCATCCCGGCATGCTGGTCGCTGGCCACGACCCAGAAGTCGTTTTGTTTCAGTTTCTCGATATCACGGGCCAGATTGTGCGATTGCACCAGGCGCACCTTGCCCAGGGCGCCGGCCGACGTCTTCCAGACGGTATCGTTGACCGGGGCGGAACCGCGCACCGAGAACAGCACTCCGTCCGCCTCCACCGCCGCCGCCGTGCGCACGATCGCCCCCAGGTTTCCCGTATCCTCGATGCCGTCGAGCACGACCACCAGGCCGGTCTTGACGGCCGCCAGCATTTCCTCGAGGCTGCTGAACGCCACCGGCGCGATTTCGGCCCACACTCCCTGGTTCTTGGCGCCGGCCTTGCGCTCGAGCGCCTCGCCCGGCACAAACTGGAAGATCACGCCGCGCTGCCGGCAAAGCTCGATGACGGTCGCGATCTTGGCATCCCGCCGGGCACCGTTGATCAGCACCTTGTTGACGGGCGCCCCGTCACGCAGGGCTTCGACCAGGGCGTTGAGCGACGTGATGGCGGCCATCAGCCCTTCTCCAGGGCGACGCGGAAAGCCTTCGCCCGCGGGCGTGAATCGGAGGTCCCGTCGCTGCCGCCATTGCCGGTCTCGCCTGGAATGGTATAGTTGCCGATCATGTCCATATGCGGTTACCCGCGGAGATTCTATAGCAAGGCTCCGCGGATTGCAAGTCCCGGCCGGGCGCCGCGCGTATTGATTTTTTGTTGCAAATGGTCTATAAACGATGGGATGAAAATGCGGCCCGGCGCACGAGTGTAAAGGCTAAGGGGGCATCCATGCAAAGCACCTATGATCCGCAGTTGATCTATGACGTGTTCGACCGCTACGGCTTCGCCGTGCTGCGCATCGACCAGTTCGACCGCGGCGACTATGCCAAGATCAGGGCCGAATTGAAATACGACCTGCTCACGACCGACAACCTGCTGGAGATCACCACCAAACTCAAGACGCTGGAACAGAACGAGAGCGTGGAGATCAGCGTCATCAATATCGATATGATCCACAAGACCATGAGGTTGAACATCGCGACCAAGGCGGAAACCAGCTTGGTGAAGCCCGAGTGATGACCGGGATCTTTGCCGGCGGAGGCACGCCATGACGGCAAGCGGCAAAGAGTTGATGCGGCTGTTGGACGAGGTCAGCGAGGGGGTCTATTTCACCGACCGCAAGCGGCGCATCACGTTCTGGAACAAGGCGGCAGAGAGGATCAGCGGGTTTTCCGGCAAGGAAGTAATCGGCCGCGGCTGCGCCGACAACATCCTGATTCATGTCGACGAACAGGGCCGCTCCATGTGCCGCGGCCTATGTCCCCTGGCCCGTACGCTGCGCGACGGCCGGACGCGCCAGGCCGAGATCTATCTTCATCACAAGAACGGCCACCGCATCCCCGTCCAGGTGCGCACATGGCCGCTCCATGACGATAAAGGGCTTGCTATCGGCGCTGTCGAGCTTTTCTCCGACAGCTCGGAAAGGCTTGACCTGGGAACCCGGCTGCAGGAGCTTGAAAAGCTGGCCATGGTCGACCGCTTGACCGGCATCGCCAACCGTTATTTCTGCGAAAAATCCCTGGAAGCCCGCCTGGAGGAATTCAAGCGCTTTGACTGGCCGTTGGGAATCATCTTCTTCGACATCGACGACTTCAAGGCCGTCAACGACCGCTATTCGCACCGCGTCGGCGATCGGGCCTTGAAGACGGTCGCCAGCACTTTGCAGCGGAACGTCCGCTCCATTGACCTGGTCGGCCGCTGGGGAGGCGAAGAGTTCATCGTCCTCCTGCGCAATCCCGACAGGAAAACCGTGAAGCGCATCGCCGAAAAACTGCGCCTGCTGGTGGAGCGCTCGGTTTTTTGGGTGAAAGGCGACCCCATTCGCGTCCGGCTGTCAGGGGGAGCGACGCTGGCGCGCCCGGGTGACACCGTGGCCCGGCTGGTAGAGCGCGCCGATCTGCTCATGTACAAAGCCAAGAAAGCCGGCAAGAACAGGGTCGTCACTTCCTGAGGAACGCGGCCGGCGGCAAGGGTGTCATGCCCCGTCCAGCACGGCCCGCACTTTCTTGAGCAGTACCCCCGGGTTCAATGGCTTCAGTCAGCAGGTGGAAATCGGAGTCGACGAGCCCCTTGTCGGCGATGATGTCGGCCGTGTAGCCGCTGATGAAGATCGCCTTGACGTCCCGTTTCATCTTCCAGATTCCCGGCGAGGGTCTCCCGGCCATTGATTCTGGGCATGATCAGGTCGCATAACACCAGGCCGATCCGCTCCTCTGTTTCCGGAAGACATCCTGGGCGGAGATGCCGTCGGCCGCATCCAGCACCGTGTAGCCGAATTCCTCCAGCATGGAGCGGGTCACCTGGCGGACGGCCGGATCGTCCTCGATCAGGAGGATGGTTTCGCTCGCCGTTGGGAATGCGGGCCTCCTCCATCCGCTGGCGCTTTTGCAGGCCGGACCGCAAGGGCAGGTAGATGGTAAACCGTGGTACCGCTGGCCGGGACGCTGTCTACAAGGATGAACCCTCGGTGCTTCTTGACGATGCCGTAGACGATCGCCAGGCCGAGCCCGGTTCCCTTGCCCACCTCCTTGGTGGTGAAGAACGGCTCGAAGATATGCGGCTTTGACTTCCCGGTTCCATGCCGGTGCCGTTATCGGTCACGGCGATGATCGCGTAGGTGCCGGGGGGAATTTCGCCGAAGTGCCTTTCAAGATGGAACGTTGTCCGCGATGACCAGCCTGCCGCCCCGCGGCATGGCGTCGCGGCTGTTGGTGACCAGGTTCATCAGCACCTGCTCGATCTGGCGGACATCGACATCGACCACCAGGACATCGGCTGGCGAGGTTCAGGGAGAAGTCGATGTCCTCGCCGATCAGCCGCGCCAGGATCTTGTGGAAGTTGTGATCACATCGTTGACGTCGACCGGCTGCAGCTCGATCTCCTGCTTGCGGCTGAAGGTCAGCAGGCTGCCGGTCAGGCTCGCCGCCCGCTCGCAGGCCGCGAGGATTCGCTCGACGTACTCCTTCAGCGGCTCTGTTCCGGCAGCTTCATCTGCAGCAGCGAGCCATAGCCGACGATGGTCGACAGGATGTTGTTGAAATCATGGGCCACGCCGCCGGCCAGGATGCCGATGGCTTCCATTTTCTGCGCCTGTAGCAGCTGCTCCTCCAGCTTCTTGCGCTCGGAAATATCGCGGACCATGGCCAGCAGGAACACGTCGGCGGCCAGGTCGATGCGCGTCAGGCTGACCTCGGCGAGGAAGGCGGTGTCGTCGGCCCGGAGGTGGGTCCATTCGAAGAACTGCGGCTGGCCGGCATAGGCGGCCTGGATCTTTTGCAGCGCTTTTTCGCGCGACCTTCTGCCATCTGCCTGCAGCGGCGGCGAAAATCGGGCGGGCGAGGCGTTGATGATCTGCTCGCGGGTGCAGGCGAACATCTCCAGCGTCTTGGAATTGCAATCGAAAAAAAGATCGCCTTTCATCACGAAGATGGCGTCGTTGGCCGCTTCAAAGAGCGCCCGATAACGACGCTCGCTCTCCAGAAGTTTTTCCTCCGCCAGCTTGCGGTCGCTGATGTCGAGGAACGCGCCCACCAGCCCGCCGACCTCCCCGTTGGCGTCGATAAAAACATCCTTGGCGTAGATCACCGGGCGCGGATCCCCGTTCTTGTCCTTCACCTGGAACTCGTATACCTGATGCTTTTTCTCCTCCATCAACTCGAGATCCTTCTGATGATAGATGGCGGCAAGCTCACCCGGCCAGATCTCGTGCACCGTTTTCCCCTTGATCTCATCCGCGGTCACTCCCAATATTTCCGTGAAGGCATCATTGCATCCGGTATACTTTCCCTCCCTGTCCTTGAAGAAAACCGCCACCGGAATCGCCCGCAAAAGGGAGGAGATGAACTGGTTGTTCATGCGCAGGGCCCGTTCCGCCTGCTTGCTCTCGGTGATGTCCAGGGCGGTGAACGTCACTCCGGCGGACAGGTCCGCCGGATCGATGGGAGTGGAGCTCAACAGCACATCGATGACACGTCCATCCTTGCGTTGCCATCTCGTTTCCACCGTTCCCGTGCCCCGCTCCGCGATCTGCCTGTACTTCTCCTTTCCCACATACTCAAAATCAGCATCACTGGGATAGAGCCGCCGTGAACTTTTTCCGATCAGCTCTTCCTGGGACCAGCCGGTCATTTCGCAGATCCGGCTGTTGACCAGCGTGATCACCCGGTCGCGGACAACGCCGATCCCGGTGGGCGCGGCGCGGAGAATGCTGCCAAGCATGTTCTCGCGCGCCTGCAACGCATCCTGGGCCTGCATGCGCTCCCTGAGGTCGATCAGGCTGCCTTGCACCGCCACCGGCCGGTCCCCATCCAGAAGAAGGCGCGAGCGGATCATGCAGGTGAAAATACCGCCATCCTTGCAGCGGACCTTGTATTCGCGGTAGGACAGGTCTTTGCCGTTCAGCAAGCGTCCCAGGTTCTCCTTGGCCCGCGGCCCATCATCGCTCGCCAAGATCTGAAACACATTCATCCCATCCAGCATTTCCGCTTCACTGTATCCGAACCACTGCAATCCCGTCTGGTTGACGAAAGTGATCCTGCCCTCCAGGTCCATCTCGAAAACGCAGAAAGGCAGTGAATTGACCGTCTCCCGGTGTTTCCGTTCACTCGTCACCAGCGCCGCTTCCGCCTGCTGCTTTTCCCGCAGCTGCTGCTTGACCGCCAGCAGGGATTGGTGGATCGACCGGCCGGCCAAGTCCTGCAGCAGAAGCACGACCAGCAGGAAAAGAGAATTGATCAACCAGAAGCGGATGGGATCGGACGAAACCATCGGCGCTTCCAGGGCGATGAACAGAGTCGAGGCGCTGCAGATCCCGGCCATGATAATGCCCGGCCACTTGCCGAGCATCATGCCGGCGATGAACACTACGATGAAATAGCCCCAGGCGGCCCGCGTTCCCAGGCCACTTTGCGTCCAGGCGAACAATCCGATCAGCAGCCACAGGCTCAGGACCATCAGCACGGCGGCGGCGCGAACATGGCCGTGCCGGTTCAGAACCAGCAGGACGACGCTGGTCACGACCGTGCCCAGAAGCAGCGCCAGCCAGCGCGGGCTGACGCGCGGATCGAGGGCGAGCAGCGCGAACTGCAGTAGGATGGAGGAAACGACGAAAGCCCGGACAATGACAAAAACCTGGCGGGCGAGCAATGCCTTATCCGGGTCGGTGAAATCCGGCGTTTTGATAAAAAAATCCAACTGGAACGGATTGACCAACCCCATGCGTGGAATTATATAGAACAAGGAAAAGATCTGCAATACGAGCTGGCGGCTCCTGGAGAATTTCCCCTGCCTGTGATAAAATCAAAACAATTCGGGAGAAGCGAAATGAAAAGACGGAACAGGGGATTTTTAGGAATCGCGTCCCTAGTCCTGACCATGGTTTTTCTGGCCGGCTGCAGGAACAGTAATGACGGCGACGATCCGGAGCCGCTCACATCGGCTTTCGAGCTGACCTATGCCACCTACTGGGGGGGGACGCCCCAGGCCAACAAGGGCAACGCCATCTGCGTGGACAAGGACGGTTATATCTATCTCGCCGGCGAGACCCAGAGCCCGTCCTTCTACCTGAAAAACCCCGTAATCGACGAGACCTTCTCGACCACGGGTTTTGTCAGCAAGTTCGCCCCTGACGGGCAGACAGTGGTCTATTCCACCTTTCTCGGCGACCCTCAGGGCTACAACTTCTGCGTGGCCATGGACGTCGACGGCCAGGGCAACGCCATCGTCGGCGGGCTGGCCGGCGGCCAAAATTTTCCCCTGAAAAGCCCGCTCTACGGCACCTTCGGCGAGCCCTGGCAATGCGGGTTCCTGAGCAGCATCGTCCCCCAGGGAGCGGCGCTGAACTTTTCCACCTTCATTCTCGAGCAGCGCGTGATCGCCGTGGCCCTGGACGATCAGCGGGACATCTACCTGGCGACGTGGGATAACTGCATCCTGAAGATCTCCAACGACGGCCAGCGCCTGCTCTACAAGTACAAAATACCGTTCGCTGCCGACACCGACGGGATCACCGGCATCGCCGTGGCAACCGGCGGCTCCCTGGTCGTCGCAGGCTGGACCTCGGCCTTCGACTTTCCATCACGCAATCCCGTGCAGGCGGCGCGAGGGGGCATGGAAGATGCCTTCATCCTCAAGCTCAATCCCCAGGGCCGCGACCTGGAATTCGCCACCCGGCTGGGCGGGAAGGAGATCGATCTCGCCCTTGACGTCGCTCTCGGCAGCGACGGCTCGATCTATGTCTGCGGTTTCACCGCTTCCGCCGATTTCCCGCTGAACCATGCGGCGGACAGCGAGTATGGCGGCAATGAGGACGGCTTCGTCGCCAGGATCGACCCAACGAACGGCAGCCTGCTCTATTCGACCTTCATTGGCGGCGGCGGCGAGGATCGGGCCACGGCCATGGCGCTCGCTGCCGGTGGTGCAGCCTACATGACCGGTTGGACCGCCAGCTCCGATTTCCCGGTGCGCGGCGCCGTGCAGGACCGTTTGGGCGGCGAGAAGGACGCCTTTGTCACCAAGCTGAATATGAACGGCGACATCATCCTGCTTTCGACCTACTGCGGAGGTTCGAACCGCTCTGACTGGCCCGGCGCTAAAACTGGAGCCGACTGGGCCAACGATATTTGCCTGGGCCCGGAAGGAAGGATCTACATCACCGGTGAAACCCTGGCAAGCGATTTTCCCCTGCTGAATCCGCTGGACAACAATAACGTTTACTCCAAGGCCTTCATTGCCGTCCTGCGCGAAAAGCAGCTGTAAATAAGCCACAGCAACCAGATCCGGAATCGGTCGACCGCGAAAAGCGGATTTTGCTCCTGAATAAAATAGTTTTTTCGTGAACCATCTACTTGGCAATAGCGTATACTAGGCATGAACAAGATCATGGCAGAAGAAACCGACAACAAGGTAACCCAGCTGCGCAAGGGGATACTGGAACTGGCGGTCATGGCCGCCCTGTACCAGAGATCCCATTACGGCTATTCCCTTGTCCGCCACCTGACCGGCCCGGAAGCCATCGAGATCAAGGAGGGGACGATCTACCCCATCCTCGCCCGCCTCGCGCGCGAGGCGCTGGTGCGTTCCCAATGGGTCGAGTCCAGCCAGGGACCGCCGCGCAAGTATTACGAGCTGACAACCGCCGGGCGCGCCGCCTGCGAATCGCTGCAGGCCGAGTTCCGCCGCCTGGTGCGGCTGGTGGATGGCGCCGCCGGCGCAGCGGAGTCGCAGTCCAATCCGCAAAATGATAAAAAAATCGTGATCAGGAGGAAGAAAAATGACTAATCATTTCCCGCCGGCCGCGGAAAAGATCGTAACCGACTACATGGAAAAGCTTGCGTCGCAGCTGAAAGGCATGAACGAAACGGACCGCCAGGAGGTCCTGGCCGAGATCCGCTCGCATATATACGAATCGTTCAGCAGCGACAACGAGGGCGACGAGATCGACCGCACCCTGCGGGCGCTGAAGCGCCTGGGGGATCCGGCCGAAGTCGTTGCCAGCCGCATGGGCGACAGCGTCACCCGGCTGGGCAAAAAGAAAAAATCGCTCAGCTACATCCTGGCCGGCTTGTTGATCGTTTTTTTCGCCGCCCCGCTGGGCATGGGCGGACTGGGGCTGCTGGTCGGCCTGCTGGCCTTCCTGGCCGGAACCCTGGTCGCTTACTTCGCCACTGCCGTGGTCTTTGTGATCAGCGGCTTTGTCTGCGCCCTCGTCGGGCTTGTGGCGCTCATCTCGCCCGACATTTTCCTGGAGATCAACCGCTGGGCCGGCGAAGCCGTATTCCAATTCGGCCCTTTCCAGAATCAGCCGCAGCTGGCTGGCTTGCTCACCCTGATCTTCTCCCTGATGCTGGCCGCCCTCGGCCTGCTCATGCTCTGGTCAAGCAAGCATATCTGGCGGGGACTGCGCTTCGTGTTTCGCCTGGCCGGCGACAAGATACGCGCCCTCTTCGCCCGCGGCCGCAAGGCATAGCGTTATTCGTAAGACGTAATTCGTGATTCGTAATTCGTGGTCTGAATGAAATTGATCTTTCTTTCATGATAGAATCCGGACAGCTGCTTTAAACGAGAAAGTCCGGGAGAAGATCATGACCAAGATCGCCCTCATCCATCTGGATTCGGGAAGGCACGACAGGGCCCGCTTTGACAGGGATCGCCGGGAATTCCTGGCCCCGCTGCAGAAGGAATTCGAGCTGATCACGGCAAGTCCCGGAGAAGGAGTCCACGCCGACCTGCAGGTCGTATTCATCGCCTCGGGCGGCTGTGAACAGAAATTCCGCCGGCATTATCCCCTCCTGACCCGGCCGGTCATCCTGCTGGCCGACGGCAAGCACAATTCCCTGCCGGCCGCCCTGGAGATATCCAGCTGGGTGCGCCTGCAGGGGGCAAGAGCCGAGATCGTCCATGGGGACACCGCCCTGATCGTTTCCCGCCTGCGGGAACTGGCGCTATTCCAGCGCAGCCGCCTCCTCCTGGCCGGCCGCATCGGCATCATCGGCGAGCCGTCGGACTGGCTGATCGCTTCCGCCGTCGACCGCGCCTCGGTCAAAGGCCCGCTGGGGAACTGAATTCATCGACATCGGGCTGGACGAAGTGAGCGGGCAGCAAAACGGCGCCGAGGAAGCTGCGGCCATTGCCCGGGAATTCATCTCTGCAGCGACAGCGCTGGAGCAGGTCGGCGAAGAAGCGGTGCATCAGGCGGCGCTGCTGGTGCCGGCGCTGAAAGCGGTCTTCGCCCGCCACCGACTGCAGGCGGCCACCCTGCGCTGCTTCAGCCTGATCGAAACCCTGCATACCAGCGGCTGCCTGGCCCTGGCGCGGCTTAATGACGAGGATCTGGTCTGCGGTTGCGAAGGAGACGTGCCGGCCGTTTTCTCGATGCTCCTGGCCAACGCGCTGTCCGGGGAATGTTCCTTCATGGCCAACCCGGCCGCAGTCGACATAAAGAGTAACAGCGTCCTTTTCGCCCACTGCACCGTGCCGCGGCGCGCCGTGGCCGGCTATGGCCTGCAGACCCATTTTGAGACCGGGTTGGGCGTTGCCCTGAACGGCGAGTTTCCCGCGGGGCCGGCCACCGTATTCAAGATCGGGGGGCCCGGTCTGGACAGCTACTTTGTCTCAGCTGGAGAGGTGTTGCCCGGCAAGGCCGTGCCCGGCCTGTGCCGCACCCAGGTCCTTGTGCGGCTGAAGGAAGCGGTCGACTATTTCCTGAAACGGCCGCTGGCCAACCACCACATTTTGCTCAAAGGGGATCATGCCCTATCGATCGATAATTTCCTGCAATTTTGTGGTGCCCAGAGAGTCAAGTGAAAAGTGAAAGGTGAAAAGTTAAAAGTGAAAAGTCAGAGCGCATATTGACGAACTGCTCGTTTAGGCGCTGTTGCCTTTCACTTTTTACTTCTTCTACTTTTCACTGAAGACATACTTCCCACTCCGGTTGACGGATACCCCGGGCACTTGGCGCGTCCTCGCGAACATGTCGTATCCCTCCTGCAGGTTGCGCCAGAACTCCATAAGGCCCGGGCGGCGCCAGGCCTGGCGCTCCAGCTTCAGCCAGTCGCCATCGAGGCGACAGGGAAAAATGTGCACCAGGATGCGGCGCTGGCCGGCGCTGCGGGCGTCGACCGCGGCCAGGTAGACCTCCGCGATCGGTTCGTCCCGCAGCGGGATGCAGCCGATGGTCACGCACGAGCCATGAATGAAGATGTCGCCTCCGGGATGACGGCGGTCGCCCAGGATGCGGTCCGAGGCATTGGGATAATCGAGGCGCAGCGACAAGAGGAAATTGCTCCAGGGATTGAAGCCGCTGACATGGTAAAAACCTTCGGGGACCTGCAAATCGCCCTCGCGGCGCTTGGGGCCGACCGTCCCCGATGCGGCGCAGATGGCATAGGCCCGGACCAGGGTAAATGAGGCGCCGGCATCGTTGCGCGCCCACAGTTCCAATTGCCCCTCCATTTTAAACACGCGGAGGAATATTTCCTTTGCCGGGTAGCGTAACCCGGCCTGACGGAACCGGGCTTCGAGCCGCGGCTGCGCCGTTGCCCGCGCCATCCGCACCCGCGGAAAACGGTCCTGCTCTTCGCGGAAGGATGCCGCCGCAGAAATCACCCAGCCGATCGCCAAGATCCAACCGATCGGGATCGCGATTTTCAGACTGCTGCGCTTCATGACCTGCCCATTCGCTCCTCATTTTAGCATGGAAACACATGTAGGGGGAACACGGGGCCTTAGGCTTAGGATAACGACGCCCATTGACAAGCGGCCCCGGATCGGCTATAATCAAGGCAATTGAGCCCGTGGCCGGCCGCGAGGCCGTCCCACAGGGAAAAAGTGAATGAGGTAAAGCCTTCGGGCCGCGTTTTACTCGGCAAGACGGCCGCATCCCGCCATTGAGTCCTGAACTCGATCCGGATCGCCAGTTCTTCATGATTCGCTGTCATGGCGGGTTCAAAATCAAAGCAAGGAAATATGATGAAGATCAAAGAAAAAATTACGCCCGTAACCCAGTCCGGCCAGCGGCCCGCAAGACGGCAGCCGGACATTCGCCATCCACGCCTGGAACAAGCGGCCGCCGCCGGCGTGTTCGCCGCGCTGCTTCCCGAACTGCAGCGGGCCGTGGCCGAAGAGGGCTACACTGTCCCCACCCCGATCCAGACCAAGGCCATCCCCCATCTGCTCGAGGGCCGCGACCTGATCGGCTGCGCCCAGACCGGCACCGGCAAAACCGCCGCCTTCACCCTGCCCATCCTGCAGTACCTGGCCCTGAACAAGCGCCCGCCGGCGCCGAAGCGCGCCCGCGTTCTCATCCTGGCGCCCACCCGGGAACTGGCGGCGCAAATTGCCGCCAGCTCCGCTACCTACGGCCGCCACCTGCGCTTCACCCATGCCGTCGTTTTCGGAGGCGTCAGCCAATTCCAGCAGGTTCAGGCGCTGAACCTCGGCCTCGACATCCTGGTGGCTACGCCGGGGCGGCTGCTCGACCTGATGCAGCAGGGCCATGCCAGCCTGGATGCGGTCGAGATATTCGTCCTGGACGAGGCTGATCGCATGCTCGACATGGGATTCTTCCCCGACATCAAGAGGATCATCGCCAAGCTGCCGGCCAAGCGCCGCTCGCTGTTCTTTTCGGCCACCATGGAGCCCGAAGTGGTGGCGCTGGCCCGCACCCTGGTCCACGATGCCGTGCACGTGACCATCGCCCACGAGGCGCCGGCCGTCGAGCGCATCATGCAGAAGGTGATGTTCGTCGACCGCGCCAACAAGGACGCCCTGCTGGTGGCGCAGCTCGCCGACTCCCGCTGGGACCGCGTCCTGGTGTTCACGCAAATGAAGCATGTGGCCAACAAGGTGGCCAAAAAACTGGCCGGAGCCGGCATCAGCGCCGCCGTCATCCACGGCAACAAGAGCCAGGGCGCCCGCACCGAGGCGTTGGCCAGCTTCAAGGACGGCCGCGTCCGCGTGCTGGTCGCCACCGACATCGCCGCCCGCGGCCTGGACGTCGACGGCATTTCCCACGTCATCAACTATGACCTGCCGGTGGAGCCCGAGGTATACATCCACCGCATCGGCCGCACCGCCCGCGCCGGCGCCGGCGGCGACGCCATCACGTTCTGCTCGGCCGGGGAACGCGATTTTCTGCGCGCCATCGAAAAGCTGATCCGCACCAACGTGCCCGTCGACAGCCGCCATGCGTATCATTCCGAGGCCGCCAGCCGCGCCACCGGCGCCGATGCCAGGCCGGCCCCCAAAGAACAACGGGGCGGCAACGGCCGGCGTGGCAACGCCCATGCCCCGGCAACTGCGCCGCGCCGCGCCGCCGCTCCCCAGCATCCCTCCTATTTCAAGCAGGGTCGAAGGGCTTTCCGTTAAATGGATCGAGCATCACGATCGGTCTGAATTGAATAGAGGCCGGATGCGGACTGGCGCTTGGCGGTCAGCCGCCAGACTTCAGGAAATTGGTAAAGAAATCGACCGCGGCAAGCGTCCGGACTGAAGCTGAACTCATAGCAGGGCACGGTGGTTACGACCCTCTTGGCAAAAGCGATGATCTCTATCATCGGTTCCGGATCGTACCAGGGGATGGAGACGAGCGGCAGCATGCGATCCAGCGCCTCCGCGTCCGCCAGTTTTTTTATCCCGTTTTTCCGGCCGTGTTTCAGCAAAAAGATGCCGGCCAGCGGCGCGCTGCCGTTGCAAGCGATGCCGGCAGTACCGGCCCAGGGCGTGCCGAAGGCGATCATCCTGCCCTCGATCTCCCGGACAATCATCCGCTCGTCGCTCAATATCGTTCCTGTCTTGGCCGCGGCCAACAATTCCGAGAAGGTGCTCTTGCCGGCCCCGGACGCGCCGGTAAATAGAAACGCCTTGCCGCCATACTCCATCCCCGCCGCGTGAGCCAGCAAACCCTGGCGGGGAGCATAAAAATACATCAGCAGGAGCTGGTCAAGCGGATACCCCAGGGGCAGATCCACTGTTTTTTCTCTTCCGGCCAGCGGCTGCAGCGCCCGGGAATAGATGGTCACCTGGCTGACCCGGCGATCAAATCGAGCGATCCAGAATGGTTCGGCTTGCCCCGGCGGGGCCATGACGATCCAATGCTCGTTTTCATCCCGATACATGGACCAGGATTCATCGGTGCTGAAGATTTTTTCCAGGCCAGCCAGGGGCGGGAGCTGCCCCAATTTCAGGCAGACTTCGATCTTCAGGTTTTCCTTTTTTGCTGTCTCCCTGGCCATGAATGAGCGGTACAGGGGGTTGGCGATCCGCAGGCGAACAGCGGGCACCCGGGCAACCGTTAATAGAGCGTCCGCAATCCGCAGGCAAATAGGGCCCGGACGGCCAGGCATTGCCGGGGAAATTTTCAACTCGCCCACTCCGTTCCGCTGGCGATCGAAAATCGATCAGCTTCCGTTTTGGGCGCAGCCGTTACTGATGCCGCAGGAGGTCAAGATCATATAATTTTGGGTATTTGAACCCATGAGCTTGCAGCCGACGCCCAGCGTCTGGATGCCATTGGCGATATTTACGACGCGCAGCCGCGGTTTTTCATAGGGTCTCTTGTCGGTATTTATTCTTTTGTCCTTTCCCATTCATCCTCCAATTCTTTCATTCGTGATGGCTTCATGGCGCAGCTTGCCGATGGCGCATATATAATCGGAAGGGACCCGGGCTTGGCCGTTTTCCAACTCAAAGAACCCGGGGCAAAAGCCGCAGATCGTTTTTTTTTCGCAATCGCCGCAGGGATAACTATCGGGAACCTCTTCTTCGCGGATGCGGGCGATTTCTCCTGTCCAGCCTTCCTGGAAACTGCCGTTCCTGAGGGAATACCTGCGCGAGCGCGCGATCAGGCAGGGAAACATATAGCCGTCTGGATCAACATGAAAGTTGGTTTTGCCGGCATTGCAGGCAAAGACTTTGTTGCCATAAGGGACGGCTTTATAGCGGGCGAAAAAGTCGCGCCATTCATTGGCCCGTTCCGCGTCGGCCATTTCCATGGCCACCGCCCGCTCCGGCGCGACCCGCAAGTCGAGCGGTCCGAGCTCGCCGGTCAGGGTGGGAAAAATAGCCGCATCGAGCCGGAATTTGACGCCAAGGCTGCGAGCCAGTTCCTCGATGGCCGGGAATTCATCGGCGTTCAGCGTCATCAGGACGCTCTTGAGCCTGACATTGACGCCCTGCCCAAGCAGGGATTGGACCCCGTTCAAGGTTTTCGCGAACGAACCAGCTCTGCCGGTAATCCGGTCGTGTGTTTGCGCGCAGGCGCCCAACAAACTGACCTCCACCAGGCGCGGCGGCAGTGCGCGGAATACGTGGAGGATCCGCTCATCGATCAGCGTGCCATTGGTGAATACGGTGACCAGGAAGCCGTTCTCCTTGGCGAAAGAATAGATCTCGGCAAAATCGTCACGCACCATGGGCTCGCCGCCGGTCAGCAGCAGGTAGAGGCAGCCCGCATCCTTGATTTCGCCGATGATCCTTTTCCACTGGCCGACACTCAACTCGGAGTGGCCACCATTTTTTTGGGGCTCTTCTTTGGCATAGCAATGCATGCAGCCGAGGTTGCAGCGGTGGGTCAGCGCCAGGCTGCCCGAGAAAGGAACGCGCGTATTCTGGACTTGATTGGAGAATCCTTCCCAGAAGCGCATGTCCTCGAGGCCGGTCGCCTGCTCGCAAATTTGGCTCATGCCACCTCTTCAACCAGGCCATGGGCCAGCAGCTGACCGACAAGCTCGATCACGTCGGCATTCACCTGCTCTTCCATGACATCATAGGTCTTCAGGATGTCGGCGACAATCGCTTCCAGGGTATGCTCGCCGTCGAGGCGCTCAAGGATGAAGTCGGCCAGCGGATTGAGAACGAAGATGTTCTCCATGTCCACCGGCGTGCCGCACACCGGTATCAGGAAGGACTCGCCGGCGATGCGGCGCCCGGCAATGTTTTCCTTGCGGCGGAACTTCATGCCCAGGTTCATTTGAACGCCAGGGCCGGATCGCCGATCCAATTGTACACGTTGAGCAGCGAGGACTTGCCCCCCTGCTGCAGGTAATTTTTCATGGCCGTGATCAGGGCCTGGCCAGCCGTTGTCCCCTGCCCGCGCAGGGCGGACTTGAAAAATTCCTCGCCCAGCCGCATGGAGTCGGCATGCAGCGCCGCCGCGGCCGGGAAAAGGCCGCCGGCGATGCCGCCATTCCCATTCAAGGCCATGGCCTCGGCCAGGCTGGTGAATCCGGGCAGCTCGAAGCGACCGACCACGCAGGTGAGCATGACTGCCAGCGGCAGCCGGCCGCCGTTGCTCAAGCCATTGGCGTCGGCGACGTTGAACAGGTTCTCCTGTGCCAGCTGCGCCAGGCCGCCGTGGCCGCAGTAGTTGACCAGCCCGGCCCCGGAGTTCCAGGCGGCGATGATCCTGTCGCGCGTCGCCTGCAGCGAGCCGGTCAAGTAGAACTCATCCGCCGTGAAGCCGGTGGCGACCTGCTGCAATTCGTCGCAACCCTGGGCGAAGTCACCCCCGTCATCGGCGTTGTCGGCGATCCAGAGCCCCTTGCCGGCCCAATCTCCCTGACCGCTTTCGTAGGCCTTGATCTTGGCGATCAGCAAGCGCAATTCAGCGGCCGTGACCGCTGGCAGGCGGCCGATGGCGATCTCGGGCAGACCATTCTTGCCGGTGACATCGCCGAACGACTTGTCGGCGGCGAAAAGCCCTTCGGAGGTCCGGGCCAGGATGACCGGGACCAGGTTGTCGCCGAGACCGAGATGGTCCTTGTAGTCATAGGTCCCCTTGCCGGCGAGAACCGCATACTTCACCTTCTTGCCGCCCCATTTGCTGTAGGCGTAAGCCAGGAAGTCGCGGATGGCCAGGGGGCTGGGCATGCCGTAGTTGAAGGACTCGTAGATGTCCTCAAGCGTTACCACCAGGGTTTTGAGCCCCTTGCCCTGGCGATAGTCGGCCAACTCCTGGGCCGCATCCCTGAATTCCGCCGGGGCGATGACCAGGTATTCCGCCGCGTTGCCCTGTGCCTTGAGCTGGGCCGGCTTGTCGCCGACGACCGCCAGCGGGCGCCGGGCGGCATTCAACCCGCTCACCAGGTAAGGCGTGCCGGCTTTGCGCGAGACGAAGGTGACGCGGCCGCTGACATCGGGAGCGACGCCGACGACCTGCTTCGGGCGCTCGGGGGTGCTGACGTCCAGGGCCAGCACGTCGAGCTCGAAGAATCCCGTCACGGTGATGACGGAGTTCGCGTCGCTGTTGCACTGCAGGACGTTGCCCTCGGCCTCGTATTCGCGCTGGTAGGCGAGGTCGAAGGACTCCACGTAGAAGATGCTGTACGGGGCGCCCATGTCCAGGGCCCCGCGGACCGCCAGGGTGTTGGCGCCTTCGCTGAGCAGCGACTGGCTGAAGCTGACCTGGAAGGTATGGTCCTCGGCGCCGTTCCAGTAGGAACCGCCGATCTCGCTGCCGTTCAGCGAAACGATGGCATGGTGGTCGTTATCCGCCACGGTGTCGGTCTCGCCCTGCAGGGTGACGGTCAGCGTCGCCGTACCCGAAGCCGCCACGCCGGGCGCCATGACCGGGAAGGATTTGGCGCTGCCGCCAGCCACGACGTAGTCCCACAGCCAGATGTCATCCTTGGCGCTCTTGAAAAGGGCGGTCAGGGCGTAGCGGTTCTCCTCGAAATGGAGGCTCTCCCTGTAGGTCTGGCCGGGAGTAGCCGGGCCGGCGCTGCCGGCGCCGACAGTCTCCATGAACAGGCCGCTGCCGCGCTCCAGCCAGAAAACATTCTTGTCTGCATACGGGGTCTCCTTGCCTTCATTGAAGAAAAAGATCCCGGCACCGTTGCGGTCGGCCAGCCAGGCGATGTTCTTGCCCATGCCGCTCAGGTTCAGGTTGTGCTCGTTGATCCGCGCGGCGATGTTTGCCAGCGGCACACCGAGGCTGTTACTGATCTGCGCCGCCGAAACATAGAACAGCCCCCGCCCCTTGACCGTGATCCGCACCCGCTCACCGCCCTGGGAAGCGGCCAGGGGCGAACCCCGCCGCAGCTCCAGGCCGCGCGCCAGCAGGCGCGCCAACTCAAATTCCGAGCGCTGGCGCCCGAAGCGCTGGTAGCCGTAGATGTCGGTCGGCTCTTCCTTGCCTTTCCTCACGGCCGGGTCGTTCGTGGCCCCGGGGGTCAGCGCGGCCCCGAAGGTGACGGTGAAAGGCCCATAGCTCAGGGTCCGACCCAGCGAGTCGATCTCCTCGAGGCGATAGACAACGGGCTCGCCGTAATTGGCGCCGGGGTCGGCCAAACGATAAACGCCCCCCTGCGGCGAACTGGGCAGGGCGGGGAGGAAACTGGGGTTGACCAGTTCAAATTCCTTGCTTTCGGGGTCCTGGCGCCAGAGGTTGAAGCCGACTGCCCCGGCCTCGGTCGCCGTGTGCCACTCGACCGTGGGCTGGCTCTCCTCGGCGCAGGCATCAAAGCAGGAGACGGCCACCCAGGTGGGGATGGGGTCGCCGATGCCTGGGTCACAGCCAGGCCGCATAACGGGCCGATACGTATAGGTAGCCGGGCTTGGCTGGCGTTGCCGGTTTCATCGATATACGTGGCGGTGGTACCATTGGCGCCCGGGATGCCGGTTACCGGCAGGCGCTGTCCGGCTGAAGCCGGGGTCGTACGTCGCACCTCATAGTACAGCGTGGCCGTGGTGCCGGCAGCGACGATACCCGGGTTCCAGGTAATGCTGCCGGTGCCGCCTATGGCCGGCTGGGAAACGATCGATCCCTGCGAAACGACCGGGTTGCCGCCATAGACAACTCCACCGGCCGGAATGGCGGCGGATACGACATTCGCACCCGAAAAAGTGATGGCCTGGGCCGCCGGATTGAAAACCGCGATCTCCACACGCAGGCGCGAGGTACTGCCATTTCGGTCGGCGGGTTGGGACCGGAGACGAAACTGAGCTTCTGGGTGAGATACGGCTTGGCTGGGGCTTACCGCCGCCATCCGTGGGAAGATAGATGCGAAAGTATTAGCTCTGGGGCTGGGTGGTGGGTGGAGGATCGCGTGGCTAGCAGTTTCCAGCATAAAAGTCATCGAAATTACTGCCACTTAGCGTATTGGTCGTGGCGGTCCAGATACCCGGATATCGATTGTTGACAAATCAGTGTCAATCGAGATGGGAGTAGTTCAACCAGGACATCATTCGCCGAACCTGAATAGCTGGCGGAAATTGCTCGCTGTGCGGCTTGTATAGGAAATCGTGTTCGTCGATGTCCCCGTCAAAGTCATTGTAGTCCACGGTGCAGCCGGAAGTGACCTAGGGATAGAGTGGTCGAGCTCGGATACGCCGACCGCCAAGGGAACGAAAGAATGGGCATAAATGTTTAATTCGGTTCCAGCCGACGGCCACATTGCCATCATCGGCCCGGATGCCGTACCATTGATTTCATCGCCTCCGTGTCCCGACGTCATGTTGACGACGCAGCTGCCAATGACCATTGGCAATTGGTGTTGGAGGTTGTATTGTACAAGTCCCGCCAAGCGTTGTCCCCGGACGTGCTGTCGATGGGTGCGGTATAGGTTGCAACCTGTTGGTACCACTGGGACTATACAAGGTATACACGCAAGAGGTATTCCAGGTACCAATCTGCCAATCGGGCATTGGTTCCCCGCCGATGTCGCGCATCAAACAGTTGGACCCTCAAGTCGCGTCAATCCGGTCGGCACTTCAATATAAATATATTGATGATTCCAGCCGCTTTCTGTTGGACACTAATCTAGTCCCGAGACGCGATCGCGGCGCCTGATCCGATTTGCCGAACGGATGCGTGCCGGTTGATGCTGCGAAGGCAATATCGCTTATGGAAAACACAATGATCGCTACCAGGAAAATCCATAATTTAAAGTGGTGGCGCTGAGTTTTCATTTTTCTCACCTTTTTCCTCTACATATAGTGTCTACAGGCCAAATTATAAATGCAACCGCAGTAGTTGTCAATACAAAAATGAGTGGCATGACTTTTTTAACGAAATTCATTGAAAGCGCCGTTTCCAAATGCTGTTTTTAGCAATAGCCAAACTCATCGGCAACTCTTTCAAACGCTTCATGGCGTCTCCTTTATCTTTTTGCATCCTCTCATATTGTGTCTCATGATATGATTTGCAATTATCGTGCCAAAAATAGGGAAAGAGGGAATAATGCTTTACTGATCGTGTTTTCCGGGATCCCCCCCGCTCCGGGCGGCGGCCGAAAGGGTGCGACAACTAGTGCAAGCCTGGCAGACAATTCCCGGAAAACCCTTATGGCAACTGGCTTTTGCCCAAAAAGAAACGTTTATCCGCCTGCGACAAATGTCCATGGGTTGCAAACCTCGGCCGGGCCTGCTATAAATCGCCCATGGCCAAAAAGCTTGCCTATGAGCGCTACATGTGGTTCCACAGCCGCCTGCAGGCAAAAAAATACCCGAAAATCACCGATCTCGCGGAAAAATTCGAGATCTCGCGCCGGCAGGCCGCCCGCGAGATCGAATTCATGCGCCTGTTCCTCGAGGCGCCCATCGAATACTCCGGCGAACACGGCGGCTACTACTATTCCCGGGAAAATTTCCAGTTCCCGGGCTTGTGGGTCTCGGAAGAGGAAATCGTCTCGCTGGTCGTTGCCCGCCGCCTGGCTGCCGCCCTCCCCGACCGCGGCCTGAAAAAGAAATTCGACCTGTTCCTGCGCAAGGTCAGCAACGACATGGACCTCGACCTGCTGCGCCTGGAAGAGAAAGTATCGCTGAAGAACGTCCGCTACACCCGGGTCGAGCCCGCGGTCTTTTCCGCGGTGCTGCTGGCCCTGGTACGGGAACGGCAGCTGGCCATCACCTACACCCCGGGCTATGCCGCAGCGGTAACGCAACGGACGGTTGATCCCCTGCACCTGCTGGTCTATATGGGCAACTGGCACCTCATCGCCTGGTGCCGCGAGCGCCAAGCGCTGCGCGACTTCCTGCTGTCGCGCGTGCAGGCGGCGACGATGCTCACAGCCCCGGTCGCCAGCCCGGTCAAACCCGAAGAGATCAAGGCGCAGATCGAGGAGCGCTACGGCATTTTCTTTGCCGGCCCGGCCATCCACATCGTGCTGCGCTTCAGCGGGGCGGGCGCCCGCTCGGTCCGCGAACAGGTCTGGTTCCCCGGCCAGGAATGCGAGGAACAACCCGGCGGCGCGCTGCTGCTGAAATTTCCGGTCGCTGATTTCCGCGAGCTCGTCCGCGACATTCTCCCCTTCGGCGGCGATGTCGAGGCGCTGGAGCCGCCCGAGCTGCGGCGGCTGCTGGCCGAGACGATCGCTAAAATGGCGCGCGTGTATCGCGAAAAATGACGCGGCCGCTCAATGCCGCTCGAAGGAGCGGCCGGGAGCGAGGGGCAGCGCGCCCGGTCCATGCTTGACCGGTGAGAACGGCATTCCCAGGGCCGGCGTCGGGCCGCTGATCGGGGCCAGGATGCGGGCGCAGTACGCCTGGAACTCGGCCAGCTGCTCTTTTGGCAGCGGCGCCGTGCTGGGCGACTGCAGGCGCAGCGGGTTGAGATAACGGCCGTTCTGCAGCAGGCCGTAGTGCAGGTGCGGGCCGGTCGACAGGCCGGTGCTGCCCACGGTGCCGATCACCTGCCCCTGCTCGACGCGCTGCCCGGCGCGCAGGCCGGCGGCAAAGCGCTGCAGGTGGTAGTAATGGCTGGCGAAGCCGTTGCCGTGGCGGACACTCACGTAATTGCCCCGGCCGTTGTCGCGGCCGCGGGCGGTCACGATCCCCGCGGCGGTAGCGCGCACCGGCGTGCCGTAGGGAGCGGCGAAATCGGTGCCGTTGTGCCGCCGCGAATAACCCAGGACCGGGTGGCGGCGCATGCCGTAGCGCGAGGTGACGCGGACAAAGGGCAGCGGGCAGCGCAGGAACATGCGCTTGGTCGAGCGGCCGTCAGGGTGAAAATAACCCGCGCCGCCGCCGGGGGCGGGATAGCGCACCACGCGGATGCTGTTGCCGTTGTTGCGCAGCTCCGCCGCCAGGATATCACCGTAGGCGGCCAGCTTGTTGTCAAGGTATTTCTTTTCCACGACGGCGGCAACAATGTCCCCGGGCTGGATATCGCGGTTGAAGTCGACGTCGTACTCGAACATGCGCGACAGGGGCTCGAACAGCTCGATCATCTCGCCGGCGGCCAGGGTGGCTTCGTAGAGCGAATTCTGGATGCGGATGCGCACGGTCTCCTGGCGCACCTCGTAGGGCACGGCGGCTACCCGGCCGCGAAAGACGCCGCTCGCGTCGCGGCGGACCGCCAGGAAATGGTCGCGATCGATGATATAGAGCATGTTGCGCAGCAGGTCGTTTTCGAAGAAAAGGGTCATGGTCTGGCCGCTGCGGATGCGCGCCAGGTCGTAGGCCGGCTTGACGTCAAGGACCAGGCGCGCCGCTTCGCGGGCATCGAGGCCGCCGCGTTCCAGCGCCACGGCGCAGCAGTCGCCGGGGATGATAGTCACCTGGACCTCCTGGGCCTCCGGGAGGGTCAGGTCATGGAAAGCGGCAACGGTTTCCTCGACGGCTTCTCGGCCGGGGAAGAAGCGCCAGGCCAGCAAGGCGGCAAAAAAGAGAACCGGGATGAGCGACAGGAGCCGCCGCCGGTTGCGGAGAGTGTGCAGGCCCGGATGCAAGGTCATGGGATTATTGTACCCCAGGCGGAGCCCGAAAGCAACCAATAGCTGCCACGATCAGTGTCCGGCGCGAATTCCTCAGCCAGCGCGAATTCGCGGCACGGATTGCATTCACGCTGGCAAATGGCTAAAATCGATTTAGAGGCATGCACTATGGCAAAACTAATGCGCTTTGGCGTCTCGCTGGAGGCCGCGCTGCTGGCCAAATTCGATCCCTTCATCGCCAAGCTGGGCTACAAGAGCCGTTCAGAGGCGATCCGCGACTTGATCCGCGACCGCTTGGTGACCGAGGAATGGAACGCCGACAGCACTCCAGCCATGGGCGTCCTGAGCCTGGTTTACAGCCATGAAGTTCGCGAACTGGCAAAAAAATTAACCGACATCCAGCACCACAACCTGGGGATAATCCTTTCCACGACCCATATCCATATAGACGCGCACAACTGCCTGGAAGTCGTCATTTTAAAGGGATCGGGAAAAAAAATCCAGGAAGTGGCGGACCATTTGCTGAGCGCCAAGGGAGTCAAGCACGGCAAGCTGATCATGACCACCACCGGCAGCCATCTGGAGTGACGGCTGGCGCGTACGGTGGGCGTCCGCTCCCGGGCAGGAGACGTCGGCGAGAACACGGCGATCGTAAATTTTGAGACGACGTTGTGGATGTCGGTGGCCCGCAATCGCCGCCAACGGCTTGACACGCCCCCCATATTGTGTTACTTATTTTTTTTTCGTAGCACCAAACAGGAGAACCTCATGCCGGCAACCTGACTGGCCGACTCGCCCGCCGCTTCCGCCCGCAGGACTGGACTCCAATGAAATACCCCGGCTTCGACTATGTGCTGGCCGGCATGCTGCTGTCGGGCGCCCTGGCCTTGCCCATTTTGTTTCATGCCCTTGGACTGGGCAGCGCCTTCATGCCGATGTTCTACCCACTGGCCCTGGCCGGCTTCCTTGTCGCGACGCCGCTGGCCATGATCGTTGGCGTTTCGGCGCCGTTGCTCTCAGCGCTGTTCACCGGCATGCCCCCCTTTTACCCGCCCATCGCCTTCATCATGATGGCCGAGGGGCTGCTCTTCACCGCCTTGCCCCGGCCGTCGCAAAGGTTCCTGCGCCTACCCGACTGGCTGGCGCTGCTGGTCGTCCTTCTGCTCGACCGCGTGCTGCTTTACGCCCTGGTCCAGGCCATGGCTAAATTCATGGATCTGCCGCCGCGGCTGCTCGGCTGGGCGGCGGTGGTGCGCGGATTGCCCGGACTGGCACTGATGCTGGCGGTCCTGCCCTGGCTCATCCCTCACTTGCGTGCGAGGAAAGAGATCATCACGAGGCGTCATGACCAAGAATGACTTCTTCTCCGGCATCTCCGCCTCTTGGGACGAACGGCATTCGCGTCCTGAGGAGCAGGAGCGTCTGCAGGAATTCGCCGGTCATTTCCGGCTCAAGTCCGGTGATCGCGTCCTGGACGCGGGCTGCGGCAGCGGCCGCCTCATCCCGGTCGTTTGCGAAATCATCGGCCCGGATGGCAGCCTGGTGGAACTGGACTTCGCCCCCGGCATGCTTCAGGTCGGGCGCAGCAAGCCGCACGGGGCCAACGTCTCGTTCACTGAAGGCGATGCCCATGCCCTGCCCCTGCCCGACAACGATTTCGACAAGGTGATCGCCCTGGCCCTCCTCCCCCATCTGGGGGATAAGGACCGCGCCTTGAGGGAATTCCGCCGCGTCCTCAAGCCGGGCGGCCTGCTGATCATCGCCCACCAGATGGGACGCGAGGCCCTCGACCGCCTGCATGCGGAAAGCAGCGAGCCGGTCCGTCGCGACCGGTTGCCGGAAAGCCGGGAACTGACCGAATTGCTGGCAGCCTGCGGCTTTTCAGCCATCACCATTGTGGACGAGGCAGAGCGCTACGTGGCCTGGGGACGGGCCTGAGCCATGGGTGGCGGCCTGCTGGCCTGCCTCGACCCGCGAGCCAAGCTGGCCGCTTTCCTGGCAATTCAGGCCCTGCTGTTCATTCCCGCCGCCGGATCGCTCTCCATCCGCCTGTTCGCCGTGGCCGTCCCGCTCCTGGCCCTGCTGCCTTTTGCCGGCACGTCCTGGCGTCTTTGGCTGCGCCTGTTGGCGCTGGCAGCACCATTTCTGGCTTTTTTGGCGTTCAGCGCAGCGCTGCAGCCCGGCGCCGCCCGGATGATACTTCCGAGGATCGTCCTGCCGCTCCTGGGCAAATCCATGCTGGTCTTCCTGGCCCTGGCCCTGTTTATCCTGAACGAACATCCCCGGCGCCTGCTGCAGGCCCTGAGGCAGATCGGCCTGCCGCGTTCCGCTGTCGTCATCCTGGCCATCGGCCATCGCTTCGCCGCCCAGTGGGGTCTGGAACTGGAAGGGATGCGGCGCGCCTGGACATCCCGCAACCTTATTGCCCTGCCGAAACTTCGCCGGGTCGCAACCCTGGGCAGGGCCTTGCCCTTGTTTTTCGACAGGCTGCTGGAAAACGGAAGCCATGTCCACGACTCCATGATCAGCCGCGGTTTCAGCGGCTCGCTGCCGTGCTGGCGGCGCCTGGTTTTTTCCGGTCGCGACGCGGTGTTCCTGGCGCTTACCGCGATGATCGTGACGGCCATCGCGACACTGCCATGAACGACCCGGTCATCGAGATTCGCGACCTGGATTTTTTTTACGGCTCGGGAAAACCCGCCCTGCGCGGCATCCATCTGGGCGTCGGCCACGGCGAATGCGTCGGCCTGGTCGGGCCCAACGGCGCCGGCAAATCGACGCTGCTGCTGCATCTGAACGGCGTCCTCCGCGGCCGAAGCGACATACGCGTCCTCGGCCTGGCGATGATCCGCGCCAACTTGCGGGAGATCCGCCGCCGCGTCGGCCTGGTCTTTCAGGACCCGCGGCAGCAGTTGTTCCTCCCCACGATCGAGGAGGACATCGCCTTCGGTCCGCTTAACGCCGGCTGGCCCCTGGACAAGGCATGCCGGCAAGTAGCACACATCATGGCATCGTTCGGCCTGCAGGATAGCGGCGATTCGTCCCCGCTGCACCTCAGCCCGGGCGAGCAGAAAAAAGCGGCCCTGGCTTCCGTGCTGGTGATGGAGCCGGAACTGCTGGCCTTCGACGAGCCCTCGGCTGGCCTCGACCCGGCCAGCCGCAACGAACTCATCGAGCTGGTCCATGGCCTGACGCAAACCCGGATCATATCCAGTCACGACATGGACCTGGTGCGCGTACTCTGCAGCCGGGTGGTGGTGATGGACGGCGGCCGCATCTTCGCCGACGGCCCCACTGAAGCCATCCTTGGGGATTCGGCACTGTTGAAGGCTCATCGTCTTGCCTGATGCCGGAACTGCCGGGAAAGGAGGATCGAAACCGCTCACTCCGCAAGTGGCTTGGGCCGCGCCCGCTTGCAATGCCGGTTGCCCTGCTGGGCAGAATGGCATAAAATAGCTGCCTTAGCGGAGGTGGCGCATGATGCATGAAGATTCGTTCGGTTCCGGATTCGAGCGCATTTTTGTCAGCCTGCTGGCCCTGGCCACGGGCGCGATCTTGATCTATCTGGCGGTCCAGGGCCCTCTCTTCCTGGGCGCAATCCAATACAAAACCGCGGCGGTGATCCACAACCAGCTCATCGGCCAGGACCTGGTCAACCTGTTCCTGCTCAGCGTGATCTCGATCGCCGGCGGCATCGCTCTCTGGCTAAAGAAACCGGTCGCCACGTACCTGCTGATCACGACGCCGCTCTACCTGATCTATTATGTCCTGAGCTACACCATCGGCTGGGAATGGAGCTCCCCCGCCTATGCAGGCAACAGCGAGCACTATTTCTTTTACTTCCTGTTCATCCTGGTCGCGGCGCTGATCGTCATGCTCTACTCTCTATCGGTCTTCCCCAAAGACCGCGTGGCACGCTTCAAGAAAAGAGGGCTGGCGGTTTACTCCATTTTTTTCGTTTTTTTTATGCTGGTCTTTGCCGGCATGTGGATGAAAGAGGTCTTCGAAGTGATCGCCACGGGAACGACCCGTGGCTACGACATCGCGCCGGCGGCCTTCTGGCTGGTGCGCGTCTTTGACCTGGGCTTCACGATCCCCCTGGGCCTGGTCAGCATTTACCTGCTCTGGGCCCGGCCCGCCTCCTCTTTCCCCATCCAGTTCATGTTCTACGGCTTCTTTTGCACCATGATCGTGGCCGTCAACGCCATGGGCATCACCATGCTCGTAAACAAGGACCCGCTGTTCCTGTGGCGCGACCTGGCCGTGTTCCTGATCCTGGGAGTGATCGTTTTCGCGGGGTTTTTCTATATCCTGAAAAATTTCAGGAAAGCCTAGGATCGCGTGATCCGCTTCAAGGTTCGACAGCAAAAATAGACTGCACCGTCATTTCCTGTCTTTTTGACTTCCCGGGAAACCTGCCGATTGCTTTAGCGCGCCGGTTGGCGTAAGATAAATTCACTGAAACGTGGGGGGTGAACCATGAAACAAACCAAAACGGTATTTTTCGTGAGTTTCCTCATCGGTGTCCTGGGGCTGATGCTGCTCGCCCCGTCCGTGTTCGCCCAGAGGGATTTCAACATGGATGAACAGAGGCTGATCGAGCGCTTCAGGCGGGCCAATCCGTCCTACCTCGACGGCGCCAGGCAGTTCGCCAAGGGCAACCTGGACAAGGCCGAGAGCAAGCTCCTGGAAGCCCTGAAGATCATGCCCGAACACGCCGACGCCTGTTACGTGATGGCCCAGGTCCATCTCAAGCGCAACGCCTTCCCCGAAGCGCTGTCCGCGATAACCGCCGCCGAAAAGAACTACCTCGCGAACACCCGCCTTCACACTTTCACCTACCAGGAATACCTGGACAAGCTGCGCCAGCAGCGGCAGGAGATCGAGGAGCGGCGGCAGAAGGTCCAGGAATCCCTGGCCGGCTGGACGGTGAGCACAACGAACCCGGACCCGTTACGGGACCGCTTGGAAAACGAACTCCAAGCCCTCACCCAGAATATCAGCACCATTGACTCGCGACTGAGTTCGCCGATCCCCCCGACCTTCGAGGTCCCGGCCGACTATTTCTATATCCACGGCAACGCCCTTTTCCGGCTGGGCCGGGCAGCCGAAGCCGCCGGCCAATATCGCGAAGCCATTCGCCTGGATCCCCACCATGGCAATGCCTACAACAACCTGGCCTTGGTGTCGTTCTCCCAGGGCAAGTTCCATGAGGCGCTGGATTTCCTGCTCAAGGCCGAGGCGGCCGGCGTTAAAATCAATCCCGATTTCAAAAAGGCGGTCGAGGCAAAAATAACCCCTTTATGACCTGGGCTCTCCCCGCCTGGGCGTTATCGGTCGGCAACCGGAAGCGCCGGGTGCCGGCCTACTCCTGCTGCGCGCTTTGCGCTATTTTCTTCTTGAGCTTGATCTTCAGGTTGACCGACTGCTCGGCGCTGAGTTGGATGCGGCTGACCACGTAGGACTGGTAGCCCTCCAGATCAAAGCTGGCCTGATACACTCCCGGATAGACGGAAAGAAAGCGGAACAGCCCTTTTTTTTTGCCGGTGGTGGCCGTGGTCACGGCGTTGTTCGCCAGATTCGTCAGTGTCACCACGACCCCGGCAAGCCCCTGCCCTTCCTCGTTTTTGACGTTCCCGAAGATCTGGGCGTTCATGCCCTGGCTGGCGAGAAAAGCGGCTGTCACCAACAGTAGGATAACTAAAGTTGTAAACCTGCGTGTCATGGAGCGCCTCCATTGCATGCAATCTTGTATTATACGAAATAATTTTTAAAATGTGTAGGGGCACGGCGTGCCGTGCCCGTGCCAAGTCAGTTGAATATGAGGGGACAAGCAAAATATGGCGGAGGGGCAGGGATGAGCTCCCAAGGGTCGCAGGTCCCACCTCCTCCACCATTTGAAAGGGTAGAGGAATCGATTATAAGTATGGCCAGATCATTTTATTAAATGGCGGAGGAGGTGGGATTCGAACCCACGATGGGGATCACTCCCCATAACGATTTTCGAGACCGTCCCGTTCAACCGCTCCGGCACCCCTCCGCACTTGAGATAATGCCTTCTTCGCATTAAAAGTGGTGCTTTCCTTCACAATTGAGGAAACAGAATTGTAGCATGAAAGAGTTCCGAAAGCAAAAGTGTTCATTATCGAGGGGCAGGGATGGCACGAGCGGCCCGCTGGGGCCCGCTCGCCCTTCGGGCGCACTCGCGTTGCTCGTGCGTGCCCATTTGGGCTGCTCGCCCAAATGGTCGAACCCACGATGGGGATCACTCCCCATAACGATTTTCGAGACCGTCCCGTTCAACCGCTCCGGCACCCCTCCGCGCTTGAGATTGAGTTTTTTTCACAAAAAAACGACATCGTCCTTCACGGCTATGGAAGTTGGATTGTAACACGAAAGCACACTGAAAGCAAAGTCGTGAACCGGTACGGGGTGCTTGTTTTCTTCTAACAGGATAACCAAAATCTCTCCGGCTGAGCAGTTCGTTCCTTTGTTTTCTCACGTCACGCGTCACGCGTTACGCGTCACGAATGTTCTTTACGGTTTTTCTTGCCTTCCTCGTCACTCGTCACTTGTCACTCGTCACTTATGTTCCGCGCCCTCCTCGCTTTGAAAAATCCAGAGAGCATGGCCGCAGCGGGCTCTGGCAGCACGTCCGACTCGACCGCGATCCGGTGGTTAAATACATGCTTCACGTTGTCGAAGACCCCGGTGGAAAAAATGCCGCCCTTGGGGTCGGCGGCGCCGTAGACTAGCTTGGCGATCCGCGCCTGGACCATGGCCCCGTAGCACATCAGGCAGGGTTCAAGTGTCACGTACAGCTCGCAGCCGTTCAGGCGGTAGGCGCCCGATTTTTTGCCTGCCCGGCGCAGGGCCTTGATCTCGGCGTGGGCGCTGGGATCGCTGTCCCCGATCGGGGCGTTGCCGCCACGGCCGATGATCCGCCCTTCGCGCACCACTACCGCGCCCACCGGCACCTCGCCGCGCTTTTCGGCGGCAACAGCCTGGGACAGGGCCTTTTTCATGAAATACGCGGCGTCTTTTTTCATTGTATCGGGAAGGAGTGCAGGGAGAGCAAAATAAACGCACCTGGAGGGATTCGAACCCCCAACCCTTTGATCCGTAGTCAAAAGCTCTATCCATTGAGCTACAGGTGCATCCAGGAAATAATTTTACCACAAAACCCGGCGGACGGCAACCGAGAAGCCGCGAAAGGGAGGAACAAGGGAAGAGAGAGGGTGGGCAGAGGGAAGACAAAGTGGGAAAGAATCCTCGCAGGATTTTATTTTCACTCTCTCTTCCCTCATTCTTCCCTCTCTCTCTCTCCCTCTGCCTTCCCTTTTCTTCGCTCGGCTTGCAAAGCCCGGCCGCTTCCCCTACAATGGCCTGCGAAATCCATGAACGCCCTCAAGCGCTTCTTCGGCGAGTTCATCGACCGCCACCAGGACAAGCTCTGGTGGTTCCACAGCTCCTATTCCCTGCTGCTGGGCATCGGCGTGATGTGGCTGGGCGCGAAGCATTTCGCCTACCTGCGCCTGGCCATCTTCCACATCGCCTTCATCTGGGCCAGCAGCCTGTTTCTGCCCCTGCTGGCCAGGATCAGGCGCCTGCCTGAAAAATGGCGCCGCCGCCTGCGCCTGCTGATCAACTATTTCCAGCGCAACTTCTACCAGCAGCTGCTCTTTTTCATCCTGCCCGTTTATTATCAGAGCGCCACCTGGGGCGCGGGCAACATGCTGTTCGTCATCCTGCTCGCCGTCTCGGCGCTGCTGGCCACCATGGACATCGTGTACGACCGCCACCTTTCCGTGAACGGCCGGCTGCTGGCCGTTTTTTTCGCCTTCAACCTCTTCGCCTGCATCAACGTCATGCTGCCCGTCATCTGGAATTTCACGAATTCCTTTGCCCTGCGCCTGAGCGCCCTGCTGGCCATGGCCGGCTTTGCCTCCTTCACCTTCACCCTGCCCGGCGCCAATGGCCGCCGGCGCTGGCGCCTGGTCCTCGCCGCCGCGCTGCTGCTGGTTGCCGTGTCCGAGGCCGGCCGGACGCTGGTGCCGCCGGCGCCCCTGCGCCTGGTGGAGAGCGGGTTCGCCGCGAGCTGGGACCCGCGGGGAAAGCAGCTGGGCGAAATGCTGCGCGAACTTCCAGTCGGCGGCCCGCGAAAAATAGTCGCCCTGACCGCCATCCAGGCGCCGCTGGGGCTGAAGGATCGGGTCGGCCAGCGCTGGTACCTGGACGGTCGCCTGGTTTACGCTTCGCCCTATGTCCGCTTCAGCGGCGGCCGCCGGGAAGGCTTCCGGCTCTGGGCCTTCCACACACTGGCCGGGGTCAAGCGCGGTTCGCGGCTGCGCGTCGACGTGCGTACCGAAGCCGGCCAGCTGATCGGCAGGGCCCGCATCCGCGCCGGCCACGATTGACCGCAAGGCGGTTTTTTGCTACCATGAAAACCCCATGAAGAAGCAAACCATTATCGCCATTTTCCTTTCGCTCGCCTGCGTCGCCATCGTTCCGGCCCAGTTCGTGGGCCCAGAGGCAACGCGTCCGCGCATCAGCGCCCGGACCCTGAACGGCCAGGGCGCCGTCGAGTTCCGCTTCCAGATGGCGGACGGCTACCACATCACCGACCTGAAAAACAATTTTTTCGCCGTGGCCCTGCTAAAAAACGATCACGCCGTCCTGGCCAGAACCGTTTTCCCGGCCGGAGTGCCCTTCGGCGAAGAATCGGTGTTCCAGGGCGAGTTCAGCGTCCGCGTTTTCCTGAAGATCGTTAAAGAACCGGGCGCACCGGTCAAACTGGATTTCGACGTTTCCTACCAGGTTTGCCAGGAATATCCCGATGAGCTCTGCTATCCCCCCGACCAGATCCGGGTTCAGGTCGAGATCGGACCCGCCTTCGCCACGGCCGGGTCCGAGGACAATAACGGCCGCAGCCCCGCCGCAAACGCCGAGCCGCTATCGCGCCGGCTGGAAAACCTTATCCGCGGCCAGTTGGGCCGCGCCTCGTTGCTGCTGTTCGTCATGGTATTCGCCGCCGGATTCCTGGCCAGCCTGACCCCCTGCGTCTACCCGGTCATCCCCATCGTCATGGGCTTTGTGGGCGGCCGCAGCCAGGGCCGCAAGCTGAAGGGCTTCGCCCTCTCCCTGTTCTTCGTCCTGGGCCTCTCTCTGGTCTATTCCCTGCTCGGGGTAGCCGCTGCCAAGACCGGTTCGCTGATCGGCGTTTCTTTTCAGAACCCCGTCGTGGTCGTCATCATCGCCGCCATCTTCATCGTCATGGGCCTCAGCCTGGCCGGTCTCTTTTCGATCACCGTCCCCTCCTGGATCACCGCCAAGGCATCCGGCAGCCACAAGAGCGAATACCTCGGCGCCATGGTCGTCGGCGGCGTATCGGCGGTGATCGCCGCTCCCTGCGTCGGACCGGTGCTCATCGCGCTGCTCTCCTGGATCAGCCAGTCGGGCAACATCTTCCTGGGGTTTTGGCTGACCTTTGTCTTCTCCCTGGGCATGAGCGTCATTTTCATTCTCGCCGGGACCTTCTCCGGCGCCATCGCCTCCCTGCCCCGCGGCGGCGGCTGGATGAGCGCGGTGAAATACTTTTTTGCCGCCCTGTTGATCGCCGGCGGCATCTATTTCCTGGGCAACATCCTGCCCTCCTGGCTGTCCCTGGCCCTGTGGGGCGCCTACCTGATCGCCATGGCCGTGGCTCTCGGCTTTTTCCGGCCGCAGGCCGATGGCGGCGTTGGCGCGGTCCTGGCGCGCACGGCGGTGGTCCTGGTCTTCCTGGTTGGGGCCGCCTTGTTCTACCACGGGTTTTCCGAACGGTTTTTTCCGGGCACGGTGAACGCGCGAGTTGCGGAAACGCAAAAAACGTCGGCAACCGAAACGCTGCCCTGGATCCACGACCTGGACGCGGGCCGGGAAAAGGCCCGCCGCGAAAACAAGTTGCTGCTGGTCGACGCCTGGGCCGAATGGTGCGCCGCCTGCCGGGAACTCGACGAAAAGACCTTTAGCCGTCCCGAGATGCGGGCGGCGCTGCGGGACTACGTACTGGTAAAATTGGACTTCACGCGCAAAAGCGAATTGAATGAGCGTTTGAAAAAACAATTGGGCATCATCGGCATGCCGACGGTCATTTTCTTCGACGCCCAGGGCATAGAAAGCCGGCGTTTTTCCGGCTTCATTGACACCGCGGAGTTTCTTAGCCTGCTCCCCCGCTGAGCTAGAAGCGCAATCCCAGCAGGACCCCGGCCCGCAACCCGCCCAGGACGATGTCTTTTTCGCCGATCTCGACCCAGGCGCCGGCATAACCCAAGCTCAACCCCAGGAAAATGTTTTCCTTCAAAAAATAGTTCAACCCGGCCCGCACGTCAAAACCGGGAGCCCACTTGCTTTCTGTCGTGCCCATGGCTTTTTCCTGCAGCCCGGCCATGAGCAGGGCGGCGCTAAGATCGCCCTGCAGGCGGCCCCAGCGCCGGGTTTCCCAGCCGGCGCCCAGGGACAGGAACGTCTGCGAAGCCTTGGCCGCATCCTCCACCACCGGAATGACGCCCGAAGCCGAGATGAAGCTGCCGCCAAGCCAAAAGTAGAAATTGCGGTACAGGTGGTAGCCCAGCTTGAGCTCGGGACTGACCTGCGCAGCGCCGTACAAGACCTTAAAACCGGCATCGGCGGACTGGAAAGCCGCAACGCCGATGGCGGCAAAAATCTTTTTTTCCTTCGCGGGCAAAACGATCGCCAGCGCCAACAGTAGCGGGAGGATCACGATCTTTTTCATGTTCTCACCTCAAATGGCCTGTTCGTTGGACAGGGCGAGATCGTCGCCCTGGGCGCTGCGCGCCTGGATCACGTAGGTGTAGCCGGTGCCGCGTTCAAGGTACTTGTCCAAATACGTATACGCGCCGTTCTGGATGCGGTCGGCGGCGATCTCCTGCACCGACTGATAGCTGCCGCCCGCGCTCTTGCGATACACGATGTAGGTTTCGCCGCTGATCGTGGAACCGGGCTCCTTCTCCACGGTGAAATACACCTCCGCGTAGTCTTTGTCGATCACCCAGGCGCTGGCGTGGCGGCGGGTAACGGTCATGTCCAGCAGCAGGCTCTGGGACAACGCACGGAGCAGGTTCAGCCGCGCGCCGGTCTTGCACTGGCTTTCCAGGCCGGACACGCGGTCTCCCCCCGCGTAGAGCCGGGTGATGCGCTTGGCCAGGTCGTCGCCCGGGAAGTGGGCGGCCAGCAGGCCCAGGGCTCCGCAAACGTGCGGCGAGGCCATGGACGTGCCGTCGGAGAGCGCGTAATTCGCCAGGCGGCTGGTCAGGTTCACCGCATGAACGCCCCGGGACTTGACCAGCAGGCCGTCCTGCTGGGACAGGGTGATGACCGGCACCCAGTTGCCGGCGCTGCCGAGAGTTCCCAAAAAAATTCCCGGCGCGTTGTTGTAGATCACCACGCCGACGGCGCCGGCGTTTTGCGCCAGCGTCGTTTTCTGCGCAAAGTTGGTGTCGCCGCGCTCAATCAGGGCGATGTTGCCGCTGACGCCGGCGGGAAACGCGGCCGCGCTCGCGCCGCGGCCGCAATCGTAGATCGAACGGTTCAGCCCGGCGCTCGGCG
The DNA here is from genome assembly GCA_963732485.1 of Candidatus Aminicenantota bacterium. GTDB lineage: Bacteria > Acidobacteriota > Aminicenantia > UBA2199 > UBA2199 > UBA2199. The sequence continues at coordinate 306,090 of CAVSZS010000013.1, forward strand.
TGCGCCCGGAATAGTCCATGGGATAGGCGTCGAACGTGGTGCTGCCCGACCGCAGCCAGGCCTCAAGCCCCTTGCCGGTAGGAACCGTGGAAAGTATCGCTACTCCGGGGGCGGCGATGTCGACCGTGGTCGCCCCGTAATTGGAGAACGAGGCCAGCTGGTCTTCCTCATCGCTGGCCGCAACCGAGACGATACTGGGCAGGTCGTACCCGGCCGGGTAGAAGGGAGTCGCGTCGTTGTCCGCCCCTTCGTTGCCGGCGGCGCAGACAAAGGCGATGCCGTTGGCGCCGGCCTCGGCGATGGCGTCCATTTGCAGCGGATCATCGCCGCCGCCGCCGAACGAGGCGTTGATGGCCACCACGTTCACGCCGTGGTCGCGCTTCATCATCACAACGTACTCGATGGCCTCGATGCAGTCGGAATCGTAGATGTGCATGTCGGGCCGGAAGCCCTTCAGCGCCATGATGCGGGCGTTCCAGTTGACGCCGCAGACTCCCGCCGCGTTGTTGCCGACCGCGGCCATGGTGCCCGCCACGTGCGTGCCGTGGCTGTCGATATCCATGGGGTCGCTGTCGTTGGCGCCAAAGCGGTCGGCGGCGAAATCGTAGCCCCAGACGTCGTCTTTAAAGCCGTTGTTGTCGTCGTCGATGCCATTGCCCGCTATTTCGCCGGGATTGCGCCACATGTTGGCCGCCAGGTCCTCGTGGTTGTAGGCGACGCCGGTGTCGATGACGGCCAGCACCACGCCGGGCGAGCCCACGTTCCGCTCCCAGGCCTCGGGCGCATGGATACGGTTCATCCCCCACTGCTTGGAGTACTTGGGATCATTGGGCAGACGCAGCAGGCGGCGGCGGTAGTTCGGCGACACCGCCTCGACTTCGGGACGGGCCTGCAAAGCGGCCAGCAGCTCGCGGGTGCTGCGGTTCGTCGAGCGCAGCAGCTGGAACGGGCGGCGGCGCGCTGCGGAAAGCAGGGGAAATTCGCTCACCTCATCCACGGCCAATTCCGCGGCCAGCAGCGCGGCCGCGCCCGGAGTGGTCCCCAACCTGAACTTGACCAGGACCTCTCCTTCGGCGTATTCGCGCCCGGCGCCGGCGCCGTTGGCGGCCGCCGGACGGGTACTGTTCGCATCACTCCGGGTCGTGGCGATGGCCAGCCCGGCCAGCAGCAGTATGGAAATAAAAAATACCGGCCAGCGCCGGCTTTCGCGTCGGATCATGAACGCCTCCTGACCCCGCGGCAGCGGGGCACAACCTGCCCAGACTACCAACCTTTGCCGGGGTTGTCAATCAGCAGGAGAAGTCCGTGGGGGGGTGGGGCGAATGAAATGAAAAACCGGGGCCGCCTCCCTGGAGACGGCCCCGGCGCGAAAACGAAAATCAGGACTTAGCGCAGCATGACGCGTTCAGCCGCGCCCTCCAGTGCCAGCTCGTTCAAGAGCTTGCCCTGCATGTTGACGAGGCCCAGCGAAAACTTGGCGCCGCCCTTGGTGAGCAATTCGTAATTTTCCGCGCTCAGCCTGGGCTTCAGGGTGTCGGGCATGGCCTGGTTGCGTCCGAAAATGCCGAATTCCTGCACCTTCAAGCCGTTCTTCAGCAGCACGAGCTTGATGTTGCCTCTCAATTCGCCTAATTCCTGCCGCAGCTTGCTCAGGTCGAAATCGGGGCAAAGGCAGGGATCGGGATCGGGAGGCCATTTGAACTTGATCATGTAGCGCATCTTGCGCAGGCGGTCGAAGATGTGGGGGTCGATGATTCCACCGTCGTCATCTCCCGGATCGCAGGCCTTCAATTCGAAAGCCGCGCTCTCGGCGATGACGGAGTTGTCGGTGGCCGCGACGCGGATCTTGTAATTGGTGTCCGCCGTCGCCGTGCCGCCGGTATAGCTGCCCGCAGTCCAGGGCAGGGTGGAAGTGCCGGCGGGCAGGCCGGTCGCGATCACGCCGACCAGGGCGCCGCCCGAGCGGATCAGCTGCACCTTGAGCTGGTTGGCCACCGCGGTGACCGTCCAGCTGATCGTGTAGTTGGTCCCCAGGCAATACGGCGAGCTGCCGCTGAGGTGCACGTTGGTAATGGTGCCAGGCTCGCCGGGATCGCCCGGGTCGCCGGGGTCACCCGGGTCGCCGCCGCCGTCAACGACGGTGAAGACCGCACTTTCGCCCACGCCCGAACCGTCGGTGGCGGTGACGCGCACCCGGTACTGCTCGCCGACCACGGCCGGGGCACCGACCGTCCACGCATACGGAGAACTCCCCGGGGCCTGATTGCCGATGATGAGGCCGACCAGGGCGCCGCCGGGCCTGATCAGGTTGATCCGCACATTGGACGTCACGCCGGTTGCCGTCCAGGCGATCGGGCAGGCTGCCCCCATGGTCACGTTGCCGCCGGCGGGCTGGGTCACGGTGATGGTGCCGCCATAGGCCAGCCCCGCGGCAAAAATCGCCAGGGCTGCAAAAATCAAGGTTTTTTTCATTTTCTCAACCTCCTTGTTGAACACTGTTGAAATACAGGTTCGCGGCGAATATCTCAGAAATATTTTTTCCCTCCCGGAGAATTCCGCCCGCTTCACCTGCTGCGCGCCGCGCCGCCGGGCGGGGGAGGGACAATGCGCTGGCGGCGGCACCCCATGTTGACTTCGCTTCGGCCTCCGGCTATAGTAGCCTCAGGGAGGCCGAACCGCGTGGACCGCATCACCCGTTTTAAGAAAGAGATGATCGACCTCTATTCCGAGGTCGACCTGAGCCAATTGCTGGAGAAGATCACCGCCGGCATCCGCGGCTACCTGGGCTGCGAGGAAGCCTCGATCTTCATTTACGATGAAGAAAAGGAAGAGCTGGCCTTCGAGACGGCCACCGGCGCCAAGGCCGAGCAGCTGAAGCGCATCGTGCTGAAAAAGGGACAGGGCATCGCCGGCTGGATCGCCGTCGAGCGCCGGGGCGTGATCATCGACGACTGCCGCCTGGATCCCCGCCACGCGGCCATGGCCGACCGTAAAACTCACTTCCAGACCCGCTCGCTGCTCGGCGTGCCGGTGCTCATGGCCGGACGGCTGCTGGGAGTGCTGGAGGCGGTGAACAAGAAGCGGGGCACGTTCAACCGCGCCGACTTGCGGCTGCTGGAAGACATGGCGGCTTTCCTGGCCATCCCGCTGCAGAACGCCGTGCTCATCCGCCGCATGCTGGAAAAGCAAAAGATCGAAAAGGAGCTGCAGATCGCCCGCGACATCCAGCAATCGTTCCTGCGCCAGGAACCGGCGCCCCATCCGGGCCTGGACGTCGCTTTCCTGAACATTCCATCTTCCAAAGTGGGCGGCGACTACTACGAGGCCATGCCCCTGGGAGGCAGCACGGCCGTTTTCAGCGTCCACGACGTCGCCGGCCACGGCATTCCCGCCGCGCTGCTGATGTCCGTCTTCCGCAGCAGCTTTATCTACATGCTGCGCCAGGGCGACGGCATCGCCGCGGTCATCAGCCACCTGAACCGCCTGATCGCCGAGACCACCGAAGCCAACCTCTACGTGACCTCGTTCACCTGCACGGTCGAAACGTCCGGCGGCAGCCTCGAGTATATCAATGCCGGCCACCCGCCGCCGCTGGTCGTGCGCGGCAGCGAAGCCCTGGCCCTGGACGAGGGCTGCCTGGCGGTGGGCATGTTCCCCGAAGCCGAATATCCCGTAAGCGGCTTCCGGCTGCTGCCGGGGGATGTGCTGGTTCTCTTTACCGACGGCGTGATCGAGGCCACCAACGACAGGGGCGAGGAATACTCACGCGAGCGCCTGACGACGGCGGCCATCGCGCTGCGGCACTTGCCGGCCTCGGACCTGCAAGCCTCGCTGCTGGCCGATATCCGCGCCTTCTGCGGCCGCGACGAGTTTGCCGACGACGTGACGCTGATGATCGTCAAATACTTGGGAACGGAGTAGACGGTCGACGGTAGACGGTTTAGGTAGACAAAGGTAATGAAGTAAATTCAAGTGACGAGGGTCCGCAATCGCTAGATGCCAATTCCAAAATTCAATGTCCAAAACGAAAGCCCATCGTACGTCCTGTCTTCGTTTGGGTCATTGGGTCATTGGAATTTGTGCTTATTTGTTATTTGGTGCTTGGATTCGGAAATTTATTCTTCCGTCACTCGTTACGTGTCACGCGTCACGTATGGATCACCTAGGTATTAAACCTGAAATGCACGATCTCGCCGTCCTGGACGATGTATTCCTTGCCTTCCAGGCGCAGCAATCCCTTTTCCTTGGCGCGGGTGAAGCCGTCGCAGGCGAGAAAATCCTGCCAGGAGATGACCTCGGCGCGGATGAACCCTTTCTGGATGTCGCTGTGGATCTTGCCTGACGCGATAAAGGCGCTGGCGCCTTTTTCAAGGGTCCAGGCCTTGGTCTCGTCCTTGCCCACGGTGAAGAAGGAGATCAGGTCCAGAAGAGCGTAACTGGTCTTGATGAACTCGTCGCGGATGTAGCGGTAGTCGGCAAGGCCGTACTCCGCCTGGAAGACCGGCCGCTCCTCCGCGGCGAGTTCCAGGAGCTCCGCCTCGATCTTGCCGGCGAACAGCGCCGTGCATTTCCCGTGCACGGCGGTGGCCGCCAGGGGGGCATAGGATTTCATGGAATTCTCATCGGCGTTGATCAGGTTTAGCAGGGGCTTGGACGAAAGGAACTTGAAGCCACGCACCTGCACGGCTTCCTTTTCCGTGAAGGGATATTCGCGCAGCGGCTTGCCCGCCTCCAGGAACGCCTTCAGCTTCTGCAGCAGTTCGAGCTCTTCCTGGAGCTCCTTGACCTTCATCTTCTTGACGTCCACGGCCAGCCGTTCCATCCGCTTGTCGATGGTCAGAAAATCGGTGGTCTTGAGCTCATCCTCCATGGCAGCCATGTCGCGCAGCGGGTCGATCTTCCCCTGCGGGTGGACGATCTCCTCGTCGCTGAAACCGCGCACCAGGTGCACCAGGCCGTCGGCCCGGCGCAGCAGGTCGATGAAGGTCGAGTTCTTCACTTCGCCCAGCGAGATGGCGCCGGCGTCGAGGAACTCGATCTTGGCATAGACCGGCGGCGTCTCGAAAAAGTCGGCCAGACTCTTCAGCCGCGGGTCGGGGACGTCGACAATGGCCTTGTGGAACTCGCCGCTGGGGGCGGAGAACTTGTCCACCTTCTCTTTTTTCTCGGTGAGCAGGTTGAACAGCAGCGTCTTGCCGGTCTTGGGATAGCCGAATATAGTTAAGATCATGATTGATTATACCGCATAAAACCGTTCGCGTAAATCGCAGCGGGTTGACGGCCTGCAACTTATGGCATAGATTATAACGTCTTAGCAAAGGAGGACAATATTCGCAGGCCGGCCATGACAAGCCAAAGTAAAAAGGCAAAAGGCAAAAGTAAAAAGTGAAGAAAACAGCATTGTCGCGAAGAGTGTCAGGCAATCCCGTTCAACGGGTTCTTTTCTTTACTTTTGCCTTTTGCCTTTCGCCTTTTGCCTTTCGGGACTTCCACTTTTTCCGATGAAAAGATCCTGCTATCTCCTGTCCATCGTCATCCATGCCCTGCTGCTGCTCGTGATCCTGAACTCCCGCTTCACGATAACGATCCATCGCGAACCCGCCAGGGTGGTCACTGTCCGCGTCATGGAGCCGCCCCCGCCCTACTTCAGCGGCGACGCTCCGCAGCGAACCTCTGCGGGCGGGGGTTCAACCATTACCATTGGCACGAACACGGCGAAAAAATCAGCGCCGGGAGGGGCGAAAGGCGCGGACGTCCGGTCACTCTCCTCCCGCGGCGGCCGCCCTTTTCCGGCAGCGGGCGCGTTCAGCCTGCAGAGCCACCCTTCCGGCACGTTTCGTCTGGCCCCGGTCGGCAAGGCACCCGATCCCTGGGCCGTCCCCCTGGGCCCGTTGCCGACATCCCGGCTTCAGGGTCATCGCCCCGATACCTTCCGCCCGGCAACCGGCGGTGACAACGACAGCAGCGGCACTGTCCTGCTGCCGTTTGACATCAGGGAAAAAGGGGTCGCCGACTGGGCCAACGCGGTGCTGGCCCGCATCGAGCGCAACTGGATCATCCCAACGTCGGGCCGCCTCGCCTTCTCCGGCCGGGTGCAAATCACCCTGACCATCGAGAGGCAGGGAAGCCGGCGCAGCCTGGTCATCGACGATTCGAGCGTTCCCCAAGCGCTGACCCTGGCGGCGCTGCATGCCGTCCAGGCCAGCCTGCCGTTGCCGCCCATTCCCGAAAACGTCGCCGGCGAATCCCTGGCCTTCACCTTTGTTTTTTCCTACAATGGCTAGCCTGCTCTTCTGCCTCATGCTGCTGCCGGCGCCGGCCGCTTTCCCCGACGCGGCGGCGCCACCCCTGCCGCTGGTCCGCGCCATCAGCCTAGATGCCGCCGCGCTGCGCAGCGACCCCGCTCTGCTCGCCGCCGATACCCTGGCGCTGGTGGTGGAGAGCAGCCGCGAGGCGTTTTTCAAGCTGAGCGAGCGCGGCGAGGTCCTGGCTGCCGGCAAGCTCCTGCCAGGCACCAACGCCCTGCGCTTCACGCGCCCGGGGCTGACCGCGGCGAGCCAGGCGCTTTTTTTCGTCCTCGACCTGCTCGAGTCAGAAGCCAGCGCTCAGAAATTCCTGCGCGTCCAGGTGACGGTCGAGGGCGGGCCGGGCAACGAGCCGGACCGGCCGGCGGAACTTTCTGGCTCATTCCGCCTGGACATGTACCACTCCGGCCGCCCCTTCGGCTACCGCAAAAAAAGCATGGTCGAACTCCTGAAACTGAAGACCGGGCCGGTGACAGCGGTGCCCGACCCGGGGTTGAGCGGCTCAGCCATCCGCGATCGGCCGGCCAGCCAATCGGTCTCGATCGTGGGACTGGGCATGGCGCTCGCCAAGTACCTGGCCGGCAAAAAGGCCGCAAAACGCATGAAAGCCTTCAACGAGGAATCGCAAAAAAGATCGCTGGCCCTGACCGTCACCCGCCAGGGCACCGACGGCCAGAAACGCGAGATCCCCATCGAGATCGAGTTGCAAGTAGAATAAAAGATCGAGCATTCGTGACGCGTAACGCGTGACGCGTGACATGAAAGAACAGAGAAGGACACAAGTCGATTCCCCTTGTTTAATTCAGGAGATAGAGATTTTCACTTTACTCTCTTCCCGGCTCACACAGCATTCTTACTCGTCACTCGTCACTTGTCACTCGTCACTGAGCTCTTCTACGGCCTGATCGACAGCGAGATCTTGAACACCCCCCGCTCTTCCGAAGGATAGAAACGGGCCGCCGGGTCCCAGCGCCGCTCCCAGTTCTTGTTGTAGATCAGGGCGACCTCGTTGCCGGGCGACAGGCGCCATTTCAGGCGCGAGCTCCAGCCCAGCAGCCGGGACACAGTATCGTACTGGATGTAGTTCATGAACCCCAGGTCCGGGGAAAGAAAGACGTCGGCCTTGAGCTGGTAGACGTTCTCGCTGAAGCGCCCCTCGGGCAGGCGGCCGCGCACCAGGTTGACATCCAGCCCCAGGCTGGCATAGCCCTTGAACTTGAAGTTCAGCCCCAGGTTCAGGTCCTCGTAACGCCCCGAGTAGAATTCCCCGAAGGTGATGCCGGCATCGAAACCCCATGGCCGGTGCGAGGCCGTGCTGAATTCGACGCTGCCGCTCATGAAGCGGTAGGGGCCGGCGGGCAGAACCACCCCGGTGGCCACCTCGAAGGCAGCGGGCAGCACGTCATGGTTGGCCGTGACCTGGAAGCTGAACTGCTCACCGCTCTCCGTCTTGAAGCTCAAAGGGGTGAGCTCAAGCCGGCTGGTCTCCAGCGCTCCCCTTACGTCCCAGTAATAATCGGCGCTGGCGCTGAAAAAGAATTGGCGCACGAAGGAGCCGAGAAAACCGCCCCGCGGCCGCGGCTGAAAGCCCACGCGCAGGTAAGCGGTCTGGATGCCCTGGCGCAGCATGAAGCCCAGTCCGGGATCGAGAGCCTCGCCATAGTAGGCGTAGGTGCTCTGGACGTCCCAGAGATCGTTGGGATAATTGGCGCGGAAACCGAAGCCGACGTGGCTGCCGTCGGTCCTTTCGTTCCAGTTGTAGGCCGTCCAGGCGGCGAGGTTCAGGTTCTTGTTACCGGCGAACTTGGACGTGGCATAGCGGAAATCGATGCCGGCCAGTGTATTGCGCTCACCTGTCTGGCTGCCGTTGGTCACAATGATCCCGATCTTGCTTTCGCTGAGGATGTCCTGGGTCAGGCGCAGGGCCAGGAAGTTGCGGCCGGGCAGCCCGCCGTACGTCTCGGTCTGCACGTCCAGGGCGGCGAGGTTGGTGCGGCCGATCTTGCCGTACACCTTGCCGCCGAACAGGATCGGCACCTGCTCGCCCTGGTACAGCCCGATCTTGCGGCTGAAGAAGGGCTGGAAGCTGACGCTGGAGCTGAAGCTGAACGTTTCCGAGCCCTCCAGGAAGAACATGCGCTTCTCAGGGAAGAACAACGGGAAACGGGTGAGGTTGATGCGGCGCTCATCGGCTTCGGTCTCGGCAAAATCCATGTTGTAGCTGAAGGCGCCCACCAGGTTGGGGGTAAAATTCTTGTAGATATCGAAACCGCCGTCCGCTTTCCATTCATAGCCGGCGTTTTCCCGGTGGTTCTTTTCGACGCTGGCCAGGCCATAGGGCCGAAAGGTGACCCCCAGGCCCTGCTTGACGCCCGCGATTCCGGACAGCGCCGCGGCGGCCATGGGGTTGTAGAAACTACTGTCGCGCTCGATCCCGGAAAGGCGCACCGTCTCCTGCTTGCGGGCGATATAGCGCTCGACGTTGATGCCCCAGGCGCTCAGGACCGGGTTGAAGGAGATCGTCTTGAAGGGTATTTTGAACTCGGCGCTCCAGCCGTCAGCGCCGATGCGGGCGGCCGCATCCCAGATGCCATCCCAGTTGAGACTGGCCCCGCCTCCGGACGCCAGCCCTTCGCCGCGGGCGCCGCGCGGGTTCACCGAAAAGAAATAGGCGCTGCGCTTGTCCTGGAAGGGATCGATCAGCACGCGCACCGCGTCGTCATCGCCGCTGCCGAGCGAGCCCCCCCCGCCCCAGCCGTGGCTTTCGCCGCCGCCGTTGTCATGGGCCATGGATTGGGCGGTGATACGCTCCGGCTCGTTGTCCAGGCAACGGATGCCGATATAAAGGTTGGCCGAGTCATACACGATCCGCAGCTCGGTCTTTTCGCTGGGCTCGGCGCCGGGCCGGGGTTCCGCCATGCGGAACGCCGTGAACATGGCAGCCGCCTGCCAGACGGGATCGACGAGGTCGCCGTCGATCCTGGGCCCCTGCTCCACGCGCACGGCCCTGACCTCGGATGCCGGCAGCGGTACGGCCAGAACCATCGCCATCGCCATGAAATACAACATGAATTTTGTCATCTTCCTGCCTCCGGCGCCAGCCGGAAAATTAGTCGGATCAAGCCCGTGAACGCGAGGCCATTGCGGGGAAAACCCGGTATGAAGCCGAAACGAATAATACGCATGGCGGCGCTGAAAAGTTATCCGCCCCCGGAAGCCTTCTCGGCCTTTTTGACAAAATATCAGGAAATGCATATAGTGCGACCATGAAAAAATGGCCATTTCCCGTCATCCTGGCGGCGCTGATTGTTCTGGCCGCTCCCCTGCCGGCGCAGGTGTTACCGTTCGAGGTCCTGGGGTTGAAAGACGGCATTCCCCAATCGCAGGTTTCGGCCCTGGCCCAGGACCGGGACGGCTACCTGTGGGTGGGAACGTGGGGAGGGCTGGCGCGCTTCAATGGCAGCGGGTTCAGGAATTTTTTTCGTGAGGACGGCCTGCACAGCACGCGCATCCAGGAATTGCTGGTTGCCGGCGACGGCACCCTGTGGATCGCCACGGTGGCCGGCGTATCGCGCTGGCATGGACACCGCCTGGAAATGCTCAAGGAACCGGCCGTCAGTTCGGTGCGCTGCCGGGCCCTGGCCGAAGACGCCCGCAAGCGGATATGGATCGGCACCGACAACGGCGTCGCGGTCTTCGACCGGGGAAATATCTCGCTCCTGCACCCCGGCGGCGCCAAGAGCGGCCCCGTAGTCCAGGACATCCTCTCCGACCGCGAGGGGATCCTGGTGGCGGCCGACAACGGCTTGTGGCGTTATTCCGGCGACGCGCCGCCTCAGGCCGTCGCTGCCCCGGACGCAGTCGCCCCGGATAGTTTCCGCGCCCTGGCGGTGACCGCCGAGGGGCTTTGGCTGGGCACGAACAACTCCGGCGCCTGGCTGCGCGACGACAAGGGCTGGCAGAGTGTTGCCAGCGGCCCGAACGCGCCCCGCTCCATCTATCGCCTGTCGGTCGAGCCCTCGGGGATCCTCTACATCGCGACCAACGACAACGGCGTGTTCCGCAAGCACCCCGGCCGCGCCGATCTGGAGCACTGGGGGACGGAGAACGGCCTGCCCTCGAAGGTGGTCAGCGTCGTTCTCGAAGACCGGGAAAACAACGTCTGGGTGGGCACGGATATCGGCGGCCTGGCCCGCCTGAGCGGCATGGCCGTGATCAACCATACCGAGAGGCAGGGGCTGGCCAGCGCCTGCGTCTTCGGCATCACGCCGGGCGACACGCCCGATTCGCTTTGGTTGGGGACCATGCGCGGCGCCGTCCACTACCAGGTGCGGCCGCGGCCCCGGGTGCTCGAAACCGTCCGCGCCGAGGACGGGCTGGGCAACGAATGGGTCTGGAAGGTCATGCGCACAACGGATGGGACGCTTTGGTTTATGACCGATTCCGCCCTGCTTTTCCGTAAAAGCGGAGAAAAAACCATCCAGGCCCTGCCCGCCGACGTTCCCTTCCCGCGCACGGTCCCTTATGAAATGATCATCGACAACGGGGGGAATTTATGGGGCTGCGGCGAATGGAGCGGCGGCGGCCTGGCGCGGCGCGATCTCCAGGGCCGCTGGCGCGGCTGGAACAAGACGCCGTCTGGGGGGCCCCTGACGACCGTGACCCGCCTGGCTTCCCGCCGCCAAGGCGGCGTCTGGCTGGTGAACAAAGGCACGATCTATTCCTGCGACGGCGAGGCGCTTTCCCCGCTTGACATTCCCTGCCCGTTGGCGGGAAGCGTCAACATTTCCGCCATATTTGAGGATAGTCGCGGCCGGCTGTGGGCGGGCAGCGACGCCGGCCTGGCGGTCCTGGAAGCAACCGGCAAATGGCGCCTGCTCAACGATCGCCCCGGCTTCGCCAACCACCACGTGTTCTGCATCGGCGAAGACTGGAAAGGCACGATCTGGGTCAACACGGCGCGCGGCGCCTTCCGCTTTCACCCCGAGTACAAGATCGAGGCCTTCACCCCCGACGACGGCCTGGCCGACTGGGAGACCAACGCCTACGGGTTCTTCAGCGACGCCCGCGGCGAGATTTGGATCGGCACGGTCAATGGTCTGTCGCAATACAACCCGGCCGGCCGCAACTCCAACTCCGAGCCGCCGCGGCTGATGGTCGAAAGCGTCCGCCTGCCCAAACGTTCATTGGAGTTTCCCGGCCGGCTCGACCTGTCCTGGAAGGAGCGCTCGCTGGCTTTTGACATCGCCGTCCTCTCCTACCGCAACCGCAACCGCACCGCCTACCGGGCGCGCATGCAGGGCCTCGAGAGCGACTGGCTACCCCTGCGCCGTTTGGGAGAGCTGCGCTATACCAACCTGCCGGCCGGCGACCTGAAACTGCTCTTGCAGCCGGTGAACGAGTCGGGCGTCTGGGGCGGGATCGTCACCCTGCCCATCCGCGTTCGCCCCCCTTTCTGGATGACGCTGGGATTCCGCCTGGGAGGGATCCTTTTCCTGCTGGCGGCCGCCATCGGCGTGTATCGCTGGCGCACGCTGCTGCTGCGCCGCCGCAACAGCGAGCTGGAGAAAGAGGTGGGCAAGCGCACCGCCGAGCTGGAATACCTGGCCACCTACGATCCGCTGACCGCCCTGTTCAACCGCCGGGCCATCCTTTCCTTCCTGGACAGGGAACTGAAGCCTGAACGCGGCGTAAACCGCCAGCTGGGCTGCATCATGATCGACCTCAACCGCTTCAAGGCGGTCAATGACACCCTGGGCCACGCCGCCGGCGACGGGATCCTCAAGGAGATGGCCGCCAGGATACAGGAATGCCTGCGCCAGGGCGACGTTCTCGGCCGCCTGGGCGGCGACGAGTTCCTGGTCGTGCTGCCCGGTTCCGATCCCGAGGCCCTGCAGGCCGTCTGCCGCCGTATTTCCGAACTAAGCAGCCGGGCCGGCGCAGGCGAATCGGCCCTTACCGTCACCGCCTCCTGCGGCGGCGTGACGGTTCCTGCCGGCAGCATCGCCGCCGCGGCCGCCGTACTGGCCCAGGCCGACGACCTGCTCTACCAGGTCAAGCGTGCCGGCCGCCAGAACGCCACCGGGTAAACCTGTTCGGCCTCCAGGAAAAACAATCACCTGACCGGGCCGCGCCGGGACCCGGGACGGCGCGCTATTTCGCTATCTCGAGCTCGATGGCTTCCTTGTGCAGGACTTCGCCCTTCGTCGACAGGAAGCGCAGCTCATACTTCGGCTGCATGCGCCGGATCATTCCGGAGCGCGGCTCCTGTTCCAGGACGATCTTGACCGGCCCGGGAGCGGCCCGGCGCTCGCCGAAGCGGCCGAGCTTGGCCAGCAAGACGCCGTTGCGCAGCAGTTCGACATCGAAGATCAGCGGGCCTTCGCCGTCGAACTTGATCTGGGCCGGGTCCAGCTTGAAGCACATGGGGCAGTCGGGGAATTTGTCAATCCAGATTTTGTTTACGCGCAGGCGGTACCTGGCAAAGGCATGGATGAGTTTGATGTTCACATCGTTGCATTGCCAATACTCGCTCTGCTCACCGGTGAGCCGATAGTTGCCGGCAGGAGCCATGCTGCCATTGTACATTTTTCCGACCTTCCAGACAAATTGATCGTTGACCACCGGCACACTGGCGATATACTCGGCATAAGAGGCATCGGAGCTCGCGATGAGCAACTCAATCTTGGACAGGTTGAAAACATTATAGTAGGCGCTGTGCGTCCAGCGGATAGTGGTATCGGTGCCGATATGGAGACTTGCGTCATTGGCCGGAGCGATAATGGTGAATTTTGGCTGCTCATCGACCAGGGCGATTTCCGGCCCGTTCAGGGCGTCAAAATCATCGTTCTCGATGGTGATGCGGTAAGGTTTGCCCTGGGGGATATAGGTGCCATCCAACTTCCTGCCCGCGATCCAGGTGAAGTCCTTGCTGATCACGGGCACCGGGGGGGAGATGACGTGGCCGGCGCAGAATATGCGGCAGGTCTGGCCAGGACTCGTGTAAAAGGCGCTGTGCGTCCAACGGATGTGCACAGTCTCGTTTTTGAACACAATGTAGCCACCCCATGAAGAATCGACGTCGATCCCGGAAATCTGCGGAGCAACATCCGCCATGGCCAAGGCGGCCCCCAAAAACAGCAAAATCAAAAATCCGATCTTTCTCTTCATGATCCCTCCTTTTTCTCTCCCGCCCAGTATCATGAGCCTTACTTGAGAATATGGAATATTGAGAAAAATCTCATTTTTTGCCACGCATTTATTTATCATTCCGTAAATGAGTATTTATAGCTAAGTTTCTTGCTGCCACTGATTCTTCTTCAGTCTCCTGCTACCACTACCACTATCACTATCACTGAGCTCGGTTATCCTCTTGCTGCCACTGTCACTGCCAATGAAACTATTTTTAAAAAACAGTTGACATACTGTGCGTCATACACTATAATTGTGTCATGCAACTCAATGACATCAAACAGTATGGTCGCTTCACCCGCAGGAGGCCCGGCCATGGACAATGAGCTCGGCAGCATCGAAACGGAGATGAAGCGGGGGTTCCTGCAGCTGCTGGTGCTGGTGCTGCTGGAAAAGGACGCCTACGGCTACGCCATGGTGCGCGCCTTCCGCGAACTGGGCTACGAAATCGAAGAGAACACCCTCTATCCCCTGCTGCGCCGCCTGGAGAAGCGCGGCCTGATCCATGGCAAGTGGGAGCTCGGCGCGGAGCGCCCGCGCAAGGTCTATGCCATCACCCGGCCCGGTCGGGAAATGCGCGCCGGATTGCTCGCGATCTGGAAAAAGCAGGATGAGATCATCACGCACATCATCAAGGAGAATAAACATGCATAAGAACCTGGAAAAATATCTCGAGGAAATCGGCCACTACCTCTCCGACCCCGGCGAGCGCGAAGAAATCCTCAACGAGATCCGCAGCCATATCCTGGAAAAGGCGGAGCGGGAGTCCGGACCTGCCGACGAGGGCAGGCTGGAAAAGATCATCGCCGCCTACGGCAAGCCGCGCCGGGTGGCCGAAAAATACCTGGACGGCCGACCGATCATCGCCCCGGGCCTACCAGCGCTTCTTTATTCCGCTATACGTGGCTGCTTTTCTCGTTCCACTTCGTTCCTCATCGTCCCGGGCGCGTTCTTCAAGCAAAAGCTTCACGGTCTTTCCCTTTCTCTTCGTTCCCGGCCGGGATATCGCCGATATCTTCCTGTACGCGCCCACGGCCTTCCTGACCGACTTCGGCATCGTGGCCCTTGTCCTGTACTTACGTCACCTGGACCGGCAAGGAGACCCGGCTGCCCTGGCCCAAGTTCGCCATCGATCTCAATGAGGCAAAGCCGGTCGCCAGGCGTCGCGAGGCCATGATCGGCGCCGGCGTCATGCTGGCCCTGACCGTGTTCGGTCCACAGGCTCTTACGCGAGTTCCAGACCATCTTCTTCGTCAGCCTGAACTTTGACAAATTCCGGCCGCTGTTCATGCCCGCGATCCGGCCGGCTCATTTCGCTGGCCGTCCTGGCCATGATGGCGGCCGGGACGATCGGCCTGTTCATCAAGGCGTTCAGCGCCTCGCGCCGCCTGGCCTGCTGGGTCGATGCCGTCAGCGACGGCTTCGCCCTGGTCATGATCGCCATCGTGCTGCGCCAGCAGCACTCCACCCTTTTCGCCGTCAACATCCCCCCCCGTTTTCTGGCCTGGCTCCATCTGACATTGACCATCACCCTGCTCTTCGTCGCCCTGATGATCGCCATCGACCTGGTGGCCAACCTGGTGCGCCTCGGCCGCAAGCGCCGGACCGGGTGAGGTGAATAAAATGAAACCCGGCCTGCAGCGCAACAACCTGGACCGCTCGGACTCGCCCTACTTGCGGCAGCACCGGAACAACCCGGTGTGGTGGCAGGAATGGAGCAGCGAAACGCTGGCCGCCGCCGCGGCGCAGCACAAGCCGCTGTTCGTTTCCGTGGGCTATTCGACCTGCCACTGGTGCCACGTCATGGCCGCGGAAGCGTTCTCCGACCCGGATACGGCAGACTTTCTCAACCGCCACTTCATCTGCGTCAAGGTGGACCGCGAGACCCGGCCCGACATCGACCAGCAGCTGATGCACTTCATGCAGTCCCAGAGCGGTGGCGGCGGCTGGCCGCTCAACGTCTTCCTCGCCCCCGACCTCAGGCCGATCTTCGCCCTGACGTATGCCCCCGCCGTCCCCGGCAACGGCATGCTGCCACTGCTCGTCATTGCCGGCAAGGTCCTGGAATACTTCAGCTCCCATGCCGGCGAACTTCAGCCATTTTCGCCAACGGAAGAAAAGCCGCGCCCGACGCCGGAAGACCGCCTGCTTGCCGGGCTTCTCGCCGCTCTCGACCCGCTGCACGGCGGCTTCGGCCCGGGTCCGAAATTCCCGCCCCATTCGACACTGCTGTTCATGCTCTATCGCCTCAGCGGCGAAAAGCACGCCGGGCTGGAGAACGCCTGCCGTATCACTCTTGACGCCATGCGCCGCGGCGGCCTGCACGATCACCTGCAGGGCGGCATCTTCCGCTACTGCGTCGACCGCGCCTGGGCCATCCCCCACTTCGAAAAGATGCTCTACGACCAGGCCATGGCCTTTTGGTGCTATGCGCTGGCCTACCGGGTGCTTGGGGACGGGGCATACAAAACCATGGCCGCGGGCATCCGGCGCTGCCTGGAGGAAACCTTCGCCATGGGCGAACTTTTCGCCACCGCCATCGACGCCGATACCGGGCACCACGAAGGCGCTACCTATGTCTGGCAATACGATGAAATCAAGGCGGCTCTGAACGACCTGGAGTTCGCAAGCTTCTCCGCCGCGTATCACCTTCCGGAAAGGGGCAATTTCGCCGGGGCGATCCACCTGTCGCGCCGCAACGACCTTCCGCCCGGCGATTGCGAGGAAAAGCTGCTGGCGCTGCGCCGGACCAGGCCGCAGCCCTTCCGCGACGAGAAGGCCTTGTGCGGCATCAATGCCCTGGCAGCCTGTGCCTATATCCAGGCGGCACGATCGTTCGACCAGCCCCGATTGGAGGAGAAGGCGGCCCGCATGACACGAGAGCTGCTCACTGTTTTTTGGGACGGCAACGCCCTCGGGCACTCCCTGGCCAACGGCACGGTGCAGCGCCAGGGATTCCTGAGCGATGCCGGGGCGCTGCTCCTGGCCCTGACCCTGCTCCGCGAACGCGACGCCGGCTGGCGCGACGCCATGAATTCACTGGTAAAATACACAGCCTCCTTCCGCAGCGACAACCGCTGGATCGAATCCAACCAAGCGGATTTCCACGCCGTTCCCGCCTCATGGTTCGACCACCCCATCCCTTCGTCCGTCTCGCTGGCGAGCATGGGCCTGGCGCGGGCAGCGTTGCTGAACGGATCCCAGCCGGAACGGCTGGAATACCTGCAGCCGCACCAATCCGATTTTTTCAACGTTGCCGCCATGTTGAGCCAGGGCCTCTTCCACCAGGTGCACGCGAAGCATGCCATCGACTGGGCCCGGCTGCCGGCCAACTCCATCCAGCTGCTCGGCGAGCCGGAAGCCGACTGCTACAGAGGCGAGTGCCGGCCGCTGAAGTTGTCTTAAAGAAGACGACAGACGTTAGATGTTAGACGTTAGATGTTAGACGTTAGACGTCAGCAAAGCAAAGAGTGAACGGACCTATGTGATTCGTGATTCGAAACAGCAAGAGGTCGACCTTTTGCGTTTACCAGTCACACGGCACTCGTCACTGAAGTTTAGTTGAGCTTCTTGCTGACCACTAACGTCTGACGTCTAACGTCTCTCTTCCTTTTTGTGATAAAATGCGTTCACCATGTCCATCGAACTGGCGCTGGCCCTGATCTTTGTCCCGGCCGCTTTCTGGATCGCCTACGCCTACTACCACGACCGCTTCCAGCCCGAGCCCCTGGTCCTGACGGCCTTCAGCTATTTCCTTGGCTTTCTCGCCGGCTGGCTCTGCCTGCGCGCCTATGCTATCCTGCTGCCTGTTTTGGGCATTCCCGGCGATCCGGCGCCGCTCCAGGGGCTGAACCTGGAGTTTCTCCTCTACTGCATCGTGGTCGTCGGGCTGGTCGAGGAGACGTTCAAATTCCTTCCCTTCCTGGCCGTCATGCGCTTCAGCGACTTCAACGGGGAAACGGACGGCATTTTTTATGCCACGGCCTGCGCCCTGGGCTTCGCTTCCTACGAGAACGTACATTATCTTCCCGGGCTCTCCGGCTTCGCGCTCTACGGCCGCGCTATGGCCTCGCCCTTGAGCCATTCCGTATTCGCCGCCATCTGGGGCCACCGCGTGGGCGCTGCGCGTATCCGCGGCGCCCGGCTCTGGCCGGCCATTTTCCAGGGGGTCGGCCTGGCCGCGCTGCTGCACGGGCTGTTCGATTTTTTTACCCTGTCGCCGCTGCTGCGTATTTTTTCCGCGCTGCTCATCCTGGCCCTCTGGCTCTGGCGCATCCGCACCATGGAGCGCCTGGCCGGCCGCTGAAGTCGACAGAAGCCAGACGTTAGATGTTAGATGTTAGACGTTAGACGTTAGATGTTAGATGGTAGACGTTAGCAAAGCACAGAGTAAACGGACCTACGTGATTCGTGATTTGTAATTCGTGATTCGAAACAGCCGGAGGTCGACCTTGGCGTTTACTCGTCACGCGTCACGCGTCACTCGTCACTGAAGGTTGTTTTGAGTTTCTTGCTGACCACTACCGTCTAACGTCTGACGTCTAATGTCTGGCGTCTAACGTCTGACGTCTTTCTTCCCTGCCGTTTTGAGGTTTCGGATCAGTGCAGCAGCGCCGCCTCGGTGTCGAAGTAGCGCTTCAACCCCTGGCGGTTGGCCTGGTTGAGCAGCAGCTTGCTGGAAAGGATCACCTCGCCGGGCAGCCCGCACCACGGCTGCAACGCGTGAATGCAGCGCTGTTCGAAATCATCGGGGGGCAGCACTTCGGTGACCAGGCCCAATTCCAGCGCCGCGGCGGCGTCCAGCGGCTCGCCCTTGAACAGGATCTCGGCGGCCTTGCCCTGGCCGACGTAGCGCGGCAGGAAATAGGGCAGGGCGCCGGTGGGATGGAGGCCGTGGCGGCAGTGCGCCGGCGAGAAGAACATGTCTTGGCTGGCGAAGCGGAAATCCGCGGCCAGGCTGGCGCCGAAGAACGGAGTGACAACGCTTTGCTGCAGGCCGAAGGCGAATATTTTCTTGAAGTCGGCGATCTGGGTGACCACGCGATTGAGGGTGTTGATATGGCGGATGACCTGCGTCTTGAGATGCGTGGCCTGGCCGGGCTTGCCCAGGGCGCCCTCCTCGTGGCAGATGAACTTCTCATACTCGTTGTCGGCGAACACGCTCGGCTGGCTCAGCAGCAGCAGCGCCCGGACCTGGTTGTTGACCTCGGCCTCGTGAAAGAGCGCCAGGAAACGGCCGCTCTCGGCCAGGCCGGTCAGGGCGGCAAAGGAATCGGCCTGGATGCGCACGACGGCGATGCCGTCGGACATGTAGGCTTTCAGGGAAGCGTCTTCGTAAGCAAATCCGTCGCCCTGGTTCATGGTTGCCTCCTGCATGGCATGCCCGCCTGACGCATAGGTATAGCATTCCCGGCCCCGGCATGCAACATGGTTTTCATCCTTTCTTGAAACGGGCCCTGAACGCGAGCTTCAGCCGGTGGCTCAGGTAAACCATGCAGGGGATGAGCACCAGGGTGAGCACGGTGGTGAAGCTCAACCCGAAGATGACGGTCCAGGACATGGGGCCCCAGAAAATGGCGTTGTCGCCACCCAGGTAGATGTGCGGATTGAACTCCGAAAGCAGGGTGGCGAAATCGAAGTTCAGGCCGACGGCCATGGGCACCAGCCCCAGCACGGTGGTGATGGCGGTGAGCAGCACCGGGCGCAGGCGGGTGCGGCCGGCCTGCTGAATGCAATCCTTGGTATCCTCCAGGGAGAGCTCGTCGTCCTCGTCCAGGCCCAGGCGTTTTTTGGCGTTGGCCTTGAGGTAATCGATGTAATCCACCAGCACGATGGCGTTGTTGACCACCACTCCGGCCAGCGAGATGATGCCCACGCCGGTCATCAGGATGACGAAATCCATCTTGAACAGGGCCAGGCCGCCGAAGACGCCGATGGTGCTCAGGACCACGGTGGCCATGATGATCAGCGGCTTGACGAACGAATTGAACTGCAGCACCAGGATCATGGAGATCAGCGCCAGGGCGATGAGCATCACCCGGCCCAGGAAGGCCGATGTCTCGGCCTGCTCCTCCTGCTCGCCGGTGAACTTGTAGTCGAAACCCTCGGGCAGGGAGTATTCCTTCATCAGCTCCTTGAGCCGGACGTTGACGGCATTGGCGTTGTAGCCCTCGATGACGTTGGACCACAGGGTGATCACCCGCTCCATCTTCAGGCGGTTAACCGAGCCGAAGGTGCTGCCGTACTCGAAGCGGGCCACGCTGGAAATGGGCACCTGCATCAGGGCGCCGGTGTTGCTGCGGAACGAGATCTTCTGGTTGAGCAGCCCGGCCA
Source organism: Candidatus Aminicenantota bacterium (assembly GCA_963732485.1). Lineage (GTDB taxonomy): Bacteria > Acidobacteriota > Aminicenantia > UBA2199 > UBA2199 > UBA2199. The sequence goes on from CAVSZS010000013.1 coordinate 325,919, forward strand.
CCTGGCCGCGGTGCTCCTTGGCCAGGCGCACCACGATGGGGTACTCGTCCTCGCCTTGCTTGAACTTGGACACCTCGCGGCCGAACAGGGCGGTGCGGATGGTGGCGGCGATCTGGGCGGTGGAGAGGCCGAAGCGGCGGGCGCTGTCGCGATCGATATGGATCACCAGCTCGGGGTTGCTCAAGTCGATGTCGAGTTTGAGGCCCTCCACTCCCGGCACGCGTTTCTCGCCCAGGTAGCGCTGCACGTCGGTCGCCAGCCGCAGCAGCCCGGGAAAATCCTTGCCGCTGAGCTCCATGTTCACCGGCTTGCCCGTCGGCGGTCCCATCTGGTTTTTCACCAGCTGGATCTGCACCCCGGGGTAACGGTTGAGCAGGGCGGAGCTGAGCCGCTTCATCAGCGACGAGGTCTTCAGGCCGCCCCGGTACTTGGTCTCCACAAAGGTAATGGTGACCATCCCCTTCTGCGGCGTGTTGCCCACCGATGTCTCGTTCTCGCCGCCCACCCCCTTGCCCACCGTGGTCAGAAACGACTCGATATAGGGCAACTCCGGCTGCAAGACCTCGTAGAGCCTGGTCTCCAGCCCGCGCATGAACTCGTCGCTGGCCTGGATGTCGCTGCCGATGGGCAGCTCGGCGAAGACGTTGATGAAGCGCGGCTCGTTCACCGGAAAAAACTGCACCTCGCCGTGGCGCACGCCGTAAAAGGCGATGGAAAGGAAGAGCAGGACGAACACGGCCAGCAGGCTCCAGATGGAGTTCTTGCCCCTCAGGGTGAAGCGCAGCAGCTTCAGGTAGAGGTTCTCCAGCCAGGGCAGGACCTCGCGCTGGAACCAGGCGCTGAGATCGAACAAAAAGAGCTGATAGAGAGCGACCAGCACGGCCATGATCAGGATGAAGGTTCCCAGCGAGGTCCAGCTCACGAGGTAGAACAGCGCGGCCAGGCCGGCCATGACCGCCAGATTGCGGCGGGTCTTTTTCCAGCGCGGCCGGAGCGTCTCATCCTCACGCTTGATAAAGCGCGAAGCCAGCACCGGGTTGATGACCAGGGCCACGAAGAGCGAGGCGCTGAGTGCGATGATCAGGGTGATGGGCAGGTGCTTCATGAACTCGCCCATGATCCCCTTCCAGAACAGCAGCGGCAGGAAGGCGGCCAGGGTGGTCAGCGTGGAGGTGATGATCGGCACGGCGATCTCGCCGGTGGCGTAGCGGGCCGCCTCGAACAGCGAGTAGCCCTGGCCGATGAAGCGGTGAATGTTCTCCACCACCACGATGCCGTTGTCGACCAGCATGCCCAGGGCCAGCACCAGGCCGAAGAGCACCATCATGTTGACCGTGGCGCCCAGGGCGCTGAGCACGATGAAGGAGATGAGCATGGACATGGGGATGGCCAGGCCGACGAACAGGGCGTTGCGCAAACCGAGGAACAGGAAGAGCACACCCACCACGAAGATCACGCCCAGGACGATGCTGTTCTCCAGGTCGCTGACCATGTTGCGCACATACTGCGACTGGTCGTTGGACTGGGTGACGGTCAGGCTGGCCGGGATGGCCTTGCCGCGGCGCGCCCGCTCCAGGACGGCATTCAGCTTGTCGATGGCCACGATCAGGTTCTCCCGCGCCTTCTTGATCACCTGCAGGCTGACCACCGGCTGGCGGTCGAGCCGGGCGTAGCTCAGGGGGTCCTCGAAGCCGTCGACAACCTCGGCCACGTCGCGCAGGTAGGCGATATCCCTGCCGTCCTCCTGCTTGACGATGATGCCGGCGATCTCCTCGATGCGCTTGAACTCGCCCACGACGCGGATCGAGCGCGTGGTCTTGTCCACCACCAGGTCGCCGCCGCCGCTGTTGGTGTTCTCGGCGCTGACCGCGTTCTCGATGTCGTTGAAGCTCATCTTGAACGCTTCCATCTTCAGCGGGTCGACGTTGATCTGGATCTGGCGCTCGTTCAGGCCGCTGATCTGGACCTTGGAGATCTCGGGGATGGTCTCGATCTCGTCCTTGAGGTACTCGGCGTGCTCCTTCAGTTCGTCGAGGCTGAAATCCCCCGACAGGTTGACGTTGATGATGGGAAATTCGTTGAAATCCAGCTCGATGACCATGGGGTCGACGCGCAGGTCATTGGGCAGCTCGCTCTTGCCCTTGTCCACCGCGTCCTTGACGTCCTGCAGGGCCTTCTCGATCCTGACGTTGGAGTTGAACTCGATGAAGATGTTGGAGTTGTCCTGCGCCGAGACCGAGCGCAGCTGCTTGATGCCGCTGATGGTGTTGATCTCCTTTTCCAGCGGCCGGGTGATCAGGTTCTCGATGTCGACCGGGGAGTTGCCGGCGTAGATGGTGTTAACGAACACGTAGGGCAGGTTGACCTGGGGAAAGAGCTCCATGGGCATGGTGCGGTAGGCCATCAGCCCGAAAATGACCAGCAGCCCGATCAGCAGGAACACCGTGTTGCGGTTCTGCAGCGCCAGGGTGGTGGGGCGGAACTCGCGCACCAGTTTCTTTTCGCTCAGGTCGTTTTTTTCCATGTTCCTGTTTGCCCGCGCGTCACTTGCCGACCATGACCGGCAGGCCGTTGCGCACCAGGTTGAAGCCGCTGACGATCACATTCTGCCCGGCAACGAGCCCGGCGACGACCATGGTGCGGTTGCCCTCGGTCAGCCCGGTGGTGACGTAGACCTTGCGGGCGACATCCCCGTCGTTCTCCCGCCCCACGATATAGAGATACGTGCCTTCCAGGTCGTTCTTGACCAGGATGGCCGGCACCACCAGCGCGGCCGGGGCGTAAAAATCGCGGAGGCGCAGGGTGGCCATCATGTTGGGCTTCATCTGCTCGCCACGGTTGTCCAGCTCGGCCTGCACCAGCACGGTGCGGTTTTTGGCGCTCACCACCTGGCCGATGCGGGAAATGGCAGTTTCCAGGCTCAAGCCGGGATAGGTGGGAAAGGTGACCCCGACGCGGTCGTTCTTTTGGATCCTGGCCAGGTAGGTCTCGGAGACCTCGGCGTTGACGCGCATGCGGTTCAGGTTGACCAGCTGCATCAGCTGCAGCCCGGGCACGGCCAACTCGCCGGATTTTTTGAAGATCCTGTCGACGATGCCGCTGAACGGCGCCTTGACCTGGGCCAGGGCCAGCTGCGCCTGCAGGGACGCCAGGCGGTTTTCCAGGCTCTCCTTGCTCGTTCTGGCCTCCAGGTACTGGATCTCGGCGCCGATCTTTTTATCCCAGAGTTCCTGGCGCTTGCGGAAGACCGTGCGCGCGAGCTCCAGGGCGTTGTTCACCTCGGCGACGGCATTGCGGGTGATGTCGGAATTCAGCGTGACCAGCAGGTCGCCCTTTTGCACGCGCTGGCCCTCCTGGACGTGGACGGCCTGGATCTGGCCGGAGGTCTCGGCGCTGATGAACGCGTCCTGGACCGCTTCCAGGGCGCCGTTGACGGAGAAGAAGTGCTCGAATTTCTCGGGGACGATCGTCTTCGTCTCGACCCGCAGGCTTTCAGCGCTGGCGGCGGCCGCCGTCGTGTCCTGCTCCTTTTGGCAGGCTGCCAGGAGCAGAGTGAACAGGACAACTATAAGAAGATTTTTTTTCATGGCGGTTTTCCTCATAAACGATTCAGTGTCTTGTCGAGGCGCAGGCGGGCGTCCAGCAGTTGCACCTCGGCCTGGGCGTGTCCCGATTCGGCGTTGAGATACTGGTTGTGGGCCTGGGTCAGTTCCATGCTGGTGGACAGTCCCTGGCTGAACTTGCTGCGCGTGTCGGCGAAAATGCGTTGGGCCAGGGCGGCCATCTTTCCCGTGTTCTTTTCCCGCTCCAGGGCGGCGGCGAAATCGGAGCGGGCCTGGGCCAGCGCCAGTTTCAGGCTGTCGGCCACCTGCTTTTTGAGGTTCTGCGTCTTCTCCAGCTCCAGCCGCGCCTGGGCCACGCGGGCCGGCCGCGACCCGGATGTGAAAACCGGCAGCGACAGGTTCAATCCCAGGATGGTCGCCGGGTACCAGTCGCCGCCCTTGGCGAAGAAATTGAAGCGGTCGCGCATGGCCGACCGGCTCAGGCTGAAAAAAGCCGTCACCGTGGGCAGGTATTCCGCTTTTTCACGCTTGAGCAGCATGGCCATGGAGCGCTCCTGGGTCTCCATGACCCGGAAGTCGATGTGGCGCGCAAGCTCGAAGCTCTCCGGCGCCGGCAGCTCGGAATCCATGGCGGCCAGGATCGAGGCCAGGGTGTCGCTGAGCCCGACCGGGCGGTCCGGCTCGACTCCCATCTGCAGCTTGAGCAACCGGTAGGCCGTCTCGATCTGCCGCTCGGTCGTGGCCAGGGTGTTCTCCAAATCGCTTACCGCCAGCTGCAGCTGGTCGACCGCGGTCGCCTCCAGGAAGCCGGCGCGGTGCATGGCGTCGGTCTCCAGCCAGGTCCGGCGCAGGTTCTCCAGGCTGGAGCGCAGGATCTCGCGGTTCTTTTCCGCCAGCAGGACCAGGTGGTACGTATTGGCCACGGTCTCGCGGACGTCGATCTCTTTTTTTTCCTGCTGGTTCTCGGAGAGGCGCAGGTAAACCTTGGAGGCCTGCAGGGCCACGATGTAGGAACCGTTGAACACGAGCTGGCTGGCGGTGACGTCAAGAGTGGCATTGTGCTGGGTGCCGAACTTCAAGCCGATGAATTCGCCCTCGCCGGCATCGGGATCGAGGAATCGGGCCGGAATGAGCGTGGTGGGGATTTTCAGATTGTCGCGATAGGAGATCGCGGCGCTGAGCTGCGGCAGGCCGCTGGCTGTGGTCTCCCATATCTTCTTGCGGGCCATGGCCACGTCGAGGCGCGAGTTGCGCGTCTCGGTGCTGAACTGCACGGCGTGATCCTGGGCCTGCTTCAGGGAAAGCCGCAGAACTTCGCCAGGTTCCTCGCCAAAGAGCGGGATTATGCTTGAAACGAGAAAAATGGCCAGGGCCAGGGTGATTTTTTTCATACTGTTTTTGCTTCCATGCTCATTGCCCGAACCAGGATTCATAATTCCTCTGCGCGTTGAAATCTCGAGATTTGTGGGATTTTGGAAAACGACGGCGCTATTTTCAAAAACGGAGCGATTATACATCACCTGCCGCAACAAGTCCACAGCCGGGATCGATTTCAGCATGCGCCTTCTTCCTGGCAGTTTGCTCCCCGTCCGGCCGGGTTCTCCGTGCGGCATAGCGCCCGCCACGCGGATCATTCGACGACGACCTCATCGATGAAGAGCCAGGCCTTGCCGCCGGCGCCGCTATGGCCGGGAGGGCAGGCGCCGATGCCGCGCACCGTCAGGAGAATGAAACGCGCTCGCAGGGGCAGAAAGCGGGCGTCGGCATCGCGGCTGCCCAGGGCGGCGAGATCTCCGGAAAAAGGCCAGTCGAATACCGTGGACCCTGTCCAGTCCCTGCCGTCAGGGGAAACGGCCACCTCCACCATCCGCGGGAGAAAGATCCAGGCGGCGGGATGCTCCAGGAAGCGGGCCGCCACCCGGCTTATCTCGTGGACGCTGCCCAGGTCGACGACCACTTTCAGGTCGCCGCCCTCCACCCCCAGCCAGCAGCCGTCCTTGTGCAGAAGCGAGCCGCTGATGCCATCGACGAGCAATCCCTCGCCCCCGGCCACCGGCCGCAGCTGCCCGGAAGCCTTGATTTTAACGGCGGCGAAAGTGGCCATGTGCCGCGCCAGCTGGAACTCGGCGACCGGCCCCAGTTGTTGGCGGCCGGCAAAGAGGGCCGCGCGGACAACGCCGCCGGACATACTGGCGAAAGGGCCATGATAGGGATGCGAGCGGGGCCCCGGGTCGCTGCCGTCGCTGGTGAAGCGGATAACGGCCCCGGGGATCCCGGACGTCATCTCGACCTGCCACGTTCCTGTTTGCGGCCGCGCTTCAACACGGATAACGGGCCGCCACATGGTGCCGGCGACACGCAGCCCGGAGGACTCCATCCACGGACGCAGCCGGGCCAGGCGCGCCAGGAACGAATCCCAGTCCCGGCCGGAGGCAGGGCTCCACACCGCCTCGGCCAGGGCGCACAGGCGCGGCCACATCATATAGGAGGCGTGCCCGGGAGTGGCGATATACTCGGTCCAAAGGTTGGCTTGGCCGCCAAGGATATGCGCGGCTTCCGCGGCGCTCAGCCCGGGCGGGGTCGGCTCGAAAGCGTAGACGCCAGACAACGGCAGGAAGCCGCCGATGGCAGGCGGCTCGAAGCGCGGGTCGCCCTGGTAGTAGTCCAGGTAGACATGGGTCGTGGGCGCCATGACCACGTCGTGCCCCTGGCGCGCGGCCGCGACGCCGCCCTCCATGCCACGCCACGACATGACCGCGGCCTCAGGCGCCAGCCCGCCCTCAAGGATCTCGTCCCAGCCGATCAGGCGCTTGCCCAGGCTGTTCAGGCGCCGCTCCATGCGGCGGACAGACCAGCTCTGCAGCTCCATGGGGTCGGCGAAGCCCTCGGTTGTCATCCGCGCCTGGCACTTGGGGCATTCCCGCCAGCGCGACTTGGGACACTCGTCGCCGCCCGCGTGCACCCAGGGACCGGGAAAGAGCGTCGCCACCTCCTCCAGCACCCGGCCGAGGAAAACGAAGGTCTCCTCGTTGCCGGCGCAGAAGACATCTTCGAAGACTCCCCATTGAGGCATGCCGGCGAAAGGCCCCCCCGTGCAGGAGAGTTCGGGATAGACGGAGAGGGCCGCGGTAGCGTGCCCCGGCATCTCGATCTCAGGGACCACAGTGATGAAGCGCTCGGCGGCATAGGCCACGATCTCGCGAACGTCCTCCTGGCTGTAAAAATCGTTTCCGGTTTTTTTCGTCAGCTCCGGGTACTTCTTGATCTCGATGCGCCAGGCCTGGTCATCGGTCAGGTGCCAGTGAAAGCGGTTCAGCTTGAACAGCGCCATCTCATCCAGGCACTTCTTGATGAATTCCTTGGGAAAAAAGTGGCGGCAGCAATCGAGCATGAAGCCGCGCCAGGAATAGCGCGGCCGGTCCACTATCTCCAGGCAGGGCAGGGACCGGGACAACGACGAATGGCGATTGACGGCGGCCTGTCCAAGGAACAGCTGGCGCAGCGTCTGCACGCCGTAAAAAAGTCCCGCCGGGCGGGCGGCGCGCAGGAGAACCTCCTGGCGGCCGACCTTCAGGGAGTAGCCCTCGTCGCCGAGCCGAGCCGACTCACCCCGCTCGACGGAGAAGCGCACCGACGGACGCGTCCGCCGGCCGGTTGGCGGCGGGAAGGGGCGGTGGCCGCGCTCATGCCGCATCAGCGAGGCTTCCAGGTCTTGCAGCAGCCTGGCAGCCTCCCGGCGATCGCCTTCCGCGACCTCGACGCCGGCGCTGATGAATTCCGTGTCCGCAGCGAGGACGAAGCGGCCGCCGCTTACCGTCATTTCGAGGGGCTGCGGGATCAGCGCCGGCAGCGCGGCGGCCACCGGCGGCTCAAGCTGTGCCCGGCAGGAAGCCAGTCCCATGATCAGCAGGCACAATGCAGCCATCCGTTTCATCGTTGTCTCCTCGATCGCCGGCGCCGGCCGCGGCTCATTCCGCCGCCAGGGCGCTTTCCAGCGCCGCCAGGGCCAGGAACATCCAGGCGCCGTGCGGCAGCCACTGCTCCGACCAGCGCCAGTTGTGGCTCGGATTCGCGTCCCATGGTTTGGGCAGGAAGGCGATGTCGTTCTCGTCGTCCATCCCGGCGGTCACGCCGTTGCAGATGCCGCCCGGGGCGTTGGGAAACCCGGGCAGGTAGTCGGGGCTGTTGCGCCCGCGGCCCTGCAGCAGGCAGGCGTCGAAGGGGTTCAGCCCCAGAACCCAGTCGACCTGGCCGACGGCGTAGCTCCGCAGGTCGGCGCCGGAGGGCTCGGCCAGCACCCGGGAAGCCAGCAGCGCCGCTGCGGCCAGCGAAGCCAGGCGGGCGTTCTCCCCCTGCCACCAGTAGCCGCTCTCGTTGTCATGGGGCATGAAGAAGGCGGAGCGCCGCGGGCTCAGCGTCCCCTGCACGTACTGCCGGGCCAGGCCGAAGGGATTGACGACCTCGCGGGTGATGCCCAGCTCGAATTTCAGGGAGACGGAGACCGCCGCGCGGATCGCCGGCTTGCGGGCCGCATCAGGCTCCACCTCGAGGTAGCGCAGCAGGGCGACCACCGGCAGACCGGCTTCCACGGCATGCCAGAACGGCCGCTCGCCCCTGTCGTCGGAGCGCCACCAGCCCTGGTAAAACTTGTCCCCGGCCAGGCGCGCGCACAATGAAGCCGCCCGGGAACGCGCCTCCGGCAGGAATTCCGCCGCCCCCGTCGCCTTGAACAGTTCGCACGCCGCCAGCAGGGCGCAATAGTCGTCGATGATGTTCTCGCGACCGTCCTCGAGGTACTCGCGATTATGCTTCTGCAGGTGGCGGAAGCCCTTTTGCGCCGCCTCCAGGTAGGCCGCGGCCGAAAACTCCCCGCCGCCGCCCAGGGTGGAGGCGCGGGCCAGGGCGGCGATGGCCGAGCCTGCCCCCATGCGCCAGCCCGCCTTGTATTTATCGTCGCGTTCGCCGGTCTGCAGGCGGAACGAGCAGATGGTGCGGTCTTGCGGCTCGTGGGTCCAGATGTCGTGCACCGTGGTGTAGAAATACCCTGCGGGGTCCTGCATGCGCACCAGGAAATCGGCGCCATGGCGCGCCTCGTCCTCGATACGCCGCAGCAGGGAACTCAGCCGTGCGCTGCCAGCGCCGCGCAGCAGGTCGCGCGCCGCCAGCAGGTTCCAGACCACCTGCGGCTGCTGCTGCGGGTTCATGAAGGCGGCATAGCTCAGGTGGGTGAGGTACTTGCTGTCGTCGCCGGCGGCGTCGAACCAGCCGCCGTGGACATCCACCGTTCCCTTGCGCCCGCCGAAAAAGGGCGCATGGCGGTCGAAGGCGTCGTATTCGCCGGAGCAGCGCTGGCTCTTGATGTAGAAGAGGATGTCGGACAGGCAGGCATCGGCCAGCAGGCCGGAGGCGATGGCGAACGGCTCGGAAACGAGCCGGGCGCCCGGCCCGGATACCCGCAGCCGGAAAACGCCGCTGCCGCGGAAAGCGCTGAAATCGGCAGTCCAGAAATGGCGTCCCCGCCATCCCGGCACCTCGCCGGCGCGCGTCACCTTCCCGCTCATGACCGGATTGCCGTCCTTGTCCTGCAAAAAAAATTGTTCGAACACCGGAGTGCCGGGAGCGGCCACCACGGCTTTTTTTGGGGCGCGGCTGTCGTAGCCCAGGTGGTTGACCAGAATACGGCTCTCCTCTGTGGCAGCCAGGGAGATCACCGTGGCCAGTACGAGCGAAATGAAACGAATGGCTTTGCTCATCGCGTCCTCATCACTCGCCATTGTAGCACACGTAAAATGAAACAATAAACAGAAATGGATCATGACAGTTCATTTGAATACAGCTTCTCGTCACGCGTCACGCAAGATAAGTAATTGCATTAAAGTGAACTAACGCAAGATGTCGACATCCAGTGGAGCAGGCATTGAAAAAAATGAATTCGATTCGATTTTGATACAATACCAACATTTCGATCAATTGCCTTTCACTTGTCACTCGTCACTTGTCACTTGTCACGGAGCTTCTCCCTGCTTCTCCAGCTATTGGCATTTCGTTGGCACTCTTGTACAATCGCCGCATGGGCAACTTCAACATCGCGGTCGACGGCAGCATCGTCGGCCTCTACCTGCTGGCCACCATGGCGGCCGGCCTGATGGTGCGCAAGTATGTCGGCCGCGTCGAGGACTTTCTGGTCGCCGGCCGCGAGATGAACGTCTACCTCGGCGTGGCCTCGCTGGCCGCCACCGAGTTCGGCATCGTCACCTGCATGTACACCGCCGAGAACGGCTTCCGCTACGGATTTGCCGGCGCCACCCCGGGCGTCCTGTACGCCCTGGCCATGCTGATGGTCGGTCTCAGCGGCTTCTGCATCAAGCCCCTGCGCCAGAGCGGCGTCATGACCCTGCCCGAGCTGTTCGAGCGCCGCTTCGGCCCGCGGGTGCGCCGCGCCGCCGGCGTGGTGATCGTGCTCGGCGGCCTGCTCAACATGGGCGTATTCCTGCGCACGGGCGGCGAGTTCCTGGTCCAGGTGACCGGTTTTTCCCTGCAGGCAGCTCCCGGCGCCTCGGGATTGGCCGCCTGGATGCAGGCCCACACCCTGGAACTGGCCATGACCGCGCTGCTGCTGATGGTGGCCGCCTACACCATCCTGGGCGGCATGCTCTCGGTGCTGGTCACCGATTACCTGCAGTTCATCGTCATGAGCGCGGGCATGCTGGCGGTGACGGCACTGATCCTGGTCAAGGTCGGCTGGGGCCGGCTGGTGGCCACGGTCCAGGCCGTTCACGGCAGCGGCGGCTTCAATCCCTTCAGCCATCCGCAGATGGGGTGGCCCTACGTCCTGTTCAACGCCCTGCTCAACCTGGCCGCCGTGCTCACCTGGATGACGGTCATCCAGAGGGTGCTGGCGGCCAAGGACGCCAGGACCGGGCAGAAGGTCTACACCCGCACCAGTTTTTTCTTCGTTGCCCGCTTCCTCATCCCCGGCATCTGGGGCATCGCGGCGCTGGCCACGCTGGGTGCCGGTGCCGACAGCCTGCAGGCCATGCCGCGCTTTCTCGGCTCCTTTCTGCCTGTCGGCCTGATGGGACTGCTGGTGGCGGCCATGCTGGCGGCCGACATGTCCACCGACTCGTCCTACATGCTGACCTGGGCCAGCGTCATTTACAACGACATCCTCGCCCCTTTCCGCAAAAAGAACTGGTCGGAGCGCCGCGGCCTGCGCCTGAACCGCCTGATCGTGGCCGGCATCGGTGTCTTTCTCCTCGTCTACGGCCTCTGGTACCCGCTGAAGGGCGACCTGTGGACCTACCTGGGCGTCACCGGCACGATCTATCTCTCGAGCATGTCGGTGCTGCTCATCGCCTGCTGTTATTGGCGACAGGCCAATTCCTGGGGCGCCGCCGCGGCCATTGCCGTCGGGGCGCTGGTGCCGGCCCTCTACCTGGTGCTCGAGCAGGTGCCCGCCACTTCGGCCTGGGTGCGCGGCAACATCGGCCCCTACTTCTCGGGGATCGCCGCCTACCTGCTGGCCGGCGCGGCCATGGTCGCCGGCTCGCTGCTCAAGCCCGCCCGCCGCGAGGTGACAAAATGAACGGCCCGCTCTTCTGGAAGATCCTCACCGCCGCCTGCCTCCTGTGGTACGCCACCATCACCGTCTACGTGGCCCTGCGCGGCGCCGGGGATATCAGGGAAATGCTGAGGAGACTCAAGGAGAACCGGAGCTCTGTGACGAGTGACAAGTGACGAGGAAGAATCAGAACGCAAGCGGAGGATCGAACATGAAATTTAAATTCATCTTCCTGGCCCTGGCTCTCTTCACGACAAGCCTGGCTTTCGGCGGCACGATCACGATCACCCGGCCGGAGCGCTGCGCTCTCGCTTGGGGAGACGTCTGCCCGATCCACTGGACGGCCCGCGGTGTCGCTGGCGACGTCAAGATCCAGCTCATCCGACCGGGCGGCGCCCTGATCGCCCGTTTGGCCAACCGCCTCGCTGCCGGAGCCTCCCCCTTCAACTGGACCGTCGCCGCCCCTGCCGTCGCCGGCGGATCCTACCGCATCCGCGTCAGCACAATGGATAATTCGGCTATCGGCGAAAGCGAAGTCTTCACCGTCACCGACAACCCCGGCGATCCCGGCAACCCCGTTGATCCCGGCGAATTGCCGCCACCGGCTCCGGCATCGTTATGCGACCTGGGGATCGGGGATATCATCTACCGCAACGGCGATGTCATCGTCCCGGTCGCGAACAACGGCCCCGACCCCCTGCCGCTACGGGATGTCAAGATCCGCATGACCCGTCACGACAGCGGTATTCCCCCTCAGGTCATCGTCCGCCAGCTCGCCATCCCCCCCAGGCAGCACGTGAACCTGACCCTGGCCCATGTCCCGCCCGCGACCATCCCCAACTCGGGCGTCCGCTTCACCTTCGAAGTTGACGCCGCCGGCTCCGGGGTCAACGACCCGAATCCGCTGAACCAGCGCCGCGCCGAGAACCTCTGCATCCTGGACATCCGCTGCCTCATCGACCCCGCCGACCTGGTGCTGACCATGCGCGAGACGCCCAACGGCCGGGAGTACCGGGTGCGCTACAAGGTGCGCGTAAGCCACAACCTCGACCGCCCTGTCGAGAACGTCAATGTGTATGCCTTCGTGTCGGACACGGGCCGCCGCACCCGGAGTGACGTTGCGAACTGGACCATCCCTTCGATCGCCCCGGGCGTGGAATTCGTCCAGCAGATGGACCGGACCTACGGCGAGTTCGGCAGGGATAACAGCGGCCGGCCCGTTCTGTGCCCTGGGGCGGAGCACCGTATATCACTCGACGTGTGCGAGCTCGGGATCACGAACTGCGACATCAACTTCGACAACAATCGCGCATTTCTCATCTTCACCATCCCGGAATAGGCGAGATCGGTACACAGCAGGGAAAAAGCAAAAGCAAACAAACTGCACTCGGTGTACGGTGTACGGTGAACGGTAGACGGCAAGAAATTAAATCCCAAATTCCAAGCACCAAATCACAAACAAGCACCAAATTCCAATGACCCAATGACCAAAACAAAGAAAGTATGGTTTGATCCTTTGCGGTTTTTTTCTCCGTAAACCGTATACCGTAAACCGATTTTTACTCCTTCTTCCCCATTTCCTTCTTTGTCCAATCCAGATGAATTGCCGTGGCAACGGCCCTGACAGCAAGTTCCTGGTGATGATGAGATATCGCCGCATAATTCATATATAAGAAGTGCGATACGAGATGGAGGTCATGCACATGAAAAAGACACTGTTTTTTTCGGTCCTGGCGCTTTTGGCTTTGGCCCCGGCCTTTGCCGGCACCATCACTGTGACCCAACCCGCCGGCGGCGACGTGGTTCTGGGAGCGGCCTGCCCGATCTCCTGGACGGCGACCGGCATCACGTCCAACGTGCGCATCAATCTGATCACCCCCGGCGGCGCCCTGGTCGGCTTGATCATCGGCAACCAGGCCGCGGACAGCTCGCCCTACACCTGGACGGCAGGCGCTCCAGCCGTGGCCGGTGAGCGCTACCGCGTACGCGTGGCGGCCAGCGACGGCTCGGGCATGGGCGAAAGCGCGATCTTCACCGTCGTTGCCGGCGGCGGCGACCCGGGCGATCCGGAAGATCCCGAGGAGCCCACCCCTCCTGGCGCCGGCATCACCGTGACCCAACCCTCCGCGGGCAGTTCCTGGCGGCCGGGCACCCGGCAAACGCTCACCTGGACAAAGTCGGGCCGCATGCCGGTCATGGTGCAGATCAGCCTGCGTCGTGAGGGGGCGCCGGAGACGGAGGAACCCGTCCTGCGCATCGCTGACGGCTGCGCCAACAACGGCAGCCGCGTATGGTTCATCCCCGATGATCTGGCCCCTGGCAGGTACTTCGTCCGCGTCAGGGCCTCCGGCTCCATCCGCGGCGACAGCCCTGTGTTCGCCATCGACGCGGCGGGGACGCGCGGCGAAGTCGCCGGTCCCGATACGCCGATCCGCGCCGAACTGGAGATACCCGGCGTCGGCGTCGAGTATTACAATAGGCACATCGTCGCCTGGGTCAAGAATAACGGTCCGGAAAGCCTGCGGGCCCACGACGTCAAGTTCCGGCTGAGTTTCCCCGAAAGCGGCGGCAGCGAGCAGATCATCACCGCGCGCATCTCGGTTCCGGTCGGAGCCGAGGAAAGCGTCCAACTCCTGTCACTGGAACCCGATCATTTTCCCGGCGCCGGGCTGCGGACCGCGGTGCGGATCGACACGTCCCTTTCACACATCCAGGACACCAATCCGTACAACCAGCATCGCGACGTCCGCATCTTCGCCGATTCCCGCCCTGCCCTCGACCTGGAGATCCAGCTGGATCGCGACCGCACGACGATCACCCACGTACTCGTCTCCACGGGACGGCCTTTCGTCCACAAATATCACATCCGAGGCTGGATGCGCCTGCGCAACCGGAGCGCCGCTCCGGCCGAGATCGCCAGGGTGAAGTGCCGCTGGGTATCCCAGAGCCGGAACACGGGCGAGAGTGCATGGCAGGAAGGCTACCCGGCTTCCAACGGATCGCTGCAGCTGGGTCCGTTCCGGAGCGGAGAATTCACGGCGTGCGTCTTTGAGTTCGATTTTCTCGTCCACGACTACGATGCCGTCGTTTACCACCGGGTCCTCTTCGATCTGGACCCCGAACGCCTGCTCAACGACCCCGACCGGAGCAACAATACGGTCGCCAGCGGCGAGTGGGACCACCGCTAGGAGGCGCGCCCCCTTCTTCCAGAGGCTCCGCAAGGAAGGAAGCCGCCGGCGGCCCGCTGCCTCTCAATCGCTGAGGAGGTACTTCGGCGCCCGGCGGTGCTTCGTCCCCTGTTCGTAGGCATAGGCGATCTCGATGAGGAGCGGCTCGCTCCAGGCGCGGCCGAAAAAGGAAACGCCCACCGGCAGATCGTCAACAAAACCCATGGGCACAGTGATGCTCGGATAGCCGGCGATGGCCGCCAGCGAGGAACTGCTGCCGGTGAAGTGGTCGCCGTCGACCCTGTCGGTCTTCCACGCCGGCGTGCCGGTCGGCGCCATCAGGGCGTCCAGCTTGAACTCAACGATCAGCTTGTCGATCCCCTCGTCGCGCGCGGCCCTGAGCATCGCCTCCAGGGCTTTCTTGTATTCGGCGGCATCCAGCGCCCCCTTCTCCTGCGCCTGCTCCAGGAGCCGCTGATCGAACCAGCGCAGCTCGACCGGGTCCTTCTTGTTGAACTCGATCAGTTCCGCCACGTCCTTGACCGGCGCGCCCGCTCCCAGGCCGGCGAAATACCTGTTGAGCCCGTCCTTGAACTCGTAGAGCATGACCTCGAAGGAGTCGTTCTCGATCGTTCCCTCTTTCGGCCCCGTGACCTCGACGACTTCGGCTCCCTGGCTTTTAAGGAACGCCGTGGCCTGTTCCATCAGGGCATCCACGCGGTAGTGGTAGCCCATGAGGTTTTTCATCAGGCCGATGCGCTTGCCGCGCAGGCCGTCCGCCTTGAGGAACGCGGCATAGTCCGCGCGCAGATTCCCCGGCGCGGCCAGGGTTTTGGCGTCGGCGGCGTCGACACCGGCCAGGGCGCCGAGGCAGATGGCCACGTCCTCGACCGTGCGCCCCATGGGGCCGGCCGTATCCTGGGTGAAGGAAATGGGGATGATGCCACTGCGGCTCACCAGGCCCACGGTGGGCTTGAGGCCGACGATGCCGTTGTTGTTGGCCGGGCAGACGATCGAGCCGTTGGTCTCGGTGCCGATGGCCAGGGCGCAGAGGCTGGCCGCGACGGCGACGCCCGAGCCCGAGCTCGAGCCGCAGGGGTTGCGGTCGAGCACGTAGGGGTTGCGCGTCTGGCCGCCGACGCCGCTCCAGCCGCTCGAAGAGTAGCTGGCGCGAAAATTGGCCCATTCGCTCATGTTGGCCTTGGCCAGGATGACGGCGCCCGCGTCGCGCAGCCGCATGGCCACCCGGCTGTCGCGGCCCACGAAGGAGTCGCGCAGCACCGTGGCGCCGGCCGTCGTCGGCATGGCATCGAGCGAATCGATGTTGTCCTTGAGAATGACCGGGATGCCGTGCAGCGGGCCGCGGGGTTTGCCGGCCTTGAGCTCGGCGTCCAGCGCCGCCGCGATCTTCAGGGCGTCGGGGTTGACGCGCAGCACCGAGTTGAGCCGGGGACCGTTGCGGTCGATGGTCTCGATCCGGTTCAGGTACCCGCCCACGACTTCGCTGACGGTGAAGCGGCCTTCATCGTAGCCCTGGCGGAGTTGCCTGACGGACATCTCCTGCAGGTCAAGGACGGGGCGGGGCTCCAAGTAAGGCAAATCCTTTACGCAGCCGCAGCTGCAGGCGGCCAGGGCGAACATGACAAAGACGGGCAGAATCGCCGGGTTCATGAGTTTCTTTTTCATGTTCAAATTATAGGTTTTGCGCCGAACAAATGCAATTCCGGCAAAAAATGTTGCGCGGCACGAAGATGAAAGTGGCGGTGGCAAGCACAGCGACGACCGCTGAAATGGCAATGGACTTGCAGGATGCTGTTCTGATTCTTCTACAGATCGCGTTGTCGCTTGCTGCAAACACCAACACGCTCACGAACACTTTTTGAGGATTTTTTTCTTGCTGGCACGGTCACTGACAATGTCACGTTGGATCTAAGTCAACACAAAAAACAGCACGGACGCGTAAATAAGATACAGCGCCAGCAGTATCCCCCCTTCCCACCTGCGGATGCGCCAGGCGGTGCGAATGAAGCCCAGAAGCACCAGGCTGGCCAGCAGGAGGAAGCCCAGCAGCAGTGGCAGCTTGCTTCGGTCCGCACCCAGCGGCTGGACCAGGCCCGCGGCGCCGACGATCAGACCCAGGTTGGTGATGCAGGAGCCCAGGACATTGCCCATGGCGATGTGGCCGAAGCCCTTGCGGGCTGCCGACACGGTGACGCTCATTTCCGGCAGGGTGGTGCCCAGGGAAACGATGCTGGCGCCGATCACCACCGGCGGCACCTTGAGCAGCCCGGCAAAGTAGACCGCGGCGCCGATGAAGAGCTCGGCACCGAAGGCGATCGCCGCCCCACCGGCCGCCATTACCAACAGGTCCTTGACGACGCTTTCGCGGAAGGCGCGCGCGATCTTCATGTCAGCAACGGAGGCCGTCCTCTGTTTCCCCCGGCGGCCCAGGCCGGCGACGACGCGGTCCTTGATGGTCAGCAGGTAGCGGAAACGGAAAAAGTAGTTGAGGAACTGCCTGAAGCCGTACTGCTCCTCCAGGCCTTCCTTGGCCGTGAACAGGAACAGGGTGTAGGCGACGTAGACCAGGAGCATCGCCGCGGCCTCGACGCGCGAAAAGGCACCGTCCCAGGCGAACAGGCAGAACAGGGCCGTGGTCGCGAGCATGATGTAGCCGTCGCGGCCGATCATCTCCCTGCGCGTGCGCACCGCGGCCAGGACGCCGGCCAGGCCGGCGATCAGCAGCATGTTGGCCACGTTGGCGCCGATGACCGTGCCCAGGACCAGGCCGCCCTGGCCCTTGAAGGCCGCCGCCAGGGCCGAGGCAAGCTCGGGCACCGAGGTCCCCAGCGCCACCAGCGTGAGGCCGATGACGAACTCAGATACGCCGAGCTTCTTGGCCAGCGAAGCTGCCGCCTTGACAAAATAGTCGGATCCTTTCACCAACAGCAGCAGGCCGGCGGCGAACAGCAGCACTTTGACAGTCATTTCCGGATTGTAGCACACCGCGGCCCGCAAAGTGGGCATCCGATCCTGGTTTCCCTCACTTAGCCTCTTTCACTTTTTACATTTCACCCTTCACTTTTCACTTTTTCTCAAGCGCCGGTATAATTTTTTTTTGTTTTATGTTAAAAATATTGTTATGGTGACAGCGAAGACCCTGTGGGAGAGAGCGGCTTGAACAGCGTGCAGAACAGGGAAAACTACCAGAAAGCGCTGGAAATGTACTACGAATCCGCCGAGAAGGGCCACGCGTTCAGCCAGCTGCAATTGGGGAAAATGTTCTTGCTGGGAATGGGCGTCGAACAGGATTATAAAGCGGCGCTGGAATGGTATCAAAAATCGGTCGCTCAGGGCAACGGCGAAGCGCAGGCGTATCTGGGCGAGATGTACGAAAAAGGCCTGGGCGTCGATCGCGACATTCAGAAAGCCCTGGAATTATATAAGCAATCAGCCGCACAGGGCAACGCCCTCGGACAAGCCAGATTGGCCGCCCTCTATCTGGCCGGAATGGGCGTCGAGCAGAACCCCCGCGTCGCGTTTGTCTGGTATGAGAAATCGGCCGCGCAGGGCAACGGCGAGGCCCAGGCTTATCTGGGCCACCTGTATGAGAAAGGCCTGGGCGTCAATCGCGATATCCGCCAGGCGGCGGAATTGTATAAAAAGTCTGCCGCGCAGGACAACGCGCTCGGACAGCTCAAATTGGCAGACTTCTACTCCAGCGGAATCGGGGTGGAGCGCAATCCCAGGAGAGCGTTCGCCTGGTATCAGAAAGCGGCCGCGCAAGACCAGGAACCGGAAATCGCCGCGCAAGCCCAATTGAAAATGGGGGCCATGTACTGCCAGGGAAACGGCGTGGAGAAGGATTTAAAGAAGGGCTTCGAATTTTATGAAAAAGCGGCCAAGCTGGGCTACGCGGAGGCCCAGTTTTGCCTGGGGGCCATGTACGAAGACGGAGTAGGCGTGGAGCGCGACCACAAGAAAGCCCTGGAATGGTTTCAAAAATCCTCCAAAAAGAGCAAGACCCCGGCCAACAGCGCCATGGGAGACATCTACCGGGATGGGCTGGTTGTCGAGAAAAACATTCCCGAAGCCATCAGCTGGTATAAAAAAGCAGCGGATGCGGGAGACCCATACGCGAAATCCGAATTGCTGAAGCTGCAACTGGAGGTGGACGCGCAACAGAATTCCCCATCCGCTGAGGCGCCTGTGGACAAGGCAACGGCGCGGCCGCAGGCCGAAGCCGCGGACACGCGACCGGCGGCAACGGGCATTGCCGGCAGCAAGGAAAAAGCACGGAAGCAAGCGGATAAAACCGTTGAAGGCGCGGCGCTGCCCTTGCGGGGCAAGCTGCGGTCCATGCCGCGGCCGCAAAGCGCCAAGCGGCAAATGGAGAGCAAACCCCCTGAAAAAAAGGCTGCGAAACCCGTTGGCGATAAAATCAGGCAGCCAAAGCAGGCCCGTGCTTCCAGAAATTTGCTTTACCTGTTTTCAGCGATCGGGACGGTCGTTGCAGCGCTCGTTGTCATCACGATCGGCCTGAATAAAACACCAGCGCCAACGTGGGAAAGCGTGAAGCTGGGAGCCATGGAAATCACCGCCCTGCCCCGGCCCGACCCCCGGTCGCTCCCGGCCATGACCGTGCGACTCCCCGGCGATTTTCTGAAAAAGATCAGGGCCGCTGGAGCATC
The DNA here is from genome assembly GCA_963732485.1 of Candidatus Aminicenantota bacterium. Taxonomy (GTDB): domain Bacteria; phylum Acidobacteriota; class Aminicenantia; order UBA2199; family UBA2199; genus UBA2199. The sequence goes on from CAVSZS010000013.1 coordinate 344,901, forward strand.
CCGCAAGAAAATCGTCGCGCCGGTCGTTGAAGCCGTTCAAGCCCCGGCCGTGGTTCAACCAACCGCGCCCCTGCTGAGGCGGGAATACAAGTCCCTGGATGAAGCGGGCATCTCCAGGATGCTGGCAACCAGGAATATATTCGATGCGAAAAGGAACCCCGGGGGAAATTTCCCGCACCGCTTCGAGATCAAAAACAGCGCGGGGTTGCGCCTGATCGTTGACCGCGCCACCGGCCTGGCCTGGGCGCGGCAGGGGAATCCGGTCAGGATGAACCTGAAAAAATCCCTGGATTGGATCGCCTCCCTGAATAACGTTGCCTACGGGGGGGATAAAAATTGGCGCCTGCCGACGATCGAAGAAGCCGCGGCCCTGCTGCAAAAGAATCCGGAAGGTAAAAATTCTTTCCTGGACGCCATTTTCGGGGAAGGCCTCGGCATGATCTGGACCGGCGACGGCTTCACGGGATCTGAGTCCTGGGCCGTCGACTTCCAGAACGGCTTGATTGATCAGGCCAAAAACAAATCCAAGCTGGCGATACTGATGGTCAGCTCCTCCACGGATTAAGCGAATGGCCAGGGAGGGGGAATGGTGACCCGACGATTTGCCTCTATCCGGCCCGCCTTCGTCACGTTGTGCGCGGCTCTGCTGTTCATCACTTCCTGCCGAACCAGCGGCAATGGCCCGTGGGACGGGATCACGGGGAATTTTTCCGCGGAGGAGCTGCGGGCTGATTTTGTCGAAATGCGCAACGCCCTGGAGCGCAACCATCCCGACCGGCTCCGCTACGAGACCGCGGAAACGCTCGCCAGCCTTTTCGATGCCGCATTCGCCTCCCTGCAACAAGACATGACCGATGCCGGATTCTACCGCGTCGTCGCCCCCCTGGTGGCCCGCTATCATTGCGGGCATACCCGCATCAGCCCGTCGAACGGTTTTACGCCGGGCCTGGTCATGCCCCTGGGGATCTACCCTGGCCGACGGCAAGGCCTATGTGGATGCCGACTATGGCTCCGATCCCGCGATCCCCCCGGGCCGCGAAGTGCTGGCCATCAACAACGAACCGATCGCCGCGGTCATCGAGCGCCTGCAGGCGGGGATTTCCGCCGACGCGCTGAACCGGTCCATCAAGGTGCAGCAACTGAACCGGGATTTTTACCGGTATTATTATTATTTCTGGGGCGAAACGCCCGGATTCGACCTGCAACTGAAGGATCCCGCCAATGGCAGCGAGTCGGCGCTGCGGGTGGCGGCAAAGCCATACGCCGAGGTCAGCCGCCAAGTCAACGCCCGTTTCGCGGGGGACAGCCGCCTGGCCTTTTCGACCAGCGGCCGCCGGGCCGTGCTGCGGGTGCCAACGTTCGTCGCCGCGCAGAATCCGGATTACCGCGCTTTTTTCGAGAATTCGTTCCGGCAGATGAACGATCTGGGCATCGCCCACCTGATCATCGATATCCGCGGCAACGGCGGCGGCGATCCCGACGTATCGGTCGCCCTGATCTCCCACCTGGCCGACCAGCCGTTCGTCTATTTTAAAAAGGGAGTGAGCTACGGCAACCTGTTCGCCGCCACGGCCCCGCATGCCGTGCATTTCAACGGCACCGTCCACGTGCTGATCGACGGCGGCTGTTTTTCCACCTCGGGACATTTCTGCGCCGTCGTCAGGCACCATGGGCTGGCCGTGTTTATCGGCGAGACCGGCGGCGGCACTTTTCGCTGCCACGACAATTCCACGGAGATCGCTCTGGGCAATACCAACATCCGCCTCCGCGTCGCCCGGACGACGTTCGAGGCGGCAGTCCCGGATAGTGACGTATCAGCCGGCTTCCCCCCCGATCACCGGGTCATTCCCACCATCAGCGACATCCTGTCCGGAAACGACCCGCAGATGGCTTTCGCCATCCGCCTGTTCGCAGAAAATAACTGAACCGATGAAGGGCGAACGCATGGTTCGCCCCAGCGTGCTTTCTATTTCCTGCTCAATTCTTTGTAGACGGCCTCGATGTTCTGAGGGAACCACCGCGTCCCCGCCAGGTCCTTCCAGGCCGGGAGCAGCGCCATTTTCTTCGCCTGTTCCAGGCTCTGGCCGGAAGCGATGGCCGCTTTCACGGCCTGGCGCAGGTCTCCCAGGTAGGCGGCCAGGCGAAGCAGCCCCTGCTTGTCCCCGATCGGCCCGTGGCCGGGGATGAATTTCTCGACATCCCAACCGGAGACCTGCTGCAGCATGGCCTGCCAGTTGGCGGTGTCGGCCCCGGCCTCGGCGCCGATGTAGGGCAGGCTGTCGTTGAAAAAGAAATCGCCCATGTGCGCGACCTTCAGCCCGGGGAAGAAGACGAGCGCGTCGCCGTCGGTGTGCGCCCGGCCAAGATGGATGACCTCGACCTCCTGCCCGCCCAAAAAGACGCTCAGCTTCGTCTGGAAGGTGATGGCCGGGTAGACGAAGCGCAGTTCCCGCAGTTGCGCCAGGCCGCTTTCAAGCTCCTGGAGGCGTTCCTCCTCCTTTTTGAGGTCCTTGCCCTTCTTCTTGCGGAGCTTGTCCACCGTAAGCTTCTGGGCGGCGATCATCTCGGGCATCCCCTTTTCCATCATGCCGCGCAGGCGCGGCTCGTTCAAGTGGCGGATGTTGTCGGCCGTGTTCTGCTGGGCGATGATCACGGCGGTCGCCGGGAAGGCTTGGAGGCCGAAGGAGTGGTCGCCGTGGTAATGGGTGAGCACCAGGTATTTGACGGGCTTGTCGGTCTTTTTTGCGATCTCGTCCATGACCAGCTTCCCTTGCTCCGGGCTGGTGCCGGAATCGACCACCAGCACCCCTTCGTCGGTGACCAGGAAGGCCACGTTGCCCCCTTCCAGGCCCTCGACCGAGTAGAGGTTCCCGGCTACGGCCACGGTCTTGACCCCGGCATCAGCCCTCAGCCCGCCTGCGGAGCCTATGAGCCAGAAAAGGGCAACGAAAAATAAAACGACGTTTCTCTTTTTCATAAATTCTCTCCTGATCCTGGGATGCAAAAAACCCTGATACCATATCCCCATGGGAATATCAAACACTTTTCCACAAATCAAGGAATACCAGAACCGATGCCCTATTCAGATCTATATCCCTTTCCTCAGTTCTTCCAGCATCGTTCTGGCCTCCGGCACCTGGGCCAGGAATGTGTCGAGCTTGGCGCAGGAGTACTCGGAACAGGCGGCGCAGGTCGACGCTTTCTTTTCGCGGGCGCACTTGCGGATCTCGCATGCCTGGCAGTAGTTGAACAGGCGCGGCGATTCGCTCTGGCAGCCGTCGCAGTTGATGTCCGCTGCCTTGATGTCGGCCTTGAACATCTGTGACCACTTCTTGGCCGTCTCGTCGCGCATGGCGTCGTCGTTATTCTGGGTGGCGATGTACGCCGGGCATTCCGTGCACACCAGCCCGCATTTGGCGATCATTTTCTTCTCTTCTTTTTTACCCTCTTGCTTCTTCACCTCGTCCCCCTTCTTCCCGAACACGGCCATGGATCCCGCTCCGGCCAGGATCATGGCCAGGCAACCCTGGCAAAATTCTTTTCTGGTAGGCATGATTTTCTCCTTCTAGTGAATTCATTAGATTATAGCAAAGCGGCTTTGACTTATGAAGCGGTTCTGCCGCGCAATTCATGGCGGGGCCCTAGACGTCAAAAGTCAATTGCCGGGAAAAATCACCTTGCTCGAGGTTCAGGACAGCGGGCCAGGGCCGCATGGATTTGCGCCAGGATGCGCTCGCGGTCGCGCGGCAGCACGCCTTCCAGGGCGACGGGATTGGAGGCGTGGTTGGCGCGGAAGATCGTCCGGCACTCGATGGCGGCGACGAACGCCGCAGTTTCGGAAAAGTAATCCCTGAGCCCGAAGTCGCGGTAATCGGGATCAGCGGCCAGCGGCGTGTGGGCGAGCAGCAGGTTGAGCAGCGAGGTATGGCTGGGTCCGATCTCGTTGACCAGCCGGGCCGAGGCTTCGGCGTGAATGCGCGAGCGCGAGCGGCCGCCCAGACCGATGATCACCATCACCGACAGGCTCAGGCCGGCATCGACAACGCGGCGGCAGACCTCAACCATGCGCGGCACTTCCATGTATTTCCCCACCCGCTGCAGCGTCTCCTCGTCCCCCGACTCGAGGCCCAGGTAGATGGTGCGCAATCCCGCCGCCTTCAGCCTGAGCAGGTCGTCCCGGCTTTTGTCGGCCAGGGAAAAGACCGACCCGTAGGTTGCAAAGCGGCGCGCGGCTGGAAAAGCGCTCTTTACCTGCTCAATGGCCGCCAGCAAGACGTCGGTCTCCATGACCAGGGCGTCGCCGTCGGCCAGGAAGACCCGGGCCTGGTCGGGTCCGAACGCTGAGCTCAAGTCGCCAAGATGGGCGGCGATCTCCGCGGGAGAATGGACGCGGAACTTCTTGCCCTTGTACATGGGGCAGAACAGGCAGCGGTTATAGGCGCAGCCCTCGGTGACCTGGACGATCAGCGAATGGGCCTCGGCCGGCGGCCGGAACAGCGGTTCCGAATAGAGCATGATCCATCATAACCGTCTTTGCCGACCGATGCAATTTTCAGAAAGTGCCTGTTTTCGCTGCAAGGCAACTGATTTCTTTTTCTTTGTTCCCGACCACTACCACTATCACTACCACTTATTTCTGTTTTGCCCCGCAGAACGGCGCCGCCTGCGCGCGGTGAATAGTCGATCTTCTGCCACACCTTGCCGGCGATGTAGGGCTCGCGGCTGAGCCATTCTTTTCCCATCTGCTTCCCTGGACGCGAACTCGCAGACGATCATGGAGCCGATCATTTTGCCAGCGTCGTCCAGTATGCCCGCGGCATAGAGCCACTTGCCCGCGTCATGCATCTCTTTACCCAGTTTCAAGTGGGATTCCCTGACAGCCATCCTCCGCCCCAGCGCACCCTCGTCGGTCCCGTCATAAGCGATCAAGACGAATTGCATATTGGCCTCCACAATTCAAGAGTACCCCAGGAAATCTTTTTTTGCTATAATTTCGGACAGATTGAGGAATGAATACGGGGAGGAATGATGAAAAACAAGATCAAGATCCTGTTGATTTTGGGATTGGTGTTTGTATCGATCGGCGGCGGGTGGCTGCACTACAAGTACCACCCGTATGCCAGCACCGGGTTCGGCTGGGTGCCGTTCATCGTCGGGCTGATAGCCATTTTTCTGGTGCCGATCCTGTTCTACTTCAGGAAGACATTGAACCTGGCCTATTTGCTGAACGGCTTCTCGGTGATCATCGGCGTCATCACCATGGCCCACTTTTCGCTGGAGATCGGGCCGCTGTGGGCGAACATCGTGACCCTGCTCTCCAAGTTCGTCATCGGCCGCGCCATTTTCTGCCTGGAAGTCTACCCGCTGGACAGCAATCCCAAGCCCAGGGGCTGGGGGCTGATCCGCTACCCCAACCTGGGCTTCTGGTACGTCCATTTCGTCGCCTGGACCGCGGTCTATTTCCTGGGCCAGCATTTCTGGAGGTAGGACAATGAACAAGATCAAATGGTTCAAGCCCCTGTGGTGGGTATTGCATATCGTCGCTATTGCGGTTGTGCTATGGGTGGGACACTTTATCGAGTTCTAGGCGAATCGACTACGTGACGCGTAAACGAGCTTTCAGGACTACGTAATTCGTGATTCGTGATTCGTGATTCGGAAGAAAAGAACTATACCTCATTTGTATATCTGATTTCGATGATTTCCTAGGTAGGGACACGGCTGGTTTCCAGCATCTGGAGCGAGCTATGCAACCCGCCCGGAAACTGTTACCAGCCCATTTCCATTCCAGGTGTAGGGGCAACCCTTGCGGTTGCCCATTTGTTCGACGTTGTACATTGAAGGGCCCGGCGCCAGGGCCTTGCGTTTTTTGCCGATCCGGTGTAGATTATTCCGGCGAAAACAATTGCTCCCCAAAAGGGCGCGCAAGGCGGTCAGCAATGTCAGCTAGTATCGAACAAAAGAAGAAAGAGTTGGCCCAGGAGATCGAGAATCTCCGCGAAGAGTTTTACGTGGAGCTGCCCAAGCGCATCGCCGAGGCGCGCAGCCTGGGCGACCTCAAGGAAAACTCCGAATACGACGCCGCCCGCGAACGACAGGGTTTCGTCAAGGCGCGCATCAACCAGTTGAGCCGCGTGCTGGCGCAGTACAGCGAAGCGAGCACGTCCTCCAAGGAAGAGAATAAAATCGGCTTCGGCTCGGTGGTGGTGGTGCTCGAGCGCAATTCCAACACCCGCAGCGAGTACACCATCGTCCACCCCGCCGAGTTCGACCCCGACGCGGGCAAGATCTCCATCAGCTCGCCGGTGGGCCGGGCGCTGCAGGACCGCACCGTTGGCGAGGAAGTGGTCGTCACCGTCCCCGCCGGCGAGAAAATGCTCTTCATCGAAAAGATCACCTCACTGCTAGGGAATGTATTCACAGCCTAGGAGTGAAATTAAAGTTGCTAGTGAGGTGAGCGTTAGCGTGAGGAGAGAAGACATAGAATCGTAGGGGCACGGCGTGCCGTGAACGATAAAACGAGGTCGAGCGTCGAAAAACCGCCTGACTTCTGGACAGGCAACACAGATCGAGCGTGCGGCTCCTGTTCTTCTCATGAATGCCGCCTGAAGCGTCAATCTACGTTTTCACCCATTTTGGTCAATCCGCAAGCCCGGCGCCTGCACCTTACTCGGCGTGGATAATGATGATCCGTCATCTGGTCCAGGCCCAGGTCGGATGCACGGATCGACCGCACGGTCGAAAGCGAACTTCCTGAACCCGGCATCGCAGACGGTGACTGCTGTAGCGATCAGGCCGCGGGGAGCAACGTCGCAGCGGCACGTCCACGCTGCCAACGGCGATGCCAACGCGATGGAAGACCTCGGTGCCGGTGCTCGACTTCCGGTGAATGCTGAGCATGCATAGGGAGGGGTGCCGCCGCTCCAGCGCACGGTCAGGTTCCCGGGGCCGGCGGCAACGGATACGGGATCCGTCGGTCGGCGAGGCGAAACGGATCATTGTCGGTGCCGCCAGACGCGGTGCGATGAACTTGAGCGGGACAGGGGCGGCCCAGCGCGGACCGAGTACAGCGCGCAGGGTGGCCCATGGGGGCTGGAAAGCGACCCGCACCATGGCGCCGGCGTCGATCGTGACCCGCGAGATACTGTGATGGTGCACATCGCGTTCGTTGGATGCCCGCTGCCCCATCAGCGTCATCACGCCGCCGGAGGCGCCCTCGTGCTTCCCTTCCAGACATCGGGCGATGCATTAATGCTCCTAGCTGGCCGTCGTGCAAGGTGGTGGATGACGAACCTCGCCCATGAACTTCATGGACCCGACCGGGCAGATCGTCGGGTCGAAAGTCGACTTGTCGGCCGCCAGAAAGCCGGCAAAAATGAGCAGCACAGTCAGCGCAAACATAGTCTTTTTCATCCTCGCCCTCCCGCGAATATATCGCATTCAAGTTATTAAATAAGCCTAGGGAAAAAATATCTCATCCGCGGCCGGTATCCTTGCGATTTCCGACGAATTGACATGGCGCGGCAACAGCTTTACAATTCCCGCTTGCGCCATACCCGCCTAAACAGAATCACGGAGGACCTTTGCCTGATAAAGCCCGCAACTTCCGCATTTTCGCCCTGCTGATCCTGACGTTCCTCATCTGGTCCAACTCGTTCATCGCCATCAAGCTGCTCCTGGCCAGGATGGGCGCCTTCGACCTGGTCCGGCTGCGCTTTCTCCCGGTCGGGGCCATCAGCATGGCCATGATCCTGCTGTTCTACCGCGCCCCGGCCTGGCGCATCCTGCGCGAGCATCCCGTGCGCGTGACGCTGGGCGGCCTGCTGATGGTGATCAGCTACAACCTGTTCCTGAACTCGGGCATGCGCTACGTCCAGCCGAATGCCGCCTCGCTGCTGATCGCCCTCAATCCCCTGCTCACCCTGCTGCTGGCCGTGCGCTTCCTGCGCGAGCCGTTCACGCGCCGGCGACTGGCCGGCACCCTGACCACGTTCGCCGGCCTGACGCTGGTCGTGCTCCTGGGCCGGGTCGGCGCCGCCGGCGGCACCTGGATCGCCGCTGACAAGATCCCCTACGCCCTGCTGGTGCTGGGCGGCCCGCTGAGCTGGGCGACCGCCACCATCATCATCAAGCCGGCATTGAAAAATCATTCGCCCCTGGTTTTTAATTTCGTCTCCCTGGCCATCGGCAGCCTGCCGCTGTTTTTCTTCATCGACCGGCCCTTCATCGAAAAAGCCCTGGCGCTGCGCCCGCTGGAATACGGCGCCGCCGCGTTTCTCTCCATCGCCTGCACCATCCTGGCCTTCAGCTTCTGGAACATCGCCATCAAAAGCTGGCATGCCTCCGACGTGTCGCTGTTCGTTTACCTGAACCCGCCGCTGACGGCGATTTTCACCTACTTGTTCTTCGGCATCGGCATCACGTTTTACTTTTTTGCCGGCGGCGTCATCATGCTGGCCGGAATTTTGATCGCCACATTAGACCTGCAAAAAGGTCCTGCGATCGTGACCGAGTAAAATGTGAAAAGTGAAAGGTAACTGCAACCATGTGAGCCATTCCACTGCGCCTTTTTCCATCCTCTTTACTTTTCACTTTTTACTTTTCACTTTTCACTAAGTCCTTGGAATCCCCTTATGGACTTCCCGATTGATTGCAATTTCGTTTTATGCTAGAAAAAAGACAACAAGACGCCCGGAGGAACAAGATGAAGGACAGGAAAGCGCCGCGGATGATGGAAGAGAAGAAAGTAATCATCAAGGACGACGACCAGACCTACAGCTGCCAGCTCACCGACATTTCCGCTACCGGCATTTCCGTGAGCACGTGGCATTTCATCCCCACCTACAAGGAGATCGGGGTCTTGATGGAGATCGAGGGCAAGAAGGTGCCGATGAAAGGGAGCGTGCGCTGGAGCATCGACGCCGACCTCACCAAGAGCAAGAACGGCAAGCTGGGCATCCTCATTCTGGAGCCGCCGCCGGAGTTTCTGGAGTATGCCAAGAAGATCACAGGCAAGTAAAGAAAAAGGCAGCAGATTCAAAGTATAGGGAAAAGGCGAGCATTAGTGACAAGTGACGAGTAACGAGTGACGAGAAAGATAATGAAAATGAACATTTGAATAGGTTCGAATGACAAGATTGAAGAAAAGAAGAATGTAGAATAAAAGAAGGAAATGGAGCGAGCATGAAAATCATGATCCATGGTCATCGTGATGATGGCCCTACTGGGGATGGCGGCGCCGGGCGCTGAAGGCGCGGAGATCGGCAAGCCCTATCTCGGCCAGACCCCGCCCGGGAGCGTGCCGCAGCTGTTCGCGCCGGGCATCGTGGCCACGGGCATGCATACCCGCGATTTTGCCATGACCCCCGACGGCCGCGAAATCTATTTCTGCGTCATCCTCGGCCAGTACAAGCTGAGCAGCATCGTCGGCTGCCGCTTCGAGAACGGCCGCTGGAGCGCCCCTTTCGTGGTGCCCGGCCTGGAAGAGCCCGGGGTCCATTACATCGAGCCGCATATCTCCCCGGACGGCAAAAAGTTCTTCTTCGCCTCCAACCGCCCGGTCCCCGGCAAAGAATTCAGCGAGCGCGACGAGGACATCTGGGTGATGGAGCGCCAGGGCGACGGCTGGGGCGAGCCCCGCAACCTGGGCGCGCCGGTCAACACCCCGGGGGGCGAATTCTTCCCCACCACCACTGTCGACGGCACCCTGTATTTCACCGGTCCCGGCAAGGATGGCGAAACCATCTACCGCAGCCGCTGGGTCGACGGCCGCTACACCGCCCCGGAAAAATTGCCGCCGCAGATCAACTGCGGCAAGGCGCGCTACAACGCCTGGTTCTCCCCTGACGGCCGCCTGGCGATCGTTCCCGCCTGGGGGCTGGCAGGCAGCATGGGCGGCTGCGACTACTACGCGGTGTTCGCCGACGATAACGGCGGCTGGAGCGAACCGGTCAACCTGGGCGCGGCGATCAACACACCCGCCAGCGACGAGCATTCGGCCTGCCTGTCGCCCGACGGCAAGTATTTTTTCTTTATGTCGCCGCGCCTGCCCGCGTCGCTGCCATCGCGGCTGACCTATGACGCCATCGCAAAAATGCACGGCAGCGCCCCCAACGGCAACCCCGCCATCTACTGGGTCGATGCCTCTTTTATCGAGGCATTGCGGCCCAAGCCGGCGTCTGATAAAAAATAAGTGGTAGTGGTAGTGGTAGTGATAGTGGTAGCAGGAGAACAGCAGTAAGATTAAAATTCCAAATCCCAAGCACCCGCGACTATAATTAAAAGAACAGAAATACGTGACGCGTAACACGTGACGCGTGACGCGATAAGAATACGGTTGCAAATTCAAATGTCCCAAACAAAAGCCCATCTTTTATCAGCGGAGCAGTGACACTTTCTTCTCTGACTTTTGCCTTTTTACTTTTGCCTTTTGCCTTTTCCCCACCGTCTACCGTCTACCGTGTACCGTCTACCAAGAGTTATCCCAGCAAATTGATCCTGGTAAAGATATAATCGAGGTCCTCCTCTTTCAAGACCACGCGGAAAAACTCCGTGCCCGCCAGCGGCTCCGGCTGGTAGCCCTCGGCCTCGATGTACTTCTCGCTGCGCCGGCGGTCAAACCAGTAGACCAGCCTGGCGCTCCGGCTGTCGATCTCGATGGCGGTGACGCCATGGCGGCCGATGCCGCAGCCCGAGTTGAACAGGCAAGGCAGCAGCGGCCCGTCGTGGTAGAGACTCTCTCCCCCCGCGCCCGGTTCCCGGCTCTGCAGCTCGGCGTGCTCGGCGCCGAGGGCGGCCAGCTTGCGCTCCAGCTCGGGCCGTTCCGGCGCCGGCGCCTCGGGATAGCGGCGGACGAGGCTTTCGATCTCCATCTTGACCGCGTCGAGGCGCGGCAGCGATTCGAACAGCGGCCGGTGGGTGTGGCCGATGCAGGCCACGATCTTCCGGGCGCGGGCGTACAGGTACGCGCGCTGCTCCACGTTGAAGCGTTTGCGGCTGCTGTGCGCCACCGTGTAATTGCCGATGCCCAGCGGATGGAGCACCCAGCGCAGCAGCAGCGTGCCGAACGCCTGATACGCCCAATCCAGGCGTGACACCTGGTGGCCGTGGAAGAGCCACAGCCGTTTCTCGCCGATCTCCACCCGCAGCGACTCGCCCACCGGGAAGGGCAGTTCGTCGGGGCGGCGGCGAAGCAGCGCCAGGTCGTGGTTGCCCGCCAGTTTGAACAGGGCCTGGCGCCCGGCGAACCCGGCCCAGGCCCGGTAGACCTCGAGCCAGCGCGTGGCGATGCTGGCCAGCGAGAAGCGGGCCAGTTCCTCGATGTCGCCGTTGAGCGCCAGGATGTATTCCCGCGGCGCGTAATACGCTTCCAGGGCCTCGACATACAGCCGGGCGTTCCTGGCGAAATCGTCGTCCTTGCCGCCGTCGCCCAGGTGCAGGTCGGAAAAGACGACCAGCCTGTCTTCCGCAGCCCAAACGCAGCACCGGGGCTTCATCGTACAGGCGGTCCAGCTTGCGCCGCAGGCGCGCAGAAAGAGATCTCAGTCTAGCCATGAGTCTAGGATAACAGAATAACGAGTGTTAGTGTTAGTGTTAGCAGGAAACTCAATGAACCAAGAGTGACAGTGTCAGTGCAGTGTCAGCAAGAAATGAAGGCGATCGGTTAACGGGTGACGGTTTACGGTTGACGGGAAGAAAGAAATTCCACCTTGCACCTTACGCCTTACACCTTACGCCGAGTTCCATGGCACCTGCACCCGCAGTCATCTCAGCAGTTCTATCCTGGCAAAGATATAATCGAGATCATCCGACTTCAGCACCACGCGCCAATAGTCGCTGCCCGCCAGCCGCTGCGGCTCGAAGCCCGCGGCCTCGACGTACTTGTCGGAGCGGCGGCGATCCGACCAGATGGCCAGGGTGATGCGGCCGGCGGCGATCTCGATGGCGGTAATGCCGTGGCGGCCGATGCCGCTGCCCGAGTTGAACAAACAGGGGAGCAGCGGCCCTTCGTGGTAGAGGTTCTCGCTCCTTTGCCGACGGGGGTCGCGCCGCTGCTGCTCGATGAATTCCCTCTTCAGGCGCCCCATCCGTTTCTCGAGCTCCCGCCGCTCCGCTCCATCCGCCGTGGAATAGGAACGGCACAGGTTCTCGATCTCGATCTTCACCGTGTCGAGGCGCGACAGGGACTCGAAGAGCGGCCGGTGGGTATGGCCGATGACGGCCAGCATCCGCCGGGCCCGCGCATGGAGGTAGGCCCGCCGCTCCACATGGAAGCGGCGGCTGGCGCTGCGCGCCACCGTGTAATTGCCGATGCCCAGGGGGCGCAGGATCCAACGCTGCAGGAATGTGCCCATGGCCTCGTAGGCCCAGTCCAGGCGCGAAACCTGGTGACCGTGGAAGATCCACAACCGCTTCTCGTTGATCTCCACGCGCAGCGACTCGGCGACCGGGAAAGGCAGATCAGTAGGACGGCGGCGCAGCAGGCCGAGGTCGTGGTTGCCCGCGAGCTTGTACAGCGCGTCGCGGGCGGCGAACTCAGCGAACGCCTGGAAGACCTCGAGCCAGCGGGTGGCAATGCTCGCCAGCGAGAAACCGGCCAGATCCTCAATGTCGCCGTTGAGCACCAGGATGAAGCCCTGTTCCTGGTAATAGCGGCGCAGGATGGCCAGGAACAGCTCGGAATTGGGCACGAACTCGTCGCGGGTGCCGCCGTCGCCCATGTGCAGGTCGGAGAAGATGACCAGCTTGTCGTTGGCTCCCAGGCGCAGGACAGGAGCTTTTTCATAGAGGCGATCCAGCTCGCGTTGCAAGCGTGGAGAAAGGACATAACGGCTCATCCTGGGATCATGATAGCAAAAATTGAGCCCCGGGGAAAGAAAATGCCGCAACGTAATAAATTGCCCGGGTTGGCCCCAGCTCCGCCCGGCGCTTTGCTCTTTCTCGTCACGCGTCACACGTTACGCGTCACGTAGCCAAGTACTCTTCCTTTCGTGCGTCCGCGTTACGCGTCACGAAGGCTCAGGCTTGTTTGTTTATATGAACAAAGAAAACTTGCTCTCCGACGCGTCGGCGATGAAGGAGGCGACGCCGCCGATCTTGACGCCGTCGATCAGGTCTTCCTTCTTGATTTCCATGACGTTCATGCTCATCTCGCAGGCGGTGAACTTCACGCCCAGCTCCTGCGCCTGCTTGAGCAGCTCGGGCAGGGTGGTGACCTTGCGGTTTTTCATCATCTTCTTGAACATCCAGCGGCCCATGCCGCCGAAGCTCAGTTTGGACGGGTTGAGGCGGTCGATGCCGCCGCGGTTCATCACGCCGAGCATCTTGCCCATGAAGCCCTTGCCGGTCAGGTGGCCCTTCTGGAAATGGCGTTCAGCCCCCAGAAGGTGAAGAACATGGAAACCTGCATGTCGAAGGCGGCGGCGCCGGTGGCGATGATGAAGGCGCCCATGACCTTGTCCATGTCGCCGCTCATGACGATGATGCTGGCTTTTTCAACGGGTTGCGCGTCGCTCATTTATATCCTCCTCGATTTTCTATTTGACTATTTTAACCCGGCAATTCCCACAAGGGGACGGCCGGCGTCGCACTTTCACTTCATGCCGGCCAGCCATATCGCGACCGGCCGGTAGATGACGTGGGCGAACTTGCTGAACGGGAAAGTGACCAGCAGGTCGAAGACCACCACCAGGTGGAAGGCGAAGGTCCAGTAGGCGGCCATGGGCAGGTTCATGAAGCGGAAGAAGAGCATGACATAGCCGCTGAGAATGGAGAGGGCCAGCAGCAGCAGGAAGACCCAGTCGCTGGGGTGGGAATACCTGCCGACCGCGGTCTTGCCCTTCAGGCGCAGGTAGAAATAATACCCCAGGCCCAGCGAACAGGCCACGCCGGAGGCGGAGCCGATCGACCAGCGAGACCCAGCGCGGCAACGGCAGTATGTTGTAATCGACCCCGAGGATGACCAGCGTGGCCAGGAACATGCCCATGAAGCCCCAGGAGACCGCCCATGTGCGCCAGGCGGCGCAGCTTGTCGTCGGCGCACTCGCCGAAGCGCTTCTGCATGACCGATTCGTTCAAGGCCTTCCAGGCGGAAACGCCGGCCTTTTTTACCTTGAAGGCCGCAGCTCCAGAGCCGCCGCGCAGATTGCGATACAGGATCCATAACTGGATCGCGGCAGCCAGGACGATGAAGGCCGACAAGCCGATGCCGGCGTCGTGGATATTGGCGAGAGAGATGAACGAGAGGAAGTCCACCTTCTCCAGGTTCATCTTCGGTTCCCGGGCCAGCAGGATCGCCACCAGCGCCACGGCGCTGAGCAGCAGCCAGGTGAAGACAGACGCCAGCGACGAATAGATGGCGTCGGCGACGCGGCCCAGGGAGTAGCGGCGCGTGGCGAAGCGGCGCAGGGCCATCATCAGCGCGGCGGGCTCGGCCTGGCGCGGGCAGCTGTCGCTGCACTCGCCGCAGTAGTAGCACAGCCAGGGCTCGGGGGCGGCCAGTATCCTTTTCTCCAGGCCCAGCACGGCGTAGCGGATCAGGCGCCGCGGGAAAGAGACGGCGTCCTTGGAGAGCGGGCAGATCGCCGAGCAGGTGCCGCAGCTGTAGCAGGCCTCGAGGTCGAAGGCGCCCAGCTTCTTGATCTCGGCCAGGACGTTGTCGTTGACCTTTTCCATGTTCACTTCACCTCGATGAGGGCGTAGCGGTAATAGCCGTCGTCGTCGGCCTTCTCCGAAGCCTTGACCTTGTTGTAGCGCACGAAGCCCATCAGCCACCAGTTGGCATCCGGCGCCGGGATGCCCAGCGCCTGGGCCACTTCGGGCACGGTCAGCGGCCCTTTTTCGCCGAGCAGGCCGAGAACCCTGGCGCGCATGGCGAATTCCTGGCGGGCGGTTTCGCGCCTGCGGCCGCTGACGGCCACGCTCTCGGGGAAGCGTTCGCGGCTGTTATCCTTCATGGACGGCCTCCCGGGCCAGGACGTCGATCATGGCCTCGATCTGTTCGTCGGTGTAGCCCTTGAGCTGGGTGGCATCGAGCGGGCAGGGCGGCAAACAGGCGCCGCAGCCCTTGCAAAGCACGTCGACCACCTGCGCCACCTCCTTGTCGCCGTACGTCACCTTTTCGATGGCGCCGTAAGGGCAGGCGGGCTGGCATTTCCCGCACCAGGTGCAGATCTCGGGGCGGACAAAGGCCACGAAGGGCTGCAGATCGACATAGCCCTTGATCAGCAGCGCCGCCGCCTTGGCCACGGCCGCCAGCGAGGATACCACGCTCTCGCCGGCGTTCTTCGGAGCCTGGCAGGAGCCGGCGATGTAGACGCCGTCGATGACCGTCTCCACCGGCCGCAGCTTGGGGTGAATCTCGTTGTAGAAGCGGTCGGCGCCCAGCGGCAGCTTGAGCACGCGCGTCAACTCGTCGTTGGGCCGCGCCGTCATGCCGGTCACCAGCACCACCAGGTCAGCGGGGACCGCGATCTCCTCGCCGCCGGTGGCCAGGTCCTGCACCGTGATCCGCCAGCCGTCGCCTTCGCGCTCGACCCGCGGCGGGCGCTCCTCGTGGAAGCGCAGGAATACCGATCCCGACTTGCCCGCCTCCTCGTAAAGCGACTCGAACTTGCCGTAGGTGCGCATGTCGCGGTAAAAGTGGTAGCTGCGCGTGGCGGGAAACTTCTTCCGCGCCTGCACGGCCAGGTGGGTGGCGGTGCTGCAGCAATAGCGCGAACACCAGCGATTGGCGTTTTCCGTCTCCGCGCTCTGGCGGGAGCCAACACAGTAGATGAAGGCGATCTTCTTCACCTCGCGGCCGTCGTGGAGCAGCTTCTCCCCGCCCGCCTGCAGCCGGCGCTCGAATTCCGCCAGGGTGACGATCCCCGGCCCGCCGAAGGCGTACTCGCCGGGCTTGGGCTCGTACTCGGCGAAGCCGCTGGCCACCACGATGGCGCCCACCAGGATGCGCACGGTCTCCTCGGCCTGGCCTGGCCGGGCCGGGCGGATCCTGATCGCCAGTTCGAACTCGCCGATATGGCCGCTCTTTTCGGCAAGCTCCGCGTTGAGGAACAGGGTGATGGTTGCGCGTTTTTTGACCTCGGCCAGCAGGCTTTCAATCAGCACCGACCCGGTCTTGCCCGCCGGGAACATCTCGCCGAGCCTCGCGACCTGACCGCCGACAGCGGCTTCCTTCTCGACCAGAAAGACCTCGACCCCAAGGTCGGCCAGCTCCAGCGCCGCCCGCAAGCCGGCGATGCCGGCGCCGATGACCAGCACGCGCTTCACCGAGGTGACGCGGATCGGCTGCAGCGCCTCCTGGCGCATGGCCTTCTCGATGCCGGCGCCCACCAGGTTGGCCGCCTTGCAGGTAGCGCCCTCGTGGTCGTCGGAGTGGGCCCAGGAGCACTGCTCGCGAATGTTGACCTGCACGTACTGAAAGGGATTCAAGCCCGCCCGCGTCGACATGTTGCGGAACGTGTTCAGGTGCAGTTTGGGCGAACAGGAGGCGACGACCATGCCGTCGAGCCCCTGCTCCTTGATATCCTTCATCATCTCGTTTTGCGAGGCGTCGGAGCAGGTGAACATGGAGGTGCGGGCCACGGTGACGCCGTATTGCTCTTCGATGCGCCGGCGCACCTCCTCGACGTCGACGTGGTCGGAGATGTTGCCGCCGCAGTGGCAGATGTAAACGCCGATCTTCCTCTTCTTCTCTTCCATCAGGACTTCCTTTTCATTTTTTCCAGGTAGGCCGCGGTTTGCGCGGCGGCGGCCCCGGCGTGCAGGATGGAGTCGGGGATGTCCAGCGGCCCGGTGGCGGTTCCGGCGCTGAAGACGCCGGGGATGGAGGTGCGCGCCGGGTCGACCTGCTTGCCGGGCTGGGCCACGAAGAGCGTCTCGTCGAGGGCCAGCTCGGCGTCAGCGAATATGCCTTGACAGCCGTCGCGGGCGACGATGCCGGTGGCCAGGACGACCAGGTCGTGCTCGGCCTCGCGCACCGTGCCGTTGTCGTCGATGTCCTCGTAGCGCACCAGCAGGTTGCCGTTCTCCTTTTCCGCGACCCTGGCGACCTTGCCCTTAATGAAGCGCACGCCCATGGCCTTGGTCTGCTCAAAGAACTCGTCATAGCCCTTGCCGAAGGCGCGGATATCGATGTGATAGATGGTGACGTCGGCCACCGGCAGCGCCCCCAGCAGCAGCTGGGCCTGCTTGAGCGAGTACATGCAGCAGACTCGCGAGCAGATGGGGTTCGCCACCGTGCGGTCGCGCGAGCCGGTGCACAGGACATAGGCGATGTTGGCCGGCGTCTTGCCGTCCCCGGGGCGCAGCACGTAGTTGAAGGGCCGGGTCGGCGCCACCAGGCGGTCCATCTGCATGGCGCTGATGACGTTGGCGAAGCGGCCATAGCCCAAGTCGGCCATGATCTCGGCCGGGAAGAGGCGGAAGCCGGTGGCCACGACGACGGCGCCTACGGAGTAGTCGTTCTCCTGTTCGCGCTGGTCGAAGTCGATGGCGTCGGCCGGGCAGGCCTTTTTGCACTCCTGGCACTCGCTGCAGATGCCGCAGTTGAGGCAGTTGGCCGCCGTCGCCAGCGCTTCTTCCTCGGCGAGCGGGATCTCCACCTCGCAAAAATCGCGTACCCGGTCGTTGATGCACATTTCCTTTCTCGCGACGGGGCGGGCGGGAAACTCCTTCTGCCGGGCCAATACGTCCTCGTGGCTGACGATCGGCAGCCGGGGGGCGAATTCGGCGCCCTCCAGCGCTTCGCCGCGCAGCCAGCGATCCATATAGAAAGCGGCGCGCTTGCCCTGGCCCACGGCCTCGACGATGATCGCCGCGCCCAGCACCGACTCGCCACCGGCAAAGACCCCCGCCACGGAGGTCGCCAGGGTGGTCGCGTTCGCCTTGATGGTCTTGTTGCGGTTGAGCTCGATCCCCTCTTCGGCCAGATGGGCGGTAAGCGATTCCTGGCCGATGGCCACGAACACCTTGTCGGCCTGGAGCACCTTTTCCGAGCCGGCCTTGAACTGCGGGGAGAATTTCTTTTCGGCGTTGAAGACGGAAGTGCAGCGGACCGCCTCCACCCCGGCCAGGCTCCCCGCCTCGACCACGAAGCGCCGCGGGCCGAGCGAATTCTCGATGACGACCCCCTCGGAAAGGGCGTCGTGGATCTCCTCCGGGGCGGCAGGCATTTCGCCGCGCTTCTCCAGGCAGATCATGCGCACCCGCGAGGCGCCCAGGCGCCGGGCCGTGCGCGCCACGTCGATGGCCACGTTGCCGCCGCCGATGACCAGCACGTCCTTGCCGGCCAGGTCGACCTTCATCTTGCGATTGACCATGGCCAGCAGCTCGATGCCACTGCTGACATCGGGATGATCTTCGTTCTCGATCCCCAGCCTCTTGGGCGACGGCGCGCCCACCGAGACGAAGATGGCGTCAAATCCCTGCTCGCGGAGCTTCCGCAGCGAGCCGATGCGCTCGTTGACGCGGATCTCGACCCCGAGGGCGGTCACGTTGCGGATGTCGCGGTCGACCACGTCCTTGGGCAGGCGGTAGACGGGCAGGGTGGAGCGCAGCATGCCGCCCGGCTCGGGTCCGGCCTCGAACAGGGTGACCGGATAGCCTTTTTTCGCCAGGAAATAGGCGGCGCTCAAGCCCGCCGGCCCTGAGCCGATGATGGCCACTTTTTTCGTCGCGATTTCTGTTCCGCGGCGGCCCGTACTCGGGCTCGGCATGGCGGGCATAGTACCAGTCGGCGACGAAGCGCTTGAGCAGCTTGATGTGCGGAGCGTCGCCGATCTCCTCGCGCGTGCACTCGCCCTGGCAGGGGGCATAGCAGGCGCGGCCCAGGGTGCCGACCAGCGGCGCGTCCTCCAGCACCAGCTTGAAGGCCTTCGCGAACTCGCCCTGGCGGATCAGCGAGATGTAGCCGTTGGCCTTGATGCCGGCCGGGCAGGCATACGTGCAGGGCGAGGTGCCGGCGCGGTCCAGGACGGCCTTCTTGGGCACCGCTTGGGGAAAAGCGATGTGGGCCACGCGCCGCGAGACCAGGTCCTCGTTGTACTCGTCGGGGACGGTCACGGTGCAGACTTTTTCGCAGTCCTGGCAGCCGGTGCACTTGGCAAAGTCGACAAAGGCCGGCTTGCGGACGACCGTGGCCCTGAAGCCGCCGCTGCTGTCGCGGCGCACTTCCCTGACCTCGCTGAAAACGCGCAGATCGATGTTGGCGTGGCTGGCGGACTGCGCCATCTTGGGGGTCGAGATGCAGCTGGCGCAATCGAGGGTGGGAAAGACCTTGCTGAGCAGGATCATCTTGCCGCCGATGCTCGGCTCCTTTTCCACCAGCAGCACCTTGAAACCCATGTCGCCCAGGCTGACCGCGGCCTCCATGCCGGCAATGCCGGCGCCGATGACCATGACATCGTAATCCATGTCAGCTCTCCCGGGCCGGCCGTCCGGCCGGGCCGCCCAGCTTGCGCAGCGCCTCGCTGAAGGAGACCATATGCTTCTGGAACGACTCGGCGCACACCGAGCACACGGCGGCCATTTTGACGCGCGCCGGCTCCAGGGACTTCTCCTTCAACTGCGCCTGGGCGACGGCCACGGCGGCGGCGGTGCGCTTGGTGCAGTCCGGAACGTAGGAGCAGTCGCTGCCGTCGGCGGCGATAAACACACCGTCAAAGCCGCTGGCCAGGGCATGGGTGATCCAGCGCGGCTTGATGGCGCTGGAGCAGGGCAGCGTCACCACCAACACCTGCGCCGGGTAATGCATCTTGTTGCGCCCGGCCAGGTCGATGCCCGGGTCGGAGACGTTGTCGGTGGAAAAAACGAGGATCCTGGGCTTGAATTCACTCATTGAAGGTCTTCTCCATGTCCTTGATCAGGGCGGACAACCTGGGATCGACGATGCGGTAGTGGACGAAGTTGCCGTCGCGCCGCGCCTCGACGATCCCCTCGCGGCGCATGCGCGTCAGGTGCTGCGAGATGAGCGACTGCGAGGCGCCGCAGGCGTCGCGCAACTCGCTGCCCGTCGCCTCGCCCTTGGCCAGGCGGCAGAGCAGGAACAGGCGCTGCGGGTGGGCCAGGGTCTTGAGGATCGGCGCCACGCGAGCGCAGCGTTTTTTGGCTTGGGCAATGTCCTGCATGAGAATGTCCATTGGGGCGGGGCCGAAATGGGGCGGGATGACCCCCGCCCCTACCTGGATCTTTTGACGAACAGGCGCCAGAAGCCGGCATCCTCGACCACGCCCAGGAACTCGTACTGCATCTTCCTGGCCCAGAGCGGGATGTCGTTGTTCGTACCTTCGTCCGACGACAGCACTTCCATGACGGCGCCGACGGCAACGGCGGTGATCGCTTTCTTGGCTTCCAGCAGCGGCCCCGGGCAGGCCATGCCGCGAGCATCCACGACCTTCTCGGCCTTGAGGTTCTTCAGTTCATCAACGTTCATGTCTATCTCCTTTAAGATATTCGAATATTATAATATCTTAATATTCCTGTCAATAGCAGAAGATAAGGGAAGACAAAGGGAAGAATTAGGGAAGAATGAGGGAAGAGTGAGGGAAGAGGTAAGAGAAGAAAAAGACTGAAAAATCTTAAGTACCTTCCATTCTTTCACTTTCTCTTCCCTTTCTCTTCCCTTTGTTTTCCCTCTCTCTTCCCTATTTTTTCTGCCGCGTGCAGCGCATCTCCATGCTCTTGAACTCGCTGTTGTCGGGCATGACCATGAACTGCTCATAGACATATTCGTCGGCTCCGACCCAGGAGGTCTTCGCCTTCACCGGCGCCTGGTTGCCGGTCAGCGGATCGGGCCAGAAACCGGTTTCACTGAGCACGTCGCCCTGGCGCGTCCCCGAAGTGGTGAAGAAAAAGGTCGAGGAGTTGTCGATCCACAGGGTGACATACTTCTGCTGCATGTTGTCGTAACCGACGATCTGCAGCCCCTTGAAAGCCTGGCCGAACATCTCGCCCTTGAAATTCATCAGCAGGAAGCGGCCGTCCAGGACCATCTCGCCCTGGAACGCGCCCAGGCTGACCGTGGGCGGCTGGCCCGGGGCCGTCCAGCCCTTCACCTGGCAATCCCAGCCGCCGGTGTATTTTTTCAGAAACTCGTGGTGCTCGTTCAGCGCCCCCGCCTTCATATAGGCCTCCATGGCCTTCTGCTGCTCAGCGGACGGCTGTTTCTCCTGGGCCAGGGCCGGCCAGGCGATCAAAAGCAAAACCAGAATGACGATCGTTTTTTTCATTTTTCCTCCTGAATTTTCGTAAGCGGGGAACTGCTGCGATTATAGTATTTTCACGATAAATTGCAAAGATGGCTTGGAAAAATGCAAAAGGGTAGGGAACGCAAATTTGCGTTCCCTACTGCAGAAAAATTTTAGCCTTCTTTTGGGATAGTGGAATTTGGAACTTGTATTTTTTATTCTTGCTCGTCACGCGTTACGCGTCACGAAGACTGTCTTCGAATTACTGCTTCTCCGCGCTCCAGGTCCCGGTCGTGGTGCCGTTGGTCCAGGTGCCTTCCATGTCAAGCAGCACTCCGGTGTACTTGTAACTTTCAAAATCGCTGAATGTGAAGGTCATGGTGCCGCTGGCGGCGTCCCAGGTGCCGTGGTGGCCGCGGCTGTCGCTGAACGTGCCGCTGAGGATGTCGCTGCCGCTGAAGGTGACGGTGAACTCATTGCTGGTGGCATTGTCGGTGACGTAATAGGTCACTTTCCAGGCGCCGCGCACATCGAAAAGGTGGGCTACCAGCTCGGTGTTCTTGTAGATGATCAGGTCGGCGACGGCGTCTTCCTGGCCCCCATCAATAAGTACCTCGACGGTATGCTTGGAATTGACCGGGGTATAACTGTAGGCCACCGTTTCCAGCTCGGTATGGGCATACACGCCGGAAAGCGGGGTGCCGCTCACGCCCGGTTCGATGGTGACCTTGAGTTCATAGTCGGGGTGGCCGAGAAAATTACAGCCGGCCAGGGGCAGGAGCAGTATGCCGATACTCAACAATTTCGCTGCGTGTCGTTTCATGGGCGCGTTACCTCTTATTAATAGACGGCACTATTATAGTATAAAACATGGAGATAGCCAAATCTTGCAACCGGCCATCAAGAAGAACTTGGTTTACGGTGGACGGTATAGGGTTGACGGTAGGAAAAGGCAAAAGGCAAAAGTAAAAAGGCAAAAGTGAAGAAGAAGGCGCTTGGAGTTAGGTAAGAGATGAAATTCCAAATCACAAGCACCAAATTCCAATGTCCGAAAACGAAGACAGAGTTCGTGTTAATGACAGTGTTAGTGAAGACACTAAAACGATCTCTAAAAGATTTCCGTTATTCTCCTGCTAACTCTAACACCTAGACTGAATTCATTTTATTACGCAGCTCAACACGAACACTTTCTTTGAATTACCGGTGGTCGCCGAAACTTTATCCGCGTTCGCACCGTCCTATGATATAGTCCTATGCAAGAAAAGAGCCATTCGTATGTTTAATTTCATGCACCAACAGGGAAAAAACGCCGGGATCAGCGTCCAAGCGGCGGAAAGCAGGGCCAGGCGGCGGGTCATCCTGCTCTCCGTACTGGTGCACCTCTTTTTCCTCATGGTCTGGGATTCCGCGGTCCGGCTCGATCTGGCCCGGCTCGCCCCTGCCGCGCCGCCCGCGGTCAAGAGCCCGCCCCTGGTCTTCGACCTGCAGCAGCCGGAGCTGCCCCGCGAGGTGATCGCCACCCCGGACAACGCCCGCACCACCCCGGCGCCGCAAAAAGCCGATTTCCTCTCGGACAAGAACGCCCTGGCGCGCAACCAGGAGCCGGCGCCGCAGCTGCCGCTTGCGGACGCCCCCTTCTCCCGCGGCGACATGGCCTCCCATGACCTGCCGCTGCCTCCGCCCAGCCCGCAAAAAGAAGCCGCCGCGGCCGAACCCGCGAACGCAGAAAAGGCCGCCGACCGCGAAAACGTGGACAGCGACCCCGGCCAAGAAGCGGATGCCGACAGGGCCCTGCCGCCGGACAGGAAGCCGGAAAGCACTCCCAACAGGCCCATGCGCTTTGAGCTGCCGACGGTGCCGCACCGGCAACTCGAAGGGCGTGCCGCCGAGAGCGGCGGCCTGTCGTTCAACACCTACGACTGGGACTTCGCCCCCTACATGCTGGCGTTGAAAAATCGCATAGGCCGCAACATCTTCCCGCCCCTGGCCTTTTCCCAGCTGGGCATGATCGACGGCGACACCATGCTGCGCTTCAAGATTTATCCCGACGGCCGCCTGGCCGACCTGGAGCTGCTGGCCTACAACGGCCACCGCACGCTGATGGAGACCAGCCGCTTCGCCGTGAGCACCTCGGCCCCCTTCCCCACCCTGCCGGCCGATTTTCCCAAACCGTACCTGGAAGTCACCGCCAAATTCTCTTACTTCGTAAAACGCTAAGCGAGGAGCGCAATGAAAAACATACTGGTTTTCCTGGCCAAGGGCGGCATCATCATGTACCCCCTGTTCCTGTGCTCGATAGCCGCCCTGGCGGTCGTCATCGAGAAGTCGCTGGCGCTGCGGCGGCGCAAGATCATCATCCCCGAGGTCGTGGCCGTGCTGGAGAACGTCAAGGCTCCCAACGACTTCGGCCTGGCCGTCTCCATCTGCGAGAAACACCACGGACCGCTGGCCAACATGATCCGCATCAGCCTGGAAAACCACGGCCTGCCCCGCGAAGAGCTCAAGGAAGCGCTGCTGGACCAGGGGCGCCAGGAAGTGCACCAGCTGGAAAAGGGCTTGGGCGTGCTGGAAACCGTGGCCGGCATCGCGCCGCTGCTGGGGCTGCTGGGCACGGTCCTCGGCATCCTCAAGGTTTTCAAGGTCATTGCCGACCTGGGCGTCGGCCAGGCCGCGGCCCTGGCGGGCGGCATTTCCGAGGCCCTGATCACCACCATCGCCGGCCTGTTCATCGGCATCCCGGCGCTGGTGGCCTACAACTATTTCGCCCACAAGGCCGAAGCGCTGGTGCTGGAGATCGAGAAACACTCCAATCGCCTGCTGGCCCGCATCGGCGCCATCCACGACGCGCCGCGGGGGTAACGACGTGCAGCTGAACCGCCGCCCGCGCCCGAAAGTGGTCATCAACATCACGTCGCTGATCGACGTCATTTTCATGCTGCTGCTGTTCTTCATGATCACGTCCACCTTCCTGGAGCAGCCGGGTATCAAGCTCGAACTGCCCAGCGCCAAGACCACCCCCCTGGCCGAGCCGCAGGAGTACGTGCTCACCGTCGATCGCCAGGGCGGACTGTTCCTGAACCGCCAGGCGGTGGCGCTGGACGGGCTGGAGGCGGAAATCCGCAAGATCCTGCCCAGGATGAAAGACGGCGCCCTGGTGCTCAAAGCCGACCAGGAGATCGCCCACGGGCTGGTGGTGCGCGTCATGGACCTGGCCAAGAGGGGCGGAGTCAGGAAATTGATCATAGGGACGAAGCCGGAACGATAATAGGACTCTGGGAAGAGAGAGAGAAGACAGAGGGAAAGGCAGAGGGAAGACAAAGTGGGAAAGAGATCCTGAAGAATCTTTTCCCACTCTCTCTTCCCTCTCTCTTCCCTTTCTCTTCCCTCCTTCTTCCCTCTCTCTTCCCTGAGTCCTCGATTTTTTGACAGCAGCGGCTTTGGATGTTATTATTGTTAAGGGAACTCCAGCCTGAAACAAGCCATGAAACAATTGGAAATAAGCCATATCCGCAAAACTTTCCGCCAGAGGGCGGTGGTCGACGACGTGAGCCTGACGGTCGCCGCCGGCGAGATCGTCGGCCTGCTGGGACCGAACGGCGCCGGCAAGACCACCACCTTCCTGATGATCCTGGGCATCCACCGCCCTGACAGCGGTGAGATCCGGCTCAACGGCCGCGACATCACCCGCGTGCCGGTCTTCCGCCGCTCGCGCCTGGGCATCAGTTTCCTGCCCCAGGAACCTTCCGTATTCCGCGGCCTGAGCGTCGAGGACAACGTGCGCGCCATTGCCCAGATGCACCGCGGCGAGCGCGCCGCCGACATCCCGGGCATCCTCGCTGAGCTGGGGCTGGGGGAGATCCGCGGCCGCAAGGCCTATATGCTCTCCGGCGGCGAACGCCGGCGCCTGGAGATTGCCCGCTCGCTGGTGCTGACCCCCGATTTCCTGCTGCTGGACGAGCCCTTCGCCGGCATCGACCCCATCCAGATCGGCGAATTGCGGGAGCTGATCCAGGCTTTCAAGCGCCGTCGGATGGGCATCATCATCACCGACCACAACGTTCGCGAAATCTTGAAAATAACCGACCGTTCCTATATCATTCACCACGGCCAGGTCATCTTCGAGGGCCGGTCGGAGGAACTGATCAGCGATGAACGGGTCAAACGCGACTATCTCGGCAGGGAATTCAGGTGGAACTGAACGATGACCATTAAGATGCAGCTCAAGGGCTCGCAACAGCTGACCATCACCCCGGTGATGCACTATTTCATCCAGCTGCTGGCCGACAACCACCTGGAGTTGGCCGAGACCCTGCAGAACGAAGTCGAATCCAACCCCATGCTGGAGATCGAGCCGGTCGAAAAGACGGTGCGCGAAGACGAGGCCAACGAATACCAGCAGCGCATCGAGCGCGCCGACGCCTCCTTCATGACCCCCTATGAGGAACACGGCTTCCTCAGGAAGAATCCCGACGACATCGACAAGAACAAGGCCCTGGAAGTCCTCACTCCCTCCAGCGTCACCCTGGCCGACCACCTGCTGGAACAGGCCGGCGCCACCTTCAGCGACGAGCACGAGATCGAGATCGCCCGCCAGATCGTCTACAACCTGGACGGCGACGGCTACCTGAAGACCGAGATCGAGTCCATCGCCTCGCTGATCGGCACCACGCCCGGGGAGATCGAGCGCGTGCGCCGCCTGATCACCTTTTTCAGCCCGCCCGGCTGCGCCAGCAAGTCCCTGCCCGAATGCCTGCTGGCCCAGGTTGCCGAGGAGCCCCAGAACGAGAAGCTGCGGCTGCTGATCCGCGACCACCTCGAGGACTTGTCGCGCTCCAACTACGAGGCCATCGCCCGGCGTCTGGGCATCAGCAGCGACGAGGTGCTGGACCTGGCCGGCCGCCTGAAGCGACTGACCCCCCACCCGGCCGAAGCCTTCGACCGCGAGGAGGTCGAATACGCCGAAGTCGACCTGATGCTGATCAAGGAGAACGGCGAGTACCGGGTCATGTACCTGGACGAGGGGCTGCCGCGCCTGACGCTCTCGAAATACTACCAGGAGATGCTCGAAAAGACCGGCGACAAAAAGACCGTCTCCTACCTGAAAAGCCGCTACCGCGACGCCCAGTTCTTCATTGAGAGCATCGAGCTGCGCAAGAAGACCATCCTGCGCATCGCCGAATACCTGGTCAAGGCCCAGAAGGATTTCCTGGATTTCGGGGAAAAATGGAAGAAGCCCCTGACCATGAAGGACGTAGCCCGCGAGGTCAACCTCAACGAATCGACCATCTCCCGCGCCATGAGCAACAAGTTCATGACCTCGGAACAGGGCATCATCCCGCTGAAGGTCTTCCTCAGCTACGGCCTGAAAGGCGACTTCGGCTTCTCCCACGCCGTCGGCACCATCAAGGACAAGATCCGCGAGCTGATCGCGGCGGAAGCCCCGGAGAAGCCGCTGGCCGACGACGAGATCGCGGTTCGTCTGGCCGCCCTGGGCATCCGCATTGCCCGGCGCACCGTGCGCAACTACCGCGAAGAGCTGAACATCGCGAGTTCCTTCGTCAGGAAGAAAGAGAATAAAATCAAAGGAGGCAAGCATGAGCATTAACTTCGCAACCAAGAACGTCAAGATGCCGGGCGCCATCAAGGCCTACGTCGAGAAGCACCTGCTCGACATCGAGAAGATCGCCGGTGAGATCATCGACGCCGAAGTGATCGTCAACGAAGAAAAGCTGTCGTTCAAGGTCGAGATCTCGCTGAAAACGCGCCTCCATTCGTTCTACGCCGAGGATCGCAACAAGATACTGAAACAGGCCGTGCGCAACACGCTGGACACCCTGCGGGGCCAGGCCAAGCGCAGCAAGGAAAAGATAAAAGAGTCCAAGAAACGCGCCGGGGCCAAGGGCATCTCCATGGCCACGGTGGGAATGGTGCCCGAGCGGCCCGACAAGCGGGGCGAGCGCCGTGACCGCGGAGCGCGTGCCGTCCAGCCGGGGTCCCGCGCAACTGACCCGCAGGGCGCCATCCTCATCTCGGACAACTATTCGCGCAAACCGATCACCGTCGAGGAAGCCGTTTTCTTCCTGGTCGAGAGCCATGAGAACGGTTACCTGTTCATCAACTCGGAGACGAACCGCATGGCCGGGGTTTTCCGCACCCCCCAGGGCGGCGTCACGCTGATCGAGCCCAACCTTTAGGTCCGGTACCCGACGATGCTCAAGGACGTGAAAGGGATACAAGTAAGCCAGCTCCAGGAACTGAGCCAGCTGAAGATCGTGCGCGTTTTCAACGAAAAGTGGATGCCCAACCTGATCGGCCACCCGCGGCCCCAGCGCCCCGGCCTCGGCCTCACCGGCTATTTCAAGCACATCCAGGCCGGGCGCATCCAGATCTTCGGCAAGACCGAGGCCGGCTACCTGCGCAGCCTGAAGGATGAAGAGCGGCAGCGCTGCCTGAAGAACTACTTTTCCCTCAAGCTCCCGGGCATCATCATTTCCGAGAACATCGAACCCGAGGCGGACTGGATCGCCGGCGCCGCCCGCTACACCACCCCGATCCTGGTCTCCGAGCTGCACACGGTGCCGCTGGTATCGCGGCTCAGCGCCTTCCTCTACCAGTATTTTTCCAAGAAGATCAAGATGAACGGGGTGCTGATGGACATCATGGGCCAGGGAGTCCTGATTACCGGCGCTTCGGGCATCGGCAAGAGCGAGACGGCCCTGGAGCTGGTCAACAAGGGCTACCAGCTGATCGCCGACGACGTGGCCGAGTTCTACATCGATTCCAACGACGACCTGGTCGGCCGCGCCAACGAGATCATCAAGAACCTGATGGAGGTGCGCGGGCTGGGCATCATCAACATCAACGACATCTTCGGCGCCTCGGCCGTGCTCGAGGAAAAGAAGCTGAACCTGGTGATCAACCTGGAAAAATGGGACCCCAAGAAAAAATACGACCGCCTGGGCGAAGACAACCACTACTTCAAGATCCTCGGCCTGGAAGTGCCGCTGATCAACCTGCCGGTGGGCCCGGGCCGCAACCTGTCGACCATCATCGAGGTGGCGCTGCGCAATTTTCTGGCCAAGAAGAGCGGCCGCATGACCTACCTGGAGTCGCGCAGCGCCTGCCCGGCGCCCGCGCGCCGCAGCAGCGCTCGCGCCGGAGCCGGAGGCGAAATAACATGATCAAGAGCGTGATTATCACCCACGGCAATCTCGGCCGCGAGCTGGTGCAGGTGGCCGAGAAGATCCTCGAGCAGAAGCTCGACATCGAGATCCATCGCCTTCGACTGGCAGGGCGACGGCAGCGCCATGATCTCCCAGCTGGAGAAATTCATCGCCCGCAACCGGGGGCAGAAGATCGTCATCTTCACCGACATGTTCGGCGGCTCGCCGTCGAACATCTCCACCCGCTTCGTCGGGCCCAGCGTCGAGGTGATCTCGGGCATCAACCTGCCCGGCCTGCTGAAGTTCTTCTGCTGCGAGGAGCCCAACGGCAACTTCCGCCAGGTGATCAAGAAGGTCGAACAGGAAGCCAGGGAAGGAATCAACATCATCAGCGAATACCTAGGAGAAAAAAAATGATCGAAAAGAAACAGCAGATCTTCAACAAACTGGGACTGCACGCCAGGGCCGCCGCCAAGCTCTCCCACCTGGCCAACATGTACAGCGCCGACATCTACCTCATCTATAACGAAGATAAAGTCAACGCCAAGAGCCTGCTGGGCATCCTGACCCTGGCGGCATCGGTGGGCAACGAAATCATCCTGCAAGCCGCCGGCGAGGACGAGCAGGAGGCCATCCAGGCCATCGGCGATCTCTTCGACCGCAAATTCGACGAAGAGAGCTGATGGTCCGCATCAAGGGCAAGGCCGTTTCACCCGGGATCGTCATCGGCAGGGCCCTGCTCTACAATTTTACCCGCGAGGTGGTCCTGGCCGAGCCCATCAGCCCCAAGGCGGTGGAGCGCGAGATCTGGCGCCTGGAAAACGCCGTGAAAAAGTCCCGGGCGCAGCTGAAAAAGATTCACCTGGGCCTGCAGAAGATCATGGGCGCGGACGCCGCCTTCATCATCGAGACGCAGCACATGCTGCTCACCGACAGCCACCTGCTCGGCGAGATCCAGGCCGCCATCCAGAACAAGCTGGTCAAGGCCGAGTGGGCCATCCGCTCGGTAGAGAAAAAATACCTGGAGCTCTTCCGCACCATCCCCGACCTGTCCTTCAAGGCCAAAAGCAACGACATTTCCGACGTGCTGAACCGCCTGATCGCCAACCTGCGAAAAAGCGCCGCCGCCCGGCAGGTTCCGGCCGCCGCCGCCGGCGCTCCGGCGGGGCAGGTCATCCTGGTCGCCGACGACATCACCCCCTCCGAGGCGGCCACGCTGATGAGCAACAAGCGGCTGCTGGGGCTGGTGCTGAACAAGGGCGGCGAGACGTCGCATACGGCGATCCTGGCCCGTACCCTGGGCATCCCGGCCATTTTGGACACGGGCAACGCCACCGAGCTGATCGCCAGTGGCGATACCGTGGCCGTGGACTCGGTCGGCGGCGAGGTCATTGTCCTGCCCACGGCGGACGCCGCCCTGGAGATCGGCCGCAAGATCGAAAAGTTCGGCCAGTACAAGGAGCAGCTGAAAGCCCTGAGCCGGCTGCCGGAGCTGACCCGCGACCAGCACCAGTTCCACCTGTACGCCAACATCGAGCTGCCCTTCGAGAGCGAAGTCGTGCAGTCCTTCGGCGCCAAGGGCATCGGCCTCTTCCGCACCGAGTTCCTTTACCTCGACTCCAAGATGAGCATCTCCGAGGAAGAGCAGTGCCTCATTTACAAGCAGATCGCCCAGAACGTCTACCCGCAGCCGCTGGTGATCCGCACCTACGACCTGGGGCGCGACAAGTCCGACCCGACCCGGCCGCGGCGCGAGGACAACCCCTCGCTGGGAATGATGGCCGTGCGCCTTTTCCTCAAGGAGCGCGAGCCCTTCAAGGTCCAGATCCGCGCCGTCATGCGCGCCAACGCCAGCGGCAACATCCGCATCCTCTTCCCCATGGTCACCGAGATCGAAGAAGTGCGGGCCATCCGCGAGATCATGGCCGAGGCCAAAAAGGAGCTGCAGCGCGCCGGGACCTACCCCAAGAAGGACCTCAAGGCCGGCATCATGCTGGAGATTCCCGCCGCCGTGGGCCTGATCCGCCACCTGGGCGATGCCGTCGATTTCTACTCGGTGGGCAGCAACGACCTGATCCAGTACCTGCTGGCCGTCGACCGCAACAACACCGATGTCGCCCACCTGTTCAGCCCCTTCCACCCGGCCTTCCTCCACATCCTGCGCGAGATCCGCTCCGAGGTGGACCGCGCCGGCAAGGAGGTGACCATCTGCGGCGAGATGGCCGGCCAGCCCCTGACGGCGCTGATGCTGCTGGGCATGGGCTTCACCAACTTCTCCATGAACGCCATGGCCATCGCCGAAATCAAGAGGGTCTTTACCCAGATCGACTACGCGCGCCTGCGCCGCATCGTCGCCCACCTGAAGCGCTTCGGCTCGCGCACCGAGATCGAAGGCTACTTGAGGTCGGAGCTGGAAAAACTGTACCCGGGGTTGTTGAGCGGCCCCAGTTCATAGAAGTTTGACATCAGTGACTCGGCGTAAGGCGTAAGGTGTAAGGCGTAGGGGAAGAACTTGCCAGATTTCGGAATTTTCAGGAAACGTATTCGGATAAAATTGTAAAATCAAGCGCTCGCGCATGAAGTCATTCTTATCTCTTCCATTGCGCCTTACGCCCTACGCCATACGCCGATTTCTTGACCTACTCCACGTGATTCAGGAATACACTCCTGACCTTGTCCATCAATTCGCCGATGTTCTCGCGCGTATACCCGGCCGTGGCGACGGGCTTCTCGATGACGAACTCGACGCGTCCGGGGCGGATGAACAGGCTGCCGCGGCGGTTGACGCGAAAGGCGCCTTTCTGCACCAGGGGCAAAATGTCCAGCCCCGTTTCCAGCGCCAGCAGAAAGCCGCCCTTCTTGAACCGGCCCAGCCTGCCGTCGCGGGTTCGCGTCCCTTCGGGCAGGACCATGAAGGAAAACTCCCGCTGGCGGCGGATCAATGCGGCGGCGCGCTTCAGGGATTCCATGGCCTTGATGCCGCTCTTGCGACTGACCGGGACCTGGCCCATGCGCCGGATCACCCAGCCGTAAACCGGCCAGTCGAAGTGGCTTTCTTCCTCGATGCCGCGGGCCCAGCCGGGGAAAGCGGAGTAAAAGACGAAGGCATCCAGAATGTTGACATGGTTCAGCATCAACAGATACTGTTTGCCGGGGGCGAGATTCTCTTTTCCCGAAACGGTGATGCGGATGCCGCAGAGCCATACCAGCGAGCGGCACAGCCCCTTCAGCCAGGATTCAAAAAAAGCGCCGGCACGGAAGATCCCGATCAGCAGCAGGAACAGCCCCCCGAGCGAGAACCAGATCCAGCCGATGCCCCAGATCAGCAGCGAGAGCGCCAGCCTGGCAGCTTTCTTCATGCCAGGATGACCAGTTCGGCCGGCAGCACGTTCAGGCGCAGCGGCGTGCGGCCGAGCAGCTCGCCGTCGGCCATGAGCATTTCCTGGGGGTCGCTGTCGATGGCGACCTCGGCGGCGCGATAGGTCTTGACCTTGGGGTGGCCGACGTGCGTGCCCTTGAAGACGCGGGCAAAGATGTTCAGAATGTCGCGGCGGTCGACTCCCTGGAAAACAACCAGGTCCACCTTGCCGTCCCGGGTGTCGGCCATGGGCGCGATT
This sequence comes from Candidatus Aminicenantota bacterium, assembly GCA_963732485.1. Lineage (GTDB taxonomy): Bacteria > Acidobacteriota > Aminicenantia > UBA2199 > UBA2199 > UBA2199. Next base: position 376,866 of record CAVSZS010000013.1, read on the forward strand.
TTCATGCCGCCGCCGGTGAACTTGGAGTTGGAGACGACCAGGGCGCTGTTGACGATCTCCAGTTTTTCGCCGTCGACGGTCAGCTGCATGCGGTTGCGCATGCCGCGGGCCAGGCGCAGCAGGACCGCCAGCCCGTAGCTGGCCCGGCCGAAGCCCTTGAGCTTCTCGTTGGTCAGCTTGAGGATGTCGGCGATCAGGCCCACGCCCAAAATATTGAGGTACACCTGGCGGACATCGGCGCCGGCGCGCGGATAGGCGATCTCCACCAGGTCGACCCGGCGCCGCTTGCCGGCCAGGATGCCTTCCACGGCCTGGCGCCAGGACAATATGGAAAAATCGCGCAGGAAGGAGTTCCCGGTCCCGGCCGGGATGATGCCCAGCTCGATGGGCTTGGGCGGACGCCCGTCGGCATAGATGCCGTTGACGATCTCAAAAGGAGTACCGTCGCCGCCGACGGTGAGAACCCGTTCATAGCCGCTTGCCGCTGCTTCGCGCCCGATCGCGCAGGCGTGCCCGGCGTATTCGCTGACCCGGACATCCAAATTGGGGATTCCCTGTTCCAGGAGCTCGCGCACGGCGGGGAAGATCGTGCGCCCGCGCCCGCCGCCGGCGTGCGGGTTCACTACGAGCAGGGTTTTCAGATCAGGAAGCATATGGCGGTTATAGCACAGAAGAAGACTGCGAGCAAACCGGCGCGGAACCCGTAATTCGTAATTCGTGATTCGAAAGAGTAAGATCTTATCCTTCTTATTCTTTCGTGTCACGCGTCACGCGTTACGCGTCACGTAGACAAGTGAGGCCTTTTGCCCTTTTCTTACTTCTTTTTCTTTATGGTGCCCAATACCTTCTCCTTGTCGATCTTCTTGGTGCAGAAGAACCAGTCGTGGCAGGTGACGCCGGCTTCCTTGCCGTCCATGCGTTCCTTGGCCACGCCGCAGGAGCCGGCGGTGGGCACGATGACGTCGTCGCCCGGGCGCCAGTCGGCCGGGGTAGCCACGCCGAAGGCGTCGGCGGTCTGCAGGGCCTGCAGCACGCGCAGCAGCTCGTCGAAGTTGCGGCCCATGCTCAGCGGGTAGTAGATGATGGTGCGGATGATGCCCTTGGGGTCGATGACGAACACGGCGCGCACGGCCTTGGTCGAGCTCTCGCCCGGCTGCATCATGCCGTACATTTTGGCCACGTTCATGGTGATGTCCTCGATCAGCGGGAACTTCACCTCGACGTTCTTCATGCCCTTGTACTCGATCTTGTCCTTGATGGTGCGCAGCCAGGCGATGTGGCTGTAGAGGCCATCGACCGACAGGCCGACCAGCTGGCAGTTCAGCTCCGCTGAACTTGTCCTCCAGGGAGGCGAAGGTCATGAACTCCGAGGTGCAGACCGGGGTGAAATCGGCCGGGTGGCTGAAGAGGATAACCCAGCTGCCGGCGTACTGCTCGGGAAAGTTGATCTCGCCCTGGGTGGTGACGGCCTTGAATGCAGGCGCCTTGTCGCCGATCCGGGGCATGCTGCCTTGGTTGTTTTCCATTTTTTTATCTCCTTTTTTTTGATTGGCTTTTCGTACCGGCGGCGCACTCCACACAGACGCCGAAAAAGCGGATGGTGTGGCCGGCGATGCGGTGCGGGGAATAGCGGCGGGCGGTCGCGGTGATCTCATCCTGGGCGGGCATGGCGAAGTCGCTGACCCGGCCGCAGCGCTCGCAGACAAAATGGTAATGGCTGCCGGTGACGGCGTCGTAGCGCACGATGCCGCTGCCGAACTCGCCGCCCTGGATGCGCCCCTCCTCCAGCAGGATGGCGATGTTGCGATAGACGTTGCCCAGGCTGAGGGAGGGCATTTCCCTTTTCAGGCGCTCGTAAACTTCCAGGGCGGTCGGATGGGCTTTATTGGAGCGGATCGTGTCGTATATCCGCTCGCGTTGCGCGCTTTTTCTTCTTTGTGTTATCATTTTAGTAATAAGAATTATTATTAATATAAGTTTATTTTATGGATTTGTCAAGCAGGTTCAAACTTTTCCCTTTTTATTTTATACGTTATACTTGGATTTATTCCTTGCATTGAAACAGGAGGGATCATGGCCGTGGCTGAAGTTTTTCCCGGATTTCCCAAAAGGACCGTGACATTCCTGCGCGAGCTGGCTGCCCACAACGACCGCGACTGGTTCGCCGCCCACAAGGCCGAATACGAAGCCGCGGTCATGGAGCCATCCCGGGCCTTCGTGCTCGCCATGGGCGAGCGGCTCAGGCGCCTGGCGCCCGGGATCCGCTTCGACCCCCGCGCCAACGGCTCGCTGTTCCGCATTTACCGCGACACGCGCTTCAGCCCCGACAAGTCCCCCTACAAGACCAACCTGGGCATCTTCTTCTGGGAGGGCAACGGGCCGCGCATGGACTGTCCGGGCTACTATTTTCATCTCGAGCCGCCCCGCCTGATGCTCGGGGGCGGGCTGTACGTTTTTTCCCGGCCGCTGCTCGAGCGCTACCGCCGCGCCGTGGCCGACCCGGACTTCGGCCCCGAGCTGGCCGCTTTCGTAAAAAAGATCAGCGCCAGGCCCGGCTACACCCTGGGCGGCGAGCACTACAGGCGCGTGCCGGCGGGCTACGACGCCGAACCGGACGCTGAGTTCCTGCTGCGCCACGCTGGCCTATACGCCGGATGGGAAGGCCGCATCCCGGCCGAGCTGCACTCCCCCGCCCTGATCGATTTTTGCTTCGAGAAATTCAAGGTCATGAAACCGCTGCACCAATGGCTGGTATCCCTGACCCGGGGTGAATTCGAGTTGTAGGCCGGTAAACCGGCAGGTTCGTCGTTCATCGTTCAGGAGATCCAGACAAGTTCGATGTTCGAAGTTCGATGTTCAATGTTGAAGAGAAAAGAATTAACCGCAATAGGATTCGAGCTTATGCTCTTCTCTTTAAAATTGCCATCTTTCCTTAACAACGTGAATCGAACTTTAAGCTCCAATTGATCGCTTACTGTTCTGCTCCGAAAACTTCGAACCTCGAACGTTGAACTTCGAACCTCGGTTATTTCTTATAAAAATAGACTATAAAGCTCTCCTCGCTCTCCTTCACCAGCCAGTGTTCAAGCCCCAGGCTCGCGCCCTTGTCGATCAGCGGCGCGGGCAGGAACGGGGCGCTGAGCTTGTAGATCGTGGTTGCGGCCATGGCGACGAAGTCGGCCATCACCTGGTCCACCGGTTGTTCGCCGGCGGCCAACAGGGGGCGGGCATCGAGTTCCTTGGCGATCCGCTTGGCGTCGAACCAGCCGGGCCGGATCGTATTGTAGGCCGCGCCAACCCCCTCGGCGTACAGGTCCTGCCCCACTTCGCGGCGCAGACGGTTGATGAGGTCCTCGGTCTTGACGTTGCCGACGGCAGCCGCCTGCTGCAGCGAAGCCACTTTGGCCACCGTCCTGCGCAGCACCGGGTTCTGCAGCTTCTTGAAAACGGGGACCATGCCGATCAGGATCGCTTCCAGCTGCGGATATGCCTCCAACAGCTGCAGCACCTTGGTTTTGGGGGTGATGATCAGTTTTTCACCCATGGTTTACTTCCCATAGGCCAGGATGCGCCGCTCGCCTTCGAGCCGGCGGTAGCGCTCCACGTCGTGCGATACCTCCAGGGTGCCCAGGTACTCCCCTTTTTCGCCGCGCAGGGCGAAATATTCGATGTGCACGAACTTGCCGCCCATCTGGATCCAGAAGGCGGTCCGGCTTTCGCGTCCGCTCTTGAAGTCCTCGATGATCTTCTCCACGATGTGGGCGCTGGCCGGGGGATGGCAGTGACGCACGTCGCGCTGCAGGATGGCGCGGTTGCGCTGAAAGATGCGCTCGGTGCCTTGCGAGAAGTACTTGACCTTGTCGTTGCGGTCGACGAAGGTCATGTCCACAGGCAGGGTGTTGAGGATGGCTAAAAGCTCCTCCACTGTGAAGGAGCCGGAGGGGAGATTGATCTGGCCGCCCCTCGCAGCATGGTCTTCAGCCGAAGCGGCAGGGTGTGGCTCATCCGCCGCCTCCTTGGCGGCGGAGTCCGTAGCTGCTCGGGGTGGCCAATTCGGCGGATCGAAAAGGCAATAGCCGAATTGGCCAGACTCCCGGCTGATGGCCACCCAGTCGTTCTCCCCCATCTTGTCCAGCGCCATGGGCAACAGGATCTCCTCCTCCTTGGCCGTCATGTCGTCGATCCCCTGCAAGGCGGGATTGAGCAGCATGGCGGCCACGGCCAGCAGTTCCTCGCGGTCGGACTCGGCGACCCGCAGCGCCTCGCTGCTGCCCTTGAGCAGCTCGCGTATCTCGTCGTGCTTGCCCCACATCACCTTGGGCGGGCCGGTGACGCCCAGTTTCTCCAGGAACGGAAACAGCAGGTACTCCTTGCGCTGGTAATGCTTGTCGACATCGAACAGTTGGTTGAACAGGCCGCGCAGCAACAGCTTGGCTTCGTCCGCATCATTCTCGCCTTTTTCGATTGCGGCCAGCGCTTGGCGGGCCTGCGCCGTCACCTTGCGCAGTTCGGCGTTCTCGCGGCGGAAAACATCGACCGGATGCCCATCCGGCACCGGCTTCTGGCCGCTCAGGTCGACGCGGCCGTGCAGCACCGCCGAGTGGGCATCGCAGAGCTTGAGCACCTCGCTTTCGGGCAACCCTTCGCCGATCAGCTCCTGCTCTACCTCGACCACCTCTCCGTAGGGAATGCTGGCCAGACTCTCGAGCAGCTCGCGGCGCACCGTTTCCTCCCCCTGGCCGGCGTGGAGCTTCAGATATAAGTTCCTTCAGTTTTTTCTTTCTTTCGCCTGAATTGCCGATAATCGCGCTCATCTTCCCCTCCTTCTTTGGATGCCATTATCGTAACCGAAGATCCCGGCGATTACAACCGCTGCCGGCGGGAAAGCTGACGCCTGCGCATCAGGCCTTGCGTTACTTTTTTGCCATGATCAAGGCTCCGGCTCTCCGGCCGCAGTGCGCTTGAACACAAATGCAGTTTCAGATATAGTTAAAATTATAGGATTACGGATTTGACCAGGCCGCGGGCGAAGAGGGCGAGCGCCGGCAGCGACAAAGCGAAAGGCGCAGGAGAGACAGGCCATGAACGGTTGTGATCAGGAACCGGTGCCGCTGACGATGGCTAAGGCGATCATGGCCGACAGCGGACAAAAAGCTCCACCGCAATCCGGATTCAAGATGACATTGATACTGGGGCCTGCGGGAGCGATGCTGATCGCACTCATGGGCTTGCTGGGCTATGTCCCGGGTTTGCGCCTGCTGGGCAGCATCCGCCCGGACTATATCCCCATGGCGCCAAGCACGGCTGCCTCCTTCCTGATCCTCGGCGCCGCCCTGCTTCTCCATAACCGAAAGCTCCGTACTTGGCCCGGTTGGAAGTTTATCGAAGCGCTGGTCGTTCTTGCCACCCTGTTCAGCGCTTTGACAGTCGCCGGGAACCTTGCCGGCTTGGACCTCAATTTCGAAAATTGGCTCCCCGCCACAAGCGGCACGCTCGGGGGCATTCCCATCGGTCGCATGTCACCGCTGACCGGCGCCGTATTCATGCTGGCCGGGCTGGGGACACTTCTGTTGCTCCTCGCGCGCAAGAAATCAGCCATTCCCCGCTATCTTGGGCATTGCGCCTCCGGCCTGGGGGTTTTAACGGTACTCGGCGGCTCGACGGTGCTCCTGGCCTACCTCTACGGCTCACCCCTCATGTACAGCGGCACTACGGTGCCCATGGCCGCGACCACGGCTATCGCCTTTGTTTTTCTCGGCTCGGCTGTGGCGGCAGCCGCGGGTCCGGAAAGCCTCCCCTTGCGCCTGGTCTGCGGCGACTCGACATCGGCCCGCCTGTCCCGGGTGTTTTTTCCCCTGACCGTGACCGTGGTCATCCTGCAGGGCCTCCTGTCCCATATGCTGTCGGCCTCAATTGCGATCCACAATGCCCTTTTCCTGGCCTTCCTGGCCATCGCCGCGGGAACGCTCTTCGTGGCCGTGATCGTCCGCGTCGCTCACTCGCTGGGCCGCAGCCTGGACATGGCGACGGAAATGCTGCGCCAGAGCGGGGCCTACGGGGAAATGGCCCGCCGGATCCTGCAGATACTCAACGGACCGGGGGACCTGCAACAGGCCATCCAGCCCGTCCTGACCGTACTCAAGGCGGGGACCGGGTTCGCTGCCGTGGGCATGCGCCTGCAGGAAGGGGAAGACTTCCCCTATATCGCCCAGCAAGGCTTTTCTCCGGATTTCCTGCGCACGGAAAACACGCTGCTGGCGCGCGGCGCCGACGGCGGGATGTGCCGGGACAGCAACGGGGCGATCAGCCTGGAATGCACCTGCGGCCTGGTGCTCTCGGGAAAAGCCGCTGCCGACAACCCGCTCTTCACGACCGGGGGAAGCTTCTGGACCAACGACTCCCGGTCGTTGCTGGACATTCCACCCGACCAGGAGCCCCGGCTGCATCCGCGTAACCAGTGCATCCACCAGGGCTACGCCTCGGTAGCGCTGGTACCGATCCGCATGAAAGAGCGGATCGTCGGCCTGCTGCAATTCAACGACCGCAGGAAAGGGCGCTTCAGCCTCGCTGCCGTCGAGCAGCTCGAGAACATCGCCGCCCACATCGGCGAGGCGCTGATGCGCAAACGGGCCGAACAGGAACTCCAGCAGAACGAAGCGCGCCTGAAAAAGATGGTGGATATCCTGCAGCACCAATCCACGACCATCCAGGATTTTCTCGATTACGCGCTGGAACAAGCCCTGCAGTTGACCGGCAGCAAGATCGGCTACATTTACCATTACAACGACGTCCGGCGGGAATTCATCCTGAATTCCTGGTCACGGGAGGTCATGGCGGAATGCGCCGTGGCCAACCCACTGACCTGCTACGAATTGGCCAAAACCGGGATCTGGGGCGAGGCAGTCCGGCAGCGCCGGCCGATCGTGGTCAACGATTTCCAGGCCGCCCACCCGCTGAAAAAAGGCTATCCCCAGGGGCATGTCCACCTCCTGAAGTTCATGACGGTCCCGATCTTCCGGGACGAGCGCATCGTCGGCGTGGTCGGCCTGGCCAACAAGCAGGGCGATTATGATGAAACCGATATCCTCCAGGTTTCGCTGTTGATGGAGGCCATTTGGAAAGTGACGGACCGCATGAGGTCGGAAGATGAGACCAAGCGTCAGCTGGCTGAAAAAGAGATCCTGCTCAAGGAAGTTCATCACCGCATCAAGAATAACATCGCCTCCATCAGCGGGTTGCTGTCCCTGCGCCTGCAATCGACAAGCAATACCGAGGCCATCGACGTGCTGCAGGACGCCATCGGCCGCATGGACAGCATGCGCATTCTCTATGACAAATTGCTGCTCGGCAAAGGCTATGAGGACATTTCCGTGAAAAATTACGCCGAGAGCCTGGCCGACGGCATCGTCGCCCTGTTCCCGGGCAGCGCCAAGGTCACGGTCGAAAAGGACATCGTTGATTTCCATCTGGACGCGAAGCGGCTTTTCCCCCTGGGGCTGATCATCAATGAACTCATCACCAATAAAATGAAATACGCATTCCCGAACAGGGATAGCGGGCGAATCCGGATTTCTCTCGTCCTTATAGACAACCGCGCACGTCTAGTCATCCAGGACGACGGCGTCGGGCTTCCGGACGGGTTCGACCCGGAGACGTCGCAGGGATTCGGTTTGATTCTGGTGAAGATGCTCAGCCAGCAATTGGGTGGGAGTTTTACCATGGAAACGCAGGCAGGCGCCCGCTGCCTCGTTGAATTCGATGTGTAATGCCCGCTTTCTGTTCAATGGGAGCGCGGCAGGAACGACGGACGCGAAGAGCAGGCAGTGCCGGGAGAAGTGAGCCATGAACAAGGATAAGCAAAAGACGATCCTGCTGGTGGAAGACGAAGTGATCATCGCCATGGCCGAAAAAATGACCTTGGAGAAATTCGGCTATCATGTACTGGCCGTCCATCGTGGCGAGGAAGCCGTCGCCGCCGTCAAGAGCAATCCCGCCATCGATCTCATCCTGATGGATATCGACCTGGGCAAGGGCATGGACGGCACCGAGGCGGCGGCGCTCATCCTGAAGGAGCGCGACCTGCCCGTGGTTTTCATGTCCAGCCACACAGAGCCCGAGATCGTTGAAAAAACGGAAAAGATAACCTCCTACGGCTATATCGTGAAAAATTCGAGCAGTACCGTCCTCGACGCGTCGATGAAGATGGCCTTCAAGCTTTTCGCGGCCAAGGTAAGGGAGAAGGAAAAGGAAGCGGCGCTGGCTCATTCACGGGGACTGATGCAGTATGTCATTGAGCATATGCGCAGCGCCGTCGCGGTGCACGACAGGGACATGCGCTATATCTTCGTCAGCCAGCGCTATCTCGACGATTACAAGCTGCAGGAGCAGGACATCATCGGCAAACATCACTACGAGGTGTTTCCCGACCTGCCGCAAAAATGGCGGGATGTCCACCAGCGGGCGTTGGCCGGCGAGATTTCCCGCGCCGAGAATGACTCCTACGAGCGCGCGGACGGCAGCGTGGAATGGACGCGCTGGGAATGCCGCCCCTGGTACGAGGCCGACGGCTCCATCGGCGGCATCATCGTCTACACCGAAGTGACCACCGAGCGCAAGCTGGTCGAGTTGAAGCTGGCGCAGAACCTCGACCTGCTCACCAAACTCGCCCGCCTGGTGCCCGGCGTCATCTACCAGTACCGGCTCGACCCGGACGGCCGCTCGGCGTTTCCCTACGCCAGCCCGGGCATGAACGACATCTATGAAGTGACCCCCGAGGAGGTGCGCGAGGACGCCACCCCGGTTTTTGCCAGGCTGCACCCCGAAGACTACGACAGGGTCGCCGGCGCCATCCAGGCCTCGGCGCTGACCCTCAACACCTTCTTATGCGAATTCCGGGTCCTGCTGCCGCGGCAGGGGCTGCGCTGGCGCTGGTCGCAGGCGCACCCGGAGCGGTTGCCCGACGGCGGCACCCTCTGGCACGGCATCATCTCGGACATCACCGAGCGCAAGCTGGCGGAAGAAGCGCTGCGCGCGAGCGAAGCGCAATTTCGTACGCTGACGACCCTCGCCCCCATCGGCATTTATCTGACCGATGGCCGGGGACAGTGTCGCTACGCCAATCCCCGCTGGTGCGAGATGACCGGGCTGACCCTGGAAGAGGCCCTCGGCGACGGCTGGATCCGGGGACTGCATCCCGAGGACCGGGAGTCCGTCTTTGCCGCCTGGCAAAAAACCGTCGAATCCGAGGACCGCTGGGAGCTGGAATACCGTTTTCGGACTTCCGACGGCAAGGTCACCTGGGTGCACGGCCTGGCGGCCCCGCAGCGCGACGCGACGGGCCGGATCAGCGGCTACGTCGGCACCAACGTCGACATCAGCGAGCGCAAGCAGACCGAGGAAGCGCTGGTCGTCAGCGAAGCGCGTTCCAGGGCGCTGCTGCGCACCATCCCCGACCTGCTGTTCCGCGTCAATCGCGAGTGCGTTTTCCTGGATTACCAGGCCGAGACTAAAAATCTTTACGCCCAAAACGAGCCGACGCTGATCGGCAAGCGCTGCCGGGACGTCCTGCCGCCGGAGTTTGTCGAGCTGATCGAGACGAAGATCCGCGCCGCACTGGAAAGCGGGGCGCTGCAGACCTTTGAATACCAGCTCCCCGTCCCCGGCCTTGGGGTGCGCAGTTATGAAGCGCGCATGGCCGCCAGCGGCGCCGATGAAGTGACGGCGATCATTCGCGATATCACCGAGAGCCAGCAGGCGCAGCGGACGCTGCGCGAGACCGAGGAGCGCTGGCGCGACATCCTGTTCAGCATGGCCGACTGGGTATGGGAAGTCGATGCCAACGGCGTCTACACCTACAGCTCGGAACAAGGCGCGCGCTTTCTGGGCTATTCCCGCCAGGAGATCATCGGCAAAACGCCGTTCGATTTCATGCCTCCCAACGAGGCGACGCGCGTGGGCTCGATCTTCGGCGAGATCGTGGCGCGCAAGGGGATCATCAAGGACCTGGAAAACTGGAGCATCGACAAGAACGGCAAACGCCTCTGCCTGCTCACCAACGGCGTCCCCATCCTGGATGAGCAGGGGAATCTGAAAGGGTACCGCGGCGTCGACAAGGACATCACCGAGCGCAAGCAGGCGGAGGACAGGATCAAGAGCGCCTTGAGCTTCCAGCAGGCGCTGCTGGACGCGGTGCCCTCTCCCATTTTCTACAAAGATTTAAGTCGCGTCTATATCGGAGGCAACACGGCATTCGAACGCTACATCGGGCTGGAAAGAGAGCAGTTCATCGGTAAAACGGTATTTGACATCGCTCCCGCCGACCTGGCGGAGACGTACGACAAGGCCGACAGGGAGCTGCTGAAAAAAGCAGGCGCGCAAACCTACCAAGCCTTGGTCAACTATGCGGACGGCACCCTCCACGACGTGATCTTCAACAAGGCCGTTTTTACGGACAGCGAAGGAAGGCCGGCGGGAATGATCGGCGTGATCCTCGACATCAGCGAGTACAAGCGGGTGGAAGAGGCGTTGCGCGAAAGCGAATCACGGTTCCATTCGCTGTTTGACAACATGGGCGAGGGTGTGGCCCTGCATGAGCTGGTCTATGAAGGCGGCCAGCCCGTGAACTACCGCATCATTGATGTCAACGACCGCTTCCTGAAGATCATCGGCCTGGGGCGCGATCATGTGATCGGCAAGCTCGCCAGCGACGCCTATGCCACCCCGGCACCGCCCTATCTGACGGAATACGCCCGGGTCGCCAGCAGTAAAAAGCCGATCTATTTTGAGACCTATTTTGCGACCATGGACAAGCATTTCGCCATCTCCGTCGCGCCCTGGCGCGACAACGGGTTCGCCACCATCTTTACCGACATCAGCGACCGCAAGCGGGTGGAGGAAGCGCTGCGCCTGAGCGAGGCCAAGCAATCCAACGCCCTGCAAATGACCCATGCCGGTCATTGGGAGTATGACGTGGACCGCGACCTGTTCACGTTCAACGACAACTTCTACCGCATCTTCCGGACCACGGCCGCCGCTGTGGGCGGCTACCAGATGTCCTCCGGGGAGTATGCGCGCCGCTTCTGCCACCCCGACGATGCGGCCCAGGTCGGCGAAGAGACCCGGGCGGCGATCGCGTCTTCCGATCCGGATTACAGCCGCCAGATCGAACACCGCATCCTCTATGCCGACGGAGAGGTCGGACACATCGCCGTGCGCTTCTTCGTTGTTAAGGATCCTCAGGGCCGCACCATAAAGACCTATGGTGTCAACCAGGACATCAGCAAGAGAACGTGGGCGGAAGAGGAGATCAAAAAACAACTGGCAGAAAAGGAAATCCTGCTCAAAGAAGTCCATCACCGCATCAAAAACAACATCGCCTCCATCGGCGGCCTCCTCTCCCTGCACATGAAAGCCCTCACCAGCCCGGAGGCCATCGCCGCGCTTCAGGACGCGATCGGCCGCGTCGACAGCATGAGCCTCCTCTATGAAAAACTGCTGCTCGGCGAGAATTTCCGGGATGCGTCAGTGAAAAATTACATTGAAAGCCTGGCCACGTCGGTGATCTCCCTGTTCCCCGACCTGGCCAAGGTCAAACTCAACCTGGATGTTGTCGATTTCAAACTCGACCCGAAACGGCTCTTCCCGCTGGGCATCATCATCAACGAGCTGCTCACCAACATCATGAAACACGCCTTCGCCGGCAAAAAGAGCGGCGCCATCACCCTCTCGCTCGCCAAGGACGGCGCCCGCGTCACGCTCACTCTGCAGGACAACGGTGTCGGCCTCCCCGCCGGTTTTGATATCCGCGCCTCAAAGGGTTTCGGCCTGACACTGGTGAAAATGCTCAGCCAACAGCTGCAAGGCAGCTTCACGATCGAAAAGCAAAAGGGTACGCGCTGCCGGCTCGAATTCACCCTATGACCCCATTTCCCGGCCTCGTGAGCAAACGAAATTTTCGCAAAACGCGCGCTGAGGTTCAAATAGTGCATTTTTTGGCAGCCCACACATCATTATATTGATTAAATTAATTATTTGACTTCATTTTATTAATTTTCTTTATTTTTTTGTTGACATTTATTAATTATCATGCTATTTTTACCAAGACTGACAAAGGAGGTGCCGGTATGGCAAGTGAATGGCAAGAATTGACCCGCCTGACCCAGGGCGCTCCCCTGACCGTGGAGAAAGTGCGCCTGGCCGGCCGCGACGTCGCCATCGAGGGCAGCTTTGAACTGCCGCCGCTGGCGCACTTGCTTCCCGAAGACCAGATCTTCGTCACCGCCTTCCTGCGCTGCCACGGCTCGCTGAAGGAGATGGAGGAATTGTTCGGCATCTCCTACCCGACCGTCAAGAACCGCCTGAACCGCATCGCCGCCCAGCTCGACTACGTCGAGATCAATCCGCCGCCATCGGCGCTGGAGCTGCTCAAGCGCCTGGAAAACGGCGAGATCGACGTCGTGGAAACGCTGAAGAAACTGGAGAAGCGCCCATGATCCCGCTGTGGCTGTGGGTCCGCGTCGAGGAAGACGGCAAGCGCCACCTGAGCCTGCCCATCCCCCTTTTCCTGGCCTGGCTGCTGCTGGGCGCGCTGCTGCTCCTGCTGCTGCCGCTGGTGCTGCTGGCGGCGCTGCTCTCCTGGCCCTGGGGCTGGGGCAGGGCGCTGCTGCAGATGTATGTGCAGATTTTCGTCCTGATCGCCTCGCTGTCCGGGCTCAGGCTTGACATCGACAGCCCCGTCAAAGCGGGGCGAGACGGCAGCGGCCAGGGCAGGACCACTCATGTCGTTATACGATAACAAGGAGGAAACGATGAACGAAGAAAAGAGAAAGATCCTGGAAATGCTGGCCGACAAAAAAATAACGGTCGACGACGCCGAGAAGCTGCTGGCCGCCGTGTCCGAGGCGCCGCCGGCCGCCGGCGGAACGCCGGGCCCCAAGTACCTGCGCGTGCTGGTCGAACCGGCGCCGGGCAACAAGGAGGGCGACCGCGTCAACGTGCGCGTGCCGCTCAACCTGGTGCGCGCCGGCTTGAAGTTCGCCAGCTTCATCCCGCCGCAGGCGCGCGACAAGGTCAACTCCGAGCTCAAGGAGAAGGGCGTGCCCTTCGACCTGAACCATTTCGATGCGCGCGACGTCGAGGCGCTGCTCGTGCACCTCAACGACCTGACCGTCGAGGTCGAGGGCAAAGAGAACGTCAGGGTGTTCTGCGAGTGACGGCGCGCAGGGTCACCGCCGCGAACCATGTTGAGCGCGGGAACGCCAGCGTGCGCTGCAAGAGAATAAGGGATTAAAAATGGTAAAAAAAACGCCTGCGAAAAAAATCGCCGGGAAAAACCCGGGCGGCCGAAGAAACGCTTCGCCATTCCCCTTCTTCCTGTTCCCGGTCTCGACTTTCATTCTTGCCCCGCTCATTCAGCACCTGCCTCGCGCCGGGCGGCGCCACAACCGGAGCCGCTGATGGCGACCATTCAGTTCACGATCGCCGAAGCCCTGCGTGTCCTGCGCGCCAACCGCCTCCTGCCTGACGCCATCCGCGACGTGCGCGGCGATGGCGACGGCCTGCGGCTGACCGTCAGCAACGGCATCGAGATCGCGGTGCGCCGCGAGTCATGCGCCAACGGCGTCCTGCGCCTGGCCTTCTCCTCGGACAGCTGGGCCTTCACGCTCGCCGACAAGCTAGGCAAGATCGACGGAATGGTCGACGCGGCCATCCGCCCCTACCCGTTCCTGCGCCGCGACAACAAGTCCCTGGTCATCGACCTGAACAGCGCCGTGCAAAGCCGGATCAAGGGCATCCAGGTCAGGAACCTCGAGCTCCACGACGATGGGGTGAGGATCGAGACCGCAGGTTAGGTTCAGGCGAACGGATCGCGCATTGACAGTGCCATTCTGATCACGTAGACTCTGCGCGATGCAAATCACGTCTTTTTATTGGCACTGGATCTTTTCCGCAGCCAACGGATCCTTTTGCCGCCATCCAAGGAGGATGCACATGAAATTCAATCCGCTCCAGCGCTCGCTGCTCATCACCGGTTTACTGGCCTGCTTTTTCGTGCTTTTATGCCCGGCCGCGGCCGGCGCCCAGGACGACAAGGGCCCGGTGAGCTCGCTCAACGCCAACATGGCCAGCGCGGCCGAGTTGCTCAGGCTGAGCAGCATCTGGAACGTGACCGAGTGCTGCGGCTGGGTGGATACCTGGTGGCGCCGCCCCAACAGCAATATCTTCGACTGCAAGGCCAGGCACACCAACGGCACGGTGGTCACGTTCAGCGTGGAACTGATATCCTGGAACAAGACCACGAACCGGATCACCTTCTACCGGGCGGGGATCAAGGGAACGTATTGGGGATTCCTGGCCAACAGCGGCACACGCATCGTCAGCGGCACGACCTCCTGGTACCCGGCGGGGCTCGGCTGGTCGGCGGCAGCGGTAGTGCTCAACCCCGGCGAAGACGAGAAGGGCCGGGTCAACATCCCCAGGTAACGCCGCCAGGCCGCTGCGGCACTGTTTCCCCCGGCCGGCAAAGGTCAGCGATAAACCCTTCTCTGTAGCGCGCGCTCTCTTTCAACCGCGAACCTCGCTTACTCTCATTAACCGCGAACCTCTATCCGGCAATGGGCATCGTGGCGTCGGCGTTCCGCCCGATCAGGCTCCTGACGAACGCCGGCGTCTCAGGATCGTTCAGGCACGATTCGCCATAGAGATGCACGTAGTTCAGCGCCATGCGCCGCAGGTCGTCCAGGTCGGCGATGCTGTCGCTTCCTTCCACCTTGGCCGCGAAGAAAAACACTTTCTGTTTTGCCATCTGTTGCCTCCTGGCACAATGATAGTATCGGGGGTATGACAAATAATGTCATTGTTGAACTATTTATGGATAATGCGCCTCGGCGTAAGGCGCAGGGCGAACGGCGTAGGGGAAGATAAAAGGAATTAAAAGGCAAAAGGCAAAAGTAAAAAGGCAAAAGTAAGAAATAGCGCTCAGTGGACGGCAGAAGGGCTTCCGTTCGGAACATTGGAATTGAGAAGATAATTCTTATCGCGTCACGCGTCACGCGTTACACGTCACGAATTCCCATTCTTTTAGTTTTGGTCATGGAACAAATCCCCCCCTGTCTTCGTATAGTATTACAGTGAGAAAACGGGAGGGAGGCGGATTCCGCCGGCCCTACCGTTGTTCCACACGAGTTGAAAAGAGCAAATTCTGCAAGGAGTAAAGGCAAATGGCCAATGGAAAAAACGGGAAAAACGTGAAGTCGCGCAAAAAGATCATCTGGATCGTGGTCGGGGTAGTCATCCTGCTGATCATACTGAAATCCACCGTCTGCGGGAAAAAGGATCCCGGCGTCCTGGTGCAGGCCGAGAAAGCCGCCCAGCGCGACATCACGCAGCTGGTGTCGGCCACCGGCATCATCAACCCGGTCTACCAGGTGGCCATCACCCCGGAAGTGACGGGCGAGATCGTCGAGCTGCCGGTGAAGGAAGGCGACCGCGTGAAGCGGAACCAGCTGCTGATCCGCATCAAGCCCGACTCGTATACCGCCCAGCGCGACCGCGCCAAGGCCAACCTGGAATCGGCCCAGGCCACCCTGGAGATGAAAAAGGTCGAGAAGAACTTCATCGAGGCCAACTACAAGCGCACCCAGGAGCTCTTCCGCAGCGGCTTCACCAACCAGCAGGAGCTGGACAAGATGAAGGCCGATCTGGACTCCAGCCGCGCCCAGCTGGAAGCCCAGCAGGGCTATGTCCAGCAGGCGCAGGCGGCCCTGAAAGAGTCCGGCGAGAGCCTGAGCAAGACGGCCATCTATTCGCCCATGGACGGCACGGTCAGCAAGCTCAACGTCGAGTTGGGCGAGCGCGTGCTGGGCAGCGGCTTCAGCCAGGGCACCGACCTGATGACCGTGGCCGACCTGGGCAAGATGGAAGCCATCGTCGACGTGGACGAGAACGACGTGGTGCTGGTGTCCATCGGCGACACGGCCAAGATCGAGCTCGACGCCTTCAAGAACATCACCTACAACGGCAAGGTCACCCAGATCGCCAACTCGGCCAAGACCACCGCCATGGGCACCCAGGAAGAAGTGGTCAATTTCGCCATCAAGATCGCCCTCAGCGACTTCAACCCCCAGGTGCGGCCGGGCATGTCCTGCAACGCCGACATCGAGGTCGAGACCAAGGACAACGTGCTGACGGTCCCGATCCAGAGCGTCACCGCCCGCTCCGCCGAGGAAGCCGCCGCCGGCGCGACGCCGGACTCCAGCCGCGAGCTGATCGTGGGCAAGACCAGCAAGAAAAAGCAGTCCAAGCCCAAGGAAGTCGTCTTCGTGCTGGACAAGGGCACCGTGGCCATGAAGGAAGTGAAGATCGGCATCAGCGACAACGAATACATCGAGATCATCTCGGGCCTGAAAGCGGGCGACGAAGTGGTCAGCGGCCCCTACCGGGCCATCTCCAGCGAGCTGCAGGACAAGACCAAGGTGCGGCTGGAAAACAAGGGCAAGGCCGGAAAGGACGGGAAAAAGAACTGAGGCCGCACCCCCGAAAAAACATGAACATCATCAATCTAGAGAACATATCCCGGGTCTACCAGGTCGGCTCCGAGGAGGTCCACGCCCTCGACGACGTCTCGTTGAAGATCGACAGCAACGAATACGTGGCCATCATGGGGCCGTCGGGCTCGGGAAAATCGACGCTGATGAACATCGTGGGCTGCCTGGACACGCCGACCAGCGGTTCGTACATCCTGAAGGGGACCGACGTCAGCGACATGAGCGACAACGAGCTGGCCGAGGTGCGCAACCGCGAGATCGGCTTCGTCTTCCAGACCTTCAACCTGCTGCCCCGCGCCACCTCCTTTCATAACGTCGAGCTGCCCCTGATCTACGCCGGCGTCCCCGCCGCCGAGCGCCGCGTGAGGGCCGAGCAGGCCCTGGCCAGCGTCGGCCTCAAGGAGCGCATGCTGCACAAGCCGAACGAGCTCTCCGGCGGCCAGCGCCAGCGCGTCGCCGTGGCCCGGGCCCTGGTGGTCGGCCCCTCGATCATCCTGGCCGACGAACCCACCGGCAACCTCGACTCCAAGACCGGCGAGGACATCATGTCCCTGTTCCACGAGATCTACAAGCTGGGCAACACCATCATCCTGGTCACGCACGAGGAATACATCGCCAACCACGCCAAGCGCGTCATCCGCCTGCTGGACGGCAAGGTCGAAAGCGACAAGCTGGTGGCGAGCCCCACCGTTCCCAACCGGGGGAAGTAGCCGTGCGCCACCACCTGTTCGAGTGGAAGGAAGGGCTGCTGATCTCCCTGAACGCCATTCGCGCCAACAAGGCCCGCTCGATCCTGACCATGCTGGGCATCGTCATCGGCATCTGCTCGGTGGCGCTGATGGCCACGGCCATCAACGGCATCGACAAGGCCTTCGTCGACGGCATCAGCGCCCTGGGCGCCAACAACCTCTACATCGACAAGTACGCCTGGTTCAGCGACGAGGACTTCTTCCTGATGCGCAACCGCAAGAACATCACCATGGACCAGTTCGAGCGCTTCGAAAAGCTGGCCAAGCTGCCGCTGGCCGTGGCGCCGACCATCCTGACCATGCACAAGGTGCTCCACGGCGACAACTACGTCGAGGGCACGCTGATGACCGGGACCACCGACGGCTACGTGCGCACCACCAACTTCAACTTCGCCCGCGGCCGCTTCTTCTCGGGACTGGAAAGCAGCGGCGCCCGCAACGTGGCCGTGCTGGGCAGCGAGGTCGCCGTTCACCTTTTTGAAAAGCAGGATCCGCTCTCCCAGGAGATCAAGATCGACGGCATCCCCTTCCGCGTCATCGGCGTGCTGGAAAAACAGGGCAGCAACATGCTGGGCAACTTCAACCCCGACAACCAGGTCTACATTCCCATCGGCACGGTATTCAAGTACTTCCGGCGCGACCGCGACACCGTCACCATCGTCGTGCGCGCGCGCAGCACCGAACTGACCGAGGCCACCAAGGAAGAGGCCATCGGCATGATGCGCCGCGTGCGCGGCCTGCTCTACGACGAGAAAGACGATTTTTCCGTCAACACCCAGGAGGGGCTGACCACGGAGTACGACAAGGTCGTGGGCGTGATCAAGCTGGTCGGCTTGTTCATCACCGGCCTGTCCCTGCTGGTGGGCGCCATCGGCATCATGAACATCATGTTCGTTTCGGTCAAGGAGCGCACCAAGGAGATCGGCATCCGCAAGGCCATCGGCGCCAAGAGGCGCACCATCATGGGCCAGTTCCTCACCGAGGCGGCCGTGATCTGCCTGATGGGCGGCCTGGTCGGCCTGCTGCTGGCCGTGGCCTTGAGCATGCTGATCAACAAGTTCCTGCCCACCAGCGTGCAGGTGAACACCATCGTGCTGGCCATTTCCATATCCCTGCTGACCGGCATCGTCTCCGGCCTGGCCCCGGCCTGGACGGCGGCCAAGATGGACCCGGTCGAAGCCCTGAGGTACGAATAATGAAATTCTGGGAAGTCCTGAAAGTCGCCTTCGGCTCGCTGCGCGGCAACAAGCTGCGCTCCTCGCTGACCATCCTGGGCATCGTCATCGGCATTTTCTCCATCATCTCCATCAGCACCGTCATCACCATGCTGCAGAACTCCATCAGCGCGGGGCTGTCGAGCCTGGGGAAAAACACCTTCCAGATCCAGAAGTTCCCGGCCATGCAGCAGGGGCGCCTGAGCGACAAGATCCGCAACCGCAAGAACCTTTCAATCGAGGAGTACTACCGGCTGCGCGAGATGCTCGACGAGGCCAAGCTGGTCGGCGCCGAGCAGTGGCAGTTCGGCAAGCTTTTCAAGTCGCAATACGACGAGACCAACGCCAACATCCAGCTGGCCGGCGCCACGCCCGAGGCCATGCTGACCAACGACTGGCAGGTCGCCGACGGCCGCTCCATCAACCAGGACGACATGGACCGCAACCGGCGCGTCTGCGTGCTGGGCACCGACGTGGCGCGGAAGCTCTTCCCGCGCGTAGACCCGCTGGGCCAGGAAGTCAAGGTAGACGGCATGCGCCTGGACGTCATCGGCGTCCTCGTGACCAAGGGCGCGATGTTCGGGCAGTCGCGCGACGGCTTCGTGGTCGCGCCGCTCTCCACTTTCCAGGCCAAGTACGGCAAGACCAGCCGCAGCGTCAACATCACGGTCATGGCCTACAGCCCGGTCACCTATAACCGCACCATCGACGCCGCCATCGGCCACATGCGCACCATCCGCAAGGTGGCGCCGGGCGAAGAAAACGATTTCGACATCTTCTCCAACGAGTCGCTGATCTCCCAGGTGGGCCAGATCACCCAGTACGTGCGCCTGGGGGCCATCGTCATCGCCTTCATCGCGTTGCTGGCCGCCGGCGTCGGCATCATGAACATCATGCTGGTCTCGGTCACCGAGCGTACGCGCGAGATCGGCATCCGCAAGGCCATCGGCGCCAAGAAACGCAACATCCTCTTCCAGTTCCTCATCGAGGCCGTCACCCTGTGCCAGTTCGGCGGCATCATCGGCATCGTTTTGGGACTTGGGGCCGGCAACCTGGCCGGCAAGGCGCTGAACGCCGCGCCGGCGGTGCCGCTCGACTGGGTGCTGGCCGGCATCGGCCTCTGCGTGCTGGTCGGCGTCGGCTTCGGCACCTATCCGGCGTGGAAAGCCGCCAACCTGGACCCGATCGAAGCCCTGCGCTACGAATAGCGCCGCGGGACCCCGCGGAGACTAGAACAATCTCTTCTGCGGCGGCGGGATTTTCTTCTGGAAATAGCGGAAGGCCTTCTCGGTGGCCAGGCGTCCGCGCGGCGTGATCTGCAGAAAACCCTCCTGGATCAGGTAGGGCTCGTAGATATCCTCGATGGTGTTCTTCTCTTCCTGCACCGACGTCGATAGCGTGGTGATGCCCACCGGCCCGCCGGCGAACTTGTCGATGACGGCCAGCAGGATCTTGCGGTCCACCTCGTCAAAGCCGGCCTCGTCCACCTCCAGCGCCACGAAGGCGTTCTCGGCGGCCGCCAGGTCGACGCGGTCCTTGCCCTGCGCCTGGGCAAAATCGCGCAGCCGGCGCAGCAGGCGGTTGGCGATGCGCGGCGTGCCGCGCGACCGCGAGGCGACGGCGCGGGCGGCATCGGCCTCGACGCGCAGCTTCAGGATGGCGGCGCTGCGCTGGATGATCTCCAGCAGCTCGCCGGGCTGGTAGAAGTCGAGATGGCAGGTGATTCCGAAGCGGTTGCGCAGCGGGTTGGAGAGCAGGCCGGCCCGCGTCGTGGCGCCGACCAGCGTGAAGGGCTTGATGTGCAGCGAGACGGTCTTGGCGCCGGGGCCCTGGCCGATGACCACGTCGATTTGAAAATCCTCCATGGCCTTGTACAGGATTTCCTCCAACGCGGTGCGCAGGCGGTGGATCTCGTCGATGAACAGGACTTCGTGCTCGTCCATGTCGGTTAGGATGGCGATCAGGTCGCCCTTCTTTTCCAGCACCGGTCCCGACGTGCACTTGATGCCCACCCCCATCTCGGCGGCCACGATATTGGCCAGCGTGGTCTTGCCCAGGCCGGGCGGGCCGTCGAGCAGGACGTGGTCAAGGGCCTCGCCGCGCTGGCGCGCCCCCTTGATATAAGTCTTCAGGTTGGCGATCTTCTGCTTCTGCCCGGTGAACTCGCGCAGGCGCCCCGGGCGCAGGCTCTGCTCCGGCGCCGTGTCCTCGCTGCGCTCGACCGGGTTGGTGACGTTCTCCGGGTTCACGGCTTGACCTTTTTGAGCAGCGCCTTGAACAACCCCTCAAAATCCTCTTGCCCCGGATTTTCCTTCAGGACGCGCTGGACGGTCTCGCGGGCGGCCCTGGCGGGATAGCCGAGATTGACCAGGCCGGAGACCAGGTCGGCGCCGAGGCGCGTCAACGCCTCCGCCTCCGCAGGCTCCGCCTCCAGTTTGCCGGTCAGTTCCAGGATGATGCGCTGGGCGGTTTTTTTGCCGATGCCGGGGATGGCGCTGATGCGCGCCACGTCGGCGGCGGCGATGACCAGCCGCCATTCGCCCGGGGCGATGGCCGAAACGCAGGCCATGGCAGTCTTGCCGCCGATGCCCGATACCGCCAGCAACTTTTCGAAGAGGGCCTTGTCCTCCTCGCCCAGGAAGCCGTACAGCACGATGTCCTCGTCCTTGACCTTCAGCACGGTGTGCAGCAGGACCTCCTGGCCCAGGCGCAGGCGCTGGAAGCTGGAGACGGGAACGGCCAGCTGCAGGATGACCCCGGCGGCGGTCTCCACGGCCAGGCGCCCCGGGCTGAGCTGGAAAATCCTCCCGCGCACGGCGGCGATCATGGGCGGTTCACCGCATGACAGTAGGCCACGGCCAGCGCGTCGCATTCATCGAAATCCGGCTGCCGGCCCTTGATGCCCAGCACCAGGGCGGCCATCTTCGCCACCTGCTCCTTGTCGGCATTGCCGTAACCGGTCAGGGCCAGCTTAACCTGGCGCGGCGCGTAGAAAACCGGCGGCAGGCGCCGCTCGAGCAAAGCGGCCAGCGCCACGCCGCGCACGGTCGAAAGCAGGGACATGGAGCGGATGTTCTTGCCGAGGAAGCCCTCCTCCATGGCCGCCTGCTCGACGGGAAATGCCATCAGCAGCTCGCCCAGGCGCTTCCAGAGCTCCTGCATGCGGACTACGAAATCCCGGTCCTTGAGGCGGATGGTCTCGGAATGGACGTAGGAAAAGCGTCGTTTTTCCCTGGCCACGATGCCGACGCCGAAGCGCAGCGAACCGGGATCGAGGCCCAGGATCAGCATCATTCCTTGTTGAACTTCTCGATTTCCTCGTCCGAAATGTCGAAGTTGGACCAGACGTTCTGGATATCGTCCAGTTCCTCCAGCTTGTCGTACAGCTTGAGCATCTGCTCGGCCTGCCGGCCCTCGAGCTTGATGTAGGTGGAGGGGACCTTGGATATCTCGGCCGACTCGATGGGCAGCTTCTTGGCCTTGAGGGCCTCGTGCACCTTGTCAAAGTCCTCGGTGGCGGTGGTGATCTCGTACGAATTTCCTTCCTTGACCATGTCGTCGCCGCCGTTCTCGACGACGATCTCCATCAGCTCGTCCTCGCCGATGGCCGACTGCGGGACCAGGATCACGCCCTTGCGGGTGAACATCCAGGCGACGCATCCCTGCTGGCCCAGGTTGCCGTTGTATTTCTCGAAGACATGGCGCACCTCGGAAACAGTGCGGTTCTTGTTGTCGGTCATGGCGTCGGCCAGGATGGCCACGCCGCCGGGACCGTAGCCTTCGTAGGAGAATTCCTCGTAGTTGACCCCTTCCAGCTCGCCGGTGCCGCGCTGGATGGCCTTCTTGATGTTGTCGCTGGGCATGTTGGCCGCCCGCGCCCCGTCGATGGCGTGGCGCAACCGCGAGTTGGACTCGGGATCGCCGCCGCCGGAGCGGGCGGCAATGGTCAGCTCGCGGATGAAGCGGGTGAAGATCTTGCCGCGCTTGGCGTCGGTGGCGGCCTTTTTATGCTTGATCGAACTCCATTTTGAATGTCCGGACATGGTTATCTCCTTACTTTTATTTTTTTCCCTTCCTGGGCCAAAAACGTCTCCGGGAAATCCTCCCGGGCCTGCGCCAGCATCGCTTCCAGCTGGGCGTCGGTATATCTCGGGTCGAAATGGAACAGGAACAGGCGCCGGACGCCGCAGGCGACGGCATTGCGCACGGCCATGGACACGGTGCTGTGGCCGTAGCCTTTCCTGGGACCGGCATGATCGGAATAATCCGCCTCGAAATACTGGGAATCGTGGACCAGCATGTCGGCGCCGGCAATGAATGCGCGGATGTCGGCACCGAAGCTGCCGGGGCTTTCGACGTCGGTGGCGTAGACCAGCCGCTTGCCGCCGCAGCTGACGCGGTAGATGAGGACGCCGAGCCGCGGGTGCGAATCGTGCTGGATGTGGGCGATTTCGATGCCGCCATCCAGCAGCACCTGCCCGGCGCCGCCGGTGGCGAGAGGCTCGAAACTCAGCCGGGCCTTGATCCCCTGCAGGGTGATCGGCGAATAGGGAGGCAGGAAGAGCGCTTCCAGCGCCTGCTGCGAGCGGATATCCGCCACCTCGGGAAAGTGCAGCACGATCTGCGCCCGCGCATCGAACATCGGGGCAAAGAACGGCAGGCCCATGATATGGTCGATATGCAGGTGGGTCAGGAAGATGTGGATGGCCTCGTGCGGTTGCGGGCGGTTGCTCAGGGAGCGCCCGGCCTGGATGATCCCCGTGCCGGCGTCCAGGATGACATGCCGTCCGGCGATCTCCAGCAGCAGCGAAGAGGTATTGCCGCCGTAGCGCCGCGTATCCCGTCCCGGCACCGGGTAGCTGCCGCGGACGCCGCAGAACGTCAGGGAGAATTCGCCGCTCATAGCCCGAGGTCCTCCAGGACCTTGTAGGCGCAGAACTCGCCGCACATCGAGCAGGCGGCGGTCTGGGTGGTGCGGCGGGCCCTGACACGGCTGAACTTCAGCGGGTCGAGGCACAGCTTTTCCTGGCCGGCCCAGTCGAGACGGCGGCGGGCCGCGGCCATGTCGCGGTCCCAGTCCAGGGCGCCGGGAAGGCCCTTGGCGATGTCGGCGACATGGGCGGCGATGCGCGACGCCATGATCCCCTCGCGCACGTCTCCCTCGTCGGGCAGACCGAGGTGCTCGGCCGGCGTGACATAGCACAGGAAATCGGCGCCGGCGGCGCCGGCGATGGCGCTGCCGATGGCGGCGGTGATATGGTCATAGCCGGGGGCCACGTCGGTGACCACCGGGCCCAGGACGTAGAAAGGCGCGCCGGCGCAAACTTCCTTCTGCAGGCGCATGTTCATCTCGACCTGCTGCAGGGGCAGGTGCCCGGGACCCTCGACCATGACCTGCACCCCGGCGCGGCGCGAACGCTGCACCAGCTCGCCCAGCGTCAGCAGCTCCTCCAGCTGGGCCCAATCGCTGCCGTCGGCCAGCGCCCCGGGCCGCAGCCCGTCGCCCAGCGACAGGGTGACGTCGAACTCGCGGGCAATGGCCAATAGCTCGTCGAAGTGCTCGAAAAACGGATTCTCGCGGTTGTTGTGCAGCATCCAGGCGGTCAGCATGGAGCCGCCGCGCGAGACGATCCCCGCGACCCGCGGCTTTTTTCGCAGCTTGTCGATAGCCTTCAGGGTCAGGCCGGCATGGATGGTCATGAAGTCGACCCCGTCCTCGGCCTGGCGGCGGATATAGCCCAGCATGCGCGCGGCGTCGAGGCCGACGAAAGGGGTGCCCTGGCGCGGGGCGTCGACCATCATCTCGTAGACCGGCACGTTGCCGAAGGGGATGGTCGCCTGGGCCAGCAGGGCGCGGCGCACGGCGGTGATGTCGCCGCCGGTGCTCAGGTCCATGACCGCGTCGCAGCCGCTGTCCAGGACGGCCTGCATTTTTCGTTTCTCGTCTTCCAGGCCGGAAAAATCGGTCGAGGTGCCGATATTGGCGTTGACCTTGGTCTTCAGCCCCTTGCCGATGCCGACGGGCCGCAGGTTGGCGTGATTGCGGTTGGCGGGAATGACGACCGTGCCGGCGGCAACCGCGGCAACCAGACCGGTAACCGTGATATTTTCGCTGGCGGCCACCGCTTTGATCTCGGCGGTGATATTTCCCTCGCGGGCGTGTTCGAGCTGCGTCATCGTTCCTCGGGGTCAAGTTTATCTTATTTTCGCTTGCAAATCAAGAAAAAACGGCGACCAACGACGCCGGCTTTATGCTATAATTTTGCCAAGAATCGCAATGGCAAGCCCCATACTGAAATACGAAGCCTCGGCCGGATCGGGCAAGACCTACCGCCTGGCCCTGGAGTACCTCGGCCGCCTGCTGCTGGCCTTCGCCGCCAGTGACAGGGAAACGCCGGACCCGCGCCGCCAGCGCGAGCGCCTGGGCTCCATCCTGGCCATCACCTTCACCGTCAAGGCGGCCCAGGAGATGAAGCGCCGCATCCTGAAGCAACTGAAAACCTTCGCCCTTAGCCGCGGCGAAAGTGAACTGGACGGGGAGAACAAGGAATTTCTCGAGCGGCTGGCCAGCCAGACCGGAATCGGCAAGGAAAGGATCATCGAACTCGCCGGCGAATTGATCGAGCTGGTCCTGGCCAGCTACGACGACTTCAACGTCAAGACCATCGACTCGCTGATGAGCGCCATGGTCAAGGTCATCGCCCCCGACCTCGACCTGCCCGCCGACTACGAGATCGCCGTCGACGCCCGGGATGAGCTGCAGGTGAGGGGCCGGGCATTGATCGCCGGCCTGGCCGATGACGACAGCGCCTGGAGGAGGCTGGAACCGTTCCTGAGAGAATTCAGGCGCCTGGGCGCCGCCAGCGGCTGGAAGACCGATGTCGCGGTCGTGGAAAAGATCATCGACCTTTTTCGCAAGACATTGAAGCAGGGGGATGCGGGGACAAACTCAACTCCGGACGAGCTGCGGGCGCGGATAGCGGCAAGCTGGCAACGATTCCAGGACGCATTACGCCCCTTGTCCGGGGTGATGAACGAGGAGCCGCTAGAAAAGGGGAAAAACAAATACGTGAGCGGGACATGCGCGCGGGATAACCTGTTGCATGGAATACGGGCCGCCCTTGGGGAGGGAAACGGCTTCCCTGGCCTGGACGCGCTTATCGAGAGTTCTTTTTTTCGCAAGCGGGACCCGGGGGACCTGGTGGTGAAAAAAGCTCCCGACGACTATCGGCGACGCTTCATAGCCGCTTATTGGCCGGCGCAGGAGGCCCTGCAGGATGCGGCATTGGCGTTCAGCGCCTTCAAGACCGTCCCATACCGTGAGTACCTCGGGGAGTTCACCGCGGCCTGGCAGGAAGCGAAGGAGACCCTCTTCGTGGAAGAGTTCAGCCAAACCCTGGCCAAGCTCTTCGACACATGGCAGGAGGAAGCCTTTCCTTATCTCTATCTGAAAATGTCGGACCGCTTCAGCAACTTCCTTTTCGACGAGTTCCAGGACACCTCCACGCTGCAGTTCAAGGCCTTGGCCCCGCTCATCGATGAAGTGCTGTCCCGGGAAAAGAAGGCATCGCTGTTCATCGTCGGCGACCGCAAGCAGGCCATCTACCGCTGGCGTGGGGGCAACAGCGGGCTGATGGACGAGAGCTGCCTCCGCGAGCAGGTCCCGGCCATCGCCAACGTGGAAACCGGGGGCTTCTCGCATACTCTGGACAAGAACTGGCGCAGCCGCAGGGAGATCGTCGACTTCAACAATCGCTTCTGGGCCCCGGAAGCGATATCGGGGATCGAGGTGGAACCCGGCCTGCAGAGCGCCATCCGCGCCAATTTTCAGGACTCCAGGCAGGACCTGCCGTCCGGCGCAGGGAGGGCCGGGGGTTACGTAGAGATTTCCCTGCAGGTCGAGGGGCAGGAAGCGGCCGCGGAGGAAGAGGAAGGCAGCGCCATGGGCGGCCGGCAATTGGGGGAGGTCAAGGCGATCATCGATCGCCTGCATGGGCTCGGCTTCGAATACTCTGACATTGCCGTCCTGGTGCGCAAGAACGCCCAGGTTCGCGACATCGTTCGTCGCCTCGGCCGGGAAAAGAAACCGATCCCCACGCTCTCCGACCAATCCTTGATGCTCGATTCCAGCCCATTGGTCAATGAGATCATAGCGTTCCTCAAGTTCCTCGATTATCCCCCCGACGACCTGAATTTTCACCACTTCATCAACGGCCGGATCTTCCAGGAAGCACTGCCAGGGTATCCCCGGGAAATGGCGGCATTTTCCTGGGACGTGTTCATCGGCTGCAGCGGCCCCATGTACAAGGTGTTCCAGAACAAATTCCCCGCTTCCTGGGCCGGCTTGATCGAACCGTTCTTCCAGGCCGTCGGTTTCCTGCCGCCGTACGACCTTTTTTCCGACATGACCCAGGTGTTCCATATCTATGAGAATTTTCCCGGCGCCGCGCCTTTCATCATGGCGTTGGGCGACGCCCTGCACGGGGCCGAGCGCGACGAGGGCCACTCCATTGCCGGTTTCCTGCGCCGGTGGGAAAAAATGGTGGCGGACGAGGAAATGCCAACCATCACCATCCCTGAGAACACGCCAGGAGTGCGGGTGCTGACCATGCACCAGTCCAAAGGGCTGGAATTCAAGGCGGTCATCGTCCCTCTGGACGACCGCCGGGGGAAAAGCTCCGACCCGCTCCATTGGGACCGGGAGGGGCTGTTCCATATCGACAAGAAGCTTGCCCTGGCCAACCCGGGCCTCAGGGAAAAATTCGAGGAGGAGAATATCCGCAGCAGCATCGACCTGCTCAACCTCCTCTACGTGTCGTTCACCCGGGCCAAGGAGGCTTTGTTCGTTCCCGTGTCGGCCCGGAAAGACCCGGAGCCGCCGCTGGCTGAAAAGGACGGCCTGATCCGGCGCATCGTCAAGGCGAGCGATGTCGTCGGCCGCCATCCGCTGCTGGCCTGGTTCGACGAAAAGGCCAAGCCTTCATTCACCCGGGGCATTCTTGAGAAAAAAGAAAAAGGGACAGGCGTCACCCTCGCGGCGCTGGACGTCCCTGGGAAAAAAGTACTGACCCGCTCCTGGCAGGAGACCTATCTGGTCTTCGACAAGGCCGACATCAGGGAGCAGCAGGACCGTTCCGGGGCCGAGCGGGGAGAGCGGATACACGACCTCCTCTCCCGCATCGGCGAGGTCCGCGACCCCATGAAACTGGAATCCCAGGTGCGGCAGCTGGCCACGCAAGCCGGCTGGCCGGCAAGCGATACCGCCGGCGTTGTCGATCTACTGCTGCACGAAGACGTATTCGCCCTCCTCTGCCGCGGCACAGACGCCCGTCGCGAAAAAGAAGTGCTGGACAACTCGGGCCCGGTGCCGAAGCTCCGCCGCCTGGACCGGCTGCAGGCCGGCCCGGGGGAGGTATTGGTCATCGACTTCAAGACCGGCATGAAAAAAAGCGCCGAGCATATTTCCCAGGTGCGCGAATACATGGCAACAATCGCCCCGCTCTACCCGGGCAGGAATTGCCTCGGCTTTCTTGTCTACATCGACCGCATCGAGGTCGAGGAGGTCCGATGCTCGAGCTGATCGGACTCCAGGAGGACCTGGTCGGCAGGACCTGCGCACGGGTGCTCGAGAACCGCGACGGCAACGACCTCTCCGCCACGGCCGTCGTCTTTCCCAGCAAGCGCTTCGGTTATTTTTTGCGCCAGGAACTGGCTGCCGGGATGGATGGCAACTTCTTTCCACCGGCGATGTTCCCGGTCGAGGCGTTCTTTGAGACGCTGTTCCACCTCAACTTCCCCGGCATCCGGATCCTGGATGAACTGGAGGCGGCCCACGGGCTCTATGAAAGCGCGCAGGCCGTTTTTGCCTCCGGCATGTACGGCAGCCGGCGCATCGGCGACTTCTCGTCTTTCTTCCCCTGGGCGCAAAAGGTCCTGGCGGCCCTGGAGGAGATCCAGTCAGAGGGCGGCGAGACCGCGGGGATCAACTGGGAGAGCTACGCGGAATTCACCAAGCTCGGGGAATACCACAAGCCATACAAGGAGTTCATCCAAAGCATCCCGGAGCTGCTCGAGCACCTGGGCCAGAGCCTGCAAGGCCGTCGCCAAGCCACCAAGGGCATGACATGGCGCCAGGTGGCCGACTTGTCCGAAAAAGGGGAACTGCAGGTCCAGGCGGCTGGGGCCTGGATTCTCAGCGGCTTCAACGCCGTGAGCTCCTGTGAGCGGAAACTGTTCCGCTTCCTGCTGGATAAACACCAGGCGCTCCTCATCCTGCGCACCGACCCGGGAGCGCTGAGAACTCCCCGCTCACCATTTCACCTGCAGGCTGAAACCATCGCCGCCCTGGGCCTGGAACTGCCGGCCGCAATGCCCGCCTCACGCGCCTGGAACGACCTGGCGGGGCGGGTGACCCTTCACCCCTGCGACGGCGTGGAGAGCGAAGCATTCCATGCCTTCAGCGAATTGCAGAGGATATGCCGCGGCCGCAGCGAGGAAGAATTGAGAAAAGTCGCCGTTCTCCTCCCGGCATCGGCCACGCTGATCCCCTTTGTCCAAGGCGCGGTCTCGCGCTTCGACCAGGGTTTGTCCCCGGTACCATTCAATATCACCTTGGGTTATCCGCTGGAGCGGACGCCCATGATGCAACTACTCGACTCCATCCTCAAGGTCCTGGAGAACACCGCTGCGGGGGGAATTGCGGCCCAAGATTACCTGCAGCTCGTCCGCCATCCCTACGTGAAGATCTCCGGCGAACGAAGCGGACTCGAGCCGCTGAAGAGAGGCATCCATATTCTCGAGAACATCATCAACGACCGCAATTTGACGCGTTTCACGATCCGCGATCTGGCCGCCGAACTCGCCGGCGAGACCACGAAACGTGAAATGGAGGGCGATGCCGGGCTGGCGGCGGCGATCAACTCCCAGGTGGAGGCCATGCACGAACGCTTCATCCCGCAAGGGATCGTCGACTTCGCATCACTGCTGGCTTTCCTGCGCCGGGCCATCGAATGCGTCGGCAGCAGCGGCAACCGCAAGGCCCATATGTTCCTGAACGAGTACACCGCCGCCGCCCTGGCGGCCCTGGAAGAACTGCAGGACTTTTCCGCCGCCCGCCGGGATGCGTTCCAGGGCGGCGACTGGGCCGGCATGGCCTCCCTGGTGCGCAACCATTTCCGCGGTCGCACCATCCGCTTCGAGGGCTCACCGCTGAAAGGAGTGCAGGTGATGGGGCCGCTCGAATTCCGCGGCCTCTCGTTCGACGAGGTCCTGGTCCTCGACGCCGTGGAGGGCATCCTGCCGGGAACGGCGAAATACGACCCCATCCTCCCCGCCGATATCCGCGCCGTCTTCAAGATCCGCGACCACGGCGATTGGGAAAAAGTGTACGCCTTCAACTTTTTCGCCATGTTGGGAGCCGCCGATCGCGTACACATCTTCTTTCCCCGCAACGGCGAGGAGGGTCGGGACCGCGAGCGCAGCCGCTTCATCGAGCGCATCGTCTACGAGATCGAAAAACAGGCCGGCAGCGCCCCTCAGCCGCAGACCGCGGCCCTGCACTTTTCCCTGCCGGGCCGGGAGTTCAAAAAGGCAAGGAAAACTCAGGCCGTTCGCGACAGGCTGGAGGCGTTGGTACTCTCCCCTTCATCGCTGGAGACGTACGTCCGTTGCCCGCTGCAGTTTTACTTCAGCAAAATCATCGGCCTAAAGGAACGGGAGGAGCTGGCCGGCGAAACCGAAGGGGGCTCGATCGGGACCATCGCCCACAAGGCGCTGAACGCTTTTTACGGCAAATACGCTCACGCCGCGGCGCTGGCCGCGGCCGGCGACAAGGCGCTGGATGCCGACTTGGAACGGTTCATCCATGCGGCTTTCCAGGAATATCACTTCGATCCCACGCATGGCCTGGAGAAGATCCGCGCCTGGACCCTGCTGGAACAGCTGCGCCGATTCGTCCGCGAGGACCGCGAAAGGATCGCAGCGGGAGGCATCCAGGTAGGACCATTGGAAGAATGGTTGAGCGCTGAGTTCACGGTCCCCGGGAGGCAGGGCCTGGTCACGATAAAGGGCCGGCTCGACCGCTGCGAAACCCATGGTGATCGGCTGCGTGTCGTCGACTACAAGACAGGCAGCCTCAAATTCTCGGCCAGCAACATGTTGAAGATCGGTTTCGCAGCCGGCCGACTGGCCGGCATGGACGAAGTTGACTACCTGCGTTCATTGGACGATTTCCATGAAAAGTACCAAGGCATGCAACTACTGCTCTACCTGCTGCTCCTGGCCAAGGCCCGCCAGCAGGGGTGGGACCGGCTCGACGGCGCCTTTGTCCTGCTGCGCAACGAAGCAAACTTTTTCAAGCCCCTGTTTCCCCTGCAGGCGAAGGTAGAGCTCGGCCCGGGAGGCAAGGCGGCAGTCATGGAGACGTTCCAGGGCGATCTCGAAGCCGTCCTGGCCGACCTTTTCAACCGGGAGTATTTTCTGCCCAACCCCGGCGATGACCGCCATTGCTCATTCTGCGCCTTCCGCCTCCCCTGCGGCAACCTGTGATCCCCATGCTGCGCCGTGTTTTTTCCTACTATCGCGAAGCGTATTCGGGGTTGCCCCGCAATGCCTGGCTCCTCTCCCTGGTGCAGTTCGTCAACCGCAGCGGCTCGATGGTCCTGTTTTTTCTCACCCTCTACCTGACGCGCAAGCTGGGCTTCACCCTGGCCCAGGCTGGTCAGGCGGTCAGCGTCTTCGGCATCGGCGCCCTTCTGGGCGCCTGGCTGGGCGGCGTCCTGTGCGACCGGCTGGGAGCCACTATCGTGCAGCGCCTGAGCCTGCTCCTGGGCGGGCTGAACCTCATCGTCATGGGCTACGTGACCAGCCGTGCCGCCATCCTGATCGCCGCCTTTTTGATGGGTGTCTTCGCCGAGGCCCTGCTGCCGGGCAACACCACGGCCATGGCCAGGGAGTGCCCGCCGGTTATCCGCACCCGCGGCTTCGCCCTGAACCGCCTGGCGGCCAACCTGGGCGTCACCATCGGCCCGGTGGCTGGCGGTTACCTGGCCATGTGGAACTACCGAGCCCTGTTCTGGGTGGACGGCATCACCAGCCTGGTTGCCCTGGCCGTGTTCTGCGTCTTTTTCAAACCCGGAACCGGGAAATCCGAAAGCGCCGCAACAGCGCCAGCGGCCGGGCCGGCGACGACGACCAACAAGCGCCAGCTGCCGGCCATCTTCATCATGGTCTTCGGCATCGGGCTTATTTTCTCCCAGCTGTTCAGCACCTATCCCCTGTATATGCATGCGGCGTTCGGCTTCGCCGAGAGCCGCATCGGCCAGCTGCTGGCCATCAACACCGTGATCATCGTCCTCTTCGAAATGGTCCTGCTGCACGGCCTGAAGAACGCCGCGCCCTTGAAAGTCATCGCCCTGGGCACGCTGCTGACCGGGCTTGGCTTCGCCCTCACCCCGCTGGGGAGGGGTTTCGCCTTCGCCGCGCTCGCCGTCGCCGTCTGGACCATGGGCGAGATGCTCGCCCTGCCGCTGCTGACCACAGAGATTGCCAACCGCTCCCATGAGGGAAACCGCGGCCGGCACATGGGCTGGTACGGCGTTTCCTTTTCCTTTGCCTGGATGCTCGGGCCGCTGGCCGGCGCCGCCGTCTACGAGCATGTCTCGCCTCTGGCCCTCTGGCTCGGCTGCGGCGTTCTGGGCGCGCTCCTGGCCCTGGGATTCCGACGTTTGGCTCTGGCGGGAGACGGCCGTCCCCCGTTGGCGTAGATGGGGCCGGGCGCCACGATCGACGCCCGGCCGGCGGTTCTTATTTCAGGAGTATTTCTTCAAAGAAGTCCAGGGCCTTGGCATCCCCCGACTGGCCCAGCCAGAAGATCGCTTCCTTGCGCACGCGGGGCTGGGGATGCTGCCGGGCGATTCCCAGCAGCAGCGGCGTGCCCTTCTCTTCAGGCAGCTGGCTGAGGGCAAAGACCGCGGCTTTCTTGATTTCCAGCTCCTCGGGAGCGGCGATCACCTCGCCCAGGACGGCTACCGCTGCGGCCGATGCCTTCTGTCCCAGCCAGAAAATGGCATCCTTGCGGACATCCATGTCCGGGTCGCGGCGGGCCAGGCCGATCAGATCGGCCACGGCGGCCTGACCGTTGAAAAGATAGAGCGCGAACACCAGGTCCTTGCGCAGCTCGCGACCGGGGTCGCCGGCGGTGAGCAGGCTGCGGATGAATTCCAGCCCCCGGGTTTCGTCGGCCGCACCCAGCCAGGCCAGGCGCTCTCCGCCCAGGTCGTATATCCGGTCCGGAGCGAGGAGTTGCACATCACGGATCCGGCAGCGGCCGTTTTCCACCTGGTGCAGGAAAATCAACACTCCCCAGAAAGCATCGTCTTTTTTTGCGCCCGGTCCATCAGAAATATTCAGGCTGTGATCGCCATCTGAATTCACAACGATCCGGCCATTGCGACTTTTGACCGACATGGGGCTACTTTCGCTGCCGGCACGATGCCGCTGGCAGGAATTGATGCGCTCGCACACGGGAAAAGCCCAGGCCGTGAAAAATACGTCGCCAGCCCTTTCCTTGGCGAATTTGTGGCAGGCAGCGGCAGAACGCTCTTGCAGGGAGCGCCCGTCCGCAGCCAGCGAAGCCACCTGGCCGTTGAACATCTTCTCGGTTGGGGGCGGTGTCGTTGCGGCCAGCAGGACCGGCAGTATCGCGATCAGCAGAAACAGGAGCGATTGGCGCTTCATCGTGCGCTCCGCTAGTCCTGGTCGATCAGCTGCTGCAGGAACTTCGCCGCCTCTTCGCTGTCGGACTGGCCGATCCAGAAGATCGCCTTCTTTCTGAGTTCGGCGTTCTTCTCGCTGCGCGCGAAGGCCAGCAGGTGCTTCAGGGCCGCCGGGCTGTGGTTCTGGCTCAGGCTGAAGAGGATCTTTTCCTTGACGGCCAGGCTGGCGTTGCCGTCATACAGCGCCTTGAGCAGGTCGGCGCTGACTTCGCCCCCTTTCTGGCCGATCCAGAACACCGCATCCCCCTTCAATTCATCGGTAGAATTCCCGGTCGCGATCTCCTTGAGAAACGCCTCGCCCTTGTCGTTTTCCAGCTGCCCCAGGGAAAAGATGATCTTTCTCTTCAGGCCCGGGTCGCTGTTGGCGCGGAACATCTCCATCAGGGCGCCCGGGGCGCGCCTATCGGCGGACTGTCCCATCCAGAACACCGCCTTTTCGCGCATTTCCAGCTCAGGGTCGGTCTTGGCGATCTCCAGCAGCTTGAGAAAACTCGCCTCGTCCTCGTTCTGCGATATGGCGAACAGGATCTTTTCCTTCAGCTTTTTGTCCTTGATCTCCGCGTAGAGGCCGATCAGGCTTTTCAAGCCCGCGTCTCCCCCTTCCTGCCCCAGCCAGAAAACGGCCTGCTCGCGCACGTAGGGGTCCGCGTCCTTGCGGGCGATCTCGTCGAGCAGCGGCACCACCGAGGGGTCATCGTTCTGGCTCAGGACAAAGACCGCCTTGGCGCGGATGTTCTTGTCCTTGTTTTCCCTGATGATCCGTTTCAGGATCGGCAGGGCTTTTTCGGCGTCCATCTGCAGCAGGGCGTCCAGCGCCACCAGCTTGACGTTGATGTCGGAGCCGTTCTCGGCTTCGGCGCCGCTGGTGACGTACTTCTTATACTGCGCCTTTCCCGCCTTGACCAGCTTCTCGGCCAGCTCGATGCGCAGCATGCGGGCATCTTCAAACCAGCTTCTGTCCTTGTAGCGCGACAGCAGCGTCTCCACATTGCTTATGGCCTGCTCGCGCATGGCCGTCTGCTTCTCCATGTTGCCGATCCCGGCGGCCTCCTGGTTCAGGCTGTACGCCAGCCAATACAGGGCCTCCGCCCCGCGCGGATCCTTGCTGCCGTACTCGGCGCTGAACGCGCCCCAGTGCGTGACCGCGTCCTGCCATTGCTTGTCGTGGACCGCGTTCTTGGCGAGGAGAAAGAGAGCCTCCGCCTTGTCGCCTGCGTCCGCGGTCCCGGCAGCGGCCGCCATGTTGGCGGCGAGCAGCAGCGCCATCAGGAACGTCCAAACGATTTTCTTCATGTGTTTCATCATATGCCTCCTAAATTTGCGTGAGTTTGCGATTGTCGGGCTTAAAGACCCGCAGTTTCATGGACAGGCCCTTCTCCTGGATCAGTTCGCTCAAGCGGCGAACATCAGCGGGACGCGAACGATCCAGGTGGACCATCTCGAGCAGCACCAGCTCGATATCGCCGAGCAGCAGGCGCAAGGCCCCGTCCCGGGAACCCTCGGCGCGCTGCTTCAGCAGATACAGATCGTTCAACAGACCGCGCACCCGGTCCCGGCCTTCGGGGGCCGGGGCGTCCGCAGCCTGGGCATTGCCGTATTCGGCCATGACCGGCTGCAGGAGGGAAAAGTAGTCGCGGGCGGTGAAGGAAAAAGCGGCGGCGCCGGTGTTGGCAACGCTTGTTTTGGAATGAAAGAAATCCAGGCGCGCGAAGGCCACGCCGAGGATGAAAAAGGCAGCGAAGCCGCCGGCGACCATGGCCCAGCGGGGGAAAAAAGACCAGGCCAGGCGCGGGCGCGGCCGGGGAGTGACCGCGGCGGCGATCTTTTTCCAGGAACGCTCCCAATCCGGGACCGGGACAACGGGCGGATGCGCGGCGAGCAGCGCGGCAGCCTCTTCCAGCGCGGCGAGTTCCCCGGCGCAGGCCGGGCAGGAGCGGCGATGCCCGGCGAATTCCAAGGTTTCCGCCTTTGGCAGCACGCCATCCTGGTATAAAAAGATCGTATCTCTGAATTCTTTGCATGTCATGGTTTTATCCTCCGGAACGGGCGTCCAACTCGCCGCGCAGCTGCGCCAGGGCGACAAAGAGCTGTTTCTTGACGCTGCCCTGGCTGCAGCCCAGAAATTCGGCGATCTCGTGGATCTTCAGCTGCTGGTAGTGCCTCAGCTGGACGATCATGCGCTTGCGCGCGGAAAGCTTGCCCAGGACCTGCTCCACCTGCGCCCTGAGCTCATGGCGCCGGTATTCGCTCTCCGGCGAAGCCGCGGCCCGGCCCTCATCGGCCGCCAGAAAGTCCCGTTGCCATTCCTCGTCGCCATCCTCGCGGCGGCGCTTGCGGAAATGGTCCATGGCGCAGTTGACGGCGATGCGGTATATCCATGAGGAAAAGAAGGCGTCATCGTCCAGCTGGCAGTTTTTCAGGGAGCGGAACGCCTTGATGAACGTGTCCTGCAGGATGTCCTCGGCATCGGGGACATTGCGCACGTAGCGGTAGGCCAGGCTGAAAATGCGGCTGCGGTGCCTCTCGTACAACTCGTGCATGGCGCCGGGGTCCCCGGCCCTGGCCAGGGCGACCCAGTTCGTTTCTAGTATATTCATCTGCCGCATACCCCTTTGACGGACATTATACGGCATTGGTTGGCGGCCGGGAGGAAAAATTTCTTACAGGACTGTTTTTTGGCGGGCGGAAAACGGGTAAAAAAAAAGGGACGGGCCGTTGCCGGCCCGTCCCCTGGGTTTCTCGAACTAGTTTCTAGTTCTTGGCTTTACAGCTGGAAGCTTGCGCTTACCAGCGGTTGCCGCCGCCGAAGCGGTCGCGGTCACGGCCGCCGGCGCCGCTGCCACTGCCTTCGGTTTTCGGCTTGGCCTCATTCACCTTCATGGGGCGGCCCTTCAGTTCTTTGCCGTTGAGGGCCTTGATGGCCGCCAGGGCTTCTTCTTTTTCCGGCATTTCGACGAAACCGAAGCCTCTCGGCTTGTTCGTGAACTTGTCCTTGATGATGGTCGCTGAAGCCACCTGGCCAAATTCCTCAAAAGACTTGCGCAGATCCTCTTCTTGGATCTCCCAGGGTAAGTTGCCTACGTAAATGTTCATTCAATCCTCCGATTTGAGTTTTTGATTTGTGAACATTCAGCTAAAAAATTCCATCGGTTGTCCAAACCCTGTGAACATGGCAATCTCTACTTCAGCGATGACGTGGGGATTTGACCAGCTCTTGCGGGGATCATCAGGCAAACCTTCGAATTTTCTAATTCTTGAACCATTCACCAACTCAATCAAGCGCATTATAAACCAGATCGTTTCCAAATGCAATAGAAAAAATAAATATTTTTCGCCGCGGCATCCCGCCTGGCCCGCCACCCTGGCCGTGCTTCAGGGGATACGGAAAACGGCGTGCAGCTGCAGCCCCAGTCGGACGGCCGGGACACCGGCGGCGGCGCACTGCCGGTACAGGTCAAAGGTTCTCCGCCAGCGCCGGCGGTCGTGGCGCTCGGGTTGCAGAAAGATCGGCGCTCCGCTGCCGGCGCGCATCTTCTTCACCAGCGCCAGGTCCAGGGCCGGCGTGACCAGCAGCTTGATCTCGCTGGCCCTGGCCCACAGCCGCGGATGGACGCGGTAGGCGGATGCATCCTTGGGCGAGACCGTCCACCAGTCGAAGGGCAGGTCCTGAAAGTGCAGGCCGTTGGTTTCCAGGGCGATGACATGCCGCCGGCCGCAGGCGGCCAGCAGCCCGCCCAGGTCCTGCTCCAGCGGCTCGCCGCCGGTGATGACCAGGCGGGCCTGCGGATAGGCGGTTTTCAGCTCGTCGATCGCCGCCGCGACCGCGGCCGCGGGCATGGGCGTGCCCCGTTCCCAGGCGCCGCGGGTGTCGCAGTAGGGGCAGCGCAATGAGCAGCCGGCCAGGCGCACGAAGATTGCCGAAGCGCCGCTGTGCACCCCTTCGCCCTGGGCCGACCAGAAGATCTCATTGATCTTCAGCATAGGCGGCCCCCGCGTCCTCCGACTCCCAGACGATCACGCGCACGACGGGGTATTTTTCCCTGATCTGCCGGTAGAAATGACGGGCCAGGTTCTCGGCCGACGGCGAGAAATCGTAGACCTCGTTGAGCACCTTGTGGTCGGGCACCAGGTTGCGCAGGTACTCCTTGATGGGGCCGAAGTCGATGGAGATGCCTGACTTGTCGAGTTCCGTGGTCCGCAGGCGCACTTCCAGTTCAAAGGTGTGACCGTGCATCTTTTCGCATTTGCCCTTGTAGTTCTCCAGGAAATGGGCCGCGGAGAATTTCTGTTTGACCAGCAGTTCCCAACTCATGACTTTCCCTCCTGGCGCAGCCGCTCGATCAGCGGGTCGGTCCGCCCCAGCTCCGCGAAAGCCCGCGCCCGGATGTCGCAGGAGGGGCAGCGGCCGCAGGGGACCTCGCTGCCGCGGTAGCAGGATACCGAATGCGAATAATCGGCGCCCAGTTCAAAGCCCAGGACGATGATCTCCTTCTTGCTCAGGCGCACCAGGGGCGCGTGCACCTTGAAGCGCGGCCCGCCGCGCACCGCCGCCGTCCCCTCGTTGATGGCCGCGGCCATCTTGCGGCTGAAGCGTTCGCTGGTATCGGGATAGTCGGGCGTATCGATGGAGTTGAAGCCGGTGACCAGATGGCGGCTGCCGTGCGACTCGGCGACTGCGGCGGCCAGGGCCAGGAAGATGCCGTTGCGGAACGGCACATAGGTCGCCGGCAGGCCGGGCACGTCACGGGACTCGGCCAGTGAGCCCGGGATGGGGCGGGCGTCATCGAGCAGCGCCGAGCGCAGCAGCCCGCGCAGCGGCAGCGGCACGACGTCGCAGTCAACCGCGAGGGCGGCAGCGACTTTTTTGGCCATCGTTACCTCGACGCGGTGCTGCTGGCCGTAATCGAAGACCAGCGCCCGCACCGGGTCGAACTTGTTCCGCGCCCAGTACAGCGCCGTGGTCGAATCAATACCGCCGGAAAACAGGACGATGGCTCCCTTGTTCATGGGGGTATTCTACCGCAATTCCATCCACCTGCCAAACCCAAAGAAAGACGAATGATTCCCCGAGGTCAGGGAACGCCAATTTGCGCTCCCTACCCTTCCGCCCGGGATAGCGGCAGGAAGCGGCGGGCGAAGACCAGGGTGCCAAGCAGGGCGAGCACGCCGCCGGCGGCGATGGTCGAGCGCACGCCGACGGCGCTGGCCGTGATGCCGACCAGGAAGCTGCCGATGGGCGTGGCGCCCATGAAGGCCATCGTATAGATGCTCATCACCCGCGCCCGCTTGTCGTCGCTGATCAGGTGCTGCACGGTGGTGTTGGCCGCGGCCATCTGCACCATCATGCCCAGCCCGCCGATGAACATCAGCAGCATGGCCAGCCAGAATTTCCGGGCCATGGACAGCGAGACCAGGGCGGCACCGAAAAGCAGCGAGCCCGACACCATGGCGGCTCCCAGGCTGCTCCGGCGTTGGCGTGAAGCCAGGGCCAGCGCCCCCAGCAACGCTCCGCATCCGGCCGCGCCCATCAGGAATCCCAGGTCATGCGGACCGCCGTTCAGGATGCGGCGGACGAATACCGGCATCAGTGTCATATAGGAAACACCGACCAGGCTGATCCAGGCGATGAGGATGATGATCAGGCGGACCGGCCGCAGGCCGAACGTGTAGGCGAACCCCTCGCGCAGCTCGGGCCAGAAGCCCAGCATTTTCCTCTTGGCGGCGCGGGCCGGGAACTTCATGGCCAGCAGGGCGAAGATCACCGCCAGGTAGCTGACGCCGTTGATCAGGAAGCAGATCCCCTCCCCGGCCAGGGCGACCAGGATCCCGGCCAGGGGCGGCCCGACCAGGCGGGCGCCGTTGAACATGGCCGAGTTCAAGGCGATGGCGTTGCCCAGGTCCTCCTTGCGCTCGACGACCTGGACGATGAAGGAATGGCGGGCCGGGGCATCGAGGGCATTGGCCACGCCCAGAAAAAAAGCCAGCGGCGGCAAGTGCCAGGCGGCGATGGTCTTGCTGAACATCAGCGCGGCCAGGACCAGCGCCTGGGCCATGGCCAGCGTCTGGGCCAGGAGCATGATGCGCATGCGGTCCCAGCGATCGGCCAGGACCCCGGCCAGCGGCGACATGAAGAAGACCGGCACCTGGGCGGAAAAAGCCACCAGGCCCAGGTGGAACGCCGACCCGGTCAGGCGGTAGACCAGCCAGCCCATGGCCACCTGCTGCATCCAGGAACCGGTCAGCGAGATGCCCTGGCCGCCGAAATAGAGGCGGTAATTGCGGTAACGGAAGGCGCGCAGGGCGGACTTCAGTCCGGCGAAGCGCGGCGGCGGCAGGATGGCGTCGTTCATGGCTCAGCCCGCCCGCAGGTGCGCGGACAGGATCTTCAGACCGATGGCGATCAGGATCAGCCCGCCCAGCACCTCGGCCTTGCCCGCCAGCCAGCCCCCGAAGCGCTGGCCGATGTAGACGGCCGACAGCGAGAGAACGAAGGTCACGGCGCCGATGACCAGCACCGGAAAAACGATGGCGACGGCCAGCAGGGAGAAGCTGAGGCCGACGGCCAGGGCGTCGATGCTGGTGGCCACGGCCAGGCCCAGCATCACGCCCAGTCCCATGCCGCCGGCGCGCACGCGGCACTCGCCGCCGCGCCGGGCCTCGCGGATCATCTTGCCGCCGATGAACGCCAGCAGGATGAACGCCAGCCAGTGGTCGAAGCGCGCGATGATCCCCTTGAAGCCCAGGCCGGCCAGCCAGCCGATGGCGGGCATCAGCGCCTGGAACACACCGAAGAGCGAGGCCAGGAGCAGGGCCTGGCGCCCGTCCACCCGGCCGGTGGCGCTGGCGCAGCCGCTGGCCATGGCCACGGCGACGGCGTCCATGGAGAGGCCCAGGGCGATGAGCAGTATGGTGGCCAGGTCCATCGGCATCAGCGCGGCAGCACTTCAATGAGGAAGCGCCGCGAGAGGGAACGGTAGGAGGCGCGCACCATGATGCGGCCGGCATGACGGACCAGGTACAGCTCGTAGTTGAAGTTCTTGAACATGAAGTCGTAGTTCATCTGGGTCTGCACCTGCCAGTTCTTGACCAGCTTGACGGCGCAGTCCAGGTAGCCGTTGGTGAAATTGCCGTTCTTGCCGTCGTAGGAAACCGACATCCAGCCCTGCAGGCGCTCGGGGCCCTCCTTCAACCGCAGCACCGCCGACCAGTCCTGGGAGGTGCTGCCCTGGATGAGCCAGGCCTCGGTCAGGCGCCGCGTGTTGTAGTTGTACATGATTTCGAGATCGGCAAAGCCGGCCAGGTCCTGGCTGCAGGTGAAAACTCCGCCCAGCGACGTGAAACGATTCGTCCGCTCCGGGTCCAGCAGCTGCTCGGCGGCCAGGGAGAAGACGAATGCCGGCCCGCTTCCCAGGCGGACCGATTCGCTCTGCAGCTGCAGGGCCAGGTTGGCGCGGCTCTGGTCCTCGTGCCGGCCGCCGAGGTTCAGCTGGTTGACCATGAAACTGGACGCGAACTTCACCTCCAGCAGTCCATGGTAGAGGCGAAAAGGAGTGGCGTTCAGCGAGAAGCGTGGCGTGCCCTGGCTGCGGTCCTGCAGCAGGTCGCGGTGAAACGAATAATCGGCGGCCATCTCGAACAGCCGGTGCGTGTAGACGAGCGAGAACTTCGAGCTGTTCTGCCGCTGGTACTCGTTCTCGCCGAAAAGCAGGCGCGACCGGGAATGCAGCAGGGAGAGACGGAAGTTCTTTACGGCGTTGTTGTTCAGCGAAACCTCGGCCCGGTATTGCTGCTCCCGTTCGTAGCCCAGGTTCAGGGCGACGTCACCCAGCCGCTTGTCCTGCAGGCCGGAGCGGAACGTCAGCCACAGCTCGTCGCGCTTGGCGGCGGTGCGGCTGTATTCGGCGGCCACCTCGCTGTCCAGGCTCGGCGTCCACTTCGCGAGCAGGGAGAGCCGGGCGCTGGCCATGTTGCCGGTGACGTAATCGGCGTTGAGGCTCAAGGCGCTCTTGCGGCTCAGGTCGAGGGTGCTGGCGGAATTGAAATAGATCTTGCCCCGCGGCGGATTGTCGGTGGTATTGAAGAGGTCGTACTTGAGGTCCAATGAGTTGACGGTCTTGGCCGACCCCGCCTGGACCGGTTTCTTGTACGCCATATGGCTGTTGACCACCACCCCCTGCGAGGGATAAAACCAGAGCTTGTCGATGCCCATGCCCTCGACGTCGGTTTCCCCGACCCCCGGGTCGAGCTTGAACTTCTTGAATGAGAGCGACTGGACGCCCTCGATGAACACGGTGGACTGGTAGCCGGTGATCCGGTAGCTGTTGCTGATCACGATGCGCTGGTTCAGATAATAGACCAGCGATTTTTTGAGAGCCTCGGGGTCCTGGCGGACGAGGGTTTTGGCGGCGGCGGCCTTGGCCGCGGCGCGCTCGCGCGAGCCCGGCAGGCTCCATGAAAGCACCTGCTCCTTGAACGTGGTCAGTTTCACGCCCATGCCTTCCAGGTCGATCTCGAGCAGGTCGGCGGCATACGTTTTGCCGCCGGATTCGAGGCGGCAGCCGCGGCTGGCCAGCGCCGCGCGGCCGGCAATGTCGATCTCCACCACGCCGGCTTGGATGGTCCAGCTCTTGCCCTTGAGCTGAATGCGGCCCTGGCCGTAAACATAATTGAAATCCAGGCTGTAGAGCAGGTAATCGCCCTTGATCTCCAGCAGCTCGCTGGCCGGGAGTGCCAGGGCCCAGGCGGCCGCACCCAGGAACAGCAGCCAGCGCCTCATGGGAAGCGGAGCTTGTATATCTTCCCGGCCCGGTCGCCGCACCAGATGAAGCCGCCGGCGAAGGCCAGGCCGGCGACCAGGCGCGAAGGCGCCTGGTACTGGTTCACGGTGGTGCCGCTCTCGGTGAGGCGGAAGATCTTCATCTGCGTGGCGTCGAGGGTCCAGACATTGGCGCCGTCATGGCATATGCCGTCGATGGCGGAGCCGGGCTGCGGCAGCGAGCGCTCGATGGTGCCGTTCTCGGGGTCCACCACCAGGATGGAGTTGCTGAGGCGATCGCTGATGTACAGGCGCCCGGAGAAATAGTCCATGGCGCCGAAATCGCCGCGCAGCAGGTTGAGCGTGCGGATGCGGGCGCCGTTGACGATGTTCACCAGTTCCAGCTGCGAGGAGTTGGCGACGCTCAACCAGAGGTCCACGCCGTCGTAGGCGATGCCGGCGGCCGGCTGCCCGACCTCGAGCTCGCGGATCATGGTGCCGTTGTTGGGGTTCAGGGCCAGCAGCCGTACGCGCCCGTCGGCCGCCCACAGGGCGTTG
Source organism: Candidatus Aminicenantota bacterium (assembly GCA_963732485.1). Classification (GTDB taxonomy): domain Bacteria; phylum Acidobacteriota; class Aminicenantia; order UBA2199; family UBA2199; genus UBA2199. The sequence continues at coordinate 419,460 of CAVSZS010000013.1, forward strand.
CCGCTGAAGGTCAGGTCGAGCGGGGCGATGCCGCCGGCCTGCATGGTGGAGACGATCTCGTAGGCGCGCTCCTCGGCATTGGGGTCATAGGGGTTGTCGAACAGCCGGTCGTTGCAGGCGGCCAGCCAGACGAGGCTAAAAACGGCAAGTAACGCCGGCGCCGTACGCGTGGGTTTCATGGTGGTAGAAGGGGTGGACGGCCAACGATCGCTCGCCGCCGTATTTTTTCCTGGTGAATACGAAAATGTCGGCCATGTTCAGAACCCAGACCCCGGCCGCGCCCAGCATGGCGGTATTGCGCCGCCGGTCACGGCGCTCGGTCTCGAGGCGCCAGGCCGCGGCGTCGGCCGGGTCGGCGGCGTCGCGGTAGCGGCGGTAGGCGTCGTTGCCGGCGCGGGCATGGACGACGGCCAGGGACAGGCAAGCGACCTCCAGCGCGGCGAACAGCGCGGCCTTGGCGTACTGCTTCTCGTACAGCTGCCCCAGGCCGGGAAAGAGCAGCGAGCGCTCCAGGGCCTTGCGCAGCCGCGGCTCCTCGGGCGGCTTCTCCTCGCCGCGCAGCGCCGGGGACCCGGCCAGCAGCACGGCCAGCAGCAGCAGCGTCAGCGGCTTACGCAAGCTGGCCCTCGCAGAGGTTCTCGTTGACCACGCGCACGACGCGCACCAGCAGTTTTTTTTTCTTGTAGCCGCGCACCGGCGGCACGCGCACTGAGAGAAAATTGCGCGTCACCACCAGGGCGTAATTGGGATTTTCCTCGATGAGGATGCCGAAAAAGGTCTTGCCGCGGCAGCGGTCGCGGTAGGCCAGCTTCATGCGGCTGCCCAGCTCCTTCAGCTCGGCGGCGCGGGCGCGCACGACCTGGGGAGGCAGGGCTTCCAGGGCGGCGGCCTTGGTGCCCGGCCGCGGCGAAAAGGGGAAGACGTGCAGGTAGTTCAGCGGCGCCTCGTGCAGGAAGGCCACCGTCTCGCGGAACTCCTTTTCGCTTTCGCCGGGGAAGCCGACGATGAAATCGGCCCCCAGGTTGGCCTCGGGGAAATACTCGCGGAAATGGGCGAGGATCTTCAGGTACTCGGCGCCCTTGCTGCCGCGGTTCATGCGGCGGATGACCGCGTCACTGCCGCTCTGGAAGGAAAAGTGGAAGCTGTCGGCGACCTTGGGCATGGCGCTGAGCTCCTTGACGAAATGGTAGCGGATGAAGCGCGGGTCCAGCGAACTCAGGCGGATGATCTCGAGGCCGCGCACGTGCTGCATCTCCCCGACCAGGTCGATCAGGGTCTGGCGCGGGAACAGGTCGTAGCCGTAGGAAGAGAGGTTGATGCCGGTCAGCACCGTCTCGCGGTAGCCCAGCCCGGCGTAGCGGCGGACCTTGGCCAGGACATCCTTTTTTTCCAGGCTGCGCGCCTTGCCGCGCAGCGAGGGGACGATGCAGTACGAGCAGCGGAAGTTGCAGCCGTCCTGCACCTTGAGAAAGACGCGCGAGCGGAAGGCCGAATGGTAGATCAGGCGGCTGTCGGCGGGGAACAACTCGCAGGCCGTCTCCGCCAGGCACTGTTTCTCCTGGTTGTCAAAAAAAAAATAATCGCGGTATTTCTGCTCCAGGCCGGCGCGGTCGCGGCTGACGGTGCAGCCGGCGACGAGCCACTTGACGCCGGTGTGGCGGTAGGTGCGGCTGATGAAGCGCAGCACGTCCTTCTCGGCCTTTTCGGTGACGCTGCAGGTATTGAGGATGCCGAAGGTCGCCTCGGCGGCGCTGGTGGTCAGCTCGTAGCCGCGCTTTTCCAGCTCGATGATCCATTCCTGGACCTCGGCCTGGTTGCTGCGGCAGCCGAAGCACTCGACGACGAACTTCATCCCTTTTCCAGCCGTTCCTTCAGCTGCCGCCCCTTGGCGAGCACGCTTTCCCGCTGCTCGGCGCGGTAGGCCAGCAGCTTTTCCCTGAGCCCGGGATCGGCGACGGCCAGCAGCTCGGCGGCGAACAGCGCCGCGTTGACGGCGCCGGACTCGCCGATGCCGAAGACGGCGACCGGCACGCCGGAAGGCATCTGCACCATGGCCAGCAGGGAGTCGAGTCCGGAGAGCGGCGAGGCCATGGGCACGCCCAGGACCGGCAGCAGTGTGTGGCCGGCGACGACCCCCGGCAGGTGGGCGGCGCCGCCGGCAGCGGCAATGATCACGGCGATGCCGCTTTGCTCGAAGTCGCGGACCAGCTCCACGGTACGCTCGGGCGTGCGGTGGGCCGAGCTGACCTCGACCCGCGCCCCGACCTGCAGCCGCCGCAGCAGGGCGATGCCCTTTTCCACGGCGGGAAAATCCGAATCCGATCCCAGGATAAAGGCGACGCGCGGCGTCATTTGCGGCTCCAGCCGATATCGCGGCGGAAGACCATGTCATCGAAGGTGATGAACGATATGCCGTCGTAGATCTTGGCCATGGCATCCTTCAGCGTCGAGCCGGTGGCGCAGACGTTCAGCACCCGGCCGCCGGCGCTGACCAGACCCTCCGGAGCCTGCGCCGTGCCGGCGTGGAAGATTTCCACCCCCAGCGATTTGGCGCGCTCCAGGCCCTGGATGCGGTGCCCGGTCGTAACCTTCTGCGGGTAGCCCCTGGCAGCCAGGACGACGCAGCCGGCCGTGTTCTCGTCCCAATCGGCGGCGACGTCGAAGAGATTCTCGTCGGCCGCGCCTTCCAGGATGTCGACCAGGTCGCTCTTCAGGCGCATCAGCACCACCTGGGTCTCCGGGTCGCCGAAGCGGGCGTTGTACTCCAGCACGCGCGGCCCGTCGCGGGTGATCATCAGCCCCACGTAGAGCAGGCCCTTGTACTCCTTGTTCTCGAACTTCAACCCGGCCACCGTCGGCTGGACAATGGTTTTCATGATCTGGTTGAACAGGTCCTTCGTGACCATGGGCGCCGGGGAGATGGCCCCCATGCCGCCGGTGTTGGGCCCCTTGTCGCCGTCCAGCGCCTTCTTGTAATCCATGGCGGTGGCCAGGGGAAAAATGCGCTTGCCGTCGCACACGACCATGAACGAAAGTTCCTGGCCGCTGAGGAACTCCTCGATCACCACCTGCTCTCCCGACTTGCCGAATTTCCCCTCCAGCATGATCTCCTTGACGGCGTCCTCGGCCTCGTTCTTCTTGCGGCAGATGTAGACGCCCTTGCCGGAGGCGAGCCCGTCGGCCTTGATCACCAGCGGGAACTGGGCGCGGGGAAAATAATCCAGCGCCTCGGCGGCGGAATGGATCACCTTGAAGTCCGGGGTGGGGATGTTGTTCTTGCGCATGAACTCCTTGGCGAACGACTTGGAGGTCTCAATCATGGCCGCCTTCTGGGTGGGACCGAAGATCTTCAGGTTGCGGCTGTTGAACTCGTCCACGACGCCCAGCGCCAGGGGCTGTTCGGGCCCGACCACGGTCAGGTCGATCTTCTCTTCCTGGGCAAAGTCGGCCAGCTCGATGATGCTGGTGGGCTTGATATCAACCAGGTCGGCCAGCTGCGTCATGCCGGGGTTGCCCGGGGCGGCGTAGATCTTGGTCACCCGCTTGGATTGCGAGATCTTCCAAACCAGGGCGTGCTCGCGGCCGCCGGAACCGATGATCAGGATTTTCATCTTGTCTCCTTGCTGCGCCTGGAATTATAGATAAAAACCGGGCTTTGCACAAGGCCCGCCCCAACGGGGGATAAGAGGCCGATTGGAGGGCGGAGCCTATTCGGTGGCGAAATAAACGGGGTTGGCGGCCAGGAAGGCGTCGCTGAAGATGTCGCGCACCACCTCGCCCTGCAGGCCCTTGGAGAGGGGGAACCCGGCGTAATAGAGCAGGGTGGGAAACAGGTCGGCCAGGCGGACGCTTTCCTGGTACAGCGTCTTTTTCAGGGCCGACTTTTCATACATCAGGAAGGCCCCCGGCGCGTCCAACGGCTTGTAGACGAAGACGTCGCGCCGGCCGAGGTAGTTGACCAGGATGCGCCGCCACACGGGCATGGGGACGATCTCGTGGAAATTCAGCACCACCAGCAGCTCGTTGTCGCCCATGGAGCCGATGATCTTGCCGATGACCGAGTCGTAGTACTCGTAGTACTTGTCGAGGATCCAGCCGTATTTCCTGCTCTTTTCGCCGTCGATGAGATCGCCGAAGTTCTCGGGGCGGGCATAGTGGTAGTAATGGGCGTTGATGCTGGCCAGGCCGTTGAGCTGCACCAGCGAGTAGCGGAAATCCCTCGTCTTCAGTTCCGGGATCTGCTTGCGGGTGAAATCGTCGTAAAAAAAAGTTTTCTTCAGGACGTCCAGCTTGGGGTCGGGGTTCTCCAGGGTGGCGGAAAAGAACTGGATGAAGGTGTTGTTCTTCTTCAGGTTCCCCGGGGCGTAGGGCGGCCAGGCCGGGGGGGCGACCATGGTGAAGGTCTTGAAGCCGCTGTGCTCGAAGTAGCCGCGCAGGCGGTCGTCGGGAAGCGCGCCCTGCCACTTGTAGAAGTGGGTCACGTCCAGCTTGGAGGAGTTGCGGAAGAAAATAAACTTGGGAAAAATATCGAACTCCAGGGGCAGGTCGCGGAACTGGTACTTGTAGGCGGAATGGGCGGCGGCGGCGGCGGGCGGGTCGCCGCTCAGCAGCGTGTTGAGCAGCGAGAGGTCCATGTTGGGCTGGTGGGTCTTCAGCCGCCCGACCACGCCGTTGTCGCGGATCCAGCGCAGGTTCAGCAGCTTTTGCTCCTGGGACGAGCCCAGCAGGTAGTTCAGCGACAGCCCCTCCATGACCACGATGTTGACCTGGCGGGGAAGGGTGATGGTCGGGGGCGAATAGCGTACCGCCGCCGGCGGCGGCGGCGTCCAGCTCAACAGCAGGGCGGCGGCGGCCAGGCCGTCGGCCAGCAGCAGCAGCAGGAACAGGGCCTGGAGCCATTTCTTGCGCTGGGCGCGCACCATCACGAAGACCATGCCGACGATGAGCAGCAGGAAGTGCAGCAGCAGCACCTTGATGAAGCGGTTGCGGGCGGCGGCGCTGAAAAAATCGTGGTAATAGTCGTAGTTGGCGTAGAAAATGACCGAAACGGCGAGCATGGTGAAACTGAGAATAATAGACCGCCGTCGGCGGATTGAAGAAGCCGATGGGATACTTGCGCTCGGCGAAGAACTGCACCACGAAAAAGGCCAGGGCGATGGCGACGAACCACAGCGGGCCGTAATAATTCAGCAGGTCCAGGTAGAGGGGCAGCAGGTCGCCGGCGGTGATGGCGATGCCGGGATTGAGCAGCCCGATGAGGCAGAGGACGAAAAAGGTGAATACCGCCGCGGCGAAAGCGAAATGGATGACCAGTCGGGCCGAGCGCAGCAAGTTACTTTTCGTAGCCCTGGGACGTGGTGATGAGCATCAGCGTGGTCTGGCCGATCTTGAATTCCGTCTGGTCGGTGATTTCGGTGATGGAGACCTTGTCGTCGTTGATGAAGGTGCCGTTGGTGGAGCCCAGGTCGCGCAGGAATATCTTTTCGTTGCGCACCTCGATGGCCAGGTGCTTGCGCGAGACTTCCTTGTCGGGAATGATCAGGTCGACCTTGCCGCGGCCGATCAGGACGTAGGGCTTGTTCAGGTGGTAGATGAACCCGGCGCGGGCGCCCTTGATGACGGCGACCGAGATCTTGCGGTCGTCCGGCAGCTTCAGGTTTTCGTTGATCCACAGCGAATCCTCGACCTTCTGCTGGATGATCTTGGCCGTATCCTTCTTGCTGGAGGAATCCCCCTTGGATTCCATGACCTCGAAAACGGTCTGGCAGCGTGAACACTTCAGCTTGCTCTTGCCCTTGACCTTGTCCTCGGGGATCTCATACTTGGCCTTGCATTGCGGGCATTCGATAATCATGGTCGAATTATATCACCAGAGGAAAAAATTAGTCAATTCCCATGAAAATTTTATCTCCGGGCGCCAATTTCAGCTTTTTTGCCGTGCCGCCGGCAATTTCCAGCACGAAACGCGCCGGATAGGCCGACGTGTAGCTCGGGCAGGGGTCACCCGGGCAGGGCGGCACCGCGTGGATGCAGGTCGACCACCTGGCGGTCGCTGTTGATGAAGATCATGTCCAGCGGGATCAGGGTGTTCTTCATCCAGAAGCTGCGCACTTCTTCGTCGGCGAAGATGAACAGCATGCCGTAGTCGCTTTTCAGGGAGCGGCGGTGCATCAGCCCCAGGGCATGCTGCTCGGGCGTGGCGGCGATCTCGACCCGGAACGGGGTGTCCTTGACAAAGACCGTCATGAAGCGCGCCCCTTCCCCCGGGGAGGCGGCGCACTGCAGATGGGCCAGGGCCAGCAGGATCAGCAGCGTTTTTTTCATACCAGGGGGACGAAGATGACGCCGATGCCCTCATCGACGCGGATCTCGCCGTTTTTCTTGACGTAGCGGACCAGGCGCTGCTCAACGCCGCCGACCGGGGCGACGGCGACGCCGTTTTCGCAGAGCTGCTCCAGCAGGCCGCGGGGGAACTCCTCCGGCGCGGCGGTGAGAATGATGCGGTCGAAGGGAGCGAACTCGGGCCACCCCTCCTGTCCGCGGCCGACCTTGAACCGGATGTTGCGGTAGCCCAGGCGCCCGGCCAGGAGGTCCGCGGCGGCAGCGCTCAACTCCGGGATCACCTCAACGCTGCAGACGCGGGCAGCGATCTCGGCCAGCACAGCGGCCTGGTAGCCCGAGCCTGTGCCGATCTCCAGCACCGACTCGCCGCCCGTGAGCGCGAGTTGCTGGGTCATGTAGGCCACGATATACGGCTGGGAAATGGTCTGCCGGCAGGCGATGGGCAGCGGTCCGTCGGCGTAGCTGCTTTCCCGCAGCCCCTCCTCCAGGAAGAGCTCGCGCGGCACCTTGGCCATGGCGCGCAACACCGCCTCGTCGCGAATGCCGCGGGCGCGCAACTGCTGCTCGACCATCAGCCGGCGCTTTTCGCCGAAGGGATCGTTCATGCCTAGTAGGACTTGGCGAAGAGCACGGTGTGCGGCGCGTCCTTGCCGCAGACCACGCACGTCTTTGCCGCCGGCTCCGGCTGGTCCAGGATCACGCGGATGGTGGCGGCGGCTTCGGATTTCACCTTGGCCTCGCAGTCCGTTCCGCCGCACCAGCCGCAGCGGATGAAACCGCGGCCGCCGGCCATGGCGTCCTTCAGCTCGGCGAAGCTCGCCGCGTCGTGGGTGCTCTCGTCGCGGAACGCCTTGGCCTTGCGGTACATCTCGGCCTGGATCTTTTCGAGGAGCAGTTTGAGTTCCTCGGCCAGCTTGTCCCAGGGGACGAAGCTCTTCTTGCGGTCCAGGCGGCTGACCAGCACCGCCTGCTGCTTGTCGATGTCCTTGGGCCCGATTTCGACGCGCACCGGCACGCCGCGCATCTCCCAGTCGGAGTACTTCCAGCCCGGGGTGTAGGCGTCGCGGTCATCGAGAAAGACGCGGATACCGGCGGCCTTCAGGTCGCTGAAGACTTTCTGGGCGTGCGGCAGGACCGTCTCTTTCCAGTTGCCGGCCGAGATGGGGACGATGACGGCCTGGATGGGGGCGACACGCGGCGGCAGGATGAGGCCCGAGTCGTCGCCGTGGGTCATGACCAGAGCGCCCACCAGCCGCGTGGTCGCGCCCCACGAGGTCTGCCAGGCGTACTCCAGCTTCTGTTCCTTGCTCTCGTAGCGGATGTTGAAGGCCTTGGCGAAGTTCTGGCCCAGGTTGTGCGAGGTGCCGGCCTGCAGGGCCTTGCCGTCGGGCATGAGCATCTCGATGGCGTAGGTGCGCACGGCGCCGGCGAACTTCTCGCTGTCGCTCTTGCGGCCGGTGACCACCGGGATGGCCAGATACTCCTCGGCCAGCGTGCGGTAGGTGGCCAGCATGCGCAGCGTCTCTTCTTCCGCTTCCTCGGCGGTGGCGTGCACGGTGTGCCCTTCCTGCCACAGGAACTCGGTGGTGCGCAGGAAAAGGCGCGTCACCTTCTCCCAGCGCACGACGTTGGCCCATTGGTTATACAGCAGGGGCAGGTCGCGCCACGACTTCACCCACTTGGAGTACATCGAACAGATGATGGCTTCCGACGTCGGGCGCACGGCCAGCCTTTCCTCGAGGACTTCCCCACCGCCAATGGTCACCCAGGCGACCTCCGGGGCGAAGCCCTCAACGTGCTCGGCCTCTTTCTGCAGGAGGGATTCGGGAATGAACAGGGGAAAATAGGCGTTGCGGTGGCCGGTCTCCTTGAACATGCGGTCCAGCTGGTCGCGGATCAGTTCCCATATCTCGTAGCCATAGGGGCGGATGACCATCATGCCCTTCATCGGCGAATAGTCGGCCAGCTCGGCCTTTTTGATCACGTCCACGTACCAGGCGGAGAAATCCACGGATTTCTTGGTGATGTCCTTTACAAAATCGTTTTCAGCGGCCATTTTTTCTCCTTGTAGGCCCTCATTATAGAGCATTCACACGCGTCTGGCAAGGCGGATGAGAGGTTCTAACGGGATAATGGCGGATCGAATGTAGGGGTTCAATATAGTCACACTATGGTTTCTGCAAGCTCAGTAATCTGCTGAAACCATGAAGTGTGACTATACTAACACTAGATGTTTTTGGCGACTTTCCTGAATGGCCAAAAACATAGTGTTAGCACGAGATTCCGGCAGATCATATTGAACCCCTACGCAATATTGAACCCCTACAGCCATATTGAACCCAATGCCGGGGTTCGATACGGGATGATGGCATAAGATGTAGGGGTTCAATACGAGATCAATTGATATCTTATTGAACCCCTACAGCCATATTGACCCCCAATGCAGGGGTTCAAACAGGATCATCGCAGATCGATTGTAGGGGTTCGATACGGGATGATGGCATCAGATATAGGGGTTCAATACGAATTTCCGGCAGATCATATTGAACCCCTACAGCCTTTTTGAACCCCTACTTGTAAATATCCTTCCGATGTCCGACGCGGATCACGTAGACAACGACTTTGTTATCTTCAATGCGGCAGATGAGGCGATAGTCGCCCAGGCGGTATTTCCACATGCCGGAAAGCTCCCGCCGCAAAGGCGCGCCGAAGCGGCGGGGATCCTTTTCCGTCGCGATCTTTTCCCGCAAATAGCGCAGGATGCGGCGCTGGATCTCGCGGTCAATTTTTCTTAAATCGCTTTCTGCCTGCGAGTCGAATTCAATCCGCCAGGCCAAGCCGTTTCTCCATTTCGTCGAGCGAGATCCTGGGGTTGTCGCTTTGCATGCGTTCTATGGCCAGAAGATAATCCGCTTCATCTTCGAGGTATTCCTCCAAGGCCTTGCGCAGGTAATAACTCTTGGTCCGATTTGTTTTTGCCGCCAACTGATCGAGCTTTTTTTCAAGGCTTTCCGGGAGTCTGACTGCAATCATTTCGCCCTCCGTATAACATGTATAACATTGTTGGCCTGTTTTGTCAACAACCGTCTGCCTAAATTGGAAACGCCCTATGTTTTTTAAATTAATTGCTTTTCTTGAACACCAGCCATAGGTCAGGTGCGAAATAGGGCAACAGCAGCTCGCGCAACAGCGGGTACTTTTCCGGAGCGATCAGCGCCTTGTCGACGGCAACGCTCTGGGAAAACCGCAGCACGCCGTTTGTTTCGACGACCAGGCCGCGGGCAAAATGGCCGAGTTCGTTTTTGCGCTCCACGTTCGGGGCGAAGTATTCGAGCTTCAGGCCAACGGCAGGCTGCAGCTCCAGGTTCACGCTTACCGCGAACGGCGCGTCCAACGCCAGGGGCGTTTCACGCCGCGTCGGCAGCGCCATGTTCTCTGTCACGCCGGGCATATGGATGGCATCGGCGCTGTAAAATCCAGTGCCTGCTTCCTTGAGCCACTTGCCGCTGAAGGTCGCCTCGACGCGCGCCTCGCGCCGGCTCAGGGAGAGGAGCTTCTTGACCTCCACCTTGTCGACCGGAAAGATCTTTTTCAGCAACCCGGAAATGAACTTGCCGCTGTCGACCGTCGCCTCGTTGTAGCGATTGAACGTGCCGCGCGCCGCCACCACCAGGTTGCCGGAGACGCCGTCTGCGCTCAGCTGCACCGTGCCCGAAACTTCGACGCCGCTCCCCTGCCCAACGCTTGCCGGCAGTTTTTCCAGCGTTTTTTTCTCCAGGTTCCAGGCGTCACGCTCCTGGAGGCGGTAAGGAAAGAATTCCTGCTGCTCCTGCCAGGGATCGAGATAAAGGGCATGCGGCCCCTCGGAGACTTTGAGCCAGTACTCCCCTATTTGTTGAAAAGCGGGGACATCCACGGCGAAGGCGCTGCCATTGGCGACAGCCAACAGTTCAGCATCGATGCCGGCCCCCTTCAGCATGGCCCGCAGCAGCAGCGCTTTTTCCAGCCGCGTACCGTAATTGCTCAGGAACACGCGTGCCATTGGCCGCGGCAGCCAGCCATTTGCTTCGCTGCCCAAGCGGCAGCCCTGCGCCTCGGTCGCGACGATCTTCTGCAACTCAGCCAGTAAGTCCGGGCGGGCGGGGTACTGCGCTTTCAGCTTTGCGATCCGCTCCAACAGCGCCGCGGGCAGCGGCGCGGCATCGTCGGCCAGGGCCAGCGCCTGGGGCCAGTCGGCGGCTGCGGAAAAGACGATGAAGGGGCCCGACAACTGAGGCGCCAGGGATTCATGGGCGGCGGGAGTGACGTTCAGCAAGGACAGGGAATAGATATCCAGCGCCTGCTCCGGGTCATGCCGCTTCTTCAGTTCGGACTGCAGGCCGAAAACCTGGTGTCGCAGCACCTGTCCGGGCGGGACCTTGATCTGCAGGCTGAAGGCGTCGACCGGGAAATCCCGGTTCAGCATCTCGCGTCCCGAAAAAACGGGCAGGAAGCCGGCCTTGGTATGAATGCGGTACTTCAGGTCCACCAGCGCTCCCCGCTCCAACCCGACATGGGTGACCACCATCTCGCGCAAGCCCGCGAAGTCAGCGAAACCGTGGGCGGCGAAGGGCAGCACCTCGTTGAAGGCGTTGGCCGGCGAGCTGACCTTGCGGCCGTCGGCCATGGTGGTTTCGGACTGCAGCACCTCCAGATTCTGAAACTCGGGGTTGTAGACGATGAATGTTTCGCCCAGGGCGCGGTTGAAGGCGTAATAGGTGTCGAGGCGGACCTGGTGGCTGTAGGTCATTTCCCAGGAGCCGTCCTCGTGCAATTCATAGCTGACGGCCACGTTGAGGAAGCGCGCGTCGTGCGTCGGCAGGGCGAATAAAGCCCATACGGCCAGCAGGGCCAGGCAGAGTAAGGTCAGCCGCTTCATTTTTCACCTCCGCGATTGAGCAGCAGGGTCGTCGCCATTATCTTCTTGAACTCCAGTACGCCGTTGCGCACGCTCTCCCAGTCCTCGGGCTGGTTGATGCGCTTCTTGAGCTCCAGCCTGGCGTTGGCCACGAGGCTGCCGCTGCCGGCCTTGAGAACGCCGCTGAAATCGGCGCCGCTGCCGCTGATCTTTTTCAGGGCCGGTGGCGGCAGGGCCCGCCATTTGCCGGGGAAGGTCATCGTTTCACGCACCTCCACCAGTTGCGAGCTGCGCAAACGGAACGGATATTTCCTTTGCTCCAGGGCGGTGTTCATCCTGAGGAAACCCAGGACCCCCTGGAAGGGCAGGGTGGCCGAGAGGGGGCGGAGCCAGGCGGTCCGCTCTCCCTGCTTCAGGTAGCCGGGAATCTCGACGTTGAACTCGACGAGCATGGGCTTGGCGATGTCAAAGGGGTCGGGAAAGACGACATTGCTGACCCGCGCCGCGGGATGCAGCTGGAAAAACTCCTGCTGCAGCGCCTCGCCCCAGCGGTGCAGCGGGTAGCGGGTGAAGATGCGGCGCAGGTTGGAATCGGACTGCCCCTCGGCCTCGATGCGCACGCGCCCCCTGAGGGTGCCGTCATCGCCGACAACCGAGTCGAGGCGGTAGCGGACGTAGTGGTTCGCCGCCGGCGAGACCGGCGTGGAAGCCAGGTCGGCCCCCTCGGGAACGCCCATCAGGTACTCCTGCTGCTGCTCGGCCGACGACCAGAGCTCGCGCACGCCCGGCACCCAGGTGGGGTCGAGCAGGTGGTATTGGTTGTTGACCTTGACCAGGGTGACGCTGTGGTTGAACTGGTCTGCCGGGATGCGGTCGATGCGCGAGCCGGCCATGGTCATGGCCGGGTAGGACTCAAAGCCGGCGGCGCGCAGCATGGTGATCAGCATGCCCGCCTTGTCCTTGCACACGCCGCAGCGGTCGCGGAAGGTCATCGTGCCGTGGTGCAGGGTGTAGCCCTCGCCCGGGCCCATGGAGATACCCGAGTAGCGGATCTCCTCGGCCACCCAATGCGTGAGGCGCGAGATCTTCTCCCAGTCGTCCCCGGCGCCGCGGATGATCTCTTCGGTCTTGGCCTTGATCTCGTCATCGAAGGCGAACGAGCCGTAGTCTTCGTTTACCTTGAAGAACCACAGCGACTTGGCCTGCCAGTCGGGGGAGGTGGAGAGCAGCAGCTTGGGGGCGACATCGGAGGGGTCGACCATGTCGGCTTCGCTCTGGAAAGGGGCGATGTCCTTCACTTCCCAGAAATACTCCGTTTGCTCGCCCTGGGCGCGGGCGTAGTGCCGCGCCGTGCCATTGTACATCTCGAACTGCAGCTTTTTCGCGGTCGGCAGGGTGAGACGGTAACTCTTGACCTTGACGGGGATGGTGGAATAGAACGGAACGATATCGTAAAAATGGCCCTTCATGGGCGGGATGTAGCGGTCGTCCTGCGGGGCATCGGCCGCCGCTCCGTCCGGAGCGTCCGCAGCGAGCAGGGCATAGGTGAAACCCTTCTGGTAGGTCTTGACGAAAATGCCGTCGCCGGGCTCCAGGCGGCCCGCCGGCGCGATGATCTCGCGCGCGCCCCAATAGATGGCGCGGGCCGGCGCCGGGTAATCGCGCACCGCGGTCAGCGGCACCGTCTCGACGCGGCCATCGCTGCGCAGGACCTTCATCTCCCGCACCTCCACCCAGGCCGAGAGCGGGTCGTAGCCGAAGGTCAGGGACTGCAGCGTCCTGGCGCCGGCGCTGTCCAGCACTTTATACAGCACTTCCTTGTCAACGTGGCTGAGACCCGACTCCTCCACGCGAACCGCCGTGCGCTCGAACACCACCAGGTAGGGCGCGCCGGGGTATTCCTTGGCCGAGCCGGCGGCGGCCAGCTGTTTCTGCATGTCGTCCTGGGCCGGGCCCGGGACAAAAACCAGCAGCGTCAATACGATCAGCAACAGTAGTTTTTTCATGGGCAACCCCTTGTCTTGTTTATTTTTTCCCGACCGCGAGCGATTCCTTATTCACCGGCATGGTGAAGAAAGCCGCTTCCAGGACGGGATTGATCTCGATGGTTTCGAAGCTCATCCGCATTTGTGTTTGGCCGTCCAGCCTGTTTTCGATCGCGAACGGCATCAGGCAGCCGTTGACCGGCCGGTAATCGCTGTAGAGGATCTCGACCAGGGCGTCCTTCTCCCCATTCCTGATCCGCTGCGCGCTTTTCAGTTCGACGCCGCTGCCGGCGTCCAGGAAGATGACGATTTCCTTGCCGTTGTCCCGGGTCAGCTTCAGCCTGAAGGCCGGCTTGCCGTCCAGGTCTTCCTTGCCCAGCAGTTCCAAAACATAGCCTCTCTCCTTGTAAACGACCAGCGGGTTGGCGAAATCGGCCTGCTCGCGAAAGAGCCGGCCCTGCTCCGCCGGCATCTCCTGCGCCGCCACGGAGAGGAAGGGCATGATCCACCAGGCGACGCGGCCGTCACTGGCCTGGATGATCTTCTTGCCCTGGAAAATCGACTCCACCCGCATCCGGTCGGGACGCTGCTGCCAGATGGTCACGGGCATGTCCAGCTCCTGTGCCGGAACGACGATCTTGCCCGTGAGTTGCCAGCCCGTCAGGGATTTCAGCCGCTCCAATCCGCCGCGGCCCTGGTAGTTCAGGGCCAGCACGTCTTCCATGGTTTGCGAGCAGAGCGGCAACCCCAGGACCAGGACCGCCAGAAGCGAAACGATTGACCTTTTCATATGGTACCATCCGGAGAGATGATTCTAGCACAAAGCACAGGTACATTATACGAATAAAGAGGTTCGAAGTTCGATGTTCGAGGTTCGAGGTTTAAGAATATAACCAAGGCAAAAGGCAAAAGTAAAAAGGCAAAAGTAAAGAATGAAGCCATTTTTTAGATATTTTATTTTAAATATATCTCTTTTCTTACCTTTTGCCTTTCGCCTCTGCCTTTCGCCTTTTTTGCCGTTTGCCGTACGCTGTGTGCCAAGCTCCCACCCAATAAATGTGAGAATCTATTGATTAATTCCCAGCACTAATCTAGAATCTGTGTTGGTTCTGACTTGACCGATCTCTGGAGGCCCATGGCGGACAACAAGAAAAAGCTCCTGCTGGCAGCTAAAAAGGCGCGAAAAAAGGCCTATGCCCCCTACTCCAACTTCCACGTGGGCTCGGCCGTGCTGGGAGGCAACGGCAGGATCTACAGCGGCTGCAACGTGGAAAACGCCTCCTTCGGCCTGACCAGCTGCGCCGAGCGCAACGCCGTCTTCGCCATGATCGCCGCCGGGGAAAAGCGCATCCGCGAGGTCCTGGTCATCGGCGAGAGCGACGAGTTCCTGCCGCCTTGCGGCGCCTGCCGCCAGGTGATCGCCGAGTTCGCGTCGCCCTCGGCCATGGTGCACATGTGCAACAAGAAAGGCGCATGCCTCAGCACATCCGTCGGCGAGCTGGTGCCTTTCATCTTCCACCTGAAAAAATGAAGAACGCTTTCGCTGTTTTCATCCGTAGGGAACGCAAATTTGCGTTCCCTACTCAGAAAGGAGCCACCGAAAAAAAATGATCGACCTGGACAAAGAGACGCTGGTCAAGATGATCGACCACACCGAGCTGAGCGCCCACTCCGGCGAGAAAAAGATCGCCAACCTGTGCAGCGAGGCGCGCACCTTCGGCTTCTATACCGTTTGCATCAACGGCGGCTACACGGCTATCGCCCATGAAAAGCTCCTGGGCAGCGGCGTCCTGGTCTGCACCGTGGTCGGCTTCCCGCTCGGGGCCGGCACCAGCACGGCCAAGGCATTCGAAGCCAGGGAGGCTGTGGCCAACGGCGCCGCCGAGATCGACATGGTGGTCAACGTCGGCGCCCTGCGCGACAAGAAATTCGATTTCGTGCGCGACGATATCCGCGCCGTGGTCGACGCCAGCGGCCCGGCGCTGGTCAAGGTGATCCTGGAGACCTGCTTCCTCACCGACGAGGAGATCGTCGCCGGCTGCGAGCTGTCGGTCGCGGCCGGGGCGAAATACGTCAAGACCTCCACCGGCTTCGGCGCCTTCGGCGCCTTTCCCGAACACGTGCGCCTGATGCGCAAGACTGTCGGCCCCGGCATCGGCGTCAAGGCCTCCGGCGGCATCCGCAACTTCAAGGACGCCTGGCGGCTGATCCAGGCCGGCGCCTCGCGCCTGGGCGTGAGCGCCAGCGTGGGCATCGTCGAGGGATTGTCCCTTTTCAAGTTCGCCCCCGCCGCCTGGCTGGAGGAGGAGATCCCCTGCCACGTCTGCCCTTCGCGCTTCGCCAATATCGACAAGCAGCCCAAGGCGGTCTACGCCTACTACAAGAAGAAGTGCCTGGCCTGCCCGCACCTGGAAAAATTCAACAAATTTTACGAATAGCGAGGACAAGATGAACGGCTGGATGGGGAAGATCATCAAGATCGATTTGAACAGCAACAAGCAGGAAATCGTCCCCGTCAGCCCGCAGGAGCTGCGCGGCTGGATCGGCGGCCGCGGCCTCGGCGTCAAGCTGTACGGCGACATGTGCCCGGAACCGCTGGACCCCTTCAGCGCCGCCAACCCCCTCATTTTCATGACCGGCCCCCTGACCGGCACGGTGATGACCTCGGGGCGCTACCAGGTCATCTCGCGCTCGCCGCTGACCGGGACCATCTGCGATTCCAGCTCGGGCGGCAGTTTCGGCGCCGTGCTCAAGGGCGCCGGGCTGGACGGCCTGGTGATCACCGGCCAGGCAGGCCACCCGGTCTACCTGTA
This sequence comes from Candidatus Aminicenantota bacterium, assembly GCA_963732485.1. Taxonomy (GTDB): domain Bacteria; phylum Acidobacteriota; class Aminicenantia; order UBA2199; family UBA2199; genus UBA2199. Next base: position 435,497 of record CAVSZS010000013.1, read on the forward strand.
CGTCCACGACGGCATCGTCGAGGTGCGCGACGCCTCCGCCCTGTGGGGGCTGAACACGCAGCAGACCCAGAAGGCGCTGCAGGAGCAAACCACGGCCAAAGCCTCCGTGGCCTGCATCGGCCCGGCCGGCGAAAACCGGGTGCTGTTCGCCGCCATCATGAACGATCGCGATCGCGCCGCCGGCCGCGGCGGCATGGGCGCCATCATGGGCGGCAAGAACCTGAAGGCGATCGTGGCCTCGGGAAACCAGGCGGTGGCCATCGCCGACCCGGAGGCCTACAAGGCCATGAGCGCGCGCCTCGAGCGCGCCGTGGACAAGAACCCGGTCACCGGCAAGTCGCTGCAGGTGCTGGGCACGCCGGTGCTGGTCAACATCATCAACGCCCACGGCATGTTCCCCACCCGCAACTTCCGCGGCGGCGTGTTCAACGACGCCGAGGGCACCAGCGGCGAGAAGATCGCCGAGAGCCTGCTGCAGCACCAGAGCGCCTGCTACAAGTGCCCCATCGGCTGCGGCCGCAGCACCAGGACCAGGAACAAGAGCGGCGAGGGGCCGGAATACGAATCGGTTTGGGCCTTCGGCGCCCACCTGGGAATCAGCGACCTGGCGGCCATCACCGAGGCCAACTATGCCTGCAACGAGCTGGGCCTGGACACCATCACCATGGGCAGCACCATCGGCTGCGCCATGGAGTTGCATGAAGCGGGCGCCCTGGGGGAAAAAATGCTCTGGGGCGACGCGGCCGGGCTCGCGGGCTGGGTGGAGGATACCGCCTATGGGCGCGGCTTCGGCGCCGAGCTCGCCCTGGGTTCCAAGCGCCTGGCCGCCAAGTACGGCCGTCCCGAGCTGGCCATGCAGGTCAAGGGCATGGAGATCCCGGCCTACGACCCGCGCGGCGCCCAGGGCATGGCCCTCTCCTACGCCACCTCCAGCCGCGGCGGCTGCCACATGCGCGCCTACATGATCATGCCCGAGATCCTCGGCCAGCCGGTGTTCCTCGACCGCTTCTCCACCGCTGGCAAGCCCGAGATCGTGGCCCTGTTCCAGGACATCGCCGCCGTCGTCGACTCGGGCGTCCTCTGCCGTTTTCTGCAGTTCGCCATGGGTATTTCCACCTTCAGCGAGATGCTGCGCGCCGTCACCGGCCTCGACTTCAGCGACGAGGAGCTGATGACCGTTGGGCGGCGCATCTACACCCGGGAGCGCCTGTTCAACAATCGCGCCGGCTTCACGCGCGCCGACGACACCCTGCCGCCGCGCTTCTTCCAGGAGGAATTCCAGACCGGGTCGTCGCGCCACCGCCTGGTGCGCCTCGACGAGATGCTCGACACGTATTATTCCGTGCGCGGCTGGGACAGCCAGGGCGTGCCCACGGCGGCGACGCTCGGCGAACTCGGGCTCTAAAATTGGCGGCAACGATCACGGTCAAGTTCTACGCGCTGCTGCGGCGGCGGCTGGGGACCGCGGCCATCGAGATCGAGGCCGACGGCGTGTCTCTGCTGGAGCTGCTGGCGCTTGCCGAGGCCCAGGTCGGGCAACGCTTCCTGGACGAGCTGCTCGATCCTGAAACCGGCCTGCTGGACGGGACCATGGCGCTGGTCAACGGCGAGAACGTCCGTCTGAAGCAGCACCTGGAGACGATCGTGAACGCCGGCGATACGGTCGACCTGTTCTCCCCCGCCGGCGGCGGCTGACGCGAAAGATAGAGGACAAGCGAGGTACCATGGCCAACGGCATGTATGAAATCATCTCCCGGAAACGGGACGGGCTGGAACTGGGCCGCGACGAGATCGCCTTCGTCATCGACGGCTACGTCACGGGCGTCATTCCCGACTACCAGGTGGCGGCCTGGCTGATGGCCATCTACATCCGCGGCCTGAGCGACCGCGAGCTGGCCGACCTGACGGAGATCATGCTCGCTTCCGGCGACCGCATCGCGCTGGACGGAGTGCCGGGCAAAAAGATCGACAAGCACAGCACCGGCGGCGTCGGCGACAAGATCAGCTTCGTCGTGGCGCCCCTGCTGGCCGCCTGCGGCGTGCGCGTGCCCATGCTCTCGGGCCGCGGCCTCGGCCACACCGGCGGCACCCTGGACAAGCTGGAAGCCATCCCCGGCATGGACGTCTTCCTCAGCGCCGAGCGCTTCCGCAGCGTCCTGACCGCCACCGGCATGGTCATCTGCGGCCAGACCGACAACATCGTGCCCGCCGACAAGAAGCTCTACGCCCTGCGCGACGCCACCGCCACCGTCAGCTGCATCCCGCTGATCGCCTCCTCGATCATGAGCAAGAAACTGGCCCTGGGCGCCGACGGCATCGTGCTGGACGTCAAGACCGGCAGCGGCGCCTTCATGAAGGACGAACCGGACTCCATCCGCCTGTGCCGCACCATGGTCGGCATTGGCGAAAAGACCGGCCGCCCCACGCTGGGCATCATCTCCAGCATGGACCAGCCGCTGGGCCGCGCCGTGGGCAACAGCCTGGAGATGATCGAGTCGTTCGAGGCGCTGAAGGGGCGGGGCCCCGCCGACGTCATGGAAGTGACCTACGCCCTGGGCTGGTGCATGCTGCGCGCCGCGGGAAATGAGATGGCGTACGGCCAGGCGCTGGACCTGTTCCGCAAGGCCATCGCCTCGGGGCAGGCCCTGGACGTGTTCCGCCGCTTTATCGCCGCCCAGGGCGGCGACGCGAACGTCTGCGACGATTATTCGCTGCTGCCCGCCAGCCGGCACCGCGAGGATTTCGTTGCCCCGGCCTCAGGCCACGTGGAGCGCATCGACTCCTTCGAAGTGGGCATGGCCGCCATCGACACCGGCGCCGGCCGCCGCCGCAAGGAGGACGCCGTCGCCCACGGCGCCGGCTTCATCTTCCACGCCAACGTCGGCGACGCGGTGGAGAAGGGCCAGCCCCTGCTGACCATCCATTCCGACCGCCCCGACACGCTGCCGGCCGTGCGCGAGCGCCTGCTGGCGGCGATCCGCATTGGCCAGCGCCCGGTCGCCAGGCCGAGGATGATCCTGCACCTGGTGGACAAAGACGGCGTCAGCCCCTGGCCATACTGAGCACCGTGGCGAATAAATACAAGGCCATTTTTTTCGACGCCGACGACACCCTCTATCGACTACCCGCAACGCCGAGCGCGCCGCCCTGCTGGCTTGCCTGGACGAATTCGCGATTCCCGCGGATCCGGCCGCCTTCAGCGCCGCCTATCGCCGCCATAACCGCGACGTCTGGCAGGCCTTCGAGCGCGGCGAGACCGACCAGGCGAGCTTGCGCGTCGAGCGCTTCCGCCGCCTGTTCGCCGAGCTCGGGATCGACGGCATGCCGTTGGCGCGGGTCAGCTCATTCTACCTGGAGGCACTGGCCTGCCAGCCGCAGCTGCTTCCCGGCGCGCTGGAGACCATCCGCGTGCTGGCCGCGAAATACCCGCTGGCGCTGATCACCAACGGCATCGCCGCGGTGCAGAACAAGCGCTTCGCCGCTTCGCCCATCACCCCCTATTTCCAGAGCGTCGTCATCTCGGAGTCGCTGGGCATCGCCAAGCCCGACCCGCGCATCTTTGCGCCGGCCCTGGAAAAGATCGGCGTCGCCGCCGCCGATGTGCTCTACGTCGGCGACAGCGTCACCTCGGACATGGCCGGGGCGCGCAACGCCGGCATGGACTTCTGCTGGGTCAACCCCAAGGGCGCCCCGGTGCCCGAAGGCCAGGCAGCGGTTTATATCATTCCCGCGATCAGCGAGTTTCCGGCTCTATAGGGGCGCGGCGGGCGCCGGCTCGTCAAACGCCGTGTTGCGGATCATCTTCTCGGTGCAGTACGGCGCCTTCTCCCCGCCCAGGTAGGTGTGGAACCATTCGAGATGGGCATTGTAATAGACCGGCATCGACTTCAGGTTGTCGGGCCAGTGGCCGTCGTTCTTGAAGACGATCAGGCGCGAGGGGACCCCCTGCGACTGCAGGTCGGTGAAGAAGTGCAGACTCTGGGTGTAGGGGACGCGGTAGTCGCGCTCGCCGGTGATCACCAGGCAGGGCGTCTTGTAGTTGGCCGCCCGCGCCGAGGGGTTCATCCGTTCATAGCCTTCGGCATTGGCCCATGGGGTTCCGCCTAAATCCCACTGCGGGAACCAGAGTTCCTCGGTGGCGCCGTGCATCGAGCGCAGATCGTAGACTCCCATCATCGCCGCCAGCGCCTTGAAGCGCGTGCCGGCCCCCTCGAGCCACATCATGGCGTAGCCCCCCCAGGACCAGCCCATGGCTCCCATGCGTTCGGCGTCAACGTAGGGCAGGCCGGCGAGGTGGTCGGCGACCTTTTCGATGTCTGCCATCACCTTGCCGTTCCAGTCCCGGGAGATGGCGGCGGTAAATTCCTGGCCGTAGCCGGTCGAGCCGTGGGGGTTGGGGAAAGCCACCACGTAGCCGGCGCCCGGGTAGACCTGCCAGTCGCCGCGGAAGCCGTCGGACCACATCATCTGCGGGCCGCCGTGGACATTGAGGATCAGCGGGTACTTTTTGCCCGCGACGAAACCGTGGGGCTTGACGACAAACACCTGGATATCGCGGCCATTCGCCCCCTTGACCCAGATCTCCTCGGCGGGGCGGATATCGACCTCGTTCTCCACAGCGCTGATTGAACGTCGTCAGGCGGCGGGGGGATTTGCCGTCGAAACGGGCCGTCCACAGCTCGACCGGCTCGCCGACCGCCGAGCGGGTGAAAACCACTCCGGCCGCGCGGGGTAGCAGGGCAAATTCGCGGATGGTCTTGCTCGTCAGCACCTTGGAGATCCGGCCCGAGGCGATATCGGCCCGGTAGAGCGGGTAGGCCCCGCGCTCGGGAACCAGGAAAAAGATCGACTTCGAGTCGGGGGACCAGCGCAGGCCCTCCACCCAGTTGTCGACGGCGCCGCTCAGGATGCGCGACGTTTTCTGCGCCCGGTCGTAGAGGGCCAGGCGGAAGCAGTCGGCTTCATAGCCGGGAGTCGCCTGGGTGCGGTAGGCGATCCAGCGGCCGTCGGGAGAATAGAGCGGGTCGCCGTCGAAGGCGCGGTTGTCAGCGGTGATGGCGACGGGCTCACCCTTGTTGTCGGCGGAGAGGATGACCAGGTCGCTGTTGGTGGAGGTCTCGGGGCGCGGGTCGGGGTTGACGACCGCGCAGATCTCCCGGCCGTCAGGCGAAACGTCGAAGCCTGAACCGTTGCCGTGGTTGAAGGTCGGGAAGTCGGCCTTGCCGTTGGTCAGCATGGTCACCTGGCCCGATTCCAGGTCGCAGCGGAAGAGGTGGCTGTACTGGAACTCCCGGTACGAGGTCCAATGGCGGTAGAGCAGGGAATCGGCCAGGTGCGCCTGGACCGGACCCGAGGCCAGCTTGTCGGCCTGCTTTTTGTGGCAGGCGGCGTCAGCGCCGCATTCGGGGTAGACCGAGGCGGCAAAGATGACGGCCTTGCCCCCGGGAAGCGGCAGCGGCGCGGAAATGCCCGCGGCGAAGTCGGTGATTTTCCTGGCCTCGCCTCCGGCCATGGGCAGCGCGTAGAGCTGGGGCGAGCCGCTCCGGCTCGACACGAAGTAGAGTGTCCGGCCGTCGGCCGACCAGAAGGCCGAGTTTTCCGCTCCCGGATCGGTGGTCAACTGGCGCACGGTCCCCGAAGGCAGGTGAATCTCGTACAGGTCGGTGTTGCGCTCGGCTTTCCTGAGATCGGTCGAGGAGACCTCGAACGCCAATCGGTCGCCGGCGGGCGACAAGGCCAGCCCCGATACTCCCTTCAACCTATAAAGGTCATCGATGGTGAACGGTTTCTTGGCGGCTGCCAACGGCGCCAGGCTGGCGACGGCCAGCAGGATGAGCAAAAGCAATCGTTTCATGGGCGAGTACCTCCTCGTCTAGTGATTCGTGATTCGTGATTCAGTGATTCGTTTGATAAAAAAAGACAAAATCGTGGCTGCTGCGACATTGCTTGTCCCGACTGCCCGGCTCGGACAAACCCAAAACAATGTTCGTTGCGGCCTTGCCATTCACCCTATTCCTCTCTTCACGGCTCACGAATTACGAATCACTGATCACTTTTCACGGAGTCGGCGCTCAGCCCAGCAATATGCCGGCCAGGGTGGCGGTCATCAGGGTGGCCAGCGAGCCGCCCAGGACGGCCTTGAAGCCCAGCGCGGCGATGTCCTTCTTGCGGTGCGGCGCCAGGGGCGCGATGCCGCCGATCTGGATGGCGATCGAGGAGAAGTTGGCGAAACCCGCACATGGCGTAGGTGGCCATGGTGATCGCCTTGGGGCTCAAGGCCCCCTGCTTGATCAGGCCGACCAGGTCGATGTAGCCGACGAACTCGTTCAGCACCACCTTGGTGCCCAGCAGGCTGCCGAAGTGGAAGGCGTCGGCAATCGGCACGCCGATGCCGATGGCCACGTAGCGCAGCACCACGCCGAACACGAGCTGCAGGGAGAGCGGCATGCCGTAGTGGGCGATGAGATAGGCGTTGACTCCCAGCAGGTCGCCCAGGCCGGTGAACAGGTAGTTGATCAGGGCGATGCCGGCGATGAAGGCGATGAGCATGGCGCCGACGTTCAGCGCCAGCTGCATGCCGTCGCCGGCGCCGGTGGCCGCCGCCTCGATGACGTTGTCGGCGTTCTTCTCCACCTTCAGGTTGACCGTGCCTTTGGTCGCCGGCGTGCCGGTCTCGGGGAAGAGGATCTTGGAGATGAGCAGGCCGGCAGGAGCGGCCATGACGCTGGCCGCCAGCAGCTGCACGGCGAAGCGCAGCTGGGCCTCGGCCAGGGGGATCTTGTAGATCTCGGACATGGCCTGGCCGAGCATCTGGATATAGGCGGCCATGACGCCGCCGGCGATGGTGGCCATGCCGCCCACCATGATGGTCAGGATCTCGGAATTGGTCATGGTGCCGATGTAGGGCTTGATCAGCAGCGGCGCCTCGGTCTGGCCCACGAAAATGTTGGCCGTGTTGGAGAGCGACTCGGCGCCCGAGGTGCCCATGAGCTTGGCCATGAGCCAGGCCATGCCCTTGACCACCGCCTGCAGGATGCCGAGATAATAAAGGACCGAGGTCAGCGTGGCCACGAAGATGATCGTCGGCAATACCTGGAAGGCGAAGTAGACGCCCAGGCTGTCGGGCCCCGAGTTGGTCGCCAGGCGGCCGAAAACGAACTTGGAGCCCTCGGTGGTGAAGCCGAGCAGGCTGACGATGGCGCCGCCCAGCCAGGAGATGAGCAGCTTGGGCCAGCCCAGCGGCGCGAACCAGGAACGCAGGGTGTCGGCGTAGAGGATGAACACGGCGAAGACCACCTGGATGAGGATGCCCATGCCCACCAGGCGCCAGCTGATGCGCCGGCGGTTGTTGGAAAACAGGATGGCGATGCCCAGGATCAGGAAAATGCCCAGCACGCCGCGCAGCAGTGAGATCAGGTTCATGATGCACCTATGGCTCGGTACAGATTTAAAAAATTATAGTAGCCAGCCGCAGGGGAAATGTCAAGAAAGTATTCGATGTGCGAGTTCTAGGTGACGAGTGACAAGTAAGCGAGTGACGCAGAAGCTGCACTATTTCGAATTATTGCCTGCTGCTCTATTTCTTGTCTTGTCACATTGTACACTCGTGACTTGTCACTGAACTCACTGCGAATTGCTTTTCGATCTTCTCGTAATACTCGATGATCTGGTGCACGTACTCGCGCTTCTTGTCGTATGTGCCGTGGAAGAAGCTGCGCTTGAAGCCGTAGATGACGAAGTTCTTCAGTTCCTTGGCCGTGATGTGGAAGGCCTGCACGGCCTTGAGGATCTCGTCGCTCACCGTGGTCTGGGAGACGGTGCGGTTGTCGGTGCAGAAGGTGGCCGACAGCTTGGCCTTGCGCATGTGGCGGAACGAATGCTGCGAGAGGTTGCGGATGGCGGGGATGGTCTGCAGGTTCGACGTCAGGCAGACCTCGATGGTGATGCGCCGGTCGGCGATGAACTGCACCAGGTTGGCCACGTAGGCTTTCTTGTCCTTGATTTCCGGGCTCTTGATCATGTTGGCGTCGAAGAGGTAGACGGCATGGCCCAGGCGGTCGGCGTGCAGGTCGGTGATGGCCTGGAAGATGCTTTCCGGGCCGTACGCCTCGCCGGCGTGCACGGTCTTTTTGAGGAAGTGCTTGTGGGCCAGGGCGTAGGCCTGGGCGTGGTCGCTGGCGGGATAGCCGGCCTCGGCGCCGGCCAGGTCGAAGCCGACGATGGGCAGCCCGAACTTGTCGCGCGCCATCACGGCCGCGCGCACCAGCTCCTGGGAAGCGAGCGAAAACACCCACTTGCGCTCGGAGTGGGCATGGACGTCGAGCAGGCTGTCAAAGTAGGCCGACGACCCCTTGCCGAACATGCGCATGGCGCAGGCAATGATGCCGTACTCGAAGGGCGGTTCCCCCCCCCCCTGCACCTGCGGCCGGGCGTTGAACTCGTTCTTGGCCCGGGCCAGGCCGCGATCGAGCGCCGCCATGACCTCGATGCTGTTCATTTGCGCGTTCTGATGCAGCTGCGGCGCGAAGCGCACTTCGATGTAGCGTACTCCTTCGGCCTGGTTGTCCTGGGCCAGTTCGTAGCCCACGCGCTCCAGCGCCCCGGGAGTCTGCAAAACCGCCGTGGTGTAGGCGAAGCCCTGCAGGTACTCGGGCAGGTCGGCGTAGGCGTTTTTGAACACGAGGCGCATGAGGCCCGCCTCGTCCCAGGCCGGCAGCTCCACCCCATGCTCGCGGGCCAGATCGATCAGGGTCGAGATGCGCAGCGAACCGTCCAGGTGCAGATGCAGGTCGGTCTTGGGAATCTTTTCGATGAATTCGCGGGTGATCTTCATTTGTCGCCTCCCTTCACCAGCCGGGCCACCTCGGGCTTGTGGCGGGCGATCTCGTCGGGCTCGAGGCCGTTCAGCTCGTGGGGAAACACCAGCCACTTGTCGGTCTCGTGCACAAAATAATCGGGACGGCGCTTGGTGCGGTTGTTGCCGGGCTTGAAAAAGACGGTGGCCACGCGGATATCGTGGGGCGTGTTGCGCCGCGACCGCGCCCCCAGCGAGTCGACGATGGCCTGGATGCTCAGGCCGGTGTCATAGACGTCGTCGACGATCAGCAGGCAGTGATCGGCATTGGCGTTCTGCACGATGTAGCCCAGGCCGTGGATGCGGATGCGCTTGCCGCGCTGCTCGATGCCCTCGTAGGACGAGGTGCGGATGGCGATGTGGTCGCTGCTGACGCCGCTATACTCCAAGAGCTCCTGCACGGCGATGCCCACCGGCGTGCCGCCGCGCCAGACGCCGACGATGAAGTCGGGCCGGAAACCGCTTTCCAGCACCAGGCGGCCCAGGTGGAACGAGTCCTCCAGGAGCTCCTGGGCGGTGATGAATCTTTTTTCAGCCATAGCTTGTTCTCTCCCTTGTCCTAGCGCTCGCCGTCCCCGCCGCCGCGCAGGCGCTGGCGGATCATGGTCACCACCATGGCGGTCGAAACCGGATTGTGCCCCTCGGGGATGATGATGTCGGCGTACTTGCGGCTGGGCTCGACGAAGGCCTCGTGCATGGGCCGCACCGTCCCCAGGTACTGGCCGATCACCGACTCCATGCTGCGCTGGCGCTCCTGGATGTCGCGCTTCAGCCGGCGGATGAAGCGCAGGTCGTTGGCGGTGTCGACGAAGATCTTGACGTCCATCAGCGCGCGCAGCGCCGGCTCGCAGAAGATGAGGATGCCCTCGATAATGATCACTTTGGCCGGTTTTTTGACAATGCCCCGCTCCAGCCGGGCATGGGTGGAAAAATCATAGACCGGCATTTCGATGGGGCGGCCGGCGACCAGCTCCTGCAGGTGGTGCACCATCAGGTCGGTCTCCAGGGCGTCAGGGTGGTCGAAATTGATCCTGGCGCGCTCGGCCAGGGGCAGGTGGCTGGCGTTCTTGTAATAGGCGTCGTGCTGGATCATCACCATCTGCGGGTGGTTGATGCTCTCCATGATGGCGTTGGCAATGGTGGTCTTGCCCGAGGCGGTGCCGCCCGCCACGCCGATGATCAGGGGTTTCCTCTTCATTGGGCCATGGTAGCATAGGCGCAGGGACGAGTCAAAAGCACGGCGGCGGACGCCGGCCGCCGGAAAAGGGGGAAATATTATTTTTTTTTATTCTAATTGAACGGGGGTATTGATTTTTCATTTATTTGGATTAAGATATGCTTCATGATATTTCGGCAAATCAAAAGGAGGACTATATCTATGAAAAGAACGTTGTTCCTACTCGTTCTCTGCTGCCTCATTCTCCCCGGGCTGGTAACGGCCCAGGGTATGACGAGCGCGGCGTTCAACGGCCTGGTTACGGACGTTGACGGCAACCCCATCGTCGGGGCCACCGTCACCGCCGTGCACACGCCGACCGGCACCGTCTACACGGCGGTCAGCCGCATGGACGGCCTGTTCAACATCCCGGCCGTCAGGGTCGGCGGGCCGTACACGGTTACGTTCAGCATGGATCCGTTCAAGTCCCAGGAACTGAAGGGCATCACCCTGAAACTGGGCGAGGATCGCAACCTGAAGATCAAGCTGGCGCTGGAAACCATCGCCGAGCAGATCACGGTCATCGCGTCCAACCCGATCATCTCCGAGGGCCGCACCGGCGCCTCGCAGAACGTCAGCACGGCCATCATCGAGAGCATGCCCTCGATCGGCCGTTCGTTCGACGACTTCGCCCGCCTGGCTCCCCAGGTTGACGCCCGCGGCGGCGGCGCCTTCTCGGCCGCCGGCAAGAGCAGCCGCTACAACGACATCAAGATCGACGGCGCCGTGAACAACGACCTGTTCGGTCTCGGCTCCAGCGGCGCCCCCGGCCTGGCCGCCCCGATCTCCCTGGACGCCGTCCAGGAATTCCAACTGGTCATCGCCCCCTACGACGTCCGCCAGGGCGGCTTTACCGGCTCCAGCCTGAACGCCATCACCCGCAGCGGCACCAACACCTTCTCCGGTTCGGCCTACTACTTCGGCCGCAACCAGGACTTCGTCGGCAAGGGCTTTGAGGACAAGGCGTACGGCACCTTCAGCGAAAAACAGTACGGTTTCCGCGTCGGCGGCCCCGTCATCAAGGACAAGCTGTTCTTCTTCCTGAGCGGCGAAATGGGCGACAACAAGACGCCGACCACCTACGTCATCGACGACAGCGGCGCCTCCAACGACTTCGGCGGCAACACCGTCACCAAGGCCGACGCCGACCGCTTCATCAGCATCATGAAGAACAAGTACGGCTACGATCCCGGCGGCTACGGCGACGGCTACAAGGAAGTCATCACCGACAACTCCAAGCTCTTCCTGCGCCTCGACTACAACATCAGCGACAAGCACCGTCTGACCCTGCGCCACAACTACGTGTCCGGCTCCTCGGACCGCAACCCCTCCAAGGCCTCCTCCACCGTCTTCCCCTTCGCTGACGTCTATTATGAATTGAACAACAAGACCAACTCCACCGTCGCCCAGCTCAACAGCACCCTGGGCAACAACCTGTTCAACGAACTGACGATCAACTACACCACCATCCGCGACAACCGTGCCACCGGCGACACCCTGTTTCCGCAGGTCAACGTCACCGTGGGCGGCAGCTACAAGTTCACCGCCGGCACCGAGCAGTACTCGGGCGCCAACGGCCTGGACCAGGACATCATCGAGCTCACCGACAACCTGACCTGGTACAAGGGCAAGCACACCTTCACCATCGGCACCCACAACGAGTTCTTCAACTTCGCCAACCTCTACATCCGCAACTACTACGGCTATTGGGAATTCGCCAGCCTCGACAACTTCGAGAAGGGCATCTCTTCGCGCTACTACCACGACTTCATCACCGCCAATCCCAAGGAAAAGTGGTGGGCAGAGTTCGGCGTCATGCAGTTGGGCGCCTATGCCGGCGACAACTGGGCCGTGCTCCCCAACCTCTCCCTGACCCTCGGCGTGCGCCTCGACGTGCCGATCATCAACGACATCCCCGCCGCCAACCCCAAAGTGGAACAGCTTTACGGCGTCAAAACCAACCAGGTGGCCTCCGGCAACCTGCTGGTATCGCCCCGCGTCGGCTTCAACTGGGACGTCAACAAGGACAAGAAGACCCAGGTTCGCGGCGGCATCGGCATCTTTTCCGGCCGCACCCCCTACGTGTGGATCTCCAACCAGTACTCCAATACCGGCATGGAATTCACCCGCCTCGACATCCGGAACCCGTCGTTCGGTTTTGTGGCCGATCCCAACAACCAGCCTGAAGCCGGCGTCGGCGGCACCTCCGAGGTCGACATCATCGACGAGAACTTCACCTACCCGCAGGTGCTGCGCACCAACCTTGCCGTTGACCAGGAACTGCCCTGGGGCGTCATCGGCACCCTGGAGTTCATCTATTCCAAGAACATCAACGAAATCAACTACCAGAACCTGAACCTGCGCCCCACCGGCGCCACGGCGCTCGGCGGCCGCATCATGTACGCCCGCGACATCTCCAAGTCCTACACCGATGTCATCTACCTGACCAACACCAGCAAGGGCTACCAGTACAGCGTCTCCGCCCAGTTCCAGAAGAGCTTCAACAAGAACTCGTGGGCCAACCTGACCTACACCTACGGCGAGGCCAAGGACATCAACTCCGGCACCTCTTCGCAGGCTTCCTCCAACTTCGCCTACAACCCCATCCGCTTCAACGCCAACGACCCCGAGCTCACCTGGTCCAACTATGACGTGCGCCACCGCATCGGCGCCGCCGTCTCCTACACCTTCAACTTCATCAAGGACGCCCCCACCAGCATCGGCCTCTTCTACGGCGGACGCTCGGGCCGTCCCTACTCCACCACCTACAACTACTACGACGCCAACGGCGACGCGGCCTCCGGCAACGACCTGGTTTACATCCCCGGTTCGATCGACGAGGTCATCATGGTCGACTCCAAGGGCGGCACGCTCGGCGACCAGGCCAAGGCCTGGAACGATTTGAACACCTATATCGACGAGGACCCGGGCCTGAGCAAGTACCGCGGCCAGATCGTTCCCCGCAACTCCAGCCGCGAGCCCTGGAACCATTCTCTCGACGCCCGCCTGGCCCAGGACATCCCCATTCCCGGCCTGAAGGACCACCGCCTGCAGGTCACCCTGGACGTCGTCAACTTCCTCAACCTCCTGAACAAGGATTGGGGCAAGCTGTATTACGTCAGCAACCAGAACGACACCCCCTGGACCCTGTACGGCATCGACGCCGCCACCGGCAAGCAGAAAGTCAACTTCACTCCCCGCTACCACACCTCCATCAGCAACCTGGCTTCCCGCTGGCAGATGCAGCTCGGCCTGCGCTATTCGTTCAACTGAGGACGAGCAGCATTTAGTAAGTAACAAAAAAACCCCGGCCCCGCGGCCGGGGTTTTTTTTTGCTTGAACTTAGGGAAGAGAGAGGGAAGAGAGAGGGAGGGAAGAGAGAGGGAAGAGAGAGTGGGAGAACCCTTTCAGGAACTCTTTCCCACTTTGTCTTCCCTCTGCCTTTCCCTTTGACTTCCCTCTCTCTTCCCTTAGACTTTACTTTCCGAGTTTGGGAATCACAATCTCCAAAAGTCTGATGAAATCGTTCTTTACCCTGTCGGCCGTTTCCGTTACTTCCGCGTGGCTCAAGGGCTGCTTGGAAATGCCGGCGGCCAGGTTGGTGACGCAGGAAATGCCGGCCACGCGCACCCCCAGGTGGCGGGCGCAGATGGCCTCGGGCACGGTGGACATGCCCACGGCGTCGGCGCCCAGCGTGGCCAGCATGCGGATCTCGGCCGGCGTCTCGTAGGAAGGGCCGCTCAGGGCCAGGTAGACCCCGCGCTGCGCCATGCGCCCGATCTCTTTCTGCGCCGCAACGATCACGTCCTGAAAATCCGGGTCATAGACGGCGCTCATGTCGGGAAAGCGCGGCCCCAGGCGCTCGTCGTTCGCCCCGCGCAGCGGATTGAGCCCCATGAGGTTGATATGGTCGCGGATGATCATCAGGTCGCCGGGCCGCAGGTCGCGGCCGATGCCGCCGGCGGCGTTGGTCAGCAGCAGGCCGGAGATGCCCATCTTGGCCAGGACGCGCACCGGGAAAACCACGTCGCTGATGTCGTGCCCCTCATAATAGTGGTAGCGCCCCTGCAGGACGGCGACGGGCACGCCGCCGACCCTGCCCAGCACCAGGCGCCCGGCATGGCCGGCAACGCTCACTTTCTTGAAATGGGGAATGCCGGCAAAGGGGATGACCGTCTGCTCCTCGACGCGGGCGGCGAACTCGCCGAGGCCCGAACCCAGCACCACGCCGACCCTGGGGACCAGGGGCGAAGCCTTGCGGATGGCCGCGACGGCCTCCATGACGCGCGCGAATTGTTCCATGATTCCTCCTCAGGTGCGGGCGCCGGCGAGATCGCCCAGAAAGCTCGTGCCGGGAAGATCGTGCGCAACGCCGAAGATGTCCAATATCGTGGCGCCCACGTCGGAGAACGCGGCGCGCGTGCCCAGGGAAACGGCCGCCAGTCCCGGGCCCCAGGCCAGCAGCGGCACGTATTCCCGCGTGTGGTCGCTGCCGGGAAAGACGGGGTCGCAGCCGTGGTCGGCGCTGATGACCAGCAGGTCCCCGGGAGCCAGCTTCGCCAGCAGCGGGCCCAGGTCGTTGTCGAACGCCTCCAGGGCGGCCCCATAGCCGGGAGCGTCGTTGCGATGGCCGTAGAGCATGTCGAAGTCCACCAGGTTGGCGAAGGCCAGCCCGCGGCGCAGTCGCGCCGTTTCCTCCCCGATGAAAAGCATGCCCTCGGCATTGGAGTGGCTGGGTTGCGAGCGGCCGATGCCGCGGCCGGCGAAGATGTTCTCGATCTTGCCGATGGCCGCCGTTTCCAGGCCTTTCGCCAGCAGCAGGTCCAGGACGGTTTTTCGCGGCGGCAGCATGGGAAAATCGCGGCGATTGCCTGTGCGGCGGAAATCTCCCGCCGCGCCGATGAAGGGCCGGGCGATCACGCGGCCGATGCGCCGTCCATCGCAGAGGACGCGGGCGGCGCGGCACATGGCGTACAGCTCCTCCAGGGGGATGACCTGCTCGTGGGCCGCGATCTGCAGCACGCTGTCCGCCGACGTGTAGACGATGGGCCAGCCCGTGCGCACGTGCTCCGCGCCGAGCCTGGCGATGATCTCGGTGCCCGAGGCGGCGACATTGCCCAGAATGCCGGCGGCCCCGGTCCGCTCGCGGAACTCGGCGATGATGTCGCCGGGAAAACCATCGGGATACAGGGCGAAGGCCTGCTCCAGGACGATGCCCATCATCTCCCAGTGGCCGGCGATGGTATCCTTGCCCCGGGAGCGCTCGGCCATGCGTCCCCAGGAAGCGCGCGGCGCCGGCACGGCGGCGACGCCCGGGACGGGGAGAATGTTTCCCAGCCCGAGGGCCTGCAGGTTCGGCAGCTTCAGCCCCGAGCATTGCTCGGCAACATGGAGCAGCGTGTTGGCTCCTCGATCACCATAGGCGGCTGCGTCAGGAAGCGCGCCGATGCCGACGGAGTCCAGGATGATGAGAAACACGCGATCAATTTTCATCTTGGCCATAGGTTCAAATAAGTAACACAGGGGGGATGGATTGTCAAAAAAATGAAGAAATATCATGAATAATCAACTCATCCCCCACCCCTTCTCTTCCCAAAGAGAAGGGGAGTCAAAATTCACCCCCTCTCTTCACAAGAGAGGGGGCAGGGGGTGAGTTTTACGCTTATTTCGTTTCGTTCTTCACTTGAATGATCTGGGCGGCAATGCTGATAGCAATCTCCTCAGGCGTATGGCTGTGGATCGGCAGACCCACCGGGGCGTGGACCTTCTTCAGCATGGCGGCGGTGATGCCTTTCCGCTTCAGGCTGGCAAAGATATGGGCGTTCTTTGCCGGGCTGCCCAGCAAGCCGATGTAGCGCAGATTCTTCCCGGCCAGCTGGGCGAGGACCTTCTCGTCGGCCAGGTGCCCGTAGGTCATGATCACCACGTAACTCCGTTTTCCCTCCTCGACGTGGCGGCCAAGGCCGCGGTAGCTGACCACGTGCTTCTCCTGGGCAAAGACGTTGGCCTCCATGGTGGCCAGTTCCTCGCGGTCGTCGAGGACGCGGACGTGAAAGTCGAGCCCGGCCATGACCCGCGACAAGGCCAGGCCCACGTGGCCGCCGCCGACGATGGTCAACACGGGGCGCTGCCCGGCTTCCTCGCGAAAGTTCCAGTCTCCCGCCGCGCGCCGCGTGAAGACGGCCGCCCCCTGCGACACCTGGCGCGGCTGGAATTCCATGCCGTCCTGCGAAAAAAGCAGCCGCCCGGGGCGGTTGCGCTTCAGGGCGAAAAGCAGCGAGTCGACGGCGTCGCTGTCCCCGCCGGCAAGCGGCAGCAGAGCCACGCGCTGCCATCCCGAGCAGATCGCGCCTGAGCGCTTGCCCGCGCCGGTCGCGCCCTCGTGATGCAGCAGCTTCACCAGCCGCGGCCGTCCCGTTCCCCGTGCCAGCAGCCCAACGGCCTGCTCGACAAGCCCCTTCTCGGTCGCGCCGCCGCCGATGGTGCCCTGGACGCGGCCGCCGGCGGTCACCGCCATCTTGAAACCCGGCTTGCCCGGCGACGATCCCTGGCTCTCGACCACCAGCAGCAGCAGCAATGGCTCATCGGCCCCAAGCGTCCCGCGCACGAATTCCCAAAAACCGATGTTCGTCATGATTGCTCCTTCAGGCGCAGCAAGGCGTCCAACGCCGCGATGTCGCCCGGCAGGTCCAGGTCGGCCAGGATGCCCGGGTCGCCGACCTCGACGGTCATGGAGCCGCGGCGGCGGATGAGCGCGCCCAGGTTGGAATCGGGCGGCTCATCGCGGATGGCGGCGAGCAGAGAAGCCGCCAACAGCACCGGATGGCCGCGGCGACCGCTGCAGGTCGGAATGACGATTTCAGCCTCGTGGCGCAGCAGCTCGCAAAAGACCGCGGCCCGGACCAGCGGCATGTCGCCCGGCAGCAGGAAAAAGCGGCGGGCACGCACGTGCGCGGCACCCACCTGCACCGAGGAGAGCATGCCCTGGGCATAGCGTTCGTTGACCGCCACTTCGACCCTGGCCAGGCCGGCGACCAGGCCGGCGATCTTATCCGCGTCGCAGCCGGCCACGACGATCACGCGGTCGCAGGCAGCGGCCATGGCTTCCAGTCCCCAGAGCAGCAGGGGCTTGCCGCCGACGATGGCTTCCATTTTGAAAACCCCGGCCCGGCAGGAGCAGCCGCCGGCCAGCAGGATGCCGTCAACCGTCGCGGCCATCGCTTCCCCGCAACGGGCCGCGGCCAAGACAGATGCCGCGGTTCTCCCCGGCCGTGACCCGGCCGTCAACGAACACCGTCTCGCCACGGCTGAAGACCAGGCGCGGCGCACCGCGGAGCTCGAGCCCCTCATAGACCGTATGGTCGCAGCGCTGCGCCTGGCCCGCGGCACTGATGGACCATTTTTTTTCGGGATCCCAGACCACGAGGTCGGCGTCACTGCCGGCGCGGATGGTGCCCTTGCGCGGGTAGAGTCCGAAAATCTTCGCCGGCCGCGTCGCGACCAGGTCGACGAAACGGGGCAGCGGAATCTTTCCCGTCCGCACCCCGAAGGTGTAGAGCAGGGGCAGGCGATACTCCACGCCGCCCACGCCGTTGGGAATGCGGGTGAAATCCTCCCCGGCAAACCGCTCCTTGTCCGCGGCGTTGAACGGGCAGTGGTCGGAACCGATCGTCTGCGCCAGCCCCGAGGCCAGCGCCTCCCAGAGGGCGGCCTGGTGCTCGCGCTGGCGCAGCGGCGGACTCAGGACATGGCGCGCCGCCGCGTGGGCTTCTCCCTGGTAGCATTCCTCGTCCAGCAGCAGGTACTGCATGCACGTCTCGGCGATCGCGGCCTGCCCCCGGCCCCGGGCTGCGGCGACGGCGGCGATCCCCTGGCGCGTCGACACGTGAACGATGTAGAGGGGCACGCCGGCCAGGCGCGCCATGAGCAGGGCGCGCTCGACTGCGTCGCCCTCCACCTCGGGAGGACGCGAGAGCGGGTGGCTGCTTGCCGCGGTTTTCCCCGCGGCCATGAGCCGCTTCTGCAGGTACGAGACCATGGCCCCCGACTCGGCGTGGACCAGGGTGAGGAAGTTCAGCTGGCGAGCCGCGTCGAGCAGGGCAAGGAATTCGCTGTCACCGAGGCCGATGGTCTCCTGGTAGGCCAGGTAGGCCTTGACCGAGCCGATGCCGCCGCCGCGGCAGCATTCTTCCAGCTCCAGCAGAGTGCGGGCGGTCCAGGCGGTCACGCTCAGGTGCAGGCCGTAGTCGCAACGCGACTTGCGCGCCGCCGCCTTCCTGGCGGCCAGGGCAACGGGCAGGGATTCGCCGCGGCCGGGGGTGACAAAGTCGATGACCGTGGTCGTGCCGCCGGCCAGGGCGGCGCGGCTCCCCGAGGAAAAATCATCGCTGGAAATGCCGCCGGGGGTTTCCAGCTCGAAGTGGACATGGGGGTCAATGCCGCCGGGAAATACCAGGCAGCCCGCAGCGTCGATGACACGGCCGGTTCCCGGGGGCAACACCAGGCCCGTGCCGACGGCGACGATCTTTTCGCCGGCCGTCAGGATATCGCCGCGGAAGCAGCGGCCGTCGGAGACGATCTGACCGTCGCGGACCAGCAATGCGGCCATGTCAGGAGAGAGCTTTCAGCAGTCCGCAGCGCTCGTTGAAATCGCGGATCATCTCGTCCCAGCGCTCGACCTGGTTGAAGATCGTCGGCCACAGCCGGCGGTCGTTCCAAAGCTGGTTCAAGTCAGCGACCTCCTTGCCCTGCTGCTCGACCCAGGTGAAGTACTTGAGGTTGTGGATGGCCTTGCGGTCGCGGTAGGTAAGCTCCTGGAAATGGTCGTCTTCCTGCCCCCAGAGACAACGTTCGAGGTCGCAGGCTGCCTGCAGGGGCGTGTAAGCTCCGCGTTCCGCCGTGAGCTCTTTCAGGCGCGAGCCGTAGAGCGCCGAGGAGTCGGTGGCCAGGGTGAAGATGACGTCGTCGCCGCCCAGGTCGAAATGCCTGGCCGTCTTGATCGCGGCCAGGACATTGGCGATGCCGGAAATGCCCAGCAACCCGAGCTGTTCGATCTGCCCCGGTTCCATGCCCAGCGCCGCCAGGCGCTCGCGGGCGGCCGGCTCGTTGAACAAACGGAAGAGGCGCATGCAGTCCTCGTCATCGATGGCCGCCACGGCGTCGGTGTTGCGCACGTTGTGCACCCAGGGAACGTGCTTGTCGCCGATGCCCTCGATGCGGTGGCCGCCAAAGCCGTTCTGCAGCAGGGTCGGGCACTGGCGCGCCTCGGCCGCCACCACTTTCAGCAGTGGAAAGCGGGCACGCAGGCGGTCGCCGGCGGCGATGGTGCCGGCCGAGCCGGTCGAGGAAACATAGGCGGCCAGCGCCGAGTCGGGGCCGGCGATGCGGTCGAAGACTTCCTCGATGGCGGCGCCGGTGTTGAAATAGTGCCAACAGGGGTTGCCGAACTCGTCGAACTGGTTGAAGATGACGCAGTCGGGGCGCGTTTCACGGATCTCCCAGCACTTGTCGTAGATCTCCTTGACGTTGGATTCGCAGCCCGGGGTGGCAATGACCTCGGCCCCGATCTCCTTCAGCCATTCAAAGCGCTCGCGGCTCATTTCCTCGGGCAGGATGGCCACGGCGGTGCAGCCCATGAGATAGGAATCGAAGGCGCCGCCGCGGCAGTAGTTGCCGGTCGAGGGCCAGACCGCCTTGTGATAAGCGGGATCGAACTGGCCGCTGATCAGCCGCGGCGCCAGGCAGCCGTAGGCGGCGCCGACCTTGTGGGCGCCGGTGGGGAACCACTTGCCGACCAGCAGCACGATGCGCGCCTTGACCCCGGTCAGCGCCGGGGGCAGTTCCAGAAAATTGACCCCGCCGAACAGGCCGCCTTTCTCCTGCGGCTCGTTTTTCCAGGTGATGCGAAACAGGTTGAGCGGGTGCAGGTCCCAGAGCCCGATCTTCTTCAGCTTGTCCTTGATCTTGCCGGGGATCGATTCGGGATCGCGCTGCTCGGCGAAGGTCGGCAGGATGATGTTGCGGCCGCGGCAGTGGGCGATGGCTTTTTCCAGAACGGCCTGGTCAACGACGTGGTCGGTGATGGGGATCATGAGGGCTCCTGTTAATGTCTTGATATTTTCCTCTTTCAGGGCCGGGGTGTCAAGAGTCAGGGAGAGAGGAACTCGGTGTAAGGTGTAAGGCGTAAGGTGTAAGGAAAGAGAAGAAACGATCTGTTTTATTCTTCCCCTGCGCCTCACGCCAAGTCAGCTCTTCTTTCTCTTCCCCTACGCCCCACGCCCTACGCCTTACGCCGAGTTTTTTGTTTATTTTGATGTGCTATAATAAATTATGGGTAAAATCACTCTGACTCTCCCCGACGGCAATACGATCGAGGCCCCCGGAAGGCAAGAACCTGTTCGAGCTCTCGCGCGGCTCCTCGGGCCTGGTGCTGGCCGCCCGGCTGGAAAACGAGCTGGTGCCGCTCGACACGGTGCCGGAACGGGATGCCCGTCTCGAATGGGTGACCTACGCCGAGAAGGCGGGGCTGGAAGCCTACCAGCGCAGCGCCTCCTTCGTCCTGAACATGGCGGTCACCGAGCTCTATCACAACACGCGCCTGGTCATCGGCCACTCCATCTCCAACGGTTTCTACTACGACTTCTCCTGCGGCATCCCGGTGACCCAGGAGTTGCTCAACGAGATCACCGCCCGCATGCGCGACATCAGCGCCCGCGACCTGCCGTTCCGGCGCCGGCTCCTGCCCCGCGCCGAAGCCATCGGTTTTTTCGCCGAGCGCGCCATGAGCGACAGCCGGCGCCTGGTCGAGAATTCCGCCATCGAGAGAGTGCCGGTCTACGAATGCGGCGGTTTCGCCAACCTGGAAATCTACCCGCTGGCCTTTTCCACCGGGGCGGTCTCGCGCTTCGAACTCAAGTCCTACAGCCCCGGGTTCGTCATCCTGTTCCCCGAGCCGGAGAACTTCACGGTCAACAGCCACATCGGCAAGACGCGCAAGCTCTTCCAGATCTACCAGGAGAGCAAGGACTGGGGCAGGATCCTCGGCGTCAGCGACGTCGGCCGCCTGGACCAGATCATCGCCCGCTCCGGCATCTCCGAGATCATCAAGGTGGCGGAGGCCCTGCACGAAAAAAAGATCGCCCGCATCGCCGATACCGTCAGCGATCGCCGCGAGGACCTGCGCCTGGTGCTGGTCACGGGGCCTTCAGCCGCCGGCAAGACCACCTTCTGCAAGCGCCTGTCGGCGCAGCTGCAGGTCAACGGCATCCGGCCGCTGGCCCTGTCCATGGACAACTATTTCGTCGCCCGCGAGGCCTGCCCGCGCGACGAGAACGGCGAGTTCGATTTCGAGGCCCTGGAAGCCCTCGACCTCGATTTGTTCAACCGCCACCTGTCCGACCTGCTCGAGGGACGCGAGGTGGCCGTGCCCAAGTTCGACTTCGAGACGGGCCGGCGCGCCGCCGGCCACCGCCTGCTATGGCTCGAGGACGACCAGCTGCTGCTGGTCGAGGGCATCCACGCGCTCAACCCCAGGATCAGCGCCCTGGTACCCGAGCGCCACAAGTTCCGCATCTACATCTCGGCCCTGACCCAGCTGACCATCAACGACCACAGCCGCATCTCGACCACCGACACGCGCATGCTGCGGCGCATGGTGCGCGACAGCCGCTACCGCAACTACAACGCCGCCCAGACCCTGAAGCGCTTTCCGTCGGTGATCCGCGGCGAGCGGCGCAACACCTTTCCCTTCCAGGAGAACGCCGACGTGATGTTCAACTCGGCGCTGGCCTACGAGCTGGCGGTGCTGAAGGACCTGGCCGTGCCGCTGCTGGAAAAGATCCCCGCCAACGACGAGAACTACCCCGAGGCGCGGCGGCTGCTGAACTTCCTGATGCTCTTTCAGCCGGTGGCGGCCGACGAAGTGCCGCCCACCTCCATCCTGCGCGAGTTCATCGGCGGCTCCAGCTTCCGCTATTAATCCGCCTCGGCCATCCGCCGCCAGAGCTTTTCGGCGCCGGCGCGGGCCATGGCGCGCACCGCTTCCTCGTCCACCGTCAGCACCCGGCGGTTCTCCACGATCAGCCGCCCGCCGGCGATGACGCTGTCGACGTGGCGCGCTCCCAGACCATAGAAAAAATGCCCCAGGAAGTTTTCCGCGCTCAACGGCGTGGAGGTCGGATAATCCAAAACGACCAGGTTGTTCTCGCCGTCGCCGCTGAAGCCGTTCTCCTGCAGATAGTCGTGGACGCGGCGCAGGCGGGAATAGATTTCGGTCATGCCGGCGTGTTCGGGATCGATGCCGCCGAAATAGGCGGCCTGCGCCGAGCGCAGCATGTCGGAGTGCATGCCGTCGGTGCCGAGCATGATGCGGCTGCTCAAGCCCTCGCCGCGGAAGAAGCCGACGCGGTTGTTCAGGTTGCTTTCCATGTTCTCGACCACCCAGGCCGGCGAACCCTTGAGGATGGCCCGCTCGTCCTTGTCCAGATGCAGTCCGTGGACCAGGATGGTGCGCGCCGATTCCAGGGCGCCGGCCTCCTTGAAGCGCTCGACGACGCGGCAGCCGTAATAGGAGAAGGTCGTCTCCTGGTCGACGGGGTCCTCGGCGGCGTGGACATGAATGCCCGAAAGGTACTTGTGGGCCAGGGCCACGGCCTTGGCCAGCAGGTCTTCGCCGACGGTAAACGAGGCGTGCAGCCCCACCAGGCAGGGCTTGCCGCTGGCCAGGCGGTTGCCGGTCTCGGCCAGCCCTTTCTCGCAGGCGGCGGCCCCGTCGCGGTCGGAAAGTTCCAGGCAGGGCAGCACGCCGATGCCCACCTCCGCGAAGGCGCCGGCAATGGCGTCAAGCGACCCCTCGACCGCGTGCGGCGAAGAGTGGTGGTCGATGACGTAGGTGACGCCGTTGCGGGCGCATTCCAGCGCCGTGGCCAGGGCCGAGATCAGGACCAGCTCGGGGTCCAGGGCGCGGTCGAGCTTCCACCAGACGTGCTGCAGCTTCTGCTGGAAGTCGGAGGGAGTCTGCGCCGGCGGCGGCATGCCCAGCGCCAGCGCGGAATAGGCATGGTGATGGCCGCAGGCGAACGAGCGCGTGACCAGCTTGTGGCGGCAGTCCAGCACCCTGTCGCTTGCCTCCAGTTTTTCCGGGATGGCGTGGATAAAGCGCACGCCGCCGTTGTCGCCTTGATCCACCTCGAGATGACCCGGGGTGAACTTCAGCGTGCGCCAGTCGACATGCAGGGCGTCTCGCAGGTACAGGCTCATCGTTTTTTCTCCTGCCGCTCCATGGGCAAACGGAAGCGGCGCCTGCCGTCGAAGCGGCAGAAAGCGTTGGCCGCGGCGGCGGCGGTCGGCACCAGGCCGATCTCGCCCACCCCCTTGGCGCCATAAGGCCCGTGCAGGTCGGCGACCTCCACCCCGATCACTTCGATGTCCGGGACGTCAGCGGCCTTCAGCAGCCCCAGGTCGGCCAGACGCCAGCTCAGCGGCAGGCCGTCCCGCAGCGGCAGGTCCTCGCTCAGCGCGTAGCCCAGCCCCATCACCACGGCGCCCTCGATCTGTCCCTGGAAGAGGCTGGGATTGACGATGCGTCCGGCGTCGTGGGCGGCGATGACCCGGGAGATCTTTCCCTTGTCGTCGAGCAGCACCAGCTGGGCGGCGTAGCCGTACGAGTAATGGGTGACGACCTTGCCGTTGGCAGGCGCGCCCCCAACAAGCGGCATCGTCGTCCAGTCGCAGCGCCAGCGCCCGCTGTAGGAGCGGCCGGCGAGGGCGGCGAGCGGCTGCGCGCCCAGGTCGCGCTTCAAGGCGACGCAGGCGTCGATCAGGGCGTTGCCCACCAGCGAGGTGGCGCGGGACGCCGTGGTCATGCCGCTGCGTGCGCCGGAGGCGGTATCGACCCGCACCTCCATGAGCCCAGCGTCCAGGCCGGTCTCCTGGCAGACCACCTGCCGGGCCACGGTGTGCACCCCCTGCCCCATCTCGGTCCAACCGTGATGGATGACCAGTTTGGATCCCGAAATCACCTCGATCTTCACCAGCGAGTCATCGGTCATGCCGTTGCCGATGCCCGTGTTCTTGATGCCGCAGGCCAGGCCGGCCGTCGGCGACTTGTAGAATTCGTCCTTCAGGGCCAGCAGGCAGGCGCGCACGCCGACGTCGGCGCCCAGGACCTGGCCGCTGGCGGTCATGCGCCCCTCGGCCAGGGCGTTGTCGTAGCGCATCTGCCAGCGGTCGAAGCCGCCCTGCTCGCAGAGCATGTCGATGCAGCTCTCCATGGCGAAGGTCACCTGGTTGACGCCGAAGCCGCGCATGGCGCCGCAGGGCAGGTTGTTGGTGTAGACGGTCCTGGCCTCGATGGCGGCGGCCGGCACGTGGTAGGCGCCGGAGGCGTGCCCCGCGGCGCGCTCCAGCACCTTGGCGCCGACCGAGGCGTAGGCGCCGGTGTCGCCGACGATCCTGGCGCGCAGCGCCGTCAGCTTGCCGTCGCGGTCGCAGCCCAGGGCGTATTCCATCAGCAGCGGGTGGCGCTTGGGATGCATGCGCAGGGACTCGGGGCGGTCCAGGCGCACGCGCACCGGCTTCTGCAGCAGCATGGCGAACAACGCGGCGTGGCCCTGGACGGTGATGTCCTCCTTGCCGCCGAAGCCGCCGCCATTGGCCACCTGGATGACCCGTACCTCATCCTCGGGAAGCCCCAGCAGCGATGCCACCTGGCGCCGGTCCTCGTAGACACCCTGCCCCTGCGAGTACAAGCGCACTCCCCCTGCCTCGGGCAGGGCGACCGCGGCCTCGGTCTCGAGAAAGGCATGCTCGATCACCTGGGTGCGGAACGTGCCAACGGCGGTGAATGCCGACGCGGCCAGGATCGCGTCGACGTCGCCGCCGCGGCGGATGACGCAGGTGTCCAGCAGGTTGCCTTTTTCATGAACGAGGATCGGGCTCTGCTCCGCCTGCAGCACGTCGGTCAGCGGCTCCAGGACCTCGTAGTCCACGCGGATGGCCCTGGCGGCGGCGCGGGCCTGGGCTTCGCTGCCCGCCACCACGCCGGCGAGAACATCGGCGCCGCTGCGGCACGTCTCGCCCACAGCGATCATCAACGGCCAATCGGCGACGATCAGCCCTGTCAGCCGCTCGCCGGGAATGTCGGCGGCGGTGAACACACGCAACACCCCGGGCATGGCGGCCGCTTTTTCGCAAGCGATCGCGCGCACCCGCGCCCGGGCGTGGTCGGCGAACCTCAGGGCGCCGAAAACCATGCCGGGAATGCGCAGGTCGGCGACGAACGGGCGTCGCCCCACGGCCGTTTCCCACGCCTCGTACTTGTCCTGGCGGCCGCCGACGCCCTGATTGGCGTCGACCGCCCCGGGCGGACCGCCCGCCAGCATCGCGGCGGCGCTCTCAATGGCTTCCACGATGCGGATATAGCCGGTGCAGCGGCACAGGTTCAGCTTCAGGGCGGCGAGGATCTGTTTGCGGCTCGGGGCGGGGTTCTCCTGCAGCAGGATCTTGGTGCGCATCAGGAAGCCCGGCGTGCAGAAACCGCATTGCACGGCGCCCTTCTCGACAAAGGCCCGGCCCAGGGTGCGGCGCAGGACGTCGGGAAGCCCCTCCAGGGTGACGACGCTGCCGCCGGCGACTTTTTTCATCGTCGTGACGCAGGACAGCGCCGGGCGGCCGTTCAGCTCCACCAGGCAGGCGCCGCAAGCCCCCTGTCCCGAGCAGCCGTCCTTGACCGAGGTGATGCCCGCCTCCAGGCGCAGGAAATGGAGCAGGGAGCGCTTTTCTTCGCCGGCATACTCAATGCGCTGACCATTTAGTTCAAACAGGATCATTTGGAATAGTATACCATATTGTCCTGAACCAGGAAGCAGACTTGGGGCCGGTTAAGCTCGAAATCTGGGATGGCGGGCCGCGGCCAGGTTCACGATGCGGCTGCCCATCTCGCCGTAGGAATAACCGGCATCGGCGGCGGCCTGGGTCAGCGAGGTCAAGGGGTTGATGTCGGGGTTCGGGTTGACGTCGATCACATGAAAAACACCGTCACGCAGGCGGACGTCGATGCGCCCGTAGTCGCGGCAGCCGGAAGCCTGGTAGGTGGCCAGGACGATGCGCTCGAGCTCGCGTTTCTCCGCCGGTTCCAGCAGCGCCGGCACGTGCAACGCGATCTTATCGTACAGCCGGGACTTGTGGTCGTACTTGGCCTCGTAGGTGAACAGCCGCTCGTGAATGTCGCTCAGCTTGGAATAATCCATTTCCGTCGCCGGCAGGGAGGAAACCCTGCCGTCGCCCCATGCCCCCTGGTGCAGTTCCCGCCCGTCGATGAACTCCTCGACCAGGGCAGGCTGGCGGTGGATTTCCAGAATAAAGGCGATACGGCGCTCCAACTCGGCGGGCGAGGTGACGACCGATTCGGTCGAGATGCCGATGCTGCAGTGCTCGTTGGCCGCCTTGACGATGGCCGGAAAAATGTCCCATCCGCCCGCAGCGGGAGTGTGGAATACGGCCCAGGGCGGCGTGGGCAGGCGCGCCTCGTCCAGGAGGCGCTTGACCCGCGGCTTGTCGTAGGAAAGCGACAGCACCTCGCACGAGGAACCGGTGAAGACAAAGCCCAATTGCTCCAGCACGGCGGCGACATCGGGCTCGCTGTGCGAGATGCCGGGGAGCTGCTCGCACCAGTTGAACACGATGTGCCCGCCGGGATCGAAGCCCTTCAGGCGCTCGGCCAGATGACTGTCCTCGAGCGTCACGACCTCAAGGGGATGCCCCACTTCCCGCAGGGTTTCGGCGAACGCCGTGACATCCTCCTGGGTCTCGCTGCGCTCTTCCGGCGTCCACTCGGAATTCATGTTGTGGAGCAGCAGGACGGGCAGGTCGCGGCGCAGTTCAGTCATCGCCCCTGCGCGCCGCGATCCGACGCGGCGCATTGTCTCTCGAGAAAGTTTTTTCTCTGCTCATTGTTTTCAGTATAACAAATTGATCTGATTCAGTTCAAGAAAAATCCAATTTTTTATTCAGAAAGATAAAGAAGGTGTTGGAGATAGTGGCAATTCCAATCCCCTGGCTGGAGCTATGACCCTGAATTTCGCTCTGGTCTCCTGCTAACACCAACGCCATCACTAACACGAGCAGATCGTTTAGCGCGCCCAGAGTGAGGATGATGACGTGCAGAGTGACGGCGATGCAACCCTGTCCCGCGAAAACCAGCCGCCGCTCCCGGGTTGTCATGACAGGGAAATTTCCGTATAATCCGAATCAGGACCGCTTATGACCCGTCGGAGGAAAATATGAATAAAATCAGAGGCATCCTGTTCGAGCCGAGAAAATTCAATCAAATCCGGCTATGGCGCGGAGTGGACGAAATGCAGTGGAACGACCCGCGCTGGCAGCTGCAGAACTCGATCCGCAGCGTCGACCAGCTCAAGAAGGTCATTCACTTGAACGCTTTCCAGGAACAGGAGATCGCCCGTACCGTGGACACGCTGCGCTCCCAGGGCAAGCAGCCCCTGCGCATCACCCCCTATTACGCATCGCTCATGCAGGAAGATCCCTTCCACCCGGAGATGCTGCCCGGCGAAAAAGCGCACAAGCGGCTCGACCCCATCTTCTGGCAAAGCGTGCCCACGCCGGCCAACCTGCTCTTTCCCGATACCGGCCTGGAGGGCGCCATGAACGAGAGTTCGCGCAGCTTCGGCTCGGTCTACCAGCGCTACCCCAACCGCGTGGCCCTCTTCGTGGCCCAGAACACCAGCTGTGCATCCTACTGCGTGCATTGCCAGCGGGCCAAGTCCCTGGACGACACGGTGGATGTCAACCGCAACGAGATCGACCGCGGGCTTTTCTACATCGGCTGCAACCGCAACATCAGCGAGGTGCTGGTCACCGGGGGTGACGCCCTGATGATCAGCCGCCCGCGCCTGCAATACGTGCTGGAGGAATTGAGCCGCATCGAGCACCTGCGCGTCATCCGCATCGCCACCCGTGTCCCGGTGGTCCTGCCCATGGCCGTGACCGACGACCTGCTGGAATTGATCAAGGCTTCGGCCAACCGCTACTCCGGTCGCATCGAGAAGTACGTGTATTTCATGACCCATATCAACCACTACCATGAGATCACCGCCGACCTGGCCGCGGCCGTCCGGCGTATCCGCGAGCACGGCTTCACCGTGCGCAACCAGACCGTGCTGCTGAACCACGTCAACGATTACTACCGCACGCTGGCCGAGACCTTCCGCCGCATGTTCTGGATCGGCGTCCACCCCTACTACCTGCTGCAGTGCCACAAGGAAAAAGGCATCGTTCACTTCATCACCCCGATCCAGGTCGGCAAGCTTTACATGAAGCACCTGCAGGGCTGGATGGCGGGCATCACCGTGCCCAAGTACGCCGCCAACGTGGAAGGCGGCGGCGGCAAAATCCTGCTGATGCCCAGCGGCCACGACACCCTGAATCTGGAGGCGCCTATCGACTCCAAAATCTCGGAGAGCTGGGCCACGGTGACCACCTGGGACGGCCGCGAACTCTATCGCTACGAGGCGCTGGGACGGGCTACACGCAGCGAATTCGACGAGGCCGTGGAGATCATGGACACCTTCATTGGCCGCCCGGAGGTCTTTCTGCCCCGGGTAATCATCGTCGACCGCGACGGCCGGCACCTGGAAACGACATACCGCACCAAGCTGCCGGGGCTGGAGAAGATGAAGAAAGCGCGGCTGCTCAACTACGAGGTCCAGGCCGACGGCATGCCGCTGACCAATCCCGCCGACATTGCCGACGAACTGGAAAAGAAGTTCCGGCGCTCGAAGTTCGCCAAGTCATGAGCGCGTCCCCGCCGCCGGCGCATCTTTCCTCCCGGCCTGCGATAAGCTACAATTAGGGCCAGCGAATTCCCGGAGGTGCGAGATCAAGCGATTCAAGGAGTTTCCCAAGCGGCTCGGGTCCCGCTTGGCCAGGGCCCGTGCCGGTGCCAGGCCGGCGTGGACGGAGCTGCAGGGGTTTTGGACGGCGTCGCGGCGCTTCCTGGCCGCGAGACGGACGCGCAAGGTCCTCAAGATCACGGGCCTGGCCGCGCTGGGCATCATCATCTTCCTGGGCCTGGCGTTCTTCGTTTTCCGCGATGCCGCCCTGCGCAGCATCCTGGACACGAAGACCCGCTCCTTTGCCGCCAGCAACCCGGGAACCGAGATCGCGGTCGGGGCGGCGCGCTTCCGCGGCCTGGCCGGGGTCGAGCTGGAACGGGTGCGCCTGCGCTCCGCCGGCGACGGCGTCGAGCTGGGCAAGCTTTCGGTCACGGCATCCTTCTGGAGGCTGTTCCTCGGCAAGGTGCGGCTCAAGAACCTGGAACTGATCGACCTGCGTATCGCCCTGGGCCGGACGCCGATTACCGCTGCCGCCAAGGCCCCTGACCGGACAGCCACTCCCTTTCCGGCCGGATCGATAAACCCGGCAATAAAAACCGCCGGCGAAAATCGCCTTCCCGACTATGGGGCCCGGGTCGCCCGCCTCCTCGATCTTTATTTCAACCGCATCCCCGATCACCTGGTCATCGAGCGCATCTTCATCCACAGCGCTTTCGCCGATGTCCGCCAGGCCCTGTATATCCCCCGCCTGGCCGTCGGCGGCCCGGCGTTCACCACGACGCTCGAGGTGTTCGACGGGGGAAAAAAATGGTCTGCCGCGCTGTCCGGCGGCGTCGAGCGCGACAAGCGGCGCTTCCACCTCCGCCTGCAGCCGGACGGCACCGGCGCCTTGACGGCCCTGCCGTTCCTGGAGCGCCAATGGGGGCTGAAGTTCGGCTTCGACACGCTGGACGTCAGCCTGCAGAGCCACGGCCGCAGGGAGCGCGTGCTGCGCCTGGACGGGTCGCTGGCCATCACCGGCCTGGCGATGAACCAGCCGCGCATCGCCGCCGACGACGTCCGCCTGGACAATGCCGCCGTCGACTTCAGCTTGCGCGTCGGCCCGGATTTTGTCGAGCTGGCCGCCCCCAGCCGCGTCTCGTTCAACCACATGGCCTTCCAGCCGCGAGCCAGGCTCTCGGTCCGGCCGAGCCGGAAGATCGAGCTGAACATTCCCGAGACCCGCTTCGCCGCCGACGACCTCTTCCGTTCGCTCCCCGCCGGGCTGTTCACCAACCTGGCCGGCATCCGCACCAGCGGCGAGCTGGCCTTTCACTTCAACTTCGCCATCGACCTGGCGCGCCCCGAGGAACTCGAGCTCGACGTGGACCTGAAAAAGAGCGGCTTCCGCATCCGCCGCTTCGGCAACGCCGACCTGCGCCATTTCGCCGGCCCCTTCCTCTACACGGCCTATGAAAAGGACCGCCCGGCGCATTCCTTCATCGTCGGGCCCGAAAACCCCTCCTTCCGCCCGCTCGAGCGCATCCCCTCCTTTCTCAAATACTCGGTAATGATCTCCGAGGACGGCGCCTTCTTCAGCCACAACGGCTTCCTGCTGGAGCCCTTCAAGAACTCGATCGCCGCCAACCTGCGCGCCGGCCGTTTCGTGCGCGGCGCCAGCACGATTTCCATGCAGCTGGTCAAGAACCTCTTCCTGCGCCGCCACAAGACCATCGCCCGCAAGCTGGAGGAGTTGCTCATTACCTGGCTCATCGAGGCCAACCGCCTGGTCTCCAAGGAACGCATGCTGGAGACCTACCTGAACATCATCGAGTGGGGACCTGGCGTCTACGGCGCCCAGGAGGCGGCGCGCTTCTACTTTGACAAGGATGTCGAGGAACTGACCCTGGCCGAGGCGATTTTCATGGCCGCGATCGTGCCGCGCCCGAAGCGCTTCATGGGCTTCTTCGGGGAGGACCAGCGCCTGCGACCCTGGCTGGAGCGCTATTACGCCGATGTCGCGCGCAAAATGCTGGCCCGGGGCTGGATCAGCCAGCTCGACCACGACTCGCTGCTCCCCGACGTGACGCTTACAGGCCCGGCCAGGCTGCAGCTCAAGGGAGCCCTGATTGAGGAAGAGGCGGCGGCTGATGATCTGGGGATTATAATCGACGGTGAAGTGTTGCTGCCGGAATAACTCTTTGTAAGGGCAACCGCAAGGGTTGCCCCTACACGGGGAAATTGCCCCCGCCCTCGATTCTCCAGATAATCACCAAGGGCAACCGCAAGGGTTGCCCCTACACGGGGAATTTGTCATTTGGAATTTGCTGCGTGATTCTTCCTGCCGTCTATCGTCTGTTGCCTGACCTCCACCGATTATTACAACCTCTCCCGGCCCTCAGCGACGGCAACACTGGCCAGCCGGCTCTCATCGATATCCATTTCCAGCCAGCGCTCCAGGGCGGCGATCACGGCTCCCTTCTGGTCGAGGTCCCTGATCTTGACGCCGTGGTTGGCGCCGGGCTGGACCACCTGCAGGGCGTCAAGATCGGGCGCCGGGTTGAGCGCCGCCGCGGTCCAGGGATCGAGAGCGCCGTAGATATAGATGATGCGCTCGCCCTGGTTGCGCAGCCAGGGAACGACCGCCTGCATCACTTCGGGGCGGAAATCCATGTTCACCCCGCGCGGGGCGAACGCGCGGTAGGAGGGCGCGGGCACTTCGCGGAGCAGGCCAGCGAGATGCTCGAACATGAACGTGCAGTAGCCGATCTCGGTGAACGCCTGGTAGAACAGGGGGCGGTAGTAGCCATAGCCGGCATCGGCGTAAAATGAGAGCGGCGAGACGGCGACCAGGTGGTCGAACAGCTCCTGGTCCGAGGCGCTGGCGCCGGGAACAGGGTTGCAGTCGCCGCTGCCGTACTGCCAGAAGGCGAATGGATATTCGAGAACGGCGTATTCGAAGGCCTCGGCCTCGCGGATGACGCTGAAGGCGTATCCCCGCTGCAGGGCGTGGGCGCGCACCAGGGCGAGCATGGCCGCGCGCCGCTCCAGGACCTCGCGCTGGAACAGGCGGATCTTCTCGCGGCAGCCCGCAGTGCCCACGGCATGCAGGAAAGATACGAAGCGCGGATCCTCGCTGCGCTCCATGATCGGCGCCACGTAGGCCACGGTGGCCGTCACGTCGGCCGGGTAATGGTAGCGGTAATAGAGGGCGGTCATGCCGCCCTTGCTGGCGCCGCTGCTCAGCCACTTGCCGGGAAGGATCTCCGCCAGCCGCGTGCGCACCTGGTGCTGGTCGGCGGCCGCCTGCGCGATCGACAGCAAGCTCCAGTCGGTCGCGGAAGGAACGGCATCGGGGAAATAGCGGTGCACCATGAGCACCTGGTTGGCCTGCAGCAGGGCCGCCGGCTCGCTCTCGGTGTTGCGCGAGACGCCGTACCCCGTGGTGTAAAAAACGGTGGGCGCGGCTTCGTCGCGGAAGGAGAGGTAGAAGCGCTGCGAAAAGGTCCCGCGCGCCGGGTCGTTGTGGTCGATGGCCTGGGCGAGATCGACCTGGAACGCCTGGGCAAAGCCGGCCGGAGGCGCGATCGCCGTCACCGCGGCGCCGGGGATCCGTTCCAGCTTCTCCTGAAGCGTCAGCTCTTTTTCCCGGCTGCAGGAACATGAGAAAAGCAGGACGATTGACAGCAGCGATACGATGCGGCGCATGGGCATCTCCTGGAGATCATTTTAACATGATGCGAGTGATAGTGACAGTGGCAGTGGCAGCAAGATGAAAGGTGAGATATCAGTGATAGTGGTAGTGATAGTGGTAGTTAGCAGGAGATCGGATCGAACTCCAGTGGCAGTGACAGTGACAGCAAGAGAATGAGAAGGCATAATTTCGCCCAAGTTTTTGCTGACACGGACACTGTCACTTGCACGTGATTTCTGCTATAACTGATTCATGGAAGGCAAAGCGAACAGGCGCGTGGTGATACTCGGCGGCGGCGCCATCGGCTCGGTGCTCGCCGCGGCGCTAACAGAAAAACCCGGCCAGGAGACGGTCCTGATCGGGCGGCGCGCTCATGTCCAGGCCATCCGCGAACACGGGCTGAAAGTCGATGGCATGTTCGACCGGCCGGTCCGCCTGGAGGCGCGCGAAAGCATCGACCTGCCCCTCGACGACACCCTGCTGGTGGTCACGGTCAAGGCCGTCGACCTGGAGGCGTCGCTCCGCGCTCTGGCCCGCTTCCTGCGACCGACAACCGCCATTCTCCTGCTGCAGAACGGCCTCGGCATCAAGGAGCTTGCCCTGGCGGCGCTCGGCGACACGCCGGCGCTCCCGGAAAACGTCTTTATCGGCATCGTGGCCATGGGCGTCACCTATATCGCCCCCGGCGAAGTGCGCTGCTTCGGCGGCAACATCCGCGTCGAGCCCGCGTTCGCGGCGACGCCGTTCCTCGAGCGGCTGCTGGAGCTGCCGGTCAAGGTGGAAGCGAGCCGGGACATCGCCAGGGACCTCTGGACCAAGCTGCTGGTCAACTCCGTGATCAACCCCCTCTCGGTTCTGCTGCAGGCGCACAACCGCCTGGTCGCCGAGGAGCGCTTCGACGCCCTCAAGGAACCGCTCCTGGCCGAAGGCTGCGCCGTGGCCGCGGCCGAGGGCGTGCCCCTGCAAATCGACGCCGCCTTCGTCAACCGCTTCGTCACCTCCGACAATATCACCTCGATGCTCCAGGATTTCCGCCGCGGCCGTCCCTCCGAGATCGACTTCATCAACGGCGCCATTGCCGATCGCGGCAGCCAGCACCATATCCCCACCCCGGTGAATGGGTATATGGTGGCCTTGATCAAGGCGCTGGAAGCGCTGAGACTTCGTGACGCGAAACGCGTGACGCGTGAGCGATAAGGGTAGGGAACGCAAAGTGATGCGCTTGCCCAATGCAATTGAACAATTGACATCCTAAACCCAGGACCATAAAATCGAACTTCAGGAGGCCCTGATGAAAAAACTGATCCTGGCAACAATGATAACCCTGGTATTCGCGATATCGCTTCCGGCGGGCCCCGTCGATGCGGGGCGGAGCAGGTCCGTCGACTGCGAATGGCCAGATCCTTTTGGCCCCGTCGATATCCGGGCTGGCACAGCCCGGCAGCGTCGTCAAGCGCATCGCCGCTCCGTCGGCGTTCGGCACCGGGCTGGCCTTCGACGGCCGGGCCTTCTGGACCGTGGACCGCGACAGCGACAGGTTGTACCGCGTTGACCCAGTCGACGGCAGGGTGCTGGCCGAATTCCCGGCCCCGGGCTATTTCTGCACGGCGCTGGCCTGGGACGGCAAGAGCCTGTGGGTGGCCGACATGGACTTCACCAATACGTCAGCCGAGGACTATTGCGGCAAGATCTACCAGATCGACGCAAGCACCGGCCGTACGCTCAAGGTGCTCATGGCGCCCGGCGCCGACCCGCAGGGGCTGGCCTGGGACGGCGCCTACCTCTGGGTTTCCGACAGCGGCAGCAACGAAATCTACCAGGTGAGCCCCGACGACGGCACCACGATCAAGACGCTCAAGGCGCCGGCCGGAGATCCCTGCGGCCTGGCCTGGGACGGCGGCTGCCTCTGGCTGGCCGACCGTTCCCGCGACGAGCTCTACCGCATCGAGCCCGTTGCCGGCCGCGTCATCATGATCCTTCCCTCACCCGGTCCCTATCCCTGGGGGCTTGCCTGGGCACAGGACTCCCTGTGGGTCTCCGATTACCAGCAGGACGAGATCGCCCAGGTCGCCGTCTTCGCCGCCGGCGCCTACACTCGTTCCCGGGAGCGCAACGCCGTGGTCACGTTCACCCACGACGTGATCAACTTCGGCCCGGGCACCGTGATCAACCTCGACGTCTACCTGGCCCTGCCCAAGGAGCGCTCCACCCAGGAGATCACGGCCATCAACTTCCTGCAACCAGTGGACGACAAGCTGACCGACCGCTGGGGCCAGGAGGTCGCCCGCTTCAAGAAGGCCTCCTTGAAGCCCGGGGAGCGCTCCATCACCCGCATGAAGGTAAAAGCCAAGATCTACGACGTCATGTACCATCTCTTCCCGGAAAAGGCGGGCTCATTGAAAGACATCCCCGCTGACATCCGCAAGCGCTTCCTGGCCGACGACGACAAGTACCGCCTGCAGGACCCGGTCATCCAGAATGCCGTCAGGGAAGCCGTCGCCGGCACCGACAACCCCTACTGGATCGCCCGCAACATCTTCGACTACCTGCGGCTGCGCATGGTCTACAAGCGCATCGGCGGCTGGGACATCGCCCCCACGGTGCTGCAGCGCGGCACCGGCTCCTGCTCCGAGTATGCCTTCATCTACATCGCCATGTGCCGCGCCGCCGGGCTGCCGGCGCGCTATGCCGGCGCGGTGGTGGCGCGCGGCGAAGAGGCGAGCTTTGACTTCGTCTACCATCGCTGGGTGGAGGTCTACCTGCCCAGCCATGGCTGGGTGCCGGTCGACCCCAGCGGCGGCGACCAGGATTCGCCCCGCGACCAGGCCATGTACTTCGGCCACCTCGACAACCGCTTCCTGATCACCACCGAGAGCGGCGGCGGCTCGGAATACCTGAAGTGGGACTACAACTCTTCGGAAAGCTGGCAGGCCGACGGCCGCGTGCAATTGCGGCTGGAGATGATCGCCGACTGGGACGTCTGTAAATAGAAGACGAATGGAGGGACCATGAGATTTTTATACTTGTTCGTGCTTGTCGTTCTGGCCTGCGTGACCATCCTGTTCGCCGTGCAGAATATGCAGACGATCACCGTTTCCTTCTTTGATTGGAGCATCACGCTGCCCATCGCCGTGGTCGTGGTCGGCGCCTATGCCCTGGGCATGGCCAGCGGCGGCAGCCTGCTCAGCTTCCTGCGTTGGACCATGCGCCG
This sequence comes from Candidatus Aminicenantota bacterium, assembly GCA_963732485.1. Taxonomy (GTDB): domain Bacteria; phylum Acidobacteriota; class Aminicenantia; order UBA2199; family UBA2199; genus UBA2199. The sequence continues at coordinate 471,302 of CAVSZS010000013.1, forward strand.
GGCCAAAAAACCAACTTCCGGCAGCGCATCATGAAAAAACGGACCGCGGCGGCATTTCTGTCGCTGTTCATCCTCGGCCTGGCCCCAGGCCTGCTCTTCTCCGCTCCGGCCTCCCCCTTCACGCCCGACGAATGCGCCCAACGCCGCGCCCGGCTGATGGCGACCGCCGGCGAGGGGTTGACCGTCCTGTTCGGCGCGACCACGGCGCCGCCCGGCTGCCGCTTCCGCCAGGACAACGATTTTTACTACCTCACCGGCGTCGAAGACAGTGGCGCGGTGCTGGTGCTGGAGAACGCCAGGGCCGAGGCCCATCTCTTTCTCCCCGAGCAGGGCGCCCGCGAGATCATGGTCAGCGGCGCCAACCTGCTGCGTGAAGCCGGCGCTGCGGCCCGCCTGCGCTTGAGGTCGGTCGCCGGTCTCTCGGCCCTCGACGAGTTCCTGGCGCGCCGGCTGCAGGCTTCGGGCATGGCGCTCTACGCCCGCCTGGCCCCGGGCGACACGCTCGACAGCGATCGCTACGAGGAGCGCCTCGCCATCGCCCGGCGCTCCCGCAGCCACTTCAATGCCTACGCCGCTCCCGACCAGGCCCGGGCCGCCAGGCTGCGCGAGCTCTTTCCCGACGCCAGGCTGCTGGACGTTTCGCCCCTGCTGGCCGCCATGCGGGCCATCAAGAGCGCCGCCGAGATCGAAAGCCTGCGCCGCAACGGCCAACTGACGGCGGAGGCAGTGCGCCAGGCCATGCGCCAGACGCGGCCCGGAGCCTTCGAGTACACGCTGGAGGGGGCGGCCGTTGGCTGGGTGCTCGGCCACGGCGCACGCGGGCTGGCCTTCCAGTCCATCGTGGCCGCCGGCCTGAACGCCTGCACCTGGCACTACGAACGCAACGACAAGGTCCTGGTTGCCGGCGAGTTGGTGCTGATGGACTTCGGCGCCGACCTGGACCACCTCTGCATGGATATCTCCCGCACCTGGCCCGTCTCGGGCACGTTCAGCCCGGAGCAGCGGGAGATCTACAACGCGGTGCTCGAGGTGCAGAAGGCCACGATCGCCGCCTGCCGCCCGGGAGCCGATGCCGCCTCCATCCGCAGGATCGTGGCCGCGACGCTGGCGGAAAAAAAGATCGATACCCGCGGCCTGCAGGGGGACATCCACCACTTTGTGGGACTGGGCACCCACGACGGCAGCCCGCGCGAATTCCCGCTGCAGCCCGGCATGGTCCTGACCGTGGAGCCGGGCCTCTATTATCCTGAAAAAGGCATCGGCGTGCGCATCGAGGACACCATCGTGATCACCGCCGACGGCTGCGACGTGCTCACCGCCGGGGTTCCCAAGGAGATCGCCGAGATCGAAGCATTGCTGCGGAACAAAACAAAGAGTGCGCCTGGCCAAAAGTAAAAGGGGCAAGGCGAAAGGTTCGCATACTTGCCTTGCCCGAGGGCCTTCAGCCCCAATTGCCGCAAACTCATCACCACGAACCGCAGTCCTGGCGTCTTTTCTTCCGCGTCACGCGTTACGCGTCACGCGTCACAATAGCTCAATTACTTTTTCAACAATTCCTTAACGGCTTCTTCCAGCTGCTGATCGCGGCCGAGTGACAGGACATCGGGATCGTTGCGCACCAGGATGTCGGGCTCGAGCTGGTTGTTCTCGCAGAGGATGCCCTCCGGCGTGCGCCAGCCTCCCTGGGGAATGCCGAAGCGCAGGCTGGCGTCGATCTGCCGCTCCCACCAGACGAACGTCCCCGTGCCGGGCACGGGCATGCCCAGCGTCTTGCCGATGTTGCGGATCTTGTATTCGACCGGGAAGAGGTGGGCGTCCGAATAATTGCCTTCGCCCATCAGGACGATCGAGGGCTTGATCCACTTGCCGTAGGGCTCGTAGCCGACCAGCTGCCCACGCGGCAGGATATCGAATACTTTCTTGCCGTTCAGGAAATCGGCGAGCTGGTCGTGCAGGTTGCCGCCGCCGTTGAAGCGGGTATCGACGATCAGCGCCTCCTTGTCGATGCTCAGGCCGAGGACCTCATCGATGACCGTGCGGAAGCTGGCGTCGTTCATGCCGCGGACGTGGACGTAGCCGATGCGGCCGCCCGAGAGGCGGTCGACCTCGGCGCGCCGGGCCTTGACCCAGCGCGGGTACAACAGCGCCCCTTCCCCGCCCATGGCCACGGGCTTGACGGCTTCTTCCCAGCGCGCATTTGTCGCCGGGTCAAAAACGGAGAGCAGGGTGAACTGGCCGGCCTTGCGGTTCAACAGCCGGGCGTGGTCAAACGTTCCGTCAAGCGCCCGGCCGTCGATCTTTTCGATGACGTGACCGGCGCGGATGCGCAGAGCCGCCTTGTCCAGCGGGCCGTTGCTCAGGATCTCGGCGACCCGCAAGCCTGGGCCGGCATAAGCGAAATCACGGAAAAATCCCAGCGAAGCCGTGGCGTCGGCTTCGGGGGCGCGCGGCGCGGCATAATAGCATCCGGTATGGGACGCGTTCAACTCGCCGAGCATCTCGCTGACCATCTCCGCGTAGTCGTAGTTGCTGGTGATATGGGGGAGGAACTTGCGGTAGGTCGCGTAATAGAGGTCCCAGTCCGCGCCGTAGAGGTCGGCGACCAGGAACTTCTGCTTGATCTGCCGCCACATGTGATCGAACATGTAGGCCTTCTCGGCGGCCTGGTCGAGGTTCAGCTCGCCGGCGATAACGACGGGCTCCGTCTTGCCGCTCTCGGCATCGATCTTGGCGACCTTGCCGTCGGCCAGCACAAAGAGGGCCTTGCCGTCGGCCGCCAGTTCCAGGCCCGCCCGCTCGGCGCCCAGCTTGGCGAACAGCTTGGTCTCCTTGCTGCGCAACTCGGTCTGCCAGAGGTCGTAGCCTTTCTCGAAGCGGGCAAGGTAGAAAAGCTTGTCGCCGGCCTTGGACAGCGCCGCGCCGGCGATATCGGCGGAACTGATGGTCAGGCGGACCTTGCGCTGGTCCAGGCCCTCCAGCTCGATGACGACGTCTTTTTTCGGCTCCTCTTTCGCGGTCGCTGAGTCCTTGTCCTTGGATTTTTCCTTGTCTTTCTTGACCTTTTCCTCCTGCTCTTTCAGCAGGGCGAAATCGGGCTTGGAAAGGAGAAAGCGATCGTACGCCTCGCGGGTAAAGAACGTGCCGTAGATGTCGTAGGTCACGGGGGAACCGTCGACGTTGGCCGCGCCCTCGCGCGTGTGGCCGTACACCATCATGGCGCCGTCCATGCCCCAGCGGGCGCCGAAATTGTCGAAGCCGCTCCTGGACAGGTTGATGAGCTTGCCCTTGCCGTCGCTGGCCACCAGCCCGACCTGGGCGGTGAACAGGCGGACGTAGCCGAACTGCACCAGGAACCACTTGCCGTCCGGGCTCCAGCAATAGTCCTGGTCGCCGTCGGCATAGGAATAATTGTGCTCGGCGGGCAGGATCGTCCGCGTCTGGCGCGTGGCCAGGTTGATGACCCTGAGCACGACGCGGTCCTGCAGAAAGGCGACCTCCTTGCCGTCGGGAGAGAATTCCGGCTGGAATTCCTCGGCCGCGCTGGCGACCAGCGGCTCTTCCTTGAGCAGCGTCGCCGCGTAAAAATACGGTTCTTCGCGGCGCACGATCGAGGTCGTGCAGACGTTCCAGTTGTTGTCCTTTTCAACGGCATAGACCAGGGTGCGGCCGTCGGGGCTGAAGCTCACGCTGCGTTCCTGCCAGGGAGTGTCGGTGATGCGCTTGCCGACGCCGCCCTCGACGCTGCTGACGAAGATCTCGCCGCGGAATACGTAGGCGATCTCCTTGCCGTTGGGCGAGAGGCGCATCTGGGTGATGCCGCCGCCAACCGGCGTGGCCTTTTCCAGTACGCGGCGGCCGTCCTGGGCGATGCGCACGTCGACGCGGCGCGGGTCCCCGTTGTTGGATTGGGTGTAGATTTCGCCGTCATAGCCGAAGCAGAGGATGCCGGCAACGGAGCGGCTTAAGAAACGGACGGGGTTCTTGCTGAACGCGGTCAGTGCCGCCGAAGCCGCCGGCTGACTCAGGGAGCTCTTATAGACGTTGAACGAGCCGGACTGCTCGCTCAGGTAGTAGAAATCATCGCCGTTGCCGTCGAAGACGGGATTGCGGTCCTCGCCGTTGAAGCTCGTCAGCCGGACGCTCTTTTTCGTCTTCAGGTCATGGACCCAGATATCGCGGGTCACGGCCGAGGTATGATGCTTGCGCCATTCGCTTTCGTAGCCCTTCTGGTCATGAAAGATGATCTTGTCGCCGGCGGGATTGACCGTGGCCGCCATGGCCGGCTGGGGCAGCACGAGCGCCGCGTCGCCGCCGCTCACGGGCACGCTGTAGAGCTCGGGAAGGGCCGGCGTCGGGAACTTGGCATTGGTCGCCAGGGAGTGGCGCACCGCCGTGAAGAGGACGCGCCGGTCGTCGGCGCTGAAGCTGCTGGGGATGTCGCCGCCGGAGTGCCAGGTCAGGCGCCGGGCCTCGCCGCCGGCAGCCGGAATGACGAAAACGTCGAAGTTGCCGTGGCGGTCGGAGGCGAAGGCGATGGAACGGCCGTCGTGGCTCCAGACAGGGGCGAAGTCATAGGCCTCGCCGATGGTCAGGGGCACGGCCTGGCCGCCGGCGGCGGGAACCTTGTATATGTCGCCCTGGTAGCAGAACAGGATGCTGGCGCCATCGGGGGAGATGGCCGGATAGCGCAGCCAGAGGGGCTTGTCCTGCGCCGCGAGCGGCAGAGCGCCCAGGATCAGGGCGATCAGAAAAGCCATGGCGAATGTTTTTTGAGCGATTTTTTTCATAGGGTCCTCCGCGGATCGACGATTGATTTCGGGATGCATCGCTCCTAATACGCAGCCGGCAGCAGGAAGGTTGGCCTCCGCCCGCTTTTTTTAAAAATTGAAGCCGAGCTTGACCCCGCAATAAAAACCGCCGATGTTCAGCGTGGTGCCGGGGATGGTCAGCACCGGGCTCTGGTCGGGCAACGGCTCCTTCCAGTTGATGAAGCCGCTCGCTTCCCCCGCGCGGACGCGCAGGGGCACATAGCGGAATCCCGCGTCCAGGGCGAGTGTCCAGCGCGTATTGAAGTAATGGGCGGCTTCGGCCTCGACCATGGCGCTGAACGCCGACGACGGCGGTATCTCCACCGAGCCGCTGTAGCTGAAGCTGGTCGGGTCGTCATACGAATCCCCATTCATTTTGTAAGCGTATTCCCGGTAGCTGAGGCTGGTCCGGTTCCAGCCCAGGCCGGCGTTGAGCCGCAGCGCCTTGTCGCGCAGGAAGCCGTCGGCGGCGATAACGGAATAGGAAGCCGTCAGAAAATAGGCATGGCTTGCGATATTCATATACCAATTGGCATCCGCTTTCATTCCCGAGATATCCATGGTCTTGTCGCCATTAACATATCCTCTCCTGGAACGCGGGTTAAAGAGAAAGCCGATTGTCCAGCGCCGGTCCAGGGAATACCCCAGACTGATTCCGTCGAGCCCCAGCCAGTTATACCAACCATCATCGTGGCCCGTATAGGCCGCGGTCGTTGCCCCGGCCGTGATCGGCTCTCCATAACGCAAGCCATTGCTGAAGGCGCGGGCAGGCCGCGAGTACACGGGCAGGGTATGGATGATCATGCTGCCCAGGTGCCAGCGCCTGAATTCATCGGGCGCCGGGGTCGGCGGCAGCGGTGCGGACGCGGCCGTCGGCATCGTGTTGCTCCCTGCCAGCGGGCCGTCATAGTCGCGGAAGCGGGCCAGGACCTGAAAGCGCTTCAGGGCGGCGTTTCGCCAGGATTCACCGCGATCGCGGCAATCGATCTTTTCGTCGCTGCTCGAGATAACGCCGGCACCGAGGCCGACCATGGCGCCGAAGCCGCCGCCCAATCCGCCCAGAAGCACGACCGGGTACACCGACATATCATTATGCTCGGACAACGCATAAAGAATGCCGATCAGGCCGCCGACCGCGAACCCGGTTGCCAGGCCGCCGAGAATCCCTTTGCCCACGCGGTTCTCGCGCACAATGTGCACCGCGGCGATGTCGCGGATGGCGGCCTGCACGCCGCTGCCGGACCGGTTCTGCAGCAACAGGACCTCGCCTTTGACCGCCAGCAGCTCGCCATGAAGCTGCGTCCCGTCCAGCAGCAGCAGGCGCAAGTCGGCGCCGTGCCTGGCGGCGGCCAGCCCGGCCGGCGCGGCCAGGATCCCCAAGGCCAGGAAAGACAGGAAGAACCGCCGGCGCCCGGCAGGCACAAGACCGCTTTTGTTTTTTTCCATGATCGCCTCCAAAATGAATTCCGATCCCGCCTGTTGAACACGGGAGGCGTGCGGAAACGTCACCGTGCCCGGTAAATCATGGTGCGGGGGAAAAAGGGGCGCCGCGGCAATCGGCTGTCTCCCGAGTATGATATCCATCACTATCAGTCGTTTTTACTCTTTAATCCTGGCTTTTGTTTTTCGCGTCACGCGTCACGCTGGCGCATATTACTTACAGGGCGGGCAGCCTTTGTCGAAAATGATGCGCCAGCAGCCGTCGGCCTCGAGCCGCCAGACGGATTGGAAAGTGCCGATGCGCTCCCCCTCCGGGTTCAGGACCGGGCCGCTGCTGAAGGCCAGGGTGCCGGAAGCCAGCGCTTCCACCTGTTCGGGCGCCCAGGAAAAAGGCGCGCGCTCTCCCTCAAAGTAGCGCTGCCAGCCGTCGGCCACGGCCTCCCTGCCGCGCAGGACATTCTGGCTGCCGAAGAAAACGGCCTCCGGGGAGATACTGGCCTTGAAGGCCGCAAAATCGCGGTCAGCCATGCTCCTGGCGAAAGCCGTTTCCGCGGCCCGCACCTGCCGGACCGCTTCGCTTGCATCCGCCGCCGGCGCCGACAGCGCCGCCAGGACCAGCCATGCGGCCACGACGATACACGTTGTTTTCATGGGCGCGCTCCTTTAAAAAGTTTATAGATGCTTGGGGAAAAATTGTCAAATCATGGGGACACGCGTCCGAAAATCCGCGCGCGTCAGTAAAGAGACACTGCCGCCTGCGGACCGGCAATCCATAAACCATGGATTGCCGCCCTGCGTAATAGAAACTGAGGATGCGCAGGTGAAACCATCATTGTTGTCTCTGTTTTCGCTGTGTTTTATCGTGACGGCCGCGCTGCCGGCCCTGGACACGCTCAAGCCCGCGCGCGTTTCGATCGCGCCGCTGATCGACGGCGTGCTCGACGACGCGGCCTGGCAGGAGGCGCGGGAGCTCAGCGGCTTCCGGACCTTTATCCCTGATTTCAACAAGGACCTGTCCGAAAAGACCTCGGCCTACATGGCCTACGACGCGGAAAACCTGTACTTCGCCTTCCGCTGCCACGATCGCGCGCCCGAGAGGATCAAGGCCAGCATGGCCAGCCGCGACACGATCATGACCGACGATTTCGTCTGCGTCAACCTCGACAGCTTCAACGACCAGCAGGCGCTCTACGCCTTTTACGTCAACCCGCTGGGCATCCAGGGCGACAGCCGCTTCGCCAGCAACACCGAGGATTTCAGCGCCGACTTCGTCTGGTCGAGCGCCGGCCGGCTCAATGCCGACGGCTACACCGTGGAAATGCGCATCCCCTTCAAGACCATCCGCTACGCGGGCAAGGAGCGGGTGCAGATGGCGATATTCGTCGAACGCTACATCAGCCGCACCACCGAGCACGGGTCGGTGCCGGAGATGGACCCGGCCAAGGGCTACGCCTTCCTCTCGCAGATGCAGCCGCTCGAGCTGCGCGACATCCGCCGCTACACCCTGCTGGAGGTGCTGCCTTCCGTCGTGTACAACCTCAGGCACGAACAGGACGCGGGCAGCCTGGAGCGGAGCGAATCCAGGGCCGAATTCGGCGTCACCGGCAAGCTGGGGCTGACTTCCAAGCTGGTCCTCGACCTGGCCTGGAACCCCGATTTCAGCCAGGTCGAATCCGACGCCGGCCAGGTCGATGTCAACCTGCGCAACGACCTCTACTACCCGGAAAAGCGGCCCTTTTTCCTGGAGGGAAGCGACATCTTCCAGATGGCCGGCTTCAGCCCGTTCACGGCCGCCGTCCACACCCGGCGCATCGCCGACCCGCTCCTCGGCTTCAAGCTGTCGGGCAAGCTGGGCACCAAGAACACCCTGGCGGCCATTTTCGCCCTCGACGAGGCCGCGGACAACCCCCTGCACCAGGGAGCGGGCGCCGAGAACGCCGCCTTCACCGTCTTGCGCTACAAGCGCTCCTTAAGCAAGGACGGCTTCCTGGGCGCGTTTTATACCGGCCGCGAGCAGGGCGATGATTTCAACCGCCTGCTCGGCTTCGACGGCCAGCTCCGGCTCTCGCCCGCGGAAATGCTCAGCTTCCACGGCTTCGCCTCGTTCACCGATAACCCGGCGCTGCCGGACAAGCAAGGGCTGGCCCTCAGCGCCTACTTCAATCACTCGACGCGCGACCTCGATCTCGAAGGCTGCGCCTACTCCATCAGCCGCAATTTCTTCAGCGAGAGCGGTTACCTGGCGCGCGGCGGCCTGACCGCGATCGAAGCCCAGATCGCCCCCAAGCTCTATCCCAAGTCCTCCTTTTTCCGCAAGATCAAGCCCCGCCTCTACGGTACTGTCCTCAGTGACCAGGAGAGCCGCATGAACGAGGCGGCCGCCATGCTGGGAGCCGAATTCCTGTTGCCGGGCAACGCCGGACTCATCCTGGAAGCCTGGGCGGGCAGCGAAATCTTCCTTAGCCGGCGTTTCGATGTCAGCGGCTTCAGGCTGGTCGCCAACAGCTGGATCAACAAGAAGCTGTACGTTTATCTGAACGTTCGCCGCAGCAACCAGATCCGCTACCTGCAGGAGCCGTTTCAGGGCTACGGAAACACGGCCACCGGCATCTTCCGCTACCTGCCCCACGAAAAGCTGCAGTGGGAGCTCCGCCTCACCTATGCCGACCTGTTCGCCAGGGCGGACGACCTCAAGGTCTATGAATACACCATCCTGCGCAACAAGCTCACCTACCAGGCCAACAAGTACCTCTTTTTCCGCGGCGTGCTCGAGTACAACGACTACCGGAAAAAGCTCCTCACCGACCTCCTGGTCGCGTTCACCTATATCCCGGGCACCGTCATCCAGCTGGGCTACGGCTCCATCTACGAGAAGTACCGCTGGGAAGAGAATGATTACCGCCCCGACGACCGCTTCCTGGAAATGAAGCGTGGCCTCTTCTTCAAGGCTTCCTACCTCTGGCGGCTATAGCGATCCCAAAAGCCTGCCATGCGGCGCTTCTCTCCCGGCCCCGGGTTCTTTGCATTTTTTTCAGATTGCCATCTCCGCTCCTGAGCGTCCGCCGGTTGTTGCTTTCTGTGCTACAATACTGAAATGCCCGACCGCTCCAAGCTTCCGCGCCCGGTACTGACCCTGACCGCGGCCGCCACCCTGGCCCTGATGGGCTACGAGATGGTGCGTTCGGCGGCCTCGTCGGTGTTCCTGGCCCAGCACGGCGCCGGCCGCCTGCCCGAAGCGCTGATCCTCGTGCCGCTGGCCATGGTGGCCCTCACCTTCCTGGTCAGCTGGCTGCTGCGCCATCTCGGCGCCGCCACCACTTACGCCATCACCCTGCTCGGTTCGGGCCTGGTGCTGACGGCGTCCGCCTTTGCCGCCCGCCGCCACGTCCCCGGCAGCGCCTTCATGCTCTACGTCTTCGCCCAGGCGTACATCGTGCTGATCGTCGAGCAGTCGTGGGCGTTCATCAACAGCCAGTTCTCGACCGACGACGGCAAGCGCTGGAACGGCGCGATCATCGCCATTTCGACCATGGGCTCGGTCCTGGGCGGCGTGCTCACCGGCGTCCTGTCGGAGCGCATCGGGTCGGAGCAGATCGTCATCGCGGCCGCGGCGCTGACCGCCGTCGCCGTCGCTCTCAGCCACAGGGCCTTTCACCAGGCCGGGCCGGAAGGAACCGTTGTTGACCGCCAGCCCGACAACTTCGCCGACTACTTCGCCTGGGACGTGCTGCGCGGCGACCCCACCCTGCGGCGGCTGGCGCTGATGGTCATCGCCTGCCAGTCGATCTCGGTGCTTTTTGACATCGCCTTCCACCGCTGCCTGCAGGTCGCCATACCCATGCAGGACCCGCGCACCGCCTTCCTCGGCTTCTTCTGGGGAGGCGTAAACGCCGTGGCCTTCGTTCTGCAGCTCGGGCTCTGTCCCTGGCTTCTGCGCCGCGTCTCCCTGCGCCGCATCCATGCCGCCATCCCGCTGCTGTACGGTGCGGCCGCCCTGGCCGGGGTTTTCATGCCGATCCTGCCGGTGCTGGGAGCGGCCTATTTTCTCAGCAAAACGGTTGACTACTCGGTTTTCCGCGCCGCCAAGGAAGTGCTGTACATCCCGCTGCCCTTCACCGCCCGCTACCGCGCCAAGCTGACCATCGACGCCCTGATCTACCGCTCCACCAAGGGGGTGGCGTCGGCGCTGCTCTCCCTGGCCGCGCTGGTCGCCGGCGTCCTGCCGCTGCGCCTGCACCCGCTGCTGGCGGTGGCGCTCGGCGGCTTCTGGCACGGCGTCAGCCGCGGCCTGCCCGAGCCGAAACAGGGGAACTCAAGCGCGCCATCGTGACGCCCGATCCGCAAGGACCTGCCGCCGGGAGGATGGGATCAGAACGACCTGCTTCAGAAAAAAACAAGGCGGACACGCCCAGCGCAGCGCTGGCGGGTTCGCCCCTACAAATAAAGGCGCCTTTTCTTGCTTTTGCCTTTTGCCTTTTTAATGGCTGGTATAAATCTTGTTGACGATCTGCCAGCCTTCGCTGAAGCGGAGAAGAGAAAGATAATCGGTATAGACATGCCTGTCGCCGACCAGGAATTTCACCTTGACCATGGCGGCGTTGCCGGTGATGTCGATCAGCGGGAATTCCATGTTCACCGGCGTTTTGGGGGGGAACTTGCCGGCCGCTTTTTTATCGGCGGTGATCTTGATCCAGTCGGCGATGGGCAGAATGGTCAGGGCGTTGTCCCTGATCCCCAGCAGGCGGAATTCGGGATGAAAACCCTTTTTGACCAGCTCGACGTCGCCGACGTTGCACAGGCCGTCGCGATAGGCGCTCAGAATGACCGCCTGGATGGCCGTTTCCTCTTCCCCGTCAGGCGCAGCCCACACCATGCCGCAACCGATGCCCGCCACCAACAGCGCGATAAAAAATCGTTTCATGCCATCCTCCTGTTCAACAGATTCGTTGCCGGTGATGTATATCTCAAGTCCGGACCGCTGCCTGCCGCCTAGACTATCTTCCTCGCCCAGGCGGCGGCCCGCTCCAGCTCGCCGGCGCGCATGGGTCCCTTCTCGGTCGTGACAATGAATCCGGCGGGGGCGGCGGCCAAGGCGCCGCCTTTTTTCCGGAGCGCCGCGGCGATCTTGGCGGCCGCGTAGCCGAAGCGCCCGGCCATGAAGCGCAGGAACTTCGACTCGACGTCCTCCAGCGCCATGCGCGTGTCGAACGCCGCCACCTTCGCCCCCTTCAGGGTGCCGCGGCGGATCGCCTTGAGCAGGGCGGCCGTGGCCGGGGTCGGCCGGAAGGCACGCGTCGCCGAGCCCACGATGAGCAGGTCCAGCCCCGCCAGCCGCTCGGGTTTGACGTCGCTTGCCTGCAGGACCGCGGCCCCCAGGGCGCCGGCGATGGCCCGGGCGACCTGCTCCGTGTTGCCGAAAAACGATTCATAAACGACCAGTGCTTTCATGGGTCAATTGTAGCAGTCCGCCGAATAATTTTAAAGCACCTGCTCCCGGGGAGGACGGGCGCGAGCGACGGGGAAGTGGTTCTTGCTGCCGGCTCAGGCGCGGGCAAAATCGATGAAGCCTCTTTCCACGTTGGCGGCGACAAGACGCACGCGCAGGTGGTCGCCGACCTTGAGCGCCTGAGCGCCGCCAAGCAACTTGCCCTCGACCGGCGGGTGCTTGATGCGCACCCATGTCCCCTTGTCCGAGCTGCCTGTGACCAGCGCCGAAAACACATTGCCGCGCTGGCCCGACAGCAGCTCGGCCGCCGCGCACTTCTTTACCTGGCGCTCCACCTTGTTGGCCGCGTCTTCCTGCTGGGTGCAATGCAGGGCCAGCGCCTGCAGGTTGGCCAGGGAATACGCGCTTTTTCCCCCTCCGGCCAGCGCCGCTTTCAGCAGGCGCTGGGTCACCAGGTCGGGGTAGCGCCGGTTGGGAGCGGTGGAGTGGGCGTAATGGTTCAGCGCCAACCCGAAATGGCCTTCCGGGACCCTGCCGCCGGGCAGGACGTGGTATTCGCCGCGGCCGATCAGCTTGATCACGGCCAGGGAGAGGTCGGTAAAGGCGTTCGGCTTGGCCTGGCGCGCCTTGCGCAGAAACCCTGACAATGCCCGGGCATCGGGTTTGCCCGGCAATCGCGCATGATAGGTGGCGGCCAGCTCGACGATGCGCGACCAGTGCTCGGGCTCGCGGACCACGCGGCTGAAGACGGGCAGGCCGCGGCCGGCGAGGAAAGCGGCGGTGGACTGGTTGCAGGCCACCATCAGCTCCTCGATGATCCGTTCGGCCCGGTTCTGGTGGCGGCCGACGATGCGCTTTACCCGGCCGTCGGCGGCCATCTCGATGCGGGTTTCCAGGGTTGCGAACTCCAGGGCGCCGGCGGCCATGCGCACGCGGCGCAGGACGCGCGCCAGCCGGTCCTGCGTTTCCACCTGCAGGCGCAGGTCCCTGTTCAGGGCCAGCGCCTCGGGGGGGCGGGCTTTGCCCTCCAGCCAGGCGGCGACGGCGTCGTAACAGAGCTTGGCCTTGTTTTGCACCAGGGCCGGAAAGATGCGGCTGCGAGTGATGCGGCCATCGGCGGAAATGAGCATCTCCGTCACCATGGCGCGGCGGTTTTTTCCCGCCAGCAGCGAGGTCAGGTCGATGGAAAGACGCTCGGGAAGCATGGGGAAATTTTTCACCCCCGTGTACACGGAGGTGGTGTTGACCCGGGCGGTCTCGTCAATGGGCGAATGGGCGCAGGCGTACACGTCGACATCGGCCACGGCGACCAGCAGCCGGTAGCCCTTGTCCTCGCTAAACACGACCTCCAGCTGGTCCAGGTCCAGGGAGTCGTCGTTGTCGATGGAGGTCCAGGGCATGGCGCGCAGGTCGGCCAGATGGCCGGCCGCGTCCAGGTCGGAGCCCAGGTCGCGGAAGCGCTCCGCCTGCTGCCGGGCCGCCAGGGGGAAATCGACGATCAGGCCCTTTTCCTTCATCGCCTGCCGGGCGATGGTCTCCAGGTCGGGCACCCTGGCCCGCCGGAACGTTTTGCCGCCTTTCCTCATTTTCATGGATGAATTCAGTTCTTTGCGCATGGATTGCCTTCTACTCTACCCCTTCGATCCGGGAAAATCAAGCCCGTTGCCCGGCCGGGGCGGACGCGGTCCTCTCCCGGGCACGGCACGCCGTGCCCCTACAGCGGACGCGGAGCGTCCCCGGGGCTTGTACAAAGCGCGGCCGCCGTGCCATAATCGACTGCCAGCAGGAGAACCATGATGGAGTCCGCCAATTTCCCGCTTCCGTTCGCCGTGCTCTCCAGGTTTCAGGCAGCCGAATTGCTGCAGGCCCAAGGGGCGGGACAAGCGCGCGCCAAGACCTCGCTCGACCTCGGGCTCAGCCGAAGGGAGGTCGTTCTCGACGCCGACGGCGTCCATGCGGATGGCCGCCTCCTGCTCGCCTGGCCGCAATTGCACGCCATCGCGGAATCGGACAACGGCTGCTTCCGTGTCAGCGACAACGGCTGTGAAGAGATCCGCGCTTTTTCCGAATCCAGCCAGCGCCCCTGCCGCCTGTTCCCGACCGCCGAGGCCCCGGGGCTGATGATCGCCGGCTTCACCATGCACCGTTTCAAGGGCATCACGCCGCGCCGGGCGGCGCTGGAGATGGTCAGGGCCGCCGCGCCGGTGCGCGGCCGCGTGCTCGACACCGCCACCGGGCTCGGCTACACGGCCATTGCCGCGGCCGCCAGCGCCGTTGAAGTGGTCACCATCGAGTTCGATCCCGGCGCCGTGGAAATGGCCCGGGCCAACCCCTGGTCGCAGGCGCTGTTCCACAACCCCGCCATCCGTTGCCTCCTCGGCGACAGCAGCGAGGAGATCGGCAAATTTCCCGACAGCCACTTCAGCGTCATCATCCACGATCCCCCCAGCATGAGCCTGGCGGGCGACCTCTATGCCGGGACCTTTTACCAACAGGCGTGGCGGGTTCTGGCCGACAACGGCCGCATGTTTCATTACCTGGGCGACCCGGGCAGCTCCCTCGGCGGCCGCGTGACCCAGGGGGTCATGCAGCGCCTGCGCGCGGCCGGCTTCCGGCGCATCGTCCCCAAGCCGATCGCCTACGGCGTCCTGGCCTGCAAATAGGGGGCAACAGTCCCCTATTCGCTGATGGAGAAATCGTGCTTCAGCCTGGCTTGGAAGGTGGTGATATCCGCCAGGATCGCCTTCAAGGCGTGAACCTCCGCCGACGCCAATTCATCCAGGGCGATGGCATGATCCTCGGGCTTTCGGGCTTGCAGCGAGCGCAACTGGCCGCGGAATTGCAGGCCCATGAGAAAATCGCAACCGTGGTCTAGGTCCTGGAAAAAAGAAGCGGAGAACACCCCGTGTTCCCTGAGGCGGCGCAGGCGCAGCAGCGTATTCGTTTCGCCGATGCCGTGGGCCAGGGCATAGAGCCGGACAAGGTTGACGATGACCGGCAGGGGATTCTTGATCGTGATGCGGTTCGGGCTCTCCCCGGACGACTCGGTCTGGATCCTGCCGAAAATGTTCAACGGGATCTTGTATTGCAGGCACTCGCGGGCCAGGTAACTGAAAAAAGCCGGGTTTTCCGCGAGCGCGCCGCGCACATGCTCGCGCAGCTCCCGCAGCAGCCCGGCTTCGCCGCAAACCGGACGCAGGTCCAGAAAGGTGGCGGATTCAAGAAGGTTTTGCGGGTCGGGCTGGAGGATCCACTCGTTGAAGATGCGCTGCCATGCCGCCAACGGCTGGTTCCAGCGCGGGTTTCCGGCCATGACCTGGCCGGGACACGGGGCATAGCCTGTTTGCGCCAGCAGGCGGTTCATCCGTTCGCCGAATTCGCGGAAATAGCGCTGGCAGGATTCTGCCTGGTCCCCGGCGGGATCGAGATAAACCAGGGCATTGTCCTGATCGCTGAACAGGGTCGGCTCGGACCGCCCCTGGCTGCCGAGAACGAAGAAGGCGAATGGCACGGGCGGCGCTCCCAGCTCGCGGCTGACAATGGCGGCAATGGCAACGGCGCTGTTGTCGGCCACGGCCGTGGTCAGGGCGGTCAGCCATTCGCCCCGGGCATGGCTGCGCGCGAAGACGGCGAGCAGCTCCGGCAGCTGCAGGAAGCGGGTGCGCAGATCCGCCAGGGACAGCGGCGGTAGGTCCGCTACCGCTTGCAGGGGCCGGGGCTGCAGGAGGGCGCAATCGAAATCGTTGCGGGCGACCATGCCCCTGACGTTGCCGGCGGCGTCGCGGATCACCAGGTGGCGGATGCCCAGGCGCCGCATTTCATTCCAGGCCCCGGCCAGGGACAGGGTTTCGTCGACGCCAAAGAGCGGCGCGCTCATGACGGCATTCACGGCTAGCGACGGCCGGGCGCCGCCGGCGGCCGCGCGCCGCCGCAGGTCGCCGCCGGTCACGATGCCGACCGGTGCGCCCGCCGCCGAGCGGACGAGCAGGGCATCGACTCCCTGCAGGGCCATCAAGCCGGCGGCATCCCCGAGCGCCATGGTCTCGGGACAATACACGGCTTCGCGCATCACCTGGGAGGCGGGCTGCTGCAGCCGCATGAGGATGGCGTGCCAGTCGGCGGCCAGCTCCTGCCCGGCCTGCAGGCGGAATTGCTGCGCGCCTGCGTCTTCGCTGAAGCCGTCGCTGCCGCTGGCGGCCGCCCCCTGCCGGCTCAACTCCTTGATGACGACGATATAGCCGCGCTCGCCGGAAAGGACGATCTTGGAAATGGAGAGCATGGCGTCGACCGCGGGTTTGCCGGCAACCTGCAGGCGCGTTTCCAGGCGCAGGAACGTGTCCGCGCCGCGGCTGAAGGCGCCGACCTCCCGGATCTCGTCGCGGCGCTCGGGGGCGATGATTTCCCGAAAATCATCGCTGATCGCCAGCTGCCCGGCGCCGGGGAGGATCTCGTCCAGCTTGCGGTTGGCGTAAATGGTGGCGCCGGCCAGGATCATCCAGGTCCCTTCGGTGGAGGCATCGGCCAGGGCCTTGTACTTTTCCCGCGACGCCAGCAGATCGCGCTCGGCCAGGCCGCGTTTCATCTCCGTCTTCAGGTTCTGGCGGACGATGAAACTGAGGAGCAGCGTCAGCAGCGCCGAAATCAGCAGCAGCACCAGCAGCAGGCGTTTCTTGATGCCGGCGATTTCCGCGCGGATATCCTCGATGTAAATGCCGGTGCCGATGATCCAGCCCCAGGGCGCAAAGCCGCGGACATAGGAGATCTTGGGGACGATGCGCCCGGGATCGTCCATCCACTGCCACATGTAGTCCACGTAGCCGGCGCCGCCGTGTTCGACCGCGCGCACCATTTCCACAAAGAGCGGCTTGCCCTGGGGATCGCGAAAACCGTTGAGGTCGGTACCGTTCAAGTCCGGGCGGTAGGGATGGCGGATCATGCGCGGACGCATATCGGTGATCCAGCAATAATCCTTGTTGCCGGCGCCGTAGCGGATATTGCCGATCTGCAGGATGGCCGCGGCCTTGGCGGCGGATTCGCTCAGTTCCCCGGCCAGGGCCTGCTGCCGGCAGGTGGCGGCGATACTGACGCTGGAGTTGATCACTTCGCGGATCATTTCCTTTTTCTGTTGCAGCATGTTCTGCTCAAAATAGGGAACGATGAAGCAGAAGATCAGCAGGATGAACAAGCCGATGGCCAGGAGCGTGGGCAGGACGATGGTCCAAAAAAAGCGTTTGCCGTTGATGCGCAATTTCCCCTCCGCTCGCTAGCGGAAATGGAGGGTCCGGGCCCGGCCGGACCTCACCGCCGCCGCCTCCAAGGTCAAGCCGGCAACGTCCAGGACCAGGAAACCGCTTTTCCCCGAAATGCCGGCCGTGCTTGGACAGACATATTGTACCAGATCGGATGAGACGCGGTAAGTGCGGAAGCGGGAAAATGCGAAACTGCCCGGGGCGGCGACAGCGATGCCGTCGGGGTGCAGGTGGCCGCAAATGCCGATCCGGCAGCCTCGCGCTCTGAGTTGCGTGAAATGGCGCTGAAAATCCCAGTGGTCCTGCGGGCGCCAGGTCAGGGTGCCGCTCGGGTCGGGAAACAGGGCATGCGAAAGCAAAAGGTTCACTCCGTCCAGCTCAACGGCGAGCGAGAGGGGCAGCGAGGCAAGATAGTCGCGGTCCTTTGCCGACAGCAACGCCGGCAGTTCCTGGTTCTCGAACAACCAGACCCGCTCCCCGGCCAGGCGCTTCCGCTCCTGGAAATCGAGCTGGTACCAGTCGGCGGGGAAATCGAAACAGCCGTTGACATCGGGAAGCTTGCGGATGGCGAAAAGGTCGTGGTTGCCGGCCACCACCCAGCGGCAGCTGCGGCGCACCGTTTCCAGGCAATACGAAGCGTCGCGTGTCGACAGGTGCCGGTAATGGAGAACATCGAAGCCAACCACGTCGCCCAGGCAGGCGATCTCGTCGACCCCGCGCTTTTCCATGGCCGCCAGGACTTCGCGCAGAGCGATGCCGTCCTCATGGATGTCGCTGAGGATCCCGATCTTCATCCTTTTCCCTCCCTGGCTGCTCGCGGACGCCGCGGCGCGCCGCGGCTCACAACCTCAGCAGCACCATGGAAAAACCGTCTCGCATCATGCCTTCTCCGTTGCGACGGTCTCGCGCTTTTTGGTCAGCAGCGAGACGACGATCAGGGTGATGAATCCCAGGGGGATGGAGATGATGCCGGGGTTCTGCAGCGGGAACGGGGCGGAGGCCGGGGCCAGGCCGTAGAGCTCGTAGAGGGTGGGCGAAAAGAGGATCAGGATCAGGGCGGTCATCATGCCGACGACGATCGCCGCCGCGATGCCCTTGGCCGTGGTCCGCTTCCAGAAGAGCAGCATGAGGATGGCCGGCAGGTTGGCGGAAGCGGCGATGGCGAAGGCCAGCCCCACCAGGAAGTTGACGTTCTGCTTTTCGAACAGGATGCCCAGCAGGATGGCCACGATGCCGACGCCGACGGCGGCGATGCGGCCGGCCCGCACCTTGGCCTTCTCGGTCATCTCGATCTTCAGGTACTTGTCCATCAGGTCGTGGGCCACAGCGCCGGAAGAGGCGACGATCAGGCCGCTGACCGTGCCCAGGATGGTGGCGAAGGCGATGGCCGAGATGATGGAAAAGAGGGTGATGCCGAAAGTCTTGGCCAGCAGCGGCGCCGACATGTTGGAACTGCCGACGTCGAGGCCGCCGTTGATCATGGCGCCGGTGCCCATGAACAGGGTGAGTATGTAGAAGAAGCCGATGGCGGTGATGGCCACGATGGTCGACTTGCGCGCCGCCCGCTGGCTGGGCACGGTGTAGTAGCGGATCAGGATATGGGGCAGGGCCGACGTGCCCAGGAACAGGGCCAGCATCAGGGAGATGAAGTCGAGGCGCGACCAAAGGGTCGCCCCCTTGTCCAGCTTGTAATACAACCCCGGCTTCATGATGTCCGCGCCGGAGGTGACGTTCTGGTAGTAGAGGGTGATCTTTTCCCCGGCGAAGCTGAAGCTCTGCTTGCTGAAGCGCACCACCTCGGAAGCGGCGAGAGTCTTGATGTATTGGAAGGGACCGAGAGGCCCGGTTTTCTCTACTTCGCGGCCGTTGACCACGACCTTGCTCATGTGGCCGACCTGGTAGAATTTGCCGGCGGCCTTGGGCTCGCCGTTGTACAGGGTGTCGCCGGCGCCGGTCACCACCACCGACAGCGTTTCCTCGAGATTCACCGCCGCACCATCCTGGCGCAATTTCCACCAGGAGACGATCCCCGCCTTGGCCAGCTTGACGAAGACGATATCCTTTTCCGCCGCTTGCCCCAGAACCCGGTACGAGTCGTCGGCGACCGCTGTCACCCGGCCGTCGGCGAGCGTCGCTCCCAGGACAATGGGCTTGTGGTAGCTGGAGCTGGGGGTGCGCTGGATGCCCTTGTACAGCACCAGGACCACGACGATCAGCGAAAAGACGATCAGCAGGCCGCCCTTGATGAACTGCACATAGGTGGTGGAGGTCATGCCGGCGGTGGCCACGATCAGGATGACGATCGAGCCCACCAGGACGACGCCCACCCAGTGCGGCAGCCCCAGCAGGGGCGTGACGATGGCGCCGGCGCCGACCATTTGCGGGATCAGGTAAAAGATCGAGACCACGAGAGTGCTGATGGCTGCGGTCAGCTTGATGGCGCGGGAATTGAACTTGGCGTCCAGGGCGTCGGCGAAGGTATACTTGCCCAGCCGCTTCAGGGGCTCGGCCACCAGGAACAGGGCCACCACCCAGCCGGCCAGGTAGCCGATCGAGTAGAGGAAGCCGTCATAGCCGAAAAAGGCGATCATGCCGCAGATGCCCAGGAACGAGGCGGCGGACAGGTAGTCGCCGGCAAAGGCGATGCCGTTGACGGCCCAGTGGATCTGGCCGCCGGCCGCGTAGTAGCCGCTGGCCGACTTGGTCTTGCGGGCAAAAAAGAAAGAAAGCCCGAGGACCGTCAGCACGAAGAAAATGAAGATGCCGATGGCGGTGGAAGACACCTGGTAGATCATGAGTGCTCCTCTTTATTCATCCGGTCTTCCAGCCGCGTGCACAGGAAGTTGTAGACCAACCCCATGACCGCGGCCAGGACGATCAACCCCATGCCGTAGAGGAAAGCCAGGTTTTGGCCCCCGGCCAAACGGGCGCCCAGGGCCTTGGGGAAGCGCGCGCCTATGAATACGAATCCGGCGTAGATGACCATGTAGATCAGGAACATCCACACGCCCAGCCTGGTTTTCTTGGCAATCGATTTGTCTTTGCCCAGTTCCACCGATGGTCCATGCAGCATGCGTGCCTCCTTGGCGAAATGTTTTTACTCCAACCTATCCTGAACGATCCGCTCCCCTGGTTTCCCGGGAAATGACAACGCCGAACTATAGTATATTTATCTATTTCAAGTCAAGGCTTTTACCGCGGTCCAACTATTGACACGGCCGCGAAACACGCCCAGAATGGGCACATAACCAAATCCGCTTTTCCGGCGCGAACCTTCGAGGAGACCGGGTGCGACGATCAGGATGATTGGCAACAATAAAAAGAAATTGCGCAGACGGAGGTCGGAGATGAAAAAAAATCTTTTTGTACTGTCATTTTTACTGCTATTGCTTGTGAGTTATATGCTGCCGGGCGCAGGACCGGAGGCATCTGGCAAGACCCCGCAGCCCGCGAACAGCTGGCAATCTCCGCCTGAAGACTGGCTGCGGGTGCTGCACGCGCCGCAGTACTTCAGTGTCTGGACGGCGCCAGGTGGCAAAACCCTGCTGCTTGCCGATCCGCTGCTCTATCCCCCCCTGGCCGAGCTGGCGGCGCCGATGCACAAGCTGGCGGGGATGCGGGTGAATCCCGCCAACAACGGCTACCAGGGCCAGCATGGCGGGACTTCCCCCCGCCTGGTGCGGGTCGAGGACGGAGTCACCATGCCGCTGGCACTGCCGCCGGGCGCCGAACTCCTCGATGTGGAGTGGACCGCCGACGGCCGGCGTTTTGCGCTCGCCATCGGGCTGAGCGACCGCATCGGCCTCTGGCTCGGTTCCGTGCAGGGTGACTTGGTCATGGTCCGGGACATCGCTCTCAATTCATTGCTGGGCGCCGCCGTCAGCTGGCTTCCCGACCAGAAACGGCTGCTGATCCGCGCCATCCCTGAGCGCGGGCCCGCTCCCCAGGCGCCGGCCATCCCGGTGGGTCCCGGGATCCTTGAAGGTGCGGGGGCCTCGGCCCGTTCCACGTACGAGGCCCGCAACTTGCTTGAAACCGCCCATGATGACCTGCTTTTTGACTACTTTGCCTGCTCGGAGCTGATCCTCTACGACCCGGCTACAGGCGGAAAGGAGACGATCGGCAAGCCGGCGCCCTACGTAACGGCCGATTTCTCTCCGGACGGCAGCTATCTTCTCGTCGAACGCCTGGTCGGGCCCTGGTCCCACGAGGTCCCCTGGTGGCGTTTCGCCACCCAGATCGAGGTCTGGAATGCCCGGGGCGGGCTGGCGGCCAGGATCGCGTCCCTGCCGGTGGCCGACCAGGTGCCGATTCATGGGGTACCGCTGGGTCCGCGCTCGGTTTCGTGGCGGCCAACCGCTGCCCACCAGCTTTTCTGGGTCGAGGCGCTGGATGGCGGGAATCCCGTGACCAAGGCCACCCATCGCGACCGGCTGATGAGCCTGGGCGCGCCCTTCACGGAAAAACCCCGGGAAGTCTTCCGGGCCGAGCACCGCATCGAGCCCTGGAGGAATGCCTGGGGCGAGAGCAACGGCATGCTGATGCTCAGCCAGCAGGAGCGGATACGGCGCTGGCGCTATGTCTGGCTGCTGGACGTGGACAAGAACACATCCCGCCTGTGGTACGATCTGGATGAGGACGATCGCTACGGCGACCCGGGCTATCCGCTGTTCCGCCTGCTGGCCAACGGCCGCCCGGTGCTGCGCCAGAAGGGAGACGCGGTCTATTTCAGCGGCAGCGGCGCCAGCGATCAGGGCGACCGGCCCTTCCTGGACCTGCGCCGCCTGGACAGCGGCAGGACCGAGCGCCTCTTCCGTTGCGATCCCAGGCGCTACGACGTCTTCGTGGCCTTCGCCGGGGATAATGACCATTTCATCATGCAGTCGGAGTCGGTCAGGGACATGCCCAACTACTTCCTGGCCACCCTGGGCCGGGAGATTCGGGCGCCGCAGGGAGAGGGCACCCGCACAGTGAAGCGCAGGCCGATCACGAAGTTCGCGGATCCCGTGCCCGAGCTGCGGAAGATCGAGAAACGCCTGGTGCGCTACACGCGCAAGGACGGCGTCGCCCTTAGCTTCAGGCTGCTCCTGCCTCCGGGCTACAAGCAGGGAGAGCGGCTGCCCACGGTGCTCTACGCCTACCCCATGGAGTACTCCGGGGCGGCCACCGCCGGGCAGGTCAGCGGCTCCACCCAGCGCTTCATGCGCATCGTCGGCGCCAGCCACCATTTCTTCCTGCTGCGGGGCTACGCCGTGCTCGACCAGACCTCCATGCCCATGGTGGGTGATCCCGAAACCACCTACGACACTTTCGTGCCCCAGCTGGTG
Source organism: Candidatus Aminicenantota bacterium (assembly GCA_963732485.1). GTDB lineage: Bacteria > Acidobacteriota > Aminicenantia > UBA2199 > UBA2199 > UBA2199. The sequence continues at coordinate 493,572 of CAVSZS010000013.1, forward strand.
GCCGACGCCGAGGCCGCGGTCGCCAAGGCCGTCGAGATCGGAGTGGCGGATCCCAAGCGCATCGGCATCATCGGCCACAGCCACGGCGCGCTGATGGTCGCCAACCTGCTGGCCCATACCGATCTCTTCCGGGCCGGCATCGCCCGCAGCGGCTCCTACAACAAGACCAACCAGCCTTTCGGCTTCCAGTCGGAGCGCCGCTCGCTCTTCGAGGCCAGGGAAGCCTACATCGCCCTTTCGCCGTCCTTTTTCGCCGACAAGATCAAGGAGCCGGTCCTGGTCATCCACGGCGACGACGATTCCAATCCCGGGACGCGGACCTACCAGTCGGAGGTTTTCTTCGAGGCCGTGCGCGGGACGGGCGGCATCACCAGGCTGGTGTTGCTTCCCTTCGAAGACCATGGCTACCGCGCCCGCGAGAGCGTGGAACACGTGCTTTGGGAACAGCTGCGCTGGTTCGACAAGTACCTGAAGGGAAACGGATCACAGACGCCGCAATAATCCGTATGGTTTGATTTCAAGCCGGGCTGAAGGGACCGGCGTCAGGTCTTGTTGGCGAGCAAGCCCCTGACTTTTTCCGCCGTCCGCGGCGCCGAGCCCTCGTAGTGGTTGTTGATGTTGATATAGACATGCTTCCCGCGCTTGCGCAACCGCTGCGCCATGGGGATGATGCGCCGCAGCTCGTCGTCCTTGGCATCGCGGACCAGGCTCCAGTCGTCGTTGCTCCGGGCCTCGATCCCCTTGCGGTCGACGCCCATCAGGCGGATCACGACCGCGGCGGTCAGGTGCTCGGCGAATTTCACTTCCAGCTCCCAGACCGGGGGCATGTAGTAGCCCTGGCAAAAGACGTGGTGGACGTCGTGGCGGCGCAGGAAGGCGAAATAGGCGTCATTCAGGTAATTGGGGTTGCGGCACTCGATGGCCAGGGGGACGGCGCGCGGCCGCGAAGCCAGGAAGGGCTCCAGGCTCGCCAGAAACCCGTTCAATGAGGCCATTTTCTGGCGATTCAGGTACTCAAACTGCAGCATCACCAGGGCAACCTTGCCGGCCATGGGCTCCAGGCGCCGCAGGAATTCATCGTAGAGAGCGAGCGACAGGAAATGGGGGTTGGCCCGCAGCGACCGGGCCTTGTCCTTGCGGTAGTGGTGGGTCAGGGTGATGCTGTTGGGCGCCTTGATTGTGAAGCGGAAATCGGCGGGCACGGCGGCGGCGTACTGCCGCGCCACGATCGCATCGGGCAGCATGGCCTTTTCCGTTTCAAAGAGCGACCAGAACCACTGATCGATCTCGACCGTGTCGAAATGGCGCGCGTATTCGGGCAGCGGATCGTACTCGCCGCTTTCGGGATAGACGATGCCGCGCCAGGAATCGTATTTCCAGCTGCAGGTGCCGATGCGAATTTCCGCCATGGCCGTATTATAGGGCCGGCAGACGGGAAAATTCAATTGCTGAATGAACAATTGACTTCGGGGCAGCGCTCCCCTAGAATTTATCAATTCAGTGCCGGAGGACCATGAAAGACACCATTGCCAAGTACCTGCCGTTCGTCGTCGGGGGGATCATCGGCTGGCTGCTGTTCAATCCGCCGGGGTGGCTGGCGCTGCAAGGGCCGCTGCGGACCGTGGTCATGATCGCGCTGGCCATCGTCCTGCTCGTCGCCTTCATCGTCTATGCTATCTCAAACAGCGTCCCGGGCAATGTTGTCCTGGCGCCGCATGCCGGCCCCATCGATGCGAGCATCCACGCCTATGCCGAAAGCATCCGCGCGCTCGGTTTCGAGGCGGCGGGTCCGCCCTGCCGCGTCGAGATCAAGCCGGCCGTCATACTCCTGCCCTTCGTTCACAAGAGCGAGCCGGTCTACGCGACGGTGTTCCGCACCGGAACCGTGCCGGCGGTTACGGCCTTCGACTTCGTCACGATCCTTGACGGCTTCCGCGGCGGCCTGACGACCAACGCCGATTCCCGCGCCGGCACCTTGCCGGCGGGGCCAGGGGAATTCCGCCAGATCGTCGCGGGCGCCGGGATCGAGGCGGCCTATCAGCTGCACCTGCAGGGCGTGGCCTGGCTCCGTTCGCAGGGGCTGCCGGCCAAGAGGGTCTCAGGCCGGGAGTTCAACATGGATTTCAAGTCGGCGCTGGCCAGGCAGCGCCGGGGCTTCAGCGCCGCCCCGATCCGCTATGCGCTCACCGCCCTCTGGCGGTCGATCTCCAGGCGTCACCCCCACAACGGGGCGCTGGCCGGCCAGCCCGCCAGCGCCGGCCAGGCGCGCGAGCTCAGGACCGGCCGCCGCGGTTAAACAAGCACCGTCCCCCAAAATCCGTCACTTTTTATTTTTGCGACCAGCTCCCGCAAGTCCTTTTTTGATCACCTCGACCGCCTTGGCCAATACCGGATCACGCCCCTGAAAAATGTCTTGTTGCGTCGTCCTGGCCTCCACGTCCGGCGCCACGCCAATGTGCACATACTCCGCTCCGTCGGGCAAATAGGCGCGGAAAGTGGAGACTTCAAAGCTGCCGCCGCCGGGCAAAGGAAGGTCCAGCGTGTTTCCGGCGCTGCCTGCGGTCTTTTCTCCCACCAGCAGGGCGCGGCCGGCGTACTTGAGCCCGATGGCGAAATCCTCCGCCGTGCTGCCCGTGGCCATCCCCGTCAGCACCACGATGGGCCCCATGTACCGTTTCCCCAGGCGGGGAGCGGTGACGGTCCTGCTTTCCAGGAGCTCCGTTTTTTTGCCCCAGGCGCGATAGGCGCCGATGTACTGCGGGTATTTCATGAGCGGAGAGCTCGCGTCCTTATCGATCAAACAGGCGATCATTTTGCCGGCAGTGGCGCTGCTGCCGCCGCTGTTGAAGCGCAGATCAATGATCATACCCTTTACTGCCCCCGCATCGAGACCATCGATCATTTTCATGAACTCATCCTCTATGCCCCGGATGGTAAAGCTGGGAATGCGCACATAGAGAATGTCATCGGCCATGGCTTTGACCTCGAGCTCCCGCTCGATCACGTTCCAGCGCATGTATTGCGGGAAAAAGCCGACGCCGGAAGAGAAGAGGTTGCGCGTCAACGTCACGGCGCGCTCCTGGCCATCCATGTCCCTGACCTTCAGCTCGACCCCGCTATCGCGCGGGCCGAAGAAGAGAAAAACACCCCACACCGGGTTGCCGTGCTCCGAGCCGGCAGTGTAGTAGCGGTAGACGTTGTCCTGGAAATAGGAACGGATGGGCGTTGCATCCGCTTCCAGTATCTCCAGGCCCGGGTAGATCCCATGCTTTTTGATCTCCGCGCTGCCGGCTGCCGCGACAACGATCACTTTGTCGTCAATGATCCCGACCTCGAGCGGCAGCGTGTCTTCCGTGGGCAGGAAAGGAAACCACGGCGGCCGGACAGCGGTATGGCCGTCCCGCAACAGGACGGCGAATTCCATCAGCAGGCGGTAATACTCGATCGTATCCCCGGCGGCGACGACCCGGGGCAGAAAGGCTTCGGCAGCGGCGTCCCAGTTCAGGTCAGGCAGCTTGTCGAACCAGGGGAAGTTGTACTTGGCTTCGGACCAGACGGTCATCAGCCCCATGATGCGCTGTTCGACGCTCAACGGTGCGTTGGCAAAGGATGGAGCTGTCCCCTCTTGGGCAAAGGCATCCTTCTGGGCAGGGAAGAAAATGATGAAAATCGCCAACAGGACAAGCGCTGTTTTTTTCTCTCTCACTGGTGGACTCCTTAGGTGTTGCCGGCGTGTTGCCGGCGATCCATTGTAGCTGTTTCAGCGGTACGTCTCAAGCAACGAATTCCGCATGGCGCTGGTTCAATAATCCTGACATTCCAGGGTTTCCCATGCCTGCCCTGCCCGCTCTTTCCGGGCAGTGATCCAGGCATGGCGAATGCGAAACGGGCCGCCTTCGCCATGGCCCCTAGGAGCCGGATGACTGCAGGCAGCGTTTTTGCACCAGGTGCGCCAGCAGGAACATGAAGATGTCGCTGCGCCGCACCCGGCGTATGTCGTTGCCGTGCACCTCGAACCAGAAGCGGGCGAGCTGCTCCAGGGCGCGGCACAGGGTGGCGATGGCGGCCGGGGTGTCGCCATCGTTCTTGGCCAGCATGAACTTGAGCAGGCGGTTGATCATCAGGATCCGCTCCTCGCAGTCGTCGGCGCCGTCGCGGGGCTGATCCTTGGCATGCGTCTCCTGGAGCACGGCGTTGCGGACGTCCGGCTCCAGCAGCTGGTCGACCTCGCAGGCGATGAAGGAGCGCAATTGCTCCGCGGGATCGATCAGGTCCCCGCGCACCTCTTCCGCGGACGGGATGTGGCCCAGGAAGGCAAGCAGGTACTGGATGATGCAGCGCGCCCTATCGATGCGTTCGCGCCGGCGGAAATAGCACAGCAAATTCTCGGGCGGCATCGCCTTCTGCATGCGCTCGGCCAGTGAGTAATTGGGGTCGGACTCCAGGATCTTGATCATGTACTCGGCCTCGAGGCGCACCCATTCGAGCTTGGTCGGGTCGCTGAAATTGTCGGGGGCAAACAGCTGGTCGATCTTCATGGCAGCCGGCCGCACGCGCCGGGAAACGAAGCCGGGCCCGGGAGGCACCTCAGGGAGCGGTCCGCGATCTGCGTGCGGTCCCCTTCAGCTGATAAAATCGAGCACATGCCGTTCCTCTCTCTCCCTGGATCGCGTCTGAATGCAACCTGTTGTTCTGAAGTATGCATCGATCCCCCGCGCCAGGCAATCGGGGATTTCCCTATGGTCCGGTTCTGATTCCCTTAAGGGCAACGCCTCAATCCCGCGGGCCCGGGGACCGCCTTGTCCCCGCCCCGAGATATTTCCCGCGAACTGCTATATAACTTTCCTGAGGAGGGATTCATGAAGAAAACCCCGTGCCTTTCATTGGCTTTATTGGCGGTGGTTCTGCCCCTGGCCCTGGCGGCCGCCGATTTCACCCCCCCGACCGTGACCTGGAACGCCCCGGGCGAGAATACCTGCTGGCAGATCGACGCCGCCCATCCCGAGCTGGGGCTGGTGATCTCGGCCGAAGACGCCAGCGGCATCAAGCAGGGGCAGATCTGGATGAAGAAAGGCCGCTTTAACGTGACCGACGATTTCCGCGCCTGGCCCAGCCTCTGGGGCCACACCTATGCCCGCGACGGCGTCGCCCCGCCCGCGGTGCGCGAGACGATCATGATCCCCATGATGGGCTTTGAAGAAGGCATGTACACCTTCATCGCCGAATTCGCCGACATGGCGGCCCACAACATCCGCTGGCGGGTGCTCCACGTCTCCATCGACCACGAGCCGCCCACAGTTTCCATCCTCTCGCCCGTTGCCGGCAGCTCGGTCTGCCGCGACCGGAACCTGGTCCTCGCCGTCTCGGCCCGCGACGGCGGCTGCGGCGTCTCCCAGGTGCAGCTCTACCTGAACGAAGTGACTTCCACCACGCCGGTCGCGGTCACCACCACCCGCCCTTTCCAGCTGACCGTGCCCAAGGAGCTGCTGCGCGGCGACCCGCTGCGCATCATCGTCAGGGCCATCGACCGCTCGGGGCGCTCGAGCCTGGCCGAGATCACCGTGCGGCCGATCCTCTTCTGCGTCGCAGGCGGCACGATGCGCCGCTAAGCCCGGCCGACCAGGGACAGAGCTTGTTTAGACGCGGAAAACCGTGATCTCCACACGGGGTCATCGCGATCCGCCTGGGATCATCCTGACGCCGGCGAACTCAAACTGCCGGGCAATCTCTGGATCTCGTAATCCGCCGCGGTCTTACGTATCAGTTTTTAGCGATTGCGTAATTGTCAGCACCGCCCCCCACGTCCGCTAGCGGTTGCAGTTCCAGGTTCCGGGGGTATTGCCGGGTTGCTCGACCAGCGTGCCGCTCATGCTGTTGTCGTCCAGCACGGTGCCGGTGCAGGTGTCGGTGTATTCGGCGCTGGGCCAGTAGATCGTGAAGGTGACCACGCTGCCGTTGACAGTGAAAGTCCCGGTTCCAACCTGGGTGTCGGGCGGGAAGCGGATGGAAACACTGCCCGATGCCAGCGAGCCGGCAAAGGTGATGATTCCCCCATCGTAGTTGTAATTCCCGGAATAGAGCATGTTGATGGTCCAGTTGCCCAGGATGCTGAAGTCATCATCCTTGGATTTGCACGAAGTGCTGAACGCCAAAAAGGCAATGAGCGAAATAATGGCTAAAAAAGTGATTTTTCTCATCTGTTCCTCCCTTGAATTCAATTCTTGCACCGGCGGAAGTCCATGTCAAGAGAAGGATGGGGCCAGTGCTTGCCCAATCTGCAGTTCTTTCAAGCGAGGCAGAAATGACTCCGGATCATCCGCCGCCCTGCGCGCGGTAACCGGGCCAGCACCACGCCCCGGCGAACCTCGGCCGGTAAAAAAAGATTTCTGTTGACATTGCCACAATATGATACCATAATGGGGACATATACAGGGTTTGCCTGTCCGGCAATAGACAAAAGGAGAACCATATGAAGCTAGCGCAGTGGATGTTCATCGTGCTTTTGCTGTGCGCCTGGCAGCCGTCCCCGGCGCAGGAGCAGCTGCCGGACATGGACGTCATGCAGTACTGGAGCCGCGCCAAAATCGTCCGCTACCACATCGTCGGCGTTTACCAGGCTAAAACCGACGTCATCGGCGACGTCAACTGGATCGGCTACGCCGACGTGACCGACAGCGTGACCATCGACCTGGATTGGAAGCTTTCCGAAGTTATGCTGGTGGGCACACCCTTCTTCACAAACGGGAAGTCAGAAGCCAGGAATTTGCGCAACTACCAGCCCGGCTGCCTGCCGCCGACGCTAAAAGGTCCGTACGAACATTACGACCTGCTGGCGATCAAGGCCGGCCAGGGCGGCACGCTCGAGCTGCAGGTGCGGACCACCTACCCTGCCAGCGACGTCGTGCAATCCTGTTCCGGCACGCGCAAGCCCCTGCCGGCGCGCATCGACACCCGTCCCGAGGAAATGGTCGTGCCGTCACCGCTGCTGCTGGCCATGCAGCTGCCCGCCACGGACAGCCTGAGCATCTCCAAGGACCGGAAATCCTTCATCGTCAAGAAAAGCGGCTGGACATGGACCTTCACGCCGGGCATCAAATCCTCCAGATAACGCCCCGCCGTTGCTGCGCAGATGAATACGGGGACGGCGCTGATGACTCCGGGACTGATTCTATACTAAAAACGCTGTTCTTCGATATCACGACAAAAATATAAACCGGCACCTTCCCTTTACGTCCGGGATTAGAAGCGAAAGAAAAGCCCGGCCCGGACTCCCGGTCCGCGAAAATCGAGGGTGAAGGGAGCGCCGGTTGCCGGAGCGCCATCGGGCCAGACTTCCGGGCGGGAATAGAATTCGTCGTTTTTCCGCCACCGCCCCTCCCGCTTTTCCGTGACGCTGGACAGGATCTCCAGGGTTTTTTGGTCCTGGACTGTAGCGGAGCCGACGCTCTTCCCGGTCACGCGCGTCACCCGCGAAAAGAGATAGGTCGCTTCGAGAAAGGCACCCAGGTTGCGCCAGATGTTTACATCCAGCTTGAATCCCCCTTCGAGGGCCGGACCGTTTCCCCGTCCCTCCATGGCCAGCTCCTGCGTACGGATCTCTTCCAGCAGGCCGTCATGAACGATTTTGTACGAAGAAAATCGGCATTCGGCAAACACCCAGCCAACATGGACGAACTCGGCCACGCGGATGCCGGGGCCCATTGCCTGGCTCGCCTGCGCCCCGACGTGGGGGAAAAGCATTTTCACCCCCAAACGGTAGTCGGGGAACTCGCTGCTGACGGAGAAGCGCTCGGGAAGGAGGTTAACAGCCGCGTTGCCATTGAAGAAGTTGTGGGTGAGGGAATACGCCGCCGTCAGTTGGCGATCGGACCAGCCGATGCCCGCGGCCAGGGAAAACCAACGGTTCAGGGAGAAGCGCAGGCGGGCCGTGAGCGGGTGGAGGCCGCCAAGGGGCCGCAGCATTCCAGTAAACTGGCCGCTTAAATTGTTTATGGAAAGGCCGGAGTACATGTAGGCTTTATAGTAATTTTGGGGCAGATCGCGGCTGGCCTGGAGGTCGTTGTAGACGACGCGGTTCAGCTCGTCGGGCTCCTTGGCGAAGGCGCCGGCGCTGAACTCGACCCGCCATGTTTTCAACGGGCCCGCGTCCGCAGACGGGGCCAACTCCGGCTGCTCGTCCGCGACGGCGCCTTCCGCTTCGCTCAGGCGCTCCAGCGTGACGCGCAGGGTCGTCGATTGGCCGGAGGAGAGCTGGATGCCGGCGGCCACGTAGGAGCGGTATCCCCGCAGATCGAAGCTGACCTGGTAGATGCCCGGAGCCAGGCCGGGGATATTGAACGTTCCCTTGACAAAGCTGGTATACGCCTTCGTCGTGGCGTTGTTGGCCACGTTGACCGCCGTCACCTCGACGAGGCCCAGGAACTTCCCCTGCTCGTTTTTAACATTGCCGTAGATGCGGGCGGCCGTCGCCTGTCCCGGGAGCAGGCCGCCGGCGGCAGAAGCCAGGATGCAGAAAAAGATGGAAATCCGTAGCAGTTTGGTCAATGTTCCTCCTCGCCGGACCCAACGGGAGCGGCTAGCGCCGGGGACGCCCGTCCCCATTCCCCTATTTACTATCCTGCAGTTTTTTTATGATCGAAGCGAATTCGGTGGGCACCAGGATGATCAGGCTGTTCTGCTCGGCGCCGATTTCCTGCCACGTCTGCAATTGTCTCAACATGAGCGCGTTGGGAGACGCTTCCATGGTTTTGGCGGCATCGGTGAACTTTTTGCTGGCTTCCTCTTCCGCCGAAGCCTTGACCAGGCGCGAGCGTTTCTCGCGGACGGCTTCGGATTCCTTGGCCATGGCGCGCTTCATATTGTCCGGCAACTCGATGTTCTTGATCTCGACGCTGATGATATTGATGCCCCATTCGTCGGTCGGCCCCTGCAGGGCCACCAGTACTTCCTTGCCGATCTGGTCCTTGTTGGCCAGCAGGGTATCCAGGTCGTATTTGCCCAGAACATCCCGCAGCTTGGATTGGGCCAGCAAGGTGGACGCCATGCCGAAATTCTCGACGGCGATGATCGACTTCGGCGCATCGAAGATCTTGTAATAGACCACGGCGTCGATCTTGACCGGCACCGAATCCTTGGTCATGATCTCCTGGGGGATGACGTCCATGGTGCGGATGCGCATGTCCACGCGCTTGACGTATTCCAGAACGGGAATGATGATGTTCAACCCGGGCTTGATCTGCCTGACGAATCTCCCCAGGCGGAAAACTACGCCGCTCTGCCATTGGGATACGATCCTGATCCCCAGCATCGCGATAACAAGAACGACAATTGCGAAAGGCATTGCCAAATCCATCATGTGTACCTCCAAGCATCACCGCGCCGGGGTTCTCCGCAGCATCAAGCGAGCTATATCAGGATTCTAAAAAACTTTTCCTGAAATAGCAAGTGGACCGGAGCGGCACGGCGGCAGTTGACCGTCCCTGCCGCCGCCCTGGATCTATTACTGACCTTTGGTTAATTTTTCCAGCATCTCCTGGCCGTTCTTGTTGTTCGGGTTCAGCTCAAGCGACTTGCGGTAGCCGGCGATCGCCTGCTCGTTACGGCCCGCCTTGGCCGCCGCTTCAGCGAAGCTGTCCCAGGCGTTCCATGAATCGGGATAGAGGCCAGTGGCTTTTTCGAACACATAGAGGGCAGAATCGAGCCGGTTTTCCCCGACCAGCTTGTAGCCGAGGGCGTTGAAGTCGGCTTCGTCGAATACCGGGCCGTTCGCGCGGCTCTTCAGCAGCTTTTGCAGTTTCTTTTCCGCGGCCGGCACGCCGCCCTCGGCCAGGGCCTTGCCGAGGATCTCGGCGGCCGAGCCCAGCTTGGCCTTGCGCAGCTCCAGCCTGGCCCGCTCGATCTGCTGCCGTTCCCAGGAGAACATGGGCTCTATTGTTTCGCACTCTTTCATGCTTGCCTCGGCGTTTGCGACATCACCCAAGCCGATATAGGCCTGCGCCATCATGGCATAGGTGTGGGCGAGCTTGGGGAAGTCCTCGCGGCAGGAGCGCAGCAGGCCCAAGGCTTCGGCGTATTGCCGGCGTGCCAAGAACGAAACCGCCTGTTGCATGGCTTCGTCAGGAACGAAGAAGTACATACCGCTTCTTGCCGTTCTTTCGCGGTTGAGCATGGCGACAGCCGCTTCAACCCCCTTTGTCCTTTAGCAGTCTGCACGTATTCGTCCACCAGTGATATTTTCACATCCACCAGGCTTTTTGCCTCGTCCTGGAGCGCGGGTGCTCCCTTTTCCAAATACTTCATGGCAAAATCGAGTATCTGGTCACGGCCAGCAGCGATATCGGCCGCTGTGTTCTGGACGCGCAGGTCGGGCGGGATGCCGACGCCGTCCCAGCAGACGCCCTCGTGGTCCCGGGTTTCCTTGAAGGCCACCCATAGGGTCCAGCCGTTGGGCAGGCGCTCGGGGAACTGCGACGAAAGGGCTCCCTCGGTTGTTTCACCCACTACCGTGACGTGGGGCAACACGCGCATGGCCAGTGTGAAACCATCGGCGGCGCTGGCGCTGATGCGGTCCGTCAGCAGCACCGTTGGCCCGGTGAACTGCAGCGGCCCGCCCGGCTCGATATTGCGGAAGTCCCAGGGCCAGAAATCGTCATGCTTCGGACCGTAGCGGGTGCGGCTGGTGCTATAATGGCGCCGGCGGTCAGCAAAACGGTTGGCCACGATCTCCACGGCCCGGCCGGTGCCGCCCGGGTTATTGCGCACGTCGACGACCATGACCCTGGCCTTGGCGAATTCGGCCATGAAGGCGTCGATGGTCTTGGTGATTGGCTCCAGGCCATCCTTTAAATCGCCGATGTACAGGTAGCCGATCCCTTCGGCCAGCCAGCCGCTGATGAAGCTGCCGCCCAGGGCCTCCGTAAATTTGCCCTGCAAATATTTGGACTTCACCAGGTCCAGGGAAAATCCATCATTGGTGAACAACCCATTGTTGCGGCCGCCGCCGATGCGGCGCTTGCCGTCGGCCAGGGCCAGATGCCCGTCGTTCAGGTGCCCCATCATGCCCAGCAGGATGTCCCACAATTCCGGATCCGTCGTCGTTGAAGTGACCATGGGGCGATAGACCCGGTACAGGGCGTCCCAGTCGATGCGCTTGACCAGGAACTGGCCGTAATTGCGGTCGAGGGTTTTCCAGGCATGCTCGAAATTCAGCACCGGGTCCTTGGGGTTGACCGTTTGCAACAGGGATTTCTTCACAGCCTTGCCCTTCTGCGCCTGGCCGCTCATCACGGCCGGAGCAACCGCCAGTGACAACGCCAGCACAACCATAACCAGCACTTTTTTCATGTTCATTTCTTCCTCCTGGCCAATAAACGAAAGTTGTCGTACATTGGTTCACGCCCCGGCGCTCAAATCCGATTTTCGCTTAAGAATGCCGATAAATAATCAATAAAAATCAGTAGACGGCAGTTGGTAGAATAAGGCTGAAGACAGAGGACAGAAGGCAGCAGCCCGGAGCGAAACCGATCGCCCCGGGCCCTGAACCCTTCCGCTCAATCCCTGCCGTTGACGATCTGTATGGTGCGTTCGCCGGTCAGCTTCTGCCGGAACCGGGCCTCGTAGAACTTTCTGATGCGCTCATGGACGGCCGGCGGCTGCTTTTTGCTGTTGACCAGCAGGGCGGCGGCCGATAGCCTGATCTCGCACCGGCCCGACTTGCTGACCAGACCGGCGGCGACCAGTTCGCCGAACAGGGCCTTGAAATTGCTTTCCTCGGCCCGCAGCCGTTTTTCCTCGCCCCGCAAGCGCTGCTCCTCGACCTTCATCTCCTCGAGCCTGGCCAGGGCGTTCTGCGCCTCGACCGTGATCTTTTCCTTTTCCAGTCGGGCCCGCAGCGCCATTTCCCCGGCCTGCAGCTCCGCCTGGTATTTCGCTATTTCCAGTTCCTTCATTTCCAGCTCGGCGGCGGACTTGGCGGCCAGCGCCTCATTGAGTTTCCGCAGCTCTTCCTCCTCCATCCGGCGCTCTTTCCCGTTCAGACTTGCCATTTCCTGCGCGCGCTTCCGCAATTCCTCCTCTTTGAGCAGGCGCTCCTTTTCGGCCTGCAGGCGGTCTTTCTCCCGCAGTTCCTGCTCCGCCTGGAGTTGCTCCTCAGCCGCGCGTCGGCTTCCGGGTCGGCGCTCCGTGCCGACGAACATCGTCAGCGGCCGCCACGAACCATCTCCGGATGCGTTTTGCCAGAAGACCGTGGCTTTCCAGCCGGACGGCCGGTACCAGGAATACGCGCCGGGGCCGAGGGGCACTTCTTCATTGAACGAGCCGTTGTTGTTTGCCGTCGCCAGGGAAGCCAGGTCCATGTACCAGATCACCTGGCCGTCGCGCCCGTCCACCAGCCAGGTGCCGGCCGCCGCTCCGCTGCCGCCGGTACCGGACAGCCTGACGATGCCGTTCGCCGCCAGTTCAAATGAGACATGCTCGAAGGGGCTCGCGGCCGGGGCCATATCCGTTCTGGCCGCCTGCGCCATCGTCGTCGCGGTCATGGGCATCGCCCCGCCGCTTACGGCCGCCAGTTTGAGCATGCCGAGCAGACCGAAGACCAGCAGCAAGGCGCTGACAAAGCCCTCGCGGAAATCTTGGGCCAGGCGCGGCCGCACCGTCGCGCGCAGACGCGACCCGCCCAGCAGGCGGACGATGCGCCGCAGCAGCCGTTGCGGCCGTCCGCCGGCGGCCAGCGCCGGCTCGGGATAACCGTTTTCGCCGCCGAAGGGGACGCCGTTGCCGACGGCTGCGACCTGCAGGCGGGCCAGGGCGCGGGCGTAGCTCCGCGCGTCGCCGCACAGGGCCACGGCGAAGTCGTCGCAGCAGTGCTCCCTTTCCTGGCGCACGCCGGCCGATATCCAGCGCACGCCGGGGTGGAAGAAATACATGATCTCGACCAGGTTCTGCAGCACGTTGACCAGGTAGTCGCGGCGCAGCACATGGGCGAGCTCGTGGGCCAGCAGCGCCTCCACTTCGTCAACGGGCAGCCCGGTGGCCAGGCCCACGGGCAGGAGCAGCACCGGCTTCAGATGGCCGACGACCACCGGCGTGCGCAGGCGCAGCGACTCGAGGAGCTGCAGCGGGCGTTTCAGGCCGGCCTTGGCGGCGAGCTGTTGCAGCCGGTCGGGCCAGGGCTGCGGCAGGGGGCGGCTCTGCTTGTATTTCAAACGCTGGAGATAGAGCATGCCGCCGGTAAAGCGCAAGGATAAAAACAGGACGCCCAGCAGCCAGAGGGTGACCAGCAGCGGCAGATGGCGGGAAAAATAGTCGCTGAAAAAGGCAACGATGCGCCGCGAGGACAACGGCTCCTTCCCGGTTGCCGGGCCGGTTGCGCCGGTCAGCGGCACCGCGATCGTGGCCGATGCGCCGCTCCCGGGCATGAGCGCAGCCGCGTCAGAGCCGGGTGCCCAGTAATGGTTGCGGAACGTCAGGACCGATGCCAGCAGCATCAGCGCCAGGACCGCGAGGCCGAGGCCGTAGCGCATGCGCGAGCTGGTGCGGCGGGTGAAATAGAGGATGACGGCGAAGCCCAGGGCGGCCAGGGCCCCCTGCCAGAGGGAGTGGAACAGGGTCCAGCCCAGCGCCTCGACAATTTGTTGCGGCAGGATCAGCATCGCCAGGTTCATGGCTTGCCTCCTTCCATGCGGTCGAGCAGCTCGCGGATGCGCGCGATCTCCTCGGGCGAAGCCTTGTGGCCGCCCAGGGCCTGCATGACCAGCTTCAGGGCCGAGCCGCCGAAGGCCTGGTCCAGGAGCCTGTCCAAAAGCTGCTTCTGCACCTGCTCTTTCGGGGCGGCCGCGGCGTACAGATGGCTGCGCTGGCTCTCGTTTCTGGTCAGCAGCCCCTTCTCGGCCATGATCTGCATGATCTTCAGCGTGGTGGTATAGCCGACATCCTTGTCCCTGCTCAACTTGTCGTTGACGGCGCGCACGGTGCTCGGGCCGTCCGTCCAGATGACGTTCAGCACGTCCAGCTCGGCCGCGGTCGGCCTGGCAATTGTTTTTCCCTTCATGTCAGCCTCCTTCCGTTTCGGACAGCGCCTAACTACGATATTTCTCGTAGTATATATAACGTGAATTTTCCGGCCTGTCAACTAATATACGAAACTAATCGTAATATTGTTCGTTTTGCAAGGAAATCCCCTTTCCGGCACCGCCCCCATTCTGTCAGATGGAACAAATCGACAATTTTCCCGTTCTATATAGTAAACCAGTCGCCATAGGAGAATCGAATGAAGAAAGTACTGTTTGTCCTTGTTTTCGCCATGCTGGCCCTGCTTCCCGCCGCCGATCTCGCGGCCTGCTCCACGATCAAGCTCCAGAAGGGGAACGAGTTGCTGTACGGACATAACCTTAATAACAATGGTTCCGATATCCCCGGGATGGTCTTCGTCAACAAGCGCGGGATTTTCAAGACCGGGCGCACCTGGAGCGAACTGGCGACCCGGCAGGGGGGCGACCCGTCCACCCTGCGCTGGATCTCGCGCTACGGTTCGCTGACGTTCAACACCTTCGGCAGAGACCTGCCGGACGGCGGCATCAACGAAGCCGGGCTCTATATCTGGGAGATGGGGCTGGGCGGGTCCGATGTCGCTTATCCCCGCCATCCCGGTCTGCCGAGGCTCAACCAGATGCAGTGGATGCAGTATGTGCTCGACAATTCTGCCACCATCGACGATGCCGTGAAAGCGGCCCGTGAAATCGAGCTCGACGGCTGGGGCTGGCACTTCTTCGTGGGCGACGGCGAGGGAAACTGCGCGGCGATCGATTTCGTGGACAACGAGGCGGTCGTGCACCGCGGCGAAGAGCTGCCGGTGGCCGGGCTCTTCAACGCCCTCTACAGCCTGGAAAGGGAGCGCTCCCGCTACTTCAAGGGTTACGGCGGTCTCTGGGACGTCGACATGAAGGACATCCGCGTGCCGCGCTATGTCAAGATCGGACAGCTGCAGCGGGACTATGACCTGCGGCAGGACCCGGTGGAGTACGCCTTGATGATGCTGGACGCCATTTACGTCAACGAAGTCGCCGACTGGTCGGTGGTCTTTGACGTGCGCCGCGGCAAGGCCTACTTCCGCACCAGCTGGAACCGAACCGTCAAGAGCTTCGATTACAAAAATCTCGACTACTCCGCCGCCACCCCGGTCCGGGTACTGAACATCGACATCAAGGAAGCGGGCGAAGTCGGCAGCCTTTTCACGGACTACAGCCATGAGCTTTCGGCCGCTTTCATCGCTTCGCTGCCCATTCCCAGCGGCTTCTGGGAGATGGGAGGACTGAACAAGGAGGAGCTCGTGGGCCGGCTGGCGCGCCATACCGAGGGGGCTGCCGATCCCGACCGGCAGGATTTCGCGGGAACATGGCAGGCGGCGCCCGCCGTCCTTGGCGAGGAGCCGCGCTGGCAGCTCAAAATCTCGTGCGCCCGGGGCGCGGTGTCCGGCACGATCACCAATGCCAGGGGGTTTGTCAGGGATACTCCCATCGAACAGATCTCCCTGGCCGGCAATGAGCTGCGTTTCGTGTTCCGCGGCGCCAAGGACGGGCAGTACATGTTCGCCAAGGCTGCGCTCGCTGGCGGCGTGATGAAGATGGGCCTTGCCGGAATCCAGGATCCCCTTGGCGATTACGAACTGAAAAAGGAAAGCAAATAGAACCAGGGATCAGGCCTTGACAGCCTGTTGCCCGAACGATGCCAATGGACGCCCAGGTTTATCTAGTCAATGCAGGAACTGCTCAAAATAGGGTTCGCTCGTATCCGAAACGGCCTCCTGAAAGCTGATCACTCCTTCCAGGGCCAGGCGCAGGGCGGTTTCGCGCAGGCTCACCAGTCCTTCCTCGCGCGCCTGGCGGACGATCGCGCAATTCGGCACCCTGGCGGCCAGCAACCGCCTCATTTTTGCCGAGATGGGCAGGACCTCGTAGATGCCGGTGCGGCCCAGTACGCCCCTGCCCTGACAGGTCTCGCAGCCAGCGCCCTGCTTGTAGGTCAACAGCGACCCCTCGCGCTCCAACTGCAGCCCGTTGCGCGTCAGCAACGAAGCCGGCATCTCGACCGCAATCCTGCAGGATGGGCAGAGCCGGGTGACCAGCCGTCCCGAGCAGACCAGGCTCAGGTTTTGGCCCAGCAATTCGCGGTAACTGTGAATCAATTTTGGGTCGTTCCGGCGATCGAATTCCCACCCGCCCCATTGATGCAGGCGCAGCAGGCAGGGCACAACCTCCCAGGCATGGACGCCGGCCACGACCAGGCGCGTTCTTGCCGCCTCCAGCGCGCCGGCGATCTCTTCATAGCTCCTCACTTCCTGGACCATCAGCACCTGCGGATCGTCCGCCAGGGCGTTGGGAAATTCCGGGTGATAATCAACACCGCTTTTCAGCAGGATCTGCCGCGCGCCGGGCAGGCGGAATTTCCGCGGCCTCTCGATGGTCGTGACGCGGCTGCCCTGGCGCAGGCGGCGGATGATCGAGGAGCAGCAGACGATCGACTTGCCGCTGTGCGTGGGGCCGGTGACCAGCACCAATCCCGTCGGGCTGTCGACGGCCTGCTTCAGGGCGCCCAACCCGGCGGCGTCGAAGCCAAGCTTGTCCAGGTCGAAGTCGAAGGATCTTTCGCGGCTGCAGAACGTGAACTTGAGGACAAAGCCGTGGATGCCGGGCACACCGTTAACGAACAGGTCATACCAGCCGCCGTCAGGGAAGCCGAGCTGGGCTATGCCGTCCATAGGGAGCTGCCAGTGTATCCCCCATTTCCCGCAGAACAAACGCGCGACTTCGCTGGTGAACTCTTTGTGAAACGCGGCCGGGAAGCGCAGGAGCTCCCTCCATTTCCCCTTGTCTTTGCCGCGCACCAGGGTGTATTCCTCGAAAGGCTGGACACTGAAGTCCCATGACTTGGCTTCCAATGCTTTGCGCAGGCTTTCCTTTAACAGGCGCAGGCCGGGGCTGTCGCCGTCCTTCTCTTCCCGCAGCTCTCCGATTGTCAGGATCTTGAAGTCGCCGCCCAGGAATTCCAGGTCGGAGGGGACGTTCTCGGAATATTCGTTTTTCTCTCCCATGACACCCTGAATTCTATGCCCCAGTGGCATTTATTTCAAATTCCCCTTCGTTCCACTCTCCCTCGGGCTTCAGCTCCCGCACCCAGGGGTCTTTGTTCAAGGCCAGTTGCCTGATGAAATTCGCGGAAATCTTGTATTCATCGTCCAGCGGCTTGGCCAGTAGGCTCAGGCATCGGTTGAAAAATCCCAGCTCGCGGAACAGTTCGGCCTTGAGCAAGCGCTCCTCGTCGTTCTGTTCGTCCAGGATGCAGATCAATTCCTTTATGTTTTTGATCTCGGTATACGACAGCGGTTCCAGGGGTTTGCCGTTTTTATCTCTGAATTTTTTCGGCCCATGTTCCGACCTCCGTCTCCGATTGTTCCCTGCCCGCCAGGCGCGCAGGCGCAGGTAGGCTTCCCTTTTGTCGTTTTCTATTTTTCCCTTCAGCAGCCTGAAGTAGTCGTTCACATTCGGCATTTTGAATGGCCGGGTGATGTTGAGATCGATGTCCGGGTTTTTCTCCGGCGCGTAGCCTTCGAAGTGATTGATGACCTTGTCGCCCGCCTCTTCCAGCTCCTCCAGCCACACCAGGGCCTTGCAGAACGGGCATTTGACCAGCGCGGGCTCGTCGGGCAGCATGTCGGCGCAGCATTCGCCGTCGGTCCAGAACACGGCCCCGAACGTGTTTCCCGATATCAGCGTCTCCTCCTCGATCAGTTGTCGGCAGGCGGAACATTTCTTGATCAATGTGAGCCCGGGCAGCATGGCACACCTCCTGTATGTTCCTGTTATATATGCCCCCCTATGACAAATGATGTCATCGCCCGAGAACTTATTAAAATGAAGATTGAAAGAAGATTGTTTTATTAACTAATTCTCAAAGTCACAGAGTCAAGCGCAGTCCCTGGAGACTCCCCAAAGTAACAAAGTCAAGCACCGTCCCCAATTCCCCTCTTTCCTGGAAAAAACTTTCTAAACGGTAAAAACAGTCCAATGAGACTTAAAACAATAATCACCAGTAATGGCGGAAGCAATGACGATCGTGCTGCCGCGGGAAGGGTTACGCTGAGGGCTATCCAGGCCAGAAAATAAACCGGAACCGACAAAAATGCATACCACGCCCACGTCTGTCCCTGTCTGTAAGCCGTCAGAGAAATGACGATGAGGAAAAATGCGAATCCCAAGTCAGATAAACCCCCACCACTGAAATAGAAATTATACAAGTTAAAAAACAGCGGATTTGCAATTTTAAGTTCGTCTATTGTTTGACCGCTGATGGTTTGCACCAATGTCGGGTCCGTATTAAAACCAAAAGCATGAGGGAGTCCGCCGGCTGCGACCATGACCCCAATAACGAGAAAACTCAACCAGGCATGCTTTTCATATATTTTTTCATTCGCTCTATTTTTCATGGCGTTTTCTCCTTAAAATTAAAAAATTGCAGCTATTATATAAAGTTTCTTTTAAAAATTAAACCGAAGCAATGCCGCCCCTTGACAATGGGTTTTCACTAAACAATAATACCAATAGTTATTAATATGTATAGGTATTTCTATCAGAGGTGTTACGCATGGACAACGGAGTTTCACGTAGCGAAAAGGCGATTGCCATGTTCAAGGATCACGGCGGCATTCTCCGCGCGGGCCAGGCCATGCGCATGGGGATCCATCCCGCCACGCTCTATTCCATGCGGGACTCGGGTGTGCTGGAAAGAGTGAGCCGCGGGGTGTATCGCCTGGTCGGCGGTCCGCCGCTGGGCAACCCCGACCTGGTGATCGTCGCGACCCGGGCTCCCGGCGGGGTGATCTGCCTCATATCGGCGCTGTCATTCCATGAACTTTCCACGCAAATTCCCCACGAAGTGCACCTGGCGCTGCCGTTCGGCGCCGAGGAACCCCGGCTGGACCACCCGCCGCTCCGGACATACCGCTTCAGCGGCCGGTCTTTCACGGAGGGCATAGAGACCCATAGGATCGATGGCGTACGCGTAAGGATTTACAGCCCGGAAAAAACGCTCGCCGATTGCTTCAAGTTCCGCGCCGGGATCGGGCTTGACACCGTGGTGGAGGCGGTTCGCTATTACCGCGAGCGGAAGGAGATCAACGTGGACCAGCTCATGCATTATGCATCGATTTGCCGGGTAAGCAAGGTCATCCGCCCCTATCTCGAGGCGCTCCTGTAATGGCCAAGGACATCAAGAATGTCCCGGCCTCGGTGCACCAGCGCCTTCTCGCCAAGGCCAGGGCGTCTTCCCGCCCGTTCAACGAGCTGCTGCAGCATTTCGCCATCGAGCGCTTCCTGTACCGGCTTTCGAAGAGCCCCCTGGCAAGTCGGTTCGTCCTGAAAGGGGCCTTGATGCTCTCAACCTGGAGCGGGTCCAGGTCGCGCCCCACCATGGACATCGACCTGCTGGGCAGGATCGAAAACGACCCCGCCGCGCTGGCGGCGGCGATGAAAGACGCCTGCCGGACGGTTGTCCCTGCGGACGGCATGTTTTTCGATGCGAAAACGGTAACGGCCGGCAGGATAATGGAGGACGCCGGGTACCAGGGGGTACGGGTCCGGGTCCAAGGCAATATCGGCAATGCGCGGGTTTCGTTGCAAATAGATGTCGGATTCGGGGACGTGATCGTCCCGGGTCCGCGCAAGATCACCTATCCCGTGCTCCTCGACTTTCCCGCCCCCGAGTTGAAAGGCTACAGCATGGAGAGCGCCATAGCCGAAAAGTTCCATGCCATGGTGAAACGCGGCATCCTGAACAGCCGCATGAAGGATTTCCATGACGTCTGGATGCTGTCCCGGACGTACGATTTCCAGGGCGCAATGCTTGCCGAAGCGATCAAGAAAACATTCGCCAATCGCCAAACGAAAGTCCCTGCCGCCCCCGCGGTATTCGACCCTTCGTTCGCGGAAGAAAGGGATAAAATTGCCCAGTGGCGGGGATTCATAAGAAAGTCCGGGCTTTCCGGCGCGCCGGGTTCCTTCGCGGACGCAGTTGCCGCGATCAGGGAGTTCTTGGAGCCTATAGCAACCACCCTTTCCAGACAGGGCGAGTTCCATGGCACCTGGAAAGCATCGGGGCCCTGGCGCTGACGACCTAGAGCGCCGTTTCCCGCCGGGAGTCGCCAGCAAGCATGTTCCATCCAACGTCAATGGAAATGGGGACAGTGCTTTATTTTGTTACTTTAACCGTCAGTTTACCCCGATTCGTTCCCTGGCATCTATATACAGTTTGCCCAGCGAATTTTGCTTGATGCCCGAGAATTCAGACAATTACGCGATCTCCCTATAGGTGAGCCCAGCCAACTCCCTAAGCCGTGCCCCAACGGGGTCAGGTCTCGATATTGGATGTTGCATAAAATTAGACCTGCCCCCGGAAACTCCAATTCTTTCTTCTAGGAAAATAACTAATAGAGCTGGTTGCGCAGATGCTCATTGCGCCTTTCGCAGCCAATAGATCTCCCGCTCCAGCTCGCGGATCTCCCTGTAGTTGCCTCCCCGGCGATAGAGCTTGTCCATTCTTTTTTCCAGCTTCCAGATGCGCTTTTCGTTCCTGCGGATTTCCCTGGCAATCTGCCGCCCATGATGTTTGTCGAAGCGGTCATAGCGGTTGTGGTGATCATGGTATTGGAGCTGGTTGAGCACGGCAATGCCGGCACGGACGATCCGGGGCAGGGCTTTTCCTCTGCTATGGGCCTGAAGATTTGTGGCCGTGGCCATGAATAACCCGAAGATCGATGCAAGTATTAGTAATCGTTTCATTTTGTGCCTCCGCTATCTATAAGCATGGTTGTTGCCAACTTTTGGGGCTGGAAATGTCCTCTTTAAAGGACGGTATGAGTTAATTCCGGGATGGGACCTGCTTTTCAGCGCAAATCCCCAAAGGTTTTTATGGACGCGATCATTGGCTCAAGGCCAAATGCCATAATGCAAGACCTGTCACCAGTGTTCGCCCCTCTTTGGTTCTTCCCTTGCAATTTCGCTCCTGTTTACTTAGAATCCCATGCAGGGAATAGCGTCAGCAAATGCCTCGGAAGACCCCGGCATAATGATGCTGCGAGGAGAGGCCCATGACAGACAAGCGAAAAGCATTCGAAGAAAAACTTGACGCGCAGTTGCAGGAGTGGAGCGCCGAGATCGCCCTGCTTAAGGCCAAGGCCGACAAAGCCAAAGCCGAAATGAAGATCGAGTACTACAAAACGCTCAAGACGTTGCAGGGCAAGCAGGTTGTGGCCAGGGCGAAGTTAAAGGAATTGCGGAGCGCCGGCGATGATGCCTGGGAAGACGTCAAGGCGGGCGCGGAAAACGTCTGGACTGAAATCAAGGCTCTCATTCAAAACGCGGCCTCAAGGTTCAAATAAGGCCGGGATGGACTGAGCCTGTTTTAGCGGCAGGATATTTTCTCCCTGGGTGCAGAAATTAACTGTCCGCTCCCGACCGTGCCCACGGTTCAGGCAATGATGAAACGCCCCACGAAGATCAGCCTTGCTCTTCTTATAAAATCAGACTGCCACCCTAAAAACATATAAACAAGCACCGTCCCCAATTGCCCTATTTAAAATGCCAAATGCATATTTGCACGCTCCGTCCCCAATGCCGCCTTCTGCAATTCCCCATTGTGTCCGGCTTGAAAAGCGGTCCGGCAATTGATAAACTCGTCTCCGAAGGGGCTCAATAGCAACGTAAGCTGAGCGCACCGCCGACGGATGAGAGGGAGCAATGAAAAAAATCGTCTTCTTGACCATGATCTGGGCCTGGGTCCTGGCCGTTCCCGGCGCCTCTGCGCAGCAGGGAGAAGGCAGGAAGCCATCATCCGCACCCGGGCAGACGCCCGGCATCAAGCAGGCCTATTTCGGCCAGGAGGCGCCCGGAAGAGAGCCCAGGATATTCGCACCGGGCATCGTGTCCCAGCCCGGGGCCAAGGAAGCCGCTTGCACGTTTTCTCCCGACGGCAGGGAATTTTACTTCACGCAAAGCGGCAGTCGGATCATGGTCAGCCGCTGGACGGAGCAGGGTTGGACGATCCCCGCCCCGTTTCAGGGCTCGGCGGGCCACCGCGCCATCGAACCGCACGTCACCCTCGACAACCGGCGCATCTATTGGAATTGGGACCACCCGGACAGGCCCGGCGCGCCCAGCATTTACTTCTGCGAGCGGACAGCCGATGGCTGGTCCGAGGCAAAATACGCGGGGCAAGGCATGTTTGTCAGTTCAGACCGCGAAGGCAATATGTATGTGACCCATCTCGGCTCCACCAGCGATTTTGTGAGCCGGGCCGTCATGGACGGCAACCGGATCGTCGGCTATGAAGACCTCAATGGCGGCATCGAAAAACTGCGCGCCCGGTCCGATAGCGTCGCCCACCCGTGCATCGCGCCCGACGGCAGTTACATCGTCTTTGATATCGAGGCCGGCAGGCATCTGTTCGTTTCCTTCAAGGGCCGGGATGGCATGTGGGGGGAGGCGATCGACCTGGCAGAGCACGGCATCGACGCCAAGGCCGGCATCGCCTCCATATCGCCCGACGGCAACTATCTTTTCTTCGGCCAGAATGACGACATCTATTGGGTCAGCACGCAAGTGCTCGAGGATCTGCGGCCAAAGGAATGATCACCAGGGGCCTCCGTGTCCTCAAAGTAACAAAGTCAAGCACCGTCCCTATTCTTTATTCTTCTTATGTCAACGGCTGGCTGGCGCTGATCGATCCATCCTTTTCCTGAGTTCCTTCAGTTCGGCGGGCCCGGGGACCGCCGCAGGCGGATAAGGCGGCGCGGCCGCACGGCCAGCCCGAGGGAAGCGAAGCCGCTTCGCCATTGTTCCTCGTCGCCGCGCCACGCCTGCCCCGACGGACCGGGGAGCTCCTCGAAGTCCAGGCGCAGGACCCCATCCGGCAGGGAGCCGGCCGGGCCGAAGTTGACCAGGAGCAGGCGGATGTCCGCCTGCGGCCAGCAGCGGCGAAGAGCGTCCCAGAGAACAGCGACAGCCGGGCTGGCATCCTCCCCGTCCCGCACGCCGGGCACGGTGCCGCGCTGGTGGCGCACGAATAGAATGCGGTTCCCCGAACGGTCGAGCCGCAGCAGCCGCCGCAGCTTTTCCTCATGCCGCGCGGCGGCGGCAGCGGTGTGGACCTGCCAGCCGGGAGCGACCGCCGGAAGCTCTTTGGCGCCGGGCCGGCGCGGGAACTCGTGAAACAGTCTGAACCCGTACTCCGTGCTGCGAATGGAGCTGACCTCCCCGTCCGTGAGCACTTCCTCGAGCGCGGCGGTGTTGTACAGCTTGGCGACATCGGGGGCAGCCAGGTAGCGGCTGAGCCCTGCCAAGGGCGAGATCCACCAGTCGAAGGGGTAGACCTTCCAGGAGTGGAAGCAGACGCGGACCTGGTAGGTGACGCGGCAGCTGATGCCCAGCGGCACGACGTGAGTGAACGGCCGGCTCGTCATGTCAAATCGTCAAATAGGGGACGGTGCTTGTATTTTTGCATAAATCATGTTTTTTTCATTTTTTCGTAGCGATATAGAGACCCGAGCGCATTCATTCTCAAGGCGGAGAACTCGGGCAATCTGGCTATCTCACGGTATTTCAGTCCCCCGCGGTCCTTAAGTTGCAATAGAAGCTGTCTGCGCACTTTTTGCCCAGGCCTCGAGTCAAAATCAATTCTTTCCAGGTCGACCTTGTGCATCTTGCAAAATTCCTGATAGATCCTTTCGATCGGCTCAAAACCGAAATCATTCTTGCGCTTCCGCTCCATACTCTCCTCACCGCTGCGCCTTTCGAATTTCTCTTCCAGGGGCCCGACGCCTTCGGCATCGGCCAGCAGCGGCCCCAGTTCTGTATGGATGATGGGAAGCTCTGATTTCCTCGCCTGCCAACCTCGCACGTGCTCATACAAAGTCGCTCTTGCTCCAACCAACGCCTCTACAAAGGCATGATCGACCCGACCAGGCGGATCGCTTTTGAAATAC
Source organism: Candidatus Aminicenantota bacterium (assembly GCA_963732485.1). Lineage (GTDB taxonomy): Bacteria > Acidobacteriota > Aminicenantia > UBA2199 > UBA2199 > UBA2199. The sequence goes on from CAVSZS010000013.1 coordinate 517,600, forward strand.
TCCCCCGCGCTCGACCACGGGTATTCGAGGAAATCCTCCACCAGGCGCGCCCGCACTGGATTGGCCAGAACATAGGAAATGGCCATGATCAGGTAGCCGTCGTCCTGGATCAATGTCGACTTGTAGCGCCCTTGGAATACATAGCCATTGCCCCCATGACGCTGGCGATAATACGTCCCATATTCGCCATTGAGCAGCTTGAAGAAATCAGCCATGCGTCCGGAGCTGTTCTCAATGACCAGATGGTAGTGGCTACCCATCAGGCAATAGGCCAGAATTCGGATCTTGAGTCGCTTGCTCGCTTCAGCCAGGATATTCTGAAAAACTTTCTTGTCCTCGTCCCCGGCCAGGATCCGATCCCGACCATGCCCGCGGTTTACGCAATGATGAAACGCCCCCTCAAAAGTCAGTCTTGCTCTTCGCATATCTTTATTCTATTAGGCTAAATGCAAAAATACAAGCACCGTCCCCAGAGCCCCCTGGGAAATCCCCTGCTCCGGCCCTTTCGCGTCCACATGGATTTCCAGGCCGGGCGCCTCATCCTGGAGCGATCTCCCCGGTCCGCGAAAAGCGAATAATTGGCGACGGTGCTTGTTTAGTTGCCCAAATCATGATCTTCCGCTTTGTTCTAGCTAAATGCATATTTGCAAGCACCGTCCCCAAGCTCCCGGCAAGTCGCTGCTCCAATTGCTGCGGCGCCAGGGCCAATAAGATCGCTAACAGGATGGGCATGGTTTTCCTCCGCATCGGTGCCAGGCGCATCGGCCTGGGCTTGAAGGCATCCTATCCAATCAATTGTAATCATGCAAGACCCGACACCAACGTCCTCATCGCCGCTCACTCGATCATTGCGAGAAGTTCTTTCATTTCTCCGCGGAAGACATTCCGGTCCACTTTTTCCGTTATTCCAGGCACGATATCCTGGGAGGTGTTCTGCCAAAAATCCCAGCCTGCCTGTTGCCACGGCACTGGGATCTGCGGCAGCGCGACGCCGTAATCCGCGATCCACAACCTGTACTGGCCGAACCCGCCGCTCGACAGGTACTTGCCGGCAAAATTCGGGCTGGAATAGAGAATGGGCCGCTTGCCTGTCAGCTTTTCAACATGCGTGATGCAGGCGAGAAGTTTTTTCCTGTACCGCTCCGGGGTGATCTGCTCATGCCCCGCCCTTTCGACGTCGAGGACGGGGGGCAGCACGCCCTGAAAGCTTCCCGCATTCTTCACGAACCACTCCGCCTGCAGAAGCGGGTCGTCGTCGGAGGTGTAGAAATGATAGGCGCCGCGGATCATCCCCGCTTCCGCGAGCTCCCCAGTATCGGGCGAACCTCTCATCGAGATAATCAATGCCTTCGGTCGCCTTGACGATCACAAAAGTTACGCCGGACGATTTCACCTTTTCCCAATCGATCTCATTTTGATAATGCGAGACGTCGATGCCGTGGATACGCACCGGCAGATCGCCAACCCGGGATTTTTTTAGCGCCTGGGCTCCCTGGGCATCCTGCGCCGGTGCCGGCCGCAAAAATAAGACAAGGAATAACAGCGTCAGGAAGCAGCCGCTACTTCTCATATCCCTATCCTACCCCACCGATCGCAACACTGCAAGCTTGGCCTTCATTCTGCCCGAGGCATGAACCGCCAGGGACTGGACATAGAGCCATTTCAAACTGCGCTTCTCTTTGCAGTTGGGCATGCCGCGGTAGCGAACGTTTTCTAGGGTAACATCATTGCCAGGTTCCGGCTTTAGCAGGGATTGATCTCGATAGGTGTCGGCGATGCATCGATCCAGGCGGGATCATTCTGACGCCGGCAAACCCGGGCAGCCGGGCGACCTCCCGGTATTCAGTCAGCCACGGGATTTCTTCCTCAAGCTTTTTCCAGTCACATAATTGCAAACGCTGTCCCTAAAGATTCGATTGATCGCCGGCTCCGGTCGACCTGTGCCTAATATCTGACCGGCAAGAAACCGCTGTCACTGCATTTGGTGCTGATCTTCCGGGATTCCTTGTAATTGTTCGTCCAGTTCGCGTCATGGGTGACGCCTTGCTCGTCGGCGCAAAACATCATCTGCAGGAATTTCGCCACATTGAAGGCCTTCCGGGCTTGGCTGGGGTATATTTGCTGCCGGTGGGAACTGACCGTCCATTTTTGAAACTGGCCCTTCTTGATCACCAGGTTCATGGGAAGGTCAAAAAACCGGATTGCGGCGTTGGTGTCGGCGTCATGCAGGTCGCAGTAGAGCACGGCCTGGCCCTGGGCGGGATCATAATCCTTGTTCCCGATGTTCCAAACCTCTACCGTTACCGTGAGGAACGGCTCCGTGCAACGGATATTACTCGGAGCGTTGATGTTCCGGATCTCTAAATCCAGGGCAACAGCTGCAAATTTGACGTTTTTAATATTTGGCGGAATCCGGGATCTCACCCGCTCGATTGCAACAACTCCGGTTGATATGATCAAAACCATCACAACCATGGTGATTTTTCTCATTTTCTCCTCCTCTGCACGGCTATAGAATAGAGAATGGCCGGGAATATCTCACATCGGGGCAGTTTTTAAATTGGGGACGGTGCTTGCATTTTTGCATAACTCAGATCGCTTCAATTTCTCATGGCGAGAAAAAGACCCGAGCGCATTCATTCTCAAGACGGCGAATGTAGGCAACCTGGCGATTCCGCGGTATTTTACAATCCGTATTCCTATTTAAAATGCCAAATGCATATTTGCACGCACCGTCCCCGGAGCCCCGGTATAATGGTGATCTGCTCGCCGATCACATCGCTAACGCGCTCGTTTCTGACAAATACGTTAACGAGCATCCCGATCGCCAGCACGACAGGAAGGATCACCAGAAGTGGCCGGCCGTATAAAAAGATCTCCCTCCGGAACATATAGGCCAGGGCGACGAGCAGGATCACCCTGAAGAGATACCACCGTTCTTCCCGGCCGATAATGGACCGGGGGCGTTTGCGGCGGTCGACCCTAATTCGGGGGTTGTCCTTCATGTTAAAGCATTTCCAATGGCGCCATTCTATACTGGTTCTCCTCAGTTTGGCAATTTTTGAGTAATATCCGTTATAGAATTATTAATTACTCCAAATTAAATGAACGATGACACCCCATGCATCATCCAAAAGAGTCAAAATTAAGCAAAAATCTCAAAGGTACACGAAAATACATCAAACAGAACACTACACTTAAATCTGCCGGAACTCTGTATTAATCCCGACTATTATCTGCTAGTATTAAATCACACATGACAATAATTTGCCTTAGAAGCAAGCATACTAATACCGCATCAAATCCAGCACTTCATGAGTATCCCCTATTTATCTCCGACATAATAGCGGATGGTTGAGGGTCTTACGCCGCTTCTTTTTGCAATTTCACCGATTTTTAATTTCATTCGTCAAGCCAAACATTAAAGTTGAGCTTTAATGTTATAGTGTGATTGAAAGCTGCTGTCAAGAAAATAATGAAAAGATAAATAGTGAAGTAACAACAATCCTCATTTAGGTGTTGCATTGTCGTTCTAAAGTTGTAAGATGCGAGAAATTAAAAACATAAAGCCAATGGAAACAAAAAACTATTTTTCAAGACCCGTTTTTGCACACTGGCCTCCCCGAGTGAGAATGTATTGGCGAAGATACGGAGCCTACTATTATTAGTATAAAAGTATCAGCAAAACGCAGTTGATCAAAGGGGATGCCGAAACAGCGTTATATGAGCATGTTCGTGAACTCATCATTGCTGCACGCCAAACCGTTGCCCGTGGCGTTGACTTGGTTCAGGTACACACCAATTACGAAATCGGACGGCACATTATCGCGCATGAACAGCAGGGAGAAAAGAGGGCATCTTACGGCAAGGAAGTGCTCAAGGGATTGGCCGAAAGATTGACTGCGGAATTCGGCGGTGGTTTCTCAATGACGAATCTCAAGCACATACGACAGTTCTATTTGCTTTATGTCAGCCGGATAAGCCAGACAACGTCTTCTGACTTATTAGAGCAAATTCCTTTGCCACCACTGAGTGTTCAGGAGCAAATCATGTGATGTGTGGCGGAAGGCCGTGCAGAAATTGCCCGCGAGCGTGAAGCCGCCGGCCAACTCTCAAAAGAAATCAACGCTGAAATCGAAGCTCTGATCTTGGGCACTAAGAAACTGAACGAAAATAACAGGGGCAAGTACAAAAAACACAGGTAAACAGCTTTAGGTTTTGATAAATTAGTATTTCAGGTATTTGTTTTTTATCCTGGATTCTGTCAAGTGACGGAATGATCAAAAGTCAGTTTATTATGCTGATGGGGAAAGATAAATGAAAGAGAAGAAAGCCGGCAGGCAGGAGATGGAAAAGCTGATGGCGGATTTAGCTCGGGCAATACAGGGACAAAATCCGAAAGTCTTTGCGGAGCTGAATAAGTCCACGAATGAAATGGTGATGGGAAAATCGGAATCCAAAAGATCCGCTGAAGATGCCGAAAGGCAGGCGCAGGAATTAATATATGACGCCTGGGAATTAAACAAAAAGAGCGAAAGAATCCGTCTGGCCAAAAAAGCCCTATCGATCTTTCCGGATTGTGCCGATGCCTATAACCTTTTGGCTGTGGATGCGGCAAAATCTCTGGAAGAAAGCAGAGAGTTTTATGAAAAGGGCATGGCGGCAGGACAACGGACGCTGGGCGAAAAGAAATTCAAAGAAGGGAAAGGTCATTTCTGGGGTATTTTAGAGACGCGTCCGTATATGCGGTCTCGCGCTGGTTTGATGCAATGTTTATGGGACGCTGGCGCATACGACGAAGCCATTGGTCACGCAAGAGAGCTGCTCAAACTCAATCCCAATGATAACCAGGGCATACGCTATATCTTAATCGCCTATCTGGCCGGGTTGGGACGTTATGATGATTTGGACAAGTTCATGAATGGCCGCGGATACAGAAATGATTGCGCGGCGGATTGGTTGTACACGCGCACCCTGTTGTCTTTTGTAAAAAACGGTGACACTGAGGAATCAAGGCGGAAGTTGGCAGATGCATTAGAAATGAATTTTCACGTGCCGAAATATTTGACAGAGAAAAAGCCCATCCCCCGCATATTGCCTGATTCCATTACGATGGGTGGCGAGGATGAGGCCTTCTGTTATGCCGCCACAAATATCAGCGCCTGGAAAAAAGCTGCCGGTGCGCTGGACTGGCTCAAAACTCAGGCAGGCATATCTAAGAGAAGTAAGGTCTAATAACACGATGAATATATTCATTAAAGAACTTTTGCAAAAGTGGTTTGACCACAACATAGAACAAGGGGTTGTAACCCCTTGTTCTGCCTGGAGCCAACATGATGTATGATTTGTTCAATCAACTTAACGCTTCTTTAATTTCCCTAGTATAATCAGAAACAATCTTGATCAGTTCTCTGTTATTTCGATTTTCATCGATCAGTTTGACAATCGCGCTGCCGATGACGATGCCATCGGCAAGTGCGGCGATTTCTTTGGCCTGGACCGCGTTGGAGATACCGAAACCAACGGCTATTGGCATTTTGGTGAGTTTGCGGATTTTGTTGACTTCGCGCGCGATGTCGTCGATTTTGGGTGCGGCGGTGCCGGTCACGCCAGTGATGGAAATGTAGTAGAGAAATCCCGTGGCAGTTTTAAGGATGGTTTTCAGTCTGTCTTTGCCGGTCGTCGGCGCGACAAGCGAGATGAAATCCAGTCCCGCAGCATCCGTATGAATTCTCAACTCATGTGCCTCTTCCGGGGGAAGATCAACCACCAGCACGCCATCTACTCCGGCTTTTGTGTGCGCGCTTCGCGAATCTTTCCACGCCATAGGCAAAAATCGGATTGAAGTAACCGAAAAGCAGGATAGGAATTTGCGACGTCCGGCGAATCTCGGCGACTAGATCAAGGACGCCCTGCAGGGTCGTCCCGGTTTTGAGTGCACGCTGAGAGGCGGCCTGAATGACCGGGCCGTCGGCTGTCGGATCGGAAAAGGGGACGCCGATTTCGATAATATCAACGCCCGCTGCTTCGAGGCCAAGAATTAAATTTTTAGTAACATCCAGCGACGGGTCGCCGGCCGTTAAATAAACAATCAGCGCTTTTTCATTTTTCTCGCGCAATGATTCAAACTTTTTTCCTATTCGTCCCATATCTTCCTCACATTGTCTCAATAATCGTCTGGGCGTCTTTGTCGCCTCGTCCGGACAAACAAATCACCAGAATCTTGTTTTTCTTCATCTGCGGCGCGATTTTCATGGCGTAGGCAATTGCGTGCGCGCTCTCCAACGCCGGAATAATCCCTTCCTGACGTGACAGGAAAGAAAATGCCTCAACAGCTTCGTCATCTGTAACGGTGACATACGTCGCCCGGCCAGTTGCGGCAAAATAAGCGTGCTCCGGTCCCACGCCGGGATAATCGAGCCCCGCCGCAATGGAGTATGCGTCACGCACCTGACCATGTTCATCCTGCAAGCAGATAGGTCTTGTTACCGTGCAAAACGCCGACCTTCCCGCCATTGATGCTCGCGGAATGCTCTTTGGTATTCATGCCATGACCCGCCGCTTCCACACCAAACATCGCCACTTTCTTTTCATTACGAAACGCGTAAAACGTTCCCATAGCGTTGGAACCACCGCCCACACAGGCCACCAGTACATCGGGATTCCGCCCCTCCATTTTATGCATCTGCTTTTTAATCTCCAGGCCGATGACCGACTGGAAATTTCTCACCATCATGGGATAGGGGTGAGGCCCGGCGGTGGTGCCGATGATATAAAAGGTGTCGCGGACGCTTCCCACCCAGTAACGCATCGCTTCGTTCATCGCATCTTTGAGCGTGGCCGTGCCGCTGTTGACCGGCACCACTTCCGCCCCCAGAATTTTCATGCGAAAGACGTTGGGTTCCTGACGGCGGATATCTTCCTCGCCCATGAATATTTTACATTGCATGCCGAAGAGTGCTGCGACGGTAGCAGTGGCCACGCCGTGCTGCCCCGCTCCGGTTTCAGCAATGACTTTCTTCTTGCCCATACGGCAGGCCAAAAGCGCCTGTCCCAGGGTATTATTTATTTTGTGCGAACCGGTATGATTCAGATCTTCCCGTTTCAGATAAATTTTTGCGCCGCCTAAAGCCTGTGTCATCCTCTTGGCCAAATAAAGCGGCGTGGGACGACCGGCATATTCACGCCGATACCAGTCAAACTCTTTGGCAAAGGATTTATCTTTTTTGGCTTTGTCATAGGCCTGTTCGAGCTCGAGCAGTGCGGGCATCAGTGTTTCGGCGGCATAGCGTCCCCCGAAGATGTCAAAATGTCCGTTTTTATCCGGTAGTGTTTTCATGTCTTTTCCCTTCGAATAAATATTTGCGGTGTCTTGCCGCCGGCTGTTCCGTCTTTGATGATTTGCATGATCCGTGCGATTTTCGCAGGATCTTTTTTCCCGGGAGCGGTTTCCACGCCGCTGTTGATATCCAGCGCGGCGGGATGAACCTTTTGCAGTGCGTCCAAGACGTTTTCTTCTTTTAAGCCGCCAGACAGAATCAACGGTTGCGAAATTTGACGTGCCATGTCCCAGTTGGAGGTCTTTCCTGTACCGCCATAAAGGCCTGCGTGGCGGCTATCCACTAAAATGGCGGCAACAGAATACGCGGCAACTCTTTTTATATCCTCTTCGGTTTTCAACTCCAGCGCCTTGATGATGTGGTCTTTCGGAAATTGCCGGCAGAAGTCAGGAGATTCGTCTCCGTGGAACTGAATCATATCCAGACTGCAATAGTCGTAGATCCTCTTTATTTCTTCGGTTGCTTCGTTGACAAATACACCGACTTTTATTAAATCGCGCGGGAGCTTGTCAATGATGATCCTTGCCTTTCTCGGTTCTATATAGCGAAGAGAGGGCGGGTAGAAGATAAAGCCTACAGCTGCCACGCCGCTTTCAACCACGCTAAGCGCGTTTTCGATATTCGTTATGCCGCAGATCTTTACTTGGATCATTCCTGAACTTCTCCTACGAACGCTCGCAGCTTTTTACCGATGTCTGGCGCTGTCACCAGTCCTTCGCCGATCAGAAAGGCGTTGATACCTGCTTTCATCAGATAGTCGATGTCGGCGCGGTCTTTAATTGCGCTTTCCGCTACGACGGTTTTATCGGCCGGAATTTGTTTCTTAAGGTCTCGGCTGGTGTTAATATCCGTGACAAACGTATCGAGGTTGCGGTTGTTGATTCCGATGATCTCCGCACCCGCGGCGATCGCCACGTCCAGTTCGTTTTGTACGTGGACTTCAACCAGCGGACTTAAATCCAACTCTTTGGAAAGAGCTATGAATTCAGCAAGCTCCTTCCCCAGAACGCGGACGATCAGCAAAATCGCATCCGCACCAATGGCCCTTGTTTCGTAAACCTGAATCGGATCAATAATGAAATCCTTACGCAAGACGGGGATGCCGACTTCGCGTTTAATTTGCGTCAGAAAGTTTTTATGGCCGCAAAAATATTTCTCGTCGGTCAGAACGGAGATGGCTGCCGCCCCGTTTTGTTCATATGTTCTGGCAATAGAGAGCGGATCAAATGGTTCAATCAGTTTGCCGCGTGAAGGCGAGGCGGATTTTACTTCGGCGATAATGGAGCAGACCTTACCGCTGATGGCCGTCCGGAAGTCACGGCAGGCTGGAAGATCCGCAATGGCGCTCCTCAAGGTGGACAGCGTTGTGGCTTTATTCAGCAATGCCACCTCTTCTTTTTTTGTTTCAATAATTTGATCTAAAATCATAGGGAATCAACTATTACTCATTTCAATGAGTGCCTGCAACTTCTTCACGGCCGCGCCGCTGTCGATGCAGTCGGCGGCAACTTTAACGCCTTCTTTCATGTCTGCTGCTTTTTCCCCGGCCACAATAGCCAGAGCGGCATTCATCAGCACAACATCTCGGCATGCGCCCGATTTGCTGGAAAGCACATCGCGGGTGATCTGAGCGTTTACAGCCGGATCGCCGCCGCGGATATCTTCCAGCGGATAGGTTTTTCCGACGTAATCTTTCGGATGAATATTATAGGTGCGGATAATACCGTCTTTTAATTCCGCCACGCGGGTCTCGCCGGTAATCGTCACTTCATCCAGTCCATCCGATCCGTGCACAACAAACGCCCGTTTTGTTCCCATGTTTTTCAAAACGTCGGCAAACATTTCGGTGAGTTTTGGATCATAAACGCCCAGAAGCTGAGCGGTAGCGCCTGCCGGATTGGTAAGCGGTCCCAGCATGTTAAAGATGGTGCGGATGCCTATTTCGCGGCGGGGGCCGATGGCGTATTTCATTGCGCCGTGCAGTTTGGGCGCGAACAAAAAGCCGATGCCGATCTGCTGAATGCACTCTTCAACGATTTCCTGATCGACGCTGATGTTGACGCCCAATGACTCCAGAACGTCAGCGCTGCCGCAGCCGCTGGAGACGGCCCGGTTGCCGTGCTTGGCGACAATAATGCCCGCTGCTGCCACGACAAACGCCGTTGTTGTGGAAATGTTAAAAGTGTTGAGCTTGTCGCCGCCCGTGCCGCAGGTATCGACGATGGTCGTCGCGCAGGCGTTCACGCGTGTGGCTTTCTGGCGCATGATGCGCGCGGCGCCCGTTACTTCCTCCACAGTTTCGCCCTTCATGCGTAGTGCCGTGATCAGCGCACCGATTTGCGCGGGTGTAGCCTCGCCTTCCATGATTTCTCCCATTGCCAACATCATTTCCGATTCCGGCAGATCGATTTTTCTCACAACCTTGTCAATTGCTTCCTTAATCATGATGAACACTCCTTTCGTCCAAGTGTTTTTAAAAAGTTCCGTAAAATTCGCTTGCCCTGCGGGGTGAGCACTGATTCGGGATGGAATTGAATGCCTTCCACCGGAAATTCTTTATGTCGCAGACCCATGATTTCTCCCTCGGCGGTCTGGGCGCTAACTTCCAGGCAGCCCGGCAGGGTTTCGGCTCGCACGACAAGCGAATGATATCGCCCGGCGGTAAAGGGATTGGGCAATCCCGCAAAAATCGTTTTGCCGTCGTGCCGAACGGGCGAGACCTTGCCGTGCATGATTCGTCCGGCCCGGACAACTTCGCCGCCGAATGCGAAACCGATGGACTGGTGTCCCAGACAGATGCCCATAAGCGGAACGGATGTATGAAACTCGCGAATGACATCGACCGTGATGCCCGCCTCGCGTGGCGAACAGGGGCCGGGCGATAAAAAAATCGCCTGCGGTTTGAGCCGATGGATGCCATCTAGTGTTATTTTATCGTTGCGATAAACTTGGACATCTTCACCCATTTGCCCCAGGTATTGGACAATGTTAAATGTAAATGAGTCGTAATTATCAATCATCAATATCATAAGGCGCTCCTAGTTTCCATTTTCGAGAACAAATCCGCTGCAGGCCAGCTTCACAGCCATTTGCATGCCACGCGCTTTATTGAGCGTCTCCTGGTGTTCGAATTCGGGTTGGGAATCATAGACAATACCTGCGCCGGCCTGAACGAATATCCGGCCGTCTTTGATGACCATGGTGCGAATGGTGATGCACAAATCCATGTTGCCGCTGAAGCTGAAATAGCCCACCGCACCGCCGTATGCGCCGCGTCGCACGGGTTCAAGTTCGTCGATGATCTGCATGGCGCGGACCTTGGGCGCGCCAGTGAGTGTACCAGCGGGAAATGTTGCCGCGAGCACGTCAAACGCGTCCTTGCCCTTGGCCAATTGCGCACGCACGTTGGACACCAGATGCATGACATGAGAATATTTTTCAACAACCATGTACTGGTTGACCTGCACCGAGCCGGTTTCGGCAATCCTTCCCAGATCGTTTCGGCCCAGATCGACCAGCATGACATGCTCGGCTCGTTCCTTCTCGTCGGAGAGCAGTTCGTCGGCCAGTGCCCGGTCTTCCTGCTCGGTCCTGCCGCGCTTGCGGGTGCCGGCAATCGGCCGCAGTTCGACATCACTTTGTTCCAGACGAACCATGACTTCGGGCGAGGAGCCGATCATTGTCAAATCGTCGAGTTTAAGGAAAAACAAATAAGGTGAAGGGTTCACATAACGAAGCGCCCGGTAAAGATCAATCGGATCGGTGTGGCAGAGTGTGGAAAAGCGCTGGGACAGGACTACCTGAATGACGTCGCCCGCGGCAATGTAGTCCCTGGCCTTCTCCACGATGGCTTTGAACTGATCGGATGTCATATTGGACTCAAAGGCCACGTCATTGTTTTGTAACGCGGGCGCAGGCGATACGGCTGGGGTGGAAAGCAGATCGATCATTTCATCGATTTGCCGGCCGGCCGTCTCGTAGGCTTCTTCGGGTGAATCCGCATCTTCCATATAGGCGCAGGCCACCACCTTGATGGTGTGGCGGGTGTTGTCGAAAATTACCAGAGAATTGCTGATGACGAAAACGGATTCATCCAGATTCAGATCATCCGGTGGCGCATCGGGAAGCTTTTCAAAATAGCGCACCATGTCATAACCCAGATAGCCGACGGCGCCTCCGAAAAAGCGCGGTAGTCCGGGAGTGGCGACGGGCTTATAACGGCTAAGCAACTCGCGCATGGCATTTAACGGATCGCCTTTATGCTCCCGCGTGGATAACCTTCCTTTTTCTTCAATGATCACGTTCGGGCCACGGACCTTGAATACAACACCCGCATCCGTGCCAATAAAGGAATACCGCCCCCACTTCTCGCCGCCTTCGACGCTTTCCAGTAGATAGACGTGATCCTTCTGCTGCAGCTTTTTTAAAACGGAAACAGGCGTTTCAATGTCGGCCAGGATTTCCCGGTAAACTGGAATCAGATTTCCCCTTCGGGCGAATGTTTCAAATTCTGCGAATTTGGGTTGGTACATATTAATCTCCTTTAAGTGGTGTTCACTATCCCGCGTCGCTTCGCTCCTGGGATAATTTGACCATCAAGCTTCAGCGCACTTCGTTTCTGAAGCTTGGGTCTCATTAAAAAAGGCCGTGAGTTTCGTCACGGCCTTTTTAGTTTATACAAACAAAAAAGCCGTGGAGTCCTAAGAGGGTCTCCACGGCTTCAACTTTCATTATAATAAAATATTAGCGGCGGAAAATCCTCCCTTTGAGGTTCCACCACCAACAGTTATTAAGATTTAATGTTACTGCGATTTGTTTCACTTATCTGTCTTCCTCATTTAATTGTGTGTTCCTATAACAACATGGGAAATGGAAGTCAATAATTTTTATTTGCCTTTTTTGCCGTAAGGGCAGAGGGAAACGCAGATACCACAGAGACTGATTTTTTTATCGAGTCTTTCGCTCGATAATTTCCGGCAGGCATCGCGGCATTTAAAGGCGTTATAAAAGTTATCACGATCCAGAGAATCATTCCAGAGTTTGCCGTTGGCCGCCTGACCAGGACACATCGCCACACAGAGATCACATTTACCGCATTGGCTTTCCTTAATTGGAGTACCCAGCCTTTCAAACTTGTGATTCGTCAGTACTGTCGCCAGACGAATCCGAGGGCCAAATCTTTCCGAGATCAGTAAATCGGTTTTCCCGATCCAGCCCAGCCCCGCGCGGGTTGCGGCCATCTTATGTGAAAAATTCATACGCAGCGTCTTGGCGAAGCCTTCCGGGATGTCTTCTTCTTGTACCGTGGATTTGATCTGAACGCAGGGGATGCCATTTTGCTCCAGAAACCGGGATATTTTTGCCGTGATTAAATTGAGCTCGTCATTGGTGGATTTGTATAGCTCATAGTAAACCATGGTCGGGCCGTTTTCAATTTCATCAATAATCGTGTCATCAAGCCTTTTACCGATGACGATGGCATAGCGATAAGAATAATAGTCTTTGACCAGATCATCCATATCGGCAAATCCAATTACATAATTCTCCTGATCGGGCAGGATATTAATAATTTCATTTTGCATGGGATTCTCTGTTAATTGATATTATTCTAAAATGGAGGTTAAAGATTATTCTTCAACCTCCAAATGTTAACGGGCAAATTTCAATCTGTTTAAATATCCAATACTTTAAAATATAAAGGTCAATCCTAAACTGATAATACTTGTTCTATAGTCAAGTTCGTAATCATAACCACCCCAATAGTTATCTTCCTCAATCTCTGGTTTGGCCGCGAAGTATTTGTATCCTATGCCTAAGCTCATGTTTGGCGCTATATCAAAATCTATACCAGCCATAAACTGATAACTGAATGCGCTCCCTGAGCCACCAGGGATAACACCTATTATTCCACCGGCTTCGTCTCTTGCTCTTATATCTCCCACATCAAAATACGAAAAACCTAATCCGACCCCGACATAAGGATGGACTGGCCCATCCGGATAACGTGCCTTGATGTTAAACATAAGGGCATGTATGTCAATAGATCCATCTAATGAAGCGCCTGGTCCCGACCCAGCTAAATTCACAGCTTCCCCCTTGTCGAAATCATTTCCAAAAATGTAATTGTATTCCATCTCCAAAGCCATGATTCTTCTGGTGAAGGGATTGAGCCAACCTACCTTGGTACCCACAAAACCACCATTCTCCAGCTTTGTATCTGTATTACCATAATCCGGTTCAGACATGGTCATCGTCTGGGGTATAACAAAACCTCCGGAAAAACCGAAATAAACGCCTGTATTCTGTGCGGCCAAGGCGGTCTGTGAAAACAGTAAAAACATAATAATCAATCCAATTTTTTTCATATTCTTTCCCCCCTTTTTTATGTGCAGTTTATCACTTATAAATCCCTGTCCACTGTCTAAAAACTCCAGAACACCTGTCACTAAAGCCAAGTTCTTCTAAAACAACTACCTTTGTTGTTGTTCCTGAGGTTGCCTTTGCTGCCGACCTTGGCGTTGCCTTTGTGGCTGCTGCACCTGAGGCTGTCTCTGTGGTTGCTGAACCTGATGTTGTCTGTGCCTCTGTTGAAACTCAGGTCTCTGCTGCTGCACTTGAGGCTGGCTCTGTGGGGGTTGACCCCAAGGTCGTCTCTGCGGCTGCTGCACCTGAGGTTGTCTCTGCTTCTGTTGAAACTGAGGTCTCTGCTGCTGCACCTGAGGCTGGCTCTGCGGTTGTTGACCCCAAGGTCGTCTCTGTTGTTGCTCAACCTGAGGTCTCCTTTGATATTGCTGCTGCCTTTGTTGTCTTAGCTCTTGCCTCTGTTGTTGTGGTCGAGGCTGATAGTTCCGAACGCCCCAGGTTCCTTGCCTTTCCCAATGCCGATCATTTTGCCAGCTTTTCCAGTTCTGTTGAAGTCGATGGTGAGGAATCCGCTCATAGTCCCATCGGTGCCCATACCAATTACGGTCTCTGTAGTATCCTCTCCAGCCTGGATCTACATCATAATAGAAACTTGGGATAGCGTTATAATACCCCCAACCATGGTTATAATACAGGGAGCGATACCAATGACCTCCCCATGGACGCCACCACCAGCCACTCCAGAAAAACAAGTCTATATCTATACCAGGAACAACGTAAACATCGTTTGTATCGGGCATTACGATCACATCCGGAGGTGCGTCAAACGGAAGTGGCGGAGGGGGGGTGGTTTCAACAAAATCATTCACTACTAAAAAAGCATAACGGCCCGTTACCACGTATCCGTTACGGTAATAGTTGTAATAAGCCCTCACCTCGTATTGTCCTGGTGAGGGAAGGTCAAAGATTAAGACCCCCTGACGCAATCCACTGGGTATGTATTTCCAGTTCCCGCCATCAGTATCTGGAGAGCCTACCGGCACTATACATATCCAGTCATTGTAGTTGCCGGGCGCATTCGTAAAATTTACCCTGATTATTTCACCCTGATTATAGATGTCCTTGTCAGTCCATACAACTGATGCTCCTTCGGCAGAGCTTGGCTTGCAGAATAAGGATACTATGATCAAAAGGACAATGGAAAAAATTAGTATAATCTTGAGATTCTTTATCCGCATCTTTTTACTCCTCCCTTCAATCGCTAATATGTCCCAGGTCCAAAAGCAAATGCCGTGACACTCAGTAGCAGATCGATTTTAATTGCCATCAAAATTAATGTCAACTTTTTCATAATCAATTTTCTTTCGACGTTATCGTAGCTTCAGTCTAGGTATTATTTAGCAAGGCTTATGCCAATTGGAATTATTACTAATAACATGCTGTAATCACATGCTTGTTTCTTTCGATGCGAAAATTTCCTTCGTAATTTAGTCTGAATATGTGGGTAAAATGTACCCAGTTTTATTGCCCAGTTGAATAGTTACTATCCAACAATAATCGGATAGATAAAAAAATGAACTTTGCGTCTTGAATATTTTTATTTTAGGATTTGCTTAATGCTTATTTTAGAACTGTTGGCCGGCAGGCTGATGAGCAGTCCATCCACTCCCACCGTGATAGGTCCGTTGTAATATTTTTCTGAATCACCAAGGAACATGCTATTAAGCACCGGCGGCAAAGGTGGCAGAATATGATAAAGCACCAGATGCTTAACACCGGCCTCATTGGCTATTTTGGCGGTATCTTCGGGCGATGTGTGATAACTGGGAATATCCGCCGTTATTTTAGCCAGGGATGGATTGGGTGATAATCCCGCCTGGTCGTGTACCATCTTGATCATGGCAGGCTGCTGTGCTTCATGAAACAGTACATCAACTCCCTGTGACTGTTTTTTCAATGACCGGCAAGGCACAGTGTCCCCGCTGACAACCAATGACCTTCCTTTGTAGTCAACACGGTAACCAACAGCTGGATATGCCGGGAAATGATTCACTTTGAACGCAGTGATCTTGATCCCTTCCTTATCGACAACAATAATCGACGCGTCTTCTTCAGAGGATAAGTCATATGGTCGGGCCCTGCCGCCTGTGCCTGACGGTGGAACGGTTGCTGTTCCATGAAATGCCACCCGGTATCCCGCATCGAGGCTGTAAGCATGGTTAAATCCTGCAACTACGGTTTCAACTCCCTTCGGGCCGATAACATCCACCGGTTTTGCATTTGAACCACCTGCCCAGCGCTGAAGCATCATCTCCCCCAGATCAGCGATATGATCGGAATGAAAGTGCGTAAGTAAAATCGCATCCACCTTGCCTATGTCAAAGCCCATCAGTCCAATATTCCGGGCAGACCCCGGCCCGGCATCTATAATGTACAGGTGATTACCGGCCTCCACAACTATACAAGGACCGACGCGGTTTATATCGGGAAAGGGTGCCCCTGTGCCGGCCAGTCCCGCGTAAAGCCCGTCGTCTTTCTTATGTGTTTGACTAAGAAACCGCTGCTGGATTATCTTAGTTGCTGCGAATCGGAATAGATGCTTCTGGAAAACAGCAGCTGTCAGCACGACGATGACAATTATAGAAACTGCCCAAATGGCGGCTTTCAGTAAACGCCCCGTATTTTTTTTACCTGAGTTTGCGTTTTGCATCATTATCTCCCAATCGCAGGCCCTGTCTTCTTTTTATTCAAT
Source organism: Candidatus Aminicenantota bacterium (assembly GCA_963732485.1). Taxonomy (GTDB): domain Bacteria; phylum Acidobacteriota; class Aminicenantia; order UBA2199; family UBA2199; genus UBA2199. Next base: position 534,055 of record CAVSZS010000013.1, read on the forward strand.
AGATCCATCATTTTCTGGGCGGTTTCGGCGCCGGCATTCTGGTTCTGCCCTGTTACAATAGTGCCATCAATGACAACATAGTTGGCAAACATATCCCGGAAAGAGCTCTTGGCCTCAAAAAGGGCACCCGCGGCCCGCAATTCCCTTTCCGGATGCTGCGGCGTTATCTCAATACCCAACTCCTTGACCTGCTTATCGGTAACAGCCGTCATCTTTTTCCCTTTTACCAGGGGATTGCCCTTCTCATCTTTTGCCCGGAGGAATCCCAGTGCCCCGTGGCAGACAGAACCTAAAATAATCTTCATGGAATATGCTTCACTTATTTTACGGCCTAAGACTTCAGATGTGCCCAGATCATAGGCAGCACCCCATCCGCCAGCCATGTAAACAAGATCATACCGGGTAAAATTAACATCATCTATTTTTAGAGAATTTTTCACCTTCTGCTGGAAATCAGCATCCATCCGGAATCTTTCATCGGCCGGAGTTAGCACTGGCCATTTAAGAGAAATTGGTTCTATAGGAATTTCCCCGCCATTGATGCTGGCAACGTCCACTTGCATCTTGGCATCTAAAAATTCGTAGTAGGGGACGGTCATTTCAGATGCATATACGCCTGTTTTCTTGCCGGTGTCGCCGAGAACGCCCCGGCTAGTGGTAATAATCAAAGCCTTACGGCCGCCGAGATCAAAAATCTGTCCCTGGTAAGGCGCGTGCAACCCCATTGCATTCAGAAGCAGTGGCAAGCCGAAATAAACAGTCAGGGCGACAACGATAATGGTGGTCGCTGCGATAATAAATTTTTTCATAGAATTATTTCTCCAATTCCTTCTGTTTGGGTGTGATGGTTAGACTGCTGAATATACCCATTAGTCCTGCTCTTCCTCAATCCAGAAAACTTATTTTGCTTCGGTTCTCGGCAGCCTGCAAGCCTATGGCGTCACGATGGCGAACGTACCGGGCGCTTTATCGATCAGCATCAAAAAGCGGGCAAGATCGATCTTGCTGCCGGTGATCTTCAGATCATCGTTCATCAGCATGTCCTTCACGCCGGCGGTACCGACCATCATCTTGATCAAGAGATCCTTGGTCGTTGTCAGGGTTGCATTGGCATCGGCCGCTGGAACGGCCTTCTTGTGGTGCAACACCGCATTTTCTATCCAGAGCACGTGGGATTCCTTGGTGTCAGAGATTACCAAGTTGATCCTGAGATCCTTGCCCTCCGCATCCGGGCCGTTGAGACCTGCCGCCATGGCGTCAAGAGAATGCTCTATCGGCGTCTGCATGAGCATGTCGATTACATAGCTCTCGTCGATGCCCTTCTTCGGCGGACCATTACGTAATTCAAAGGCCGCTGTCAGATAGCTGTTGCGCCAGGTGGTGGCTTCGGCCACGTAGCCCATTTGCTCGTAAGTGCGCGCCAGCAACTCGATGGCTTGCTTGCTATCAGGTTGTGCAAAAACGACGTGGTTCAACAGCTCAGCGCTCCAGCGGTAGTCTCCCTTATCGAATGCGTCCTGTGCCGCCTTGATGGCCTTCTCGGTGCCGCCGGCAAGGTTGAGGTATCGCTTGGCCGACTCCTCAGGCGGCAGCGGGTTCAGGTTCGCCGGATTGCCATCGTAGAAGCCCATATAGAACTGATAGACTGCCTTGACGTTGTGGTGCAGATCACCATAGTAGCCGCGGCTTCCGAGGTAGGTTTCAAGTGAGGCGGGCAGTTTTATCATGTCGGCGATTTCACGCGCAGTATAGCCGGCGTTGATGAGGCGAACCGTCTGGTCGTGAGTATATTTATAGACATCGCGGTGCTTGGTGATGAACTCGGCGATGCGCGCCCGGCCCCAGATCGGCTGGTTGTGCGTGTTAAAACACACCTCGGTGTCGGCGGTCTGCTCCAGTGCCTGGTCCAAATAGTCCGACCAACGCAGGGCATCGCGCGCCTTGGCTCCGCGCACCGGTAGGAGGTTGTGCATGGTCTGGACGAGAATTTCAGCGCCACAATAGGCCTTTTTATCAGGGATCAGGAAGGTTAGTTCGGCCGGAGCCTCCGCCCCCGGCACATTGTAGAAGACGAAGCGAACGCCATCAACAACCATCTCCTGCTTGGGCTGCGTGATGATGAGGCTGGGCGGCAGGATACCATAGTGGCCGTCCGCCAACGCCTTGCCCAAGCCGGTATCAACCAGGCCTCTGGGAGAATGTTCAAGATGCCTGCCGAACTGGTAGCCTGACCGTCGTCCCATGGCAGGACCGAGTAGGATATTTTCGCTGGTTGCTTCCTTCATGAAGCCATCCGGCGCGATCACAGGAATCTTCCGCTCGACCGCTTCCTGAGACGAAGTCACTCCGAAAACACCGCCGAAATGGTCAATATGGCTGTGCGTGAAAATGATTGCAGATACCGGCTTGTCACCCAAATACTTTCGGGCGAAGGTGATTGCCGCCGCTGCACTTTCGCGGCAGGTCAACGGATCGACAACGATCCAACCGCTGTTGCCCTCGATCAAGGTCATGTTGGCTATATCGAAGCCGCGCAGCTGGTAGATACCGTCCGTCACCTTGAACAGGCCGGTTTGGGCATTGAGAATGGCATGCCGCCAGAGGCTTGGGTTGACCGTCGTGGGTGCCTTGCCTTCGACAAAATTGAAGGCGTCGAAATCGATCAGCACGTCTCCCGCCACGGTCACGATTTTTCCGCTGGGCCTGGCGATCAAACCGCGCCTGGCATCCTCGAAATCTTTCGGGTCATTGAGGTTCAGCGCTTGGGAGAAACGCTCATTGGCCTTCAGCGTGGCAAGCGTTGCTTCACCGGCAACACCACCGATTCCAGAATATTTGCCGCCACAGCCGGCGAGCATTCCCAGAAGTGCCAGATAGATAGGGATTGCGGACAAGGTTTTCATTAAAGCGCTCCTTTCATGAATCAGTGCAGGGGGAATGTCTGAATTAGTTCTGCAGGGCTAAATTATAGGAAGTCCGTTGTTGTGTGTCAAGGGAATCTTGGCCATAAGATGATCCAATCCCATCGCTCCATTGTTGATGATTATGGAATAAAATCTTGTTGTCCTAGTATGAAGCCACACATCTGATTGAATTACTCTCCCTCAGCCCCGGAGGCGTCCCTGAATCGAGAATTAAAAAATGACAGAACTCTAACTTAATATGTGTTACAATTATCAAGGGTAAAACATAGGAAAGGAGACTTATATGAGAACCAAGGAACAATACATTGAAGGCTTAAGGAAGATGAAAAGGAACCTTTATTTTGATGGCAACAAGATTGACCGCGACGACGAAGAACAGCTTCCCGCCCTAAATGTTATGGGGTTTACTTTCGATGCTCCCCATATTCCCGAATTCAAGAGGCTATGCACCGCTACATCGCATCTTACAGGTGATACTATCAATCGCTTCTGTCATATTCATCAGAGCCCGCAGGATCTGCATAACAAACAGGATATGACACGCGCCCTGTGTCGGACTGCCAGATTGTGCATTCAGCGCTGCATGGGGACGGACGCGATCAACGCAGTTAACGCGGCAAGTTTTGAGGCTGACAAGCAAAACAACGGGAGTACGCAATATCACAAAAATTTTATTAAATGGCTCGAAAATTTCCAGAAAAACGATTTGGTTGGCTGCTGCGCTCAAACCGATATGAAAGGAGAGCGTCTCAAAAGGCCCGCCGAGCAGACCGATCCCGATATGTATCTTAGAGTAGTGGAAAAAAAGAGCGACGGCATCGTGGTCAGAGGTTGCAAATTGCATATTTCCGAAGCCTCTATCGCTGATGAGATTATTGTTATTCCTACCAGAATGCTGGGGCCGGATGAACAACCATATGCTGTATCCTTCGCTGTGCCGGCGGATTACGATGGCGTAAAACAGGTTGTCCACATCCATAAAACCCGTAAGAGAACTCACTTTAAAACAGGAAATCCAGAGATAGGCTATACCGACTCTTATGTGATATTTGATAATGTGTTTGTCCCGTGGGAAAGGGTGTTTCTTTGCGGCGAGTATATTCACGGAGGCGCGCTGGCCATGCTCTTCGCCTTGTTCCATCGCCACAGTTACTCAGGATGCAAACCGGCTATCGGCGATATGCTTCTCGGGCTTGCTTCTCTGGCGTCAAAGCATAATGGAATATCAAAGGCTCCTCATGTAAGGGAAATACTCTCCAAGATTATTATGATTACTGAGTTAGGTTACGCGGCCGGATTTACCGCATCGGCAAAAAGCAAGCCTGAAATATATGTGCCGGGTGTAGGCCAGATGCCATACGGTCCCGGCTCTTATATTCCGCATTCCATTTATGCCAATGTGGGAAGGTGTCTTACGGGAGAGGCCGTTTTCGATGAACAGGAAATGCTATGCAACATAGCGGGCGGTCTGCCTTCAACATTTCCCTATGAAGCCGACCTGGCCAATCCTGAATTGAAACCACTGCTGGAAAAATACCTGAAACGCAACCCCAAAATACCTATAGCCGATCAATTGAAATTCTGGCTGTTATTCGCGGAAGTGACCTGTTCATCAAACACCGGGTTTATGACCTATGGATCTTATCATGGGGGCGGATCGCCCATTATGGAACAAATCGCCATCACCATGCAGTATGATATAAAATTACGTGAGCATATGGTTAACGCTGCGGCTGGTATAGAAAAACTGGATATTAGCCGTATTACAAAAATTTAAATCTTTTTGATTTTGAGAAGAAGGGCTTGTTGCGTTCACACACCTACAAGCCTACAGCATTGGGCAGTCGTTTGAATTGAGGATTACTATTTGAAATGTAACACTTCTACTTTTTCTAATTTTTTAATATCCTGCATGCTTTTTATTCAAACTTTTCTTGTTACGTGGCTCTTAACTTCTTCGATTTGAACCGTAAGAAAAGAAGCGCGGACATAAGAAATCCAACTATCACTAAAGGCAGATAGCCGGAAATCAGCAGTAAGGAAAAGCCTATCAAAGGATACAGTGTCACTCTGACTGCCGCCTTTGCCAGAGTTTTGTCCTTAATGTAGTTTGCGACGACAAGTCCATTGCGGTAATACCAGGAAACAAACTTCTGCCCAAGAGCATTGGTCAACAAATACTTGTCTCGAAACTGCCGCAGGATTTCCACCTGTCCCACCAGAGGAGAACCGAAGGCTACCGTGGCGATGAAACAGCCGCCGCCCCCACCGCCATCGGAAGCTGCAGTGCTGGTGCCTGTATCCTCTATGGTGTAAACCTGAGCTCCGTAGAAGGGATTGGCCATTCCTATGTAAAGGAGGGGGTGTGTCGTGTTTGTCGAAGGCAGAAGGACACGCGCCCCGTAATTGAACTGGTCTCCAAAGCCGTCCAGGTTAAGAGGGGTCCAGTTAACGCCGTCGGACGTGTAGTAGACATCGGTCCCCGCCGGGTTATCATTATATATGTCGACAGCTGTAAGCAATGTCTGGATCGTCTGCCAGGCGGCGTCATCCCCCGGAGTGAGCAATCCGAGCTCCTCCAGGTTTGCACGGGTCACATACTTGCGAAAAACCCGCAAATCGAAAGTCGATGCGTAAAGTTTTCCGTTGTATTCAGCCATCCACCACAGATACTGGTTCAAAGAAAAGTTGGTGTCTCGAATGGTGGAGTCCAGGGATAACATCTGGAGAATGTTGGGTTGGAAGAATCCCGCGCCATAGTTTCCGATGCGTGATGAAAAAACGGTGCTTTTGGTGGTTCCCGATGTGTCGCCGATCACCATTGCACAGACATCATTTTTGTCAAAGCGATAGATCTGGGGGGGAATGCGGTTCTCGATAATCAACTGCATGTTGCCCCTGGCGATGAGGGATGGAAAGGTCATCAGTGTCCCCACATAGAGACGATCCTGGAAGGAGGCAATGGAGAATGTGCTATTGAAGCGATTACCGAACCCCTTGGGATAGGGGGCGGCGGGAAACAGATTCTGGTCGGCGACGAGTGGCGTCCAGACCCACTTTACAAGGTTAGAATCAAATTTCCCTTTAAAGAGCCAGGCGCCGCCGTTGTCCGCCGTCTGAGGCTCTTGTTCCGGATCAACATCTTCCATCAGGGTCGCATACAAGTAACGGTTGAAACTGGTAAACTGCCAGAGCATAGCTCTTTTGCCCGAGGTGATGAGACCGCCGAAGTTGCTGTCGTTGGCTATTTTTGTCCAATCCTCCATCGCTTCCGGGTTCGTCGCCTCATAAACATCATTGTTCGCTCCGATATAAAGCTTGCCGTCATGGACGGCTATAGGTCGCAGGCTGGCCGTACCCGTAACGCGGAAGACTTCTTTGGGAACAATATTTTGAGGATCTGAATCCGCAGAGATTTTCAGGACTCGGGATACCTTGGTCGGGCCGGCATCGCTCACCACGTAAAGAGCCGTTTCCCCGGAGGCGTCCGTGAAGACTTGCATGCCCCGATAGCCCGTTTCGAGCGGGACTTGTCCTTGCACGACGGGCGCCGTATAGATCAACTCCCAGGTGCTCGTCCCATCAAGTTTGAGACGGAAAATCCTCGGGCGCCGATCCACGTCGGCTGCACTGGCATAGGTGGGGATATCGCCAGCAAAAAAGTTCTGTATAGTGTCTCTGATAATCGTAAAATCGTTGGTTTTCTTAATGATCCGAAAAAGGTTCTGCAGGATGAGATAAGCCTGATCCCTGTTGCTTCCGACATAGAGGTAGTCGCCGTCGGAATGATGAAGGATGCCCATGCACCAAGCGTAACTGTTATGACGATCTGCACCGGGGGCCAGGCCATCAGCCATACCGGAAACTGCGCCGGGATTACTGATACGCTGGGTTGTAATGGCGGCAAACAAAATGGTCGCCGTAAGCATCACAAAGAGCACAACCATGACACCAAGTAATCTCAAATGATAAGCGCGCATAATCATCTCCTTTCATAATCCGGCAGTGGTTAAAAACATCCTTTCCTGCCGATAAGCAGGGTTCTAATTTTACGTCTGTATTCTATTGTGATGCGAATTTAATTCAATTATTGTTATCAATTTTACTTTGTAAATCTATCACCTTGTTAACAAGAAAACCCGCTCTCTTTTTAGATACGGGGTTTCAATAATCTCTTCCTGGCACCACCCTTAAAAAAAGGCCCGATGAGTTGTTAACCTTTTGACGATGCTTTAAGCACTCTTTTCTCATGTGGGCCTAATTCATAAAAAAAGTCAAGGGGGTGTTTTATTGATTACGATTTGAAAGTGTAGATGTCCGTCAAAATTAACGAATGCTCAATTACGGGAGGAGGAAAATCGTGGGAAAAGCCATGATCGCTGTTTTAATTTTCAGCCGCTGGCAAATATTGAACTATTACCTAAAAAATTTAGGTAGTGGGTAGTTATCAGAATTGAGGATTACTATTTGAAATGTTGTATTAGTTGAGATAAAGATAATGTTATATACGACTAGCATGAGGGGGATAAAACGTCATGACACGAAAGGCTCATAGGCTTGTCCCATTTTTCAACCCGCAAAGTGTCGCCTTATTCGGCAGCATGCAGGAAAACTGGTTTTTCGGTGCCGGTGTCATTATCGGCGATCTGTTGAAATGGAACTATAGAGGGCAAATCTACCCCCTTCATCCCACTGCCCAAACCGTTTACGGAATCAAGGTCTATAAAAACCTGGGAGAGGTGGATGCGGTTCCCGACCTGGCCGTTATCGTCACCTCCTTTAAACATGTGCCCGGTATCCTGCGCCAGTGCGGTACGAAGGGCGTCAAGGCCGCTGTCATCGTTTCCGATGGGTTCGGCGAAGCGGGACCGGAAGGTAAAATCAGACAAGAAGAACTGATCCAAATTGCAAAATCCTACGGGATACGTGTCATGGGACCGAACACGGTCGGGGTATTCAATTCCGAAAGCTGCTTCACCACCGTCCCCTATGACCGGGGCTACGAGTATACAACAAAGGGAAGGCTTTCCATCATCACCCAGACAGGCATGTACAGCCCGCAGGCCATGGCGTGGCATGAATACGAAGCGGGGATCAATAAAGTCATTGATCTGGGAAACATGTGCGATATCGATGAAACGGACTGCCTGGAATATCTCGGGGATGACGACAGCACAAATGTTATCTCCCTCTACATGGAACACTCAAGGCGACCCCGGATGTTTCTGGACGTCCTGAAGAAGGTTTCCATGAAAAAACCTGTTCTCTGCCTCAGGCCGGGCGGTTCGCCCGGTGCGGCTGCCGCCATGGCTTCCCACACGGGTTCCATGGCCGGTAATGCCGACCTGTACCAGGCGGTTCTCCGTCAGGGCGGTGCCCTCCGGGTCGAGGAATACGAAGACCTCCGTGATTGTGCCACCCCGTTTCTCCGTTTTCCCCTGCCCAAAGGAAACCGTCTCGGCGTCATCACCTTTTCAGGGGCCATCGGCATCCAGTGTATCGATGCCGCCGAAGCCAACGGTCTTTCTCTTGGGAAGCTTTCCCCGGAAAGTCGGCAGAAGCTTACCGCCATCAGCGATACGATGGGCAGCCACCCCATTGATGTGGGACCGGCTTCGGCCACTGCAGGTGCTGAAATATTCAACATGTACGAAAAGTGTTTCAATATCCTCAGGGCGGATGAAAACATCGATTGCATTTACCTGAACGCTTACGTTTCACACGGATTAAAACCGGCTTATTATGAAGATTTGCTCCGCTACATCGGCTCATGCCGGGAGAAACCCGTCGTTTGCTGGTGTTACGGGCCATCGAGCAAATTGGTTCTTGAATTCGGGGTTCTGGCCGAATGCCTGGGCATCCCCTTTTATTTGAACAGCAGAAAAGCTGTCCGATCCCTGTCCTACATGGCCAAGTATGCTCGTTGGAAAACTGCATTGTTTTGCTGATCTGAGCAAGCTTCCGCTGAATGTTCTGGCAATAAAAGCTCTGGGGAAAGCATTCCCCATAAAAAATAAAAAAGGCGGATGCTTTCACACCCGCCCCGACTATCTGATTCTGTGCGTTACACCTTATCTTCAGGTTACGGTTTATCAATAAACTGCAGATTTCCCTCTAAAATCTTGAGCATGATTATTGGAAGTTAAGTAGTTTAGCGTAAATATTTCATCGAATCTTTGGAATAATAATAGGGGTTTTCGCTTTATAGTCACAGTATTCTTTCCCGAAACGCTTCTCAAGTTCCGGTTCCTCAAGGTTTTTGAATTCAAGAATACTCAGAAAAATAAACAGCGGTGTCATTATAAATGTGAGTGTTATCGAGCCGAAGCAAATACCAATTCCGGCCATTACCATAAAAAGACCCGTCATCATCGGATTTCGTGAATAAGCGTAAGGGCCGTCGCTAACCAGTTTTGGTGGAGGATTTATCGGCACAGGAGTTCCTTTTGTTTTAAGGAATTTCCCCGCACACCACAACCATAAGAGGGCACCTCCAATCAGGAGGGGCATTGAGACAACCATGCTGAAAGGTTTTGAAATAAATGCTGGCAATCCGAAAAAACGGTCCAGATAAAAAGAGGTAAATATCAACAGCAATACGATGCAGAAAAAAATAAAGCCGACCAAAGGGGTAAGGATTATACGAATTCTCCTTGTGCCCGTAGCTATCTTATATACAAGGTTTATTATCCATTCACGAAACTTTTTCATATGCATCTTATATCTTGTTTAAAGTATTCCATATTTTAAAAAGGTGCATCCACCAGAACAGAGTCAAATTTTCCGGAGCAGTTGGCAGGGCCGATTCCTGTGCCGATGAAATCAGCTATCACATGAGAAAAGCCAATTCAAGAGTCCTTTTCTACGGGGTGTATCGTGGTAGGGGATTGCATGGAGGGAAAACGAACAGTTCATGTGAAACTGTTCGTTTAAAAAGTCCCACTGTTTAGAAAATAGGGCGCTGTCACTAATTATCAAAAGATAATAAGTTCACAGCGTCACTATGTCCCAGGGTTAGACACCTGTTCTTTCGAAATCTTCCTTCAGCTTTATCTTCATCACCTTTCCCACTGGCGTCAGTGGAAGAGCATCCTTGAATACGATTTGGCGCGGTACTTTGTAGTCGGCAAGGTGCCCCTTGCAGTAATTGATAATTTCCTCCGCAGTGAGATTTGTTTCGGGCCGCGGAACGATATAACATCTACCCACCTCGCCCAGAACGGTATCGGGTACGCCGATGTCTGCCACAAACAGCACCTTGGGGTGCTTCGAGATCAGATTCTCCACCTCTGCGGGGTAGACGTTAAACCCTCCCTGAATGTACATTTCTTTCTTGCGTCCCTTCAGGACGATGTATCCACCCTTCTCTGTATACCCCATGTCGCCGGAGTGGAGCCAACCGTCCTTGTCGAAGGACTCCGCCGTTGCTTCAGGCATGCGAAAATAACCGCTGCATAAGGCATCTCCCTTGAAGCAAAGCTCGCCGATTTCATCGGCGGGCAGCTTGTTCCCTTTGCCATCAACTACCTTTACCTGGAAATTGCCGATGGGTTTGCCGATGGAACGGACAGTAGTATCAAAATCACTATCCCATGGACTCAGGACCACGGCCCCCGAGGTTTCGCTGAGGCCGTAAAGGTTCATCACCACACCATTGTGAAAGACTTCCTTGATCTGAGTGAGAAGCCCGGGTTCTGAGTTCGAGCCTCCGCATATGGCGATCCGCACTTTGGAAAAATCGAGCTTCAGAAAATCCGGGGTCATGAAAAGAAGGGCATAGAGTGTGGGTACGCCACCGTATATGGTAAGGGTATATTTACGCGCGTTCTCGATGACTGCGTTGAGATCGGGGAAGGGAATCAGGATTCCCGTTGACCTGGCCAGCAGGCTTGGTAAAACTGAGCAGGAAATGCCCCCAACGTGATTGAGAGGTAAGATCATAAGCATGCAGTCTTCGGAATTCATTTGCGCATGATCAACCTGGGCGACTGCAGAGGCAAGCTGGCTCTTGTTCGTGATGGCTGCCCCCTTGGGTATACCTGTAGTTCCGGAAGTGTAGATAATGATCATAAGATCTTCTGGCGAAACCGATCCTTTTGCCTTTTCAAGGATATTCTTGTCAGCAGGCTCGGCAAGAAGCGAATCGTAGGATACACTGCCAGGAAATCCGCCATCCCCGATGAAGACAAAATCCTTCACGGTGGGAATCTTGGTACGAAAGGTATCGAAAAATTTCACGTAATCGAATCCACCGAATTCATTCACCACGATAACCATGTTTGCTTCACTCTGATTCAGCATGTAGTCGAGTTCCATGTCGCGGTAGCGTACATTGAGTCCCACGATAGCGGCGCCAATCTTTGCCGCCGCAAAATATGTGTAGAGCCACTCCGGCTGATTCAGAGCGATGATGCCAATACGGTCACCTCTCCTGACGCCTTGCTTCAGAAGCCACGTCGCAACCCGATCCGAGGCTTCATCAACTTCTCTGAAGGAAATCGTGTGGTCCTTATAAATATACATCCTATCATTGGGCACCCGCCGCGCTGCCTCGTCAAGCGCTTTCCAGATAACTCCCGGATTCCGCATCGCTCCCATATGTACCCCTCCTTCTGTTTGTTGCTTAATGAAACCAATAATACCTTTCAGGAAGGAGCCTACACTTCGACGTACCTGCCTGCTCCAGATAAAATTTGTTTTATAAGGTATTGCTTTCGGTTGCGGGAAATATAGGGGGGCGGTTTCTGTTTTGTCAATGGATATTTTACATCGAAAAACAGGGGCTGGCGATGCGATTGGAAAAGGATGTACATGCCCATAAGAAAGCATCAACTTTTTCTGACTCTACATGGTTGTGTAGTGCAGGAAGAACATTAACCCACTACCATTCCAGAAATTTGCGTTCAATAATCTGTGCTTTTAGCCCATTATCAATAGCCCCTCTGAAAAATCGATGCGTCGTTTTGTATTTGAAGTTTGGCGGATCCCGTCATTAAGACTTTTTAGTTGAAGATGTGTGTATGAACCGGATGAAGCACAAATGATATTGATGGCCATGACTGTATTAAAAGTCGATCTTTTCGTTGCATTTTTAATGCTCTTTATTTTACTTGACACTTTAAACTTCAGGCCGCTATATTCCTCAATCGTTTTTAAAAGACCTTAATCCGACAATTATAAAAGGAGGCATTCTATCATGAAAAATCCCATGAAGTTGAGCAGCATCATTGCCTTTTGCATCATCGGCCTGTTTTTGACCGGGTGCGCTTCCGGTACTAAAATAACGATGACGCAGGAAAAATATGCTCCGTCTTTTCGTGCCGGAGATTACAGCCGTTACAAAGGCAAAAAACTGGTTCTTTCAAGCTTCACCAATCAAGCTCAAAATACTAAAACCTATAATTATTTCAGCCCGGATAAAAAATTGAACTATGAGGGAAATGTGAGTCTGGATAATTTATACCTGAACAGCTTCACGAAAGCATTTAAGCATATTGGAGTCAATCTCGAGGATTACACTTATGATGACGACTATCGCAGCCGTCACGGTTATCGTCATGGTTACTGGTGGGGTGGTCCCGGTCCCGGCGGCTATAAGGCCCCCAAGGGCGTTCCCGAATTTCAATTTATGATTTTGTCTATGACCGATCAGGAATTCAAGTTTAAGGTTCTTGTTTTCAGAGATGGCGCAACAAAATTAGATAAGGAATACACTGTAACGATGGCTGCGGCGGCAACGGATAATCCGGCTGAGCTTGAAAAACGTGGCTATCAATTAGTGGATCTCGCCTTTACGACTATTATGAGGGATCGTGATTTTCAGAAGGTGTTCTAGAAAAGACGGAAGCGTAGGGACATGACGAGTAGCCTTCAGGTTATGCCCCGCGCCCTTACGGATTGAAGGATTAAATGGAAATATTTTTATACGTTATTTTGTTTTTTCTGCTGATTATTGTCGTGCTGCAATTCTGGCTGTTGAAGCGAAGTTCTATTGACCTGACGCCACTTACTGGTAAACTGGACGCGTTGCAGGATGCACAGGAAAGAACAGATCGTTCCGTGCGCGATGAGATTGCCCGGTCGCGCGCAGAAACACAGCTACAGGCTCAGCAGGAAAGAGTGGAACTTGCGGGATCACTGAAATCGTTTGGCGATTCCGTCCAGACCCGTATGGCCGACATCGCCAAAATACAAAATGATCAGATGGAAAGCTTTGCCCGACAGCTTTCTCTTCTCACCACGACCAATGAAAAAAAGATGGAGGATATCCGTCTGGTTATTGACGAGAAGCTCAAGCAGATACAGGAAGACAATACCCGCCAACTCGACCGCATGCGTGAAACCGTCGATGAAAAATTGCAAAGCACACTGGAGAAACGCCTGGGAGATTCATTCAAGCAGGTTTCCGAACGGCTTGAGCAGGTCCATCAGGGCCTGGGCGATATGCGTACGCTGGCCGCGGGCGTGGGCGATTTGAAAAAAGTGCTTACCAACGTCAAGTCGCGTGGTACCTGGGGAGAAGTCCAACTAGGCGCTCTCCTGGAAGAGATATTGTCTCCGGAACAATACTTAAAAAATGTCAAGATAAACGAGCAGAGCGGTGATTTTGTCGAATTCGCCATCAAACTACCCGGCCAGGGCGATTCCCCCTCCGATTTTGTACTGATTCCAGTGGATGCGAAATTTCCGGTGGAAGATTACTCCCGGTTGATGGAAGCGCAGGAAAGATCCGATGCGTCCGCCGCGGAAGATGCCGTCAGGCAATTGGAGAATAGTATTAAAAAGGCGGCCAAAGACATATCGCAAAAATATCTTGCTCCTCCCAAAACCACGGATTTCGGTATCATGTTTCTGCCGTCGGAGGGGCTTTACGCCGAAGTGATCCACCGCACGGCACTGGTTTCGCACCTGCAGCGCGAATACCGTATCGTGATTTCAGGTCCCTCGACGTTTGCTGCATTTCTCAATAGTCTGCAAATGGGTTTCCGCACATTAGCGATTCAGAAGCGTTCCGGCGAAGTCTGGAAAGTGCTGGGCGAGGTGAAAGCGGCGTTTGGCCGGTTTGGCGATTCGCTCGATGCGGTGCGCAAAAGACTGGATCAGGCCGCAAGCTCCGTGGACGACGCGCAGAAAAAGACGCGGACGCTTGCCGGCAAATTAAAAGCGGTGGAAGCCATGCCGGATGCTGCCGAGTCGATAACGATCGTGGATACGGAAGCGGATTAATCAGGCTACAGATTATTTTGGTTCATCCAATTTTTGCGTACGTTTGAAATATACCTTCCTTCTTCGACAAACTGCCGGCATAAAAAAATTACAAGACGTCAAATCGCAATCATTAAAATTGTTTCCTGAAAATGAGAGGCTGATTTCATTAGATAATCAGTAAAATTGGACGCGGCAAATACTGCTTTCGGGTGCAAGTCATACAAAGATAATGATTTATATTGACAGGTAAAGAAAAATAGTGAAAATCTGCTAAAAGATTTATAAGAAACCGAAAAACTTATCCTTAAATAATTAAATTTAGCCAGGGGGTAAAAAGATGATGCTGCCGAAGTCTAAACTCACTACGTTGGTTTGTTTCATAGCGCTTCCATTAGTTATACTGCAACTTACCGGTTGCACAGCGACGCCATTAATTGCAGCGGCCAAACATGGTGATGTCGCCATGACCAACAAGCTTCTAAATGAAGGTGCTAAAGTTGATGAACCCAATGAAGGAAAATGGAGTGCAACACCTTTATATTGGTCATTATCTGAGTGTAAATTTGAGACGGCGGAACTTTTATTAAAGAAAGGGGCCAATGTAAATTCAACTGACTCCTATGGGTATTCACCCTTAAACGTGGCAGCTTCTTGTAAAAATGTTGAGCTATCATGCATTGAGCATCTCCTTCAGAAAGGAGCAGATGTCAATTATAAGAGTAGATCTAATGGTTTTACAAGTTTACACTATGCCACTTCTTCTGGATCTGTTGATGTGGTGAAATTGTTGCTTGACAAAGGTGCTGATGTAAATGCCCTTGATAATAAAGGAACAACTCCCCTTATGCTTGCAGTAAAAAATAATTCCCTGCCGATAGCAAAGCTTCTGCTGGAAAGAGGGGCAGATGTCAATTTACGTGATAAGCACAAAAAAAACGCTATGTCCTATGCGAAAGGCATTTTCACTAAAAAGAAGAAAATGATTCAACTTTTGCAAAGTACTGACAGTCTTAGTCCGGTGAACAAAGCTGCGCTTCTATCGACGCATCCCGGTACGATAAAAGAATAAAGCGAATCGTCTTGAAAAACGGTGATGTCGTTAAGGGGTAAATAAGAAGTATTGATAATGATGTGTTAAAGATTTGTACAAAAGAGGAAGAAGTTTTATAATATTCTTTTATGAATCAAGTTTTATAAAAAGCACACATCAGCCGTATGAAACGTTATTTCCGCGCCGATTTTCTCTTTGTGGTTGCCCGGGCCATACAAGCGTTTTTCCCTTCTATGCCGCATTGGCAGATATCTGGCTCCCGTGTTGGCATGAGCCCCAAATCAGCAATCATTTCTTGATCAAGCTTGCCCACTCGGCCCGTGGTCGTCAGATAATCTCCCGTCATCAAAGAATTCGCGCCCGCGATGATGCCCAGTGGCAAGAGCTGCCGCAGATTCTTTTCCTTGCCTCCGCAGAGTTTGATGTCCTTATCCGGCAGTATGAAACGGAAAACGGCGATGGTCATGAGAATTTCCATTGGCGGTAGCAGGTTCAGATGGTCTAGCGGTGTGCCTTTGATCGGATTGAGAATATTGATCGGAATCGAATCGACATCCAGCTGGCGAAGTGTCGTGGCCAACTCAATGCGGTGCGTAACGCCTTCACCCATGCCGATGAGCGCGCCCGAGCAAACCGACAATCCGGCGGCTTTGGCAGCCCGGATCGTTTCTACGTTTTCTTCATAATCATGCGTTGTGCAAATATTTTTAAAATAGCTGCGGGCCGTCTCCAGATTGTGATGATATCGGAAAAGTCCGGCAGATTTGAGTTCGCGGGCCTTTGTCGCATCGATGATGCCCAAAGACGCGCAGGGTCGGATGCCTATTTTGTTCATACCGGCAATGGCTTTAAAAATTTCCGTCCATTCCTTTTTTGCTTTCACGCGTTTGCCGCTGGTAACGATGCCGAAAAACTCGGCTCCGTCTTTTTTGGCCTGACCGGCCTCTGCAATAATTTGTCTGGCTCCTTTGAGCGGATAGGAAGAAACATCAGTTGAATAGTGAGATGACTGCGCGCAGAATTTACAGTCTTCGGAACAACGTCCGGATTTGGCGTTGGTGATGCCGCAGAGAATAATTTCTTTGCCCTTAAAGTGTTCACGGATCTCTGATGCCGCGGCGAAAACACGGTAGGGGGCGGCGCAGCCTTCAATAAAGAGTTCCAGGGCTTCGGGTTCACGGATGCCCTTTCCTTTCAAGGTTTTGTTTTTCAAGTTGTCGATTCGATCCATTGCGTTTTTTACCTGTAGAAAGTCTGGTGGTTGATCGTATGCCGGTCAATGAACAGCTTGATTTTGTCATTCCGGATTTTGATTCGGAATCCAGGTTATAAATGGTAATCGCCCGCCGCTTCCGGCTGATAGACGATTTCATCAACCTTAAGTTTTCGTATGCCGGATGGAACAGGCCATTTGATGACACCGCCTTTCCGATAGCCTAAAAGCGCCGTGCCCAGCGGGGCCAGAACGGACAGCTTGTTTTCCTCAATATTGGCCGCGGATGGAAACATCAGCGTATAGGTCATTTTTTCAACGGAATCCGTGTCCGTGGTGCTCACTTTGGAATTCATGGTGATGACATCGCGGGGAATATTCTGCGGATCGACCAGCACGGCGCGGTACAGTTCCTTTTCCAGCAAATCGAGATTCGCCTGATTGGCTTTGGGAGATAAACGAAGTCCGTCGATCAATTCGGTCAGCCTGTCCATGTCGAATTTTGTAATGTGTATAATCCGTTCCGCCATGATGGTGTGTCCTCCGTTTTACAGGATATTGGGGTTTGTTTAATGGATACCGGATTTTAAAACGAACCGCCGAAAACCGTTTTGATAAAAAACGGAACACCGTTTTTGACGATGTTCCGAAGAGTGGTTTTACCCTATCACAATTTTTAACAAAAAGAAACACACAGAATCAACCTGTGGTGAAACTTTCTTTCGTTGCCATGCTCATCGTCTTTTGATATGGCATCGATAAATAATTGACGGAGCAGTCGCGTGCGGAGTCGTGTCTCAGAGCTTGGAAAAGAATTAATGACATGGTCAATCTTCGGTAAGAAGTTGAAAATATGAGTTTTATATATATCTTACTCGTTGTGCTCGGAATCACATCCTTCGCATATCTTGCAAAACTCTCGGCGAAAAACGGCATATCATCATTTGATTTTACCTTTGTGATGTTCGCGGCTGCCGGCGTTCTGGGGTATCTTTTCGCGGAATTTAATCATGTGGAGATCGCCAGTTATACATTTGAATTATGCTCCATTTCCGCAATGGCCGGAATCGGCGGAGCAACGGCCGTTTTTGTTTTTAACAAATCGTTACGGATTGGTCATTTCGGTTACTCCAACGCCATTTACAGATCATCGTTTCTCATCCCGGTTATTTTCAGTGTTATATTTTTCAAGGCAACGCTGAATATCATAACCCTTGCTGGAATATTATTCATATTAACGTCAATCGTACTGGTCTCCTGGTCAAACGATGTCTTTGCCGGGGGCAGGAACAATAATAACATGCTATGGTTTTTCATGATCATAGGTGCTTTTGCGTTAAGCGGTCTTCCAAGAATCGGACAGCTTTTAATAAGTCATCACAAGCTCAATTCATTTGCATACCTTTTTATGTCATACGCCGTCGGTTTTATTCTGCTGCTGATTTTCTTCCTGACCAGGCGGCAGCGAGTGAAAGCACGGGCTTTGTTGTATGGAATCCTTGCGGCTTTTGCAAGCTATGTCGGCGTATATTGCACCCTTGAAGCGCTGAAACTGATGCCTGCTGCGGTTGTGTTTCCCATTACGCTCAGCGCTCCGATTATGCTGGGCATGTTCATTTCATTCGTTTACAGGGAAAAAATCAGATTGGCCGGCTGGATAGGCGTTTTTATAGGCATATGCGGGATAATAATACTCTCTCTACAAACTTATACTAAATAATCAGCTACAGAATAACAACTTGACAATTTATCGCTTGACACTAAGATAAGGCATATTGAAAAAAGATTTGGTTTTGCAAACTATCCGCCGCAATTTTTTGAACAGATGGGGGAGGGTATTAAATATGAAGAGAGTATTTCTGTTTCTAATGACCAATATCGCCGTGATTCTGGTTTTAAGTATTGTTGTCAAACTTTTAGGCGTTGACCAAGTCCTCTCTGACAATGGAATCAACTACATGAGCCTGCTGATCTTTGCCGCCGTGATCGGTTTCGGCGGTTCGTTCATATCACTCGCAATGTCCAAGTGGATGGCCAAGCGGAGCACTGGAGCGCAGGTGATTATGCAGCCACGCTCCGATGCGGAAATCTGGCTTACCAACACCGTGCAAAAACATGCCGCTCAGGCGGGCATCGGGATGCCGGAAGTTGCCGTATTCGAATCGGATTCGCCCAATGCTTTTGCCACCGGGATGAACAAAAACAAAGCCTTGGTAGCGGTCAGCACCGGTCTTTTGCGCACGATGAAGCGCGATGAGGTCGAGGCGGTGCTGGGTCACGAAATCAGTCATGTCGCCAACGGCGATATGATCACGCTCAGTTTAATTCAGGGCGTCGTCAACACGTTCGTTATTTTTCTGTCCCGCATTGTTGGGTATTTTGTGGATCGCGTAATCCTGAAAAACGAAGAAGGCCACGGGATAGGCTTTTTCATGACCAACATTGTCGCTCAGATTGTTTTCGGTATCCTGGCGAGTATTATCGTGATGTGGTTCAGCCGGAAGCGGGAATACCTGGCAGATGCGGGCGGCGCGAAACTGGCGGGCGCCGGCAGTATGATTGCCGCGCTGGAAAGCCTGCAACGCGGCGCTATCGAGCCACTGCCGGGTCAGATGAAAGCTTTCGGCATCGCCGGCAAGCCGTCGACAAGCGGTTTGAAGCTCTTGTTCATGACCCATCCCCCGCTGGAAGACCGCATCGAAACGCTGAAGCGTTCCGCAGGAATGCGAGCATAAGCAAGGAGTCAGGAATTAGGATTAAAAAAGGGAATGGTTGTAACCATTCCCTTTTTACTTGAACTGTGAACCTTTCGCCTTTTCTTACGCATGATTGCGCAGTTGCAACTCCAGTGGATGCGGATTGAGATAAATTTGTTCCCGAAGATAAGCTTGATCATATTTTCGCACGTAGTGGCCGATCAGGGTCAGGGGAACGATCAAGGGGAGAAAGCCCTTCTGATAATCATCGAGAATTTCGAGCAGCTCTTTTTTTTCGTCGGCGGACAACTGTTCCTTGAAGTATCCCATCATATGCTGGAGTACGTTGACATTTTTTTTCGGCGTGGTTTTCAGCTTCAACGCTTCCATCATCAGCAGTTCATATTGTAAAAAGAGGTCCTGGTCACGAAGGCTTTTTTGCCCGGCGACCAGTTTCCCCATCGCCTGATAGAGCTTTGTGCTGTGCGATAAAAGCAATAATTTGTGGCGGGTATGAAAGTCCACCAGAGCGCCCCGGCTGGATTTCATATTTCGGATTTCCCGCCACCGTTTGAGGGTGAAGATTCTTTCGATGAAATTTTCGCGCAGGCCTGTGTCGTGGAGCCGGCCTTCTTCTTCAACCGGCAGCAGGGGAAAATGTTCCATAAAAATCCGCGCGAATATCCCTACGCCTGTTTTGGCGGGCATGCCTTTATCGTCATAGACCTTAACCCTTTCCATCCCGCTGGACGGCGAATCGCTTTTGAAAATAAAACCGCAAAGATTTTCGGCCTCAAGCTCCGCTACACGCTTTTTTGCCCAGCGAAGCATCATTTCTGTTTTATCCTCTCGGGTGCGGTGGGTTACCAGGCGGGGAGCATCCGTCTTTCCTTCCAGTCGCATCGACTCTCTAGGAATTCCCATGCCGCATTCGGTCTCCGGGCAGACCGGCACATAGTCCACATACTGACCCAATGTGTCGCGAAGAAAACGGTCAAGCTTGTGCCCGCCGTCATATCGGACAGCATTACCCAAAAGACATGAACTGATCCCGATTTTTATTTTTTCCATGGCGTTTCCCCCTTGCCGCTGGAATGTAGCAGGGGATTATTTTTATGTCAATAAATCAAAGATATTGGCTCAAAAAAAGCCTGTCTGCGAGTTACAAAGTTTTTCAGGTCGGGGCAAAAAAACTTCACAAAAATCATCCGATCGTGTAATATCGCGGCAAATTTCCACATAAGGTATTGGCAGTTTGTCTCTCCGGATGCCGCTTGATATTGAAACAGGCCCGAACGAGATACTATCTGAAAAAAACGTATTCCGAGGAATCCTGTCCTTTAGAGGACGACGATTTTCTGAATCATTTTAATGCTACAGGATCATTGTGCAAAACATCATATTGGATGAAACCCTAAGCTTTTTTTATTATATTATACTTTTCGCCATTTATTGCTTTCTGGGATGGCTGCTGGAATTTATTTACCGGTCTCTCACACAGCGGAAGTTTGTCAATGCGGGATTTCTGTTTGGTCCCTTCATTCCCATTTACGGCCTGGGCGCTTTCGTGATCATTTTCATGCAGCACATTTTTCAAGGCTGGCATCTTGTGCCGCGGTTTATTATTTTCGGTCTGGCCATCACGTTCATGGAATACATGGTCGGATTCTTATCCGAAAAGATATTTAAACTGACGCTCTGGGACTACTCGGAAAACCGGTTCAATCTTCATGGCCACGTGTGCCTGCCCTTTTCAATATTCTGGACAGTGCTGGCATTGATCTTCGTAACCTTTATTCATCCGGAAGTATTGCGACGGCTGATGCTGCTGAATGACGTCTTTGCCAAAACGGCGGCCATCATTTTCATGATCTATTTCTGGATCGACTATACTTTTTCCGTGATGTCCCTGGCTGCCTTCCGGCAGGGTGTCGCTTACCTTTATGAAGAATACTTCAACTTAAGCAGTGCCGAAATTGAAAATAATTTAAAATCATTTCAACGTTTGCGCGACGCATTCCCTGACCTGAATAAGTACATTAATCAAAACATCAACAAGACAATCAGAACCAGGCTTAATTCTTTTTTAAAGCCCATCCAGAATAAAATCATTCTGGAACTGGCAGGCAGGACACCGTTTGAAAAAGAATATTATGAAACCGTGCAGGATATTCTCCAACATGAAGAGTTTTTAAAACTCAAAGATTATTTTCATCATAATTCTTCCATTTACGCCCATGTTCATGACGTGGCCTATTTTTCTTATCGAATATGCAAATATTTTAAATTGGATTTCCGCTCCGCGGCTCGCGGCGCGCTGTTGCATGATTTCTTTCTGTATGATTGGCGCAATCATGACGTGCCGGATCTGCCCCGGGAAAAATTTCACGGGTTTGCACATCCGGCGATAGCCGTGGCCAACGCCAAAAGGCATTTTTCAATCAATGATATTGAAGAGGATATTATAAAAAAACATATGTGGCCGCTGACCCTTGTGCCGCCGAAATATAAAGAAGCCTATATTGTTTCTTTTGCCGACAAATATCTGTCGTCCAGGGAATTTATCAATGAGTATAAGAAAAAAATCAACCGGCATCAGGAAAAAAGAGTGAGCAAACATAAAGAGAGAATCCATCATTGATCCACGCAAGCAATAGGTGCGACCCCGTCCCGCTGCGGAAATCAGCCACCCTGGAGAAGCCGCCGACAAATAAGGCAGCTTCTCCAGCCTTGCCTAAAATCTTATCAATTTAGTCTTTACAAAAGCCCCTCTTCCTGATTAAAGTCAGTGACAAAACAACAGGAGATTTCTTATGACGCAAGCAAACTTGCCGGAATATGATTATGATATCGTCATTATCGGCGGCGGGCCGGCAGGCTACACGGCCGGCATCTATGCCGCACGCGCCGGTGCTCAAAACGCTGCTCATTGAAGGCGCGGGAACGGTGAGCCAGATCACGATAACGGATATGATCGAAAATTATCCGGGCATCCCCGACGGTATCGGCGGTTTTGAGCTGATGCAGCTTTTTAAAAAGCAGGCGCTGAAATTCGGTCTGGAAAGTCTTCCCCGGGATGTAACAGCCGTTAAAAAGAGTTCTGCCGCCGAGGTGATCTGGGAAGTGACCGCCGGAGACAAAGTCTATAAAACCCTCTAGTATTATTGCGGCGACGGGCGCGATGTGGCGCAATCTGGGCGTTCCGGGAGAATCGGAATTTGCAGGGAAAGGCGTATCATATTGCGCCACCTGCGACGGGCCATTTTACCGCAACCGCGATGTCATTGTGGTGGGCGGTGGCGACACGGCCATTCAGGAAGCGCTTTTCCTGACCCATTTTGCCAAAAAAGTCATCGTAATTCATCGCCGTGACCGACTGCGCGCGGCGGGTATGCTGCAAAAAAGGGCCTTTGCCGAAAAAAAGATTGAATTTATCTGGAATGCGACGGTGGCGGAGATCACCGGCACTGAGTTTGTCACAGGTGTCAAAGTTAAAGATGTCAACACCGGTGGGATCAGCGAAATAGCCGCCGACGGCGCGTTCATTTTTGTCGGCCGCCTGCCTTACACGGAAATGTTTAAAGGTCTTGTAGAAATGGATAAAACAGGCTTTCTGATCACGGATGAACATTTGCGAACCAATGCGGACGGCATTTTTGCCGCGGGTGATTGCCGCGCCAAACTTTTCCGCCAGGTTGTCACCGCTGCGGGAGACGGCGCCAATGCCGTACATAGCGCGGAGTTGTATATAGATGAAATAAAGGGTCAAACGTACTAAGCCTTAGGGAACGGTCTTACCGCCCGTATAACCTAAAGTTCACACGTGGGTGACCGCGACCGTTCCCTGCGTTCATCAACCACAAAATTTAATTAGAGATTTTTAAATACGGAAAACGGAAATAAATAACTTATGGAATCTTTTCTCAGCGCCTGGCAGCAGTTGCCCTCACAGATCAGTCCCACGCTTTTCAGCATCGGGTCTTTTCAGTTGCGTTACTACAGCCTCATGTATCTGGTCGCTTTTGCCGTGGTCTATCTGCTTTTTGCCTACCGGATTAAACACAAAGAAATCACCATTAACCACGGAGATCTTGCAGGATTATCTGGTCTGGGCCATGGTCGGCCTGATTGTCGGCGCCCGGTTCGGTTACGCTCTGTTTTACAATTTCAGTTACTACAGCTCCCATCTTCTGGAAATTATCCTGCCGTTTGATTTTTCTAACGGTTTCCGATTTGTCGGATTGAGCGGCATGTCCTATCACGGTGGCCTGATTGGTGTAGTTCTGGTTACCCTTTTATTCTGCCATAAACGCAAGATCAACCCCTGGCAATTCGGAGACTGGATATGCGCGGCAGCGCCTCTGGGTTACATGTTTGGCAGGTTCGGCAACTTTATCAACGGCGAACTCTGGGGCCGCGTGACCACGGTACCGTGGGGAATGTATTTTCCGTTGGATGCGACGCAGAGTCTGCGTCATCCCTCGCAGCTTTACGAAGCCCTGTTCGAGGGCCTGTTTTTGTTTTGCATTCTGTGGTTGATGCGCAAGCACAATCCCTTCGACGGCTTCATGATCGGTCTTTATCTTTTCGGCTACGGTCTGGTGCGCTTCCTCATCGAGTTTTTCCGCGAACCGGACGCGCACCTGGGGTTTGTTCTCGGATTCAACACGATGGGACAAGTCCTGTGTGTATTCATGATGCTGGCAGGCATTGCCATCATCTTTTGGCGCAAGCAAGCCTCAACCCGTCAGAAATGATGTGGAGGTCACGATGAGTAGAAATTTAGTAATTGTCGGCGGCGGCGCGGGCGGCGGTTCCACTGCCGCCGAAGCGAAACGAAACGATCCGTCCCTGAATGTCACGATGCTGGAAAAGGGGAAATTTGTCGCCTTTGCCTCCTGACCGATGCCCTATTACATCGGGGATGTAATTCAAGAACAAAGCAAGCTGATTGCCCGAACGCCGGAAAAATTCCGTGAAGGCGGCATTGAGGTGCAAATTCAGGCGCATGTGGTGGCATCAATCCGGCAAAAGGCATCGTCGAACTACAGGATAACCGTCAAATACCCTATGACATTCTGGTTATGGCCACCGGCACGTCCGCGATTGTGCCGGACATGCCAGGGCTAGATCTGCCCGGTGTTTTTTCGCTGCGCAATCTGGAAGATGCTATCCATATCAAAACCTGGCTTAAGGAAAAAAGCGCGAAACGCGTCGTGATCATCGGCGGCGGCTTTATCGGTTTGGAAATGAGCGAGGCGCTTTCTGCCGCGGGCATTACAACGACGATCATCCACAAAGACCCGCTGCCGGCCAACCGCTGGGACGCGGCTCTGTCGTCCATGATGCTTGAAGAACTTCAGGCCCACGGTGTGGAATTTGTAGCCGATGCTACCGCCCTGGCGATTGAAAAAGGAAAAAACGCACCGCTTTGGGTTAGAACGGATAAAGGTGAATATGAAGGCGATCTGGTCTTACTGGCCATTGGCGTCAGGCCGGACACGCGTCTGGCGCAATCGATCGGTTTGAAAATCGGCCAATCCGGTGCAATTGCCGTCAATTTTTCCCAGCAGACCTCTCTGGAAAATGTGTATGCCGTGGGCGACTGCTGCGAATCGTTTCATCGTGTCAGTCGCCGCTGGGTAAATATTCCACTGGGCGATATCGCCAACAAACAGGGACGTGTCGCCGGACGCAACATCGGCGGCAAACCGCTGACCTTTGACGGCATCGTCGGTGCTCAGTCTTTTCGGCTGTTTAATCTGGAATGCGCGGCCACGGGACTTTCAGAAAAAGAAGCCCTCGCCGCGGGCTATACGCCGGCAAGCAACATCACCTGGGGCAGCGCCATGGCGCCTGCGCTGGGCATGAGAAAAATCGGCCTGAAACTGATTGCCGACCAATCATCGGGCAAGTTGCTGGGGGCGCAGGCCGTCGGTGTGGCCGGCGCGGTGGGAAGGATCAACGCGCTTTCCGTCGCGCTCTGGGCGGGAATGGATCTCGATCAGATCGGCTATCTGGATCTGGCTTATGCGCCGCCTTTCGGTCCGGCCTGGGACATTATTCATAACGCGGCTCAGGCGCTCGGCCGATCACTTTAGATACAAGGAATGATCATTCATGACTCTGTGGTGGATATTTTTTGCGGTTTTCATTCTCGCCATGCTGGCGCTGGATCTTGGGCGTTTTCAATCGCAAAGCTCATGTCATAAAAATGAAAGAAGCCCTGCTGTGGACGGCTTTCTGGGTGACGCTGGCCGTCTTGTTCGGTGCGGGCATTTACTTTTTTTACGGTCACATCAAAGCCATGGAATTTTTCACGGCTTATCTGATTGAATACTCTTTGAGCATCGACAATCTTTTCGTCTTTATGCTGATTTTCCGTTATTTCGGCGTGCCGCATGCTTATGAGCACAAGGCGCTTTTCTGGGGAATTCTGCTGGCGCTGATCACGCGCGCCGTCTTTATTTTCGCGGGTGTCGCGCTTATTAATGCTTTCAGTTGGGTCATGTATATTTTCGGCGCTTTCCTGATTTTTACCGGCATCAAAATGGCGCTCAATAAGCAGACGGAAGTTCATCCCGACAAGAATATCGCCATCAAGCTGCTTCGTTTTTTTATGCCCGTCTCTCAGAAATTTTCAGGGGCCAAATTTTTTATCGTCAAACGCGGTATTCGGTTTGCCACGCCGATGCTGGCCGTACTTCTTGCGCTGGAAACGACCGACATCCTCTTTGCGGTTGATTCCATTCCCGCTGTTCTGGCCATTTCCAAAGATCCTTTTATTGTTTATACTTCCAATGTCTTTGCGATTTTGGGCCTGCGTTCGCTCTTTTTCGCGATTTCCGGTTTGATGAAATTGTTCCATCTTCTGCATTACGGTCTGGCGGCAATCTTGAGCTTTGTCGGCGTGAAGATGCTCATTGAAGATTTTTTCCATGTACCGGTTGCGGCTTCGCTGCTCGTCATCGCCTCTATTCTGGTGGTCTCGATCCTATCATCCATCATTTGGCCGGATAAAGAAGAAGGCGAGGTTCCTCCGGTAACGATGAAGGAGTAACATCCCTTATGCAAAGTGAGTTTTCAAACACTTCACAAAACCATTTGAAAAAATGGGCAAGACTTGCCGACGCTAAATACCGCCGGGAATACGGCTTGTTTTTAGCCGAGGGGGTAAAAGTCGTCGAAGAGCTGTTCAAAAGCGATTGGCAGGTGGAAGCGATTCTCGTGTTGCCCGAAAAAATTTCATACTGGGAAAAACTGATTGCGTCTGCAAAAGATCAGAGTTCTGTCTATCAGCTGACGCGCTCAGAATGGAAAAAGCTAAGCCAGGACAAAGAACCGGAAGGGATTATCGCGATTGTAAAGCAGAAAGAGCAGCCCTCTCTTTCCGCACTGATCAAGTCCAGTGCCGGGAACATGATCATCCTCCATGAAATCAATAATCCTGGCAACTTGGGTGCATTGATGCGTAGTGCGCTGTGGTTTGGTTTTACCCATATAATTTTAAGCGCCAACTCCGCCGATTACACCAACCCCAAAGCCGTACGCGCCTCCATGGGCAGCCTTTTTCATTTAACAGTTGTCTCTGGTGTTGATTTGATCGCAGTCTTACCGCAGATCAAAAAGACTCATTATCTCGTAGGCAGTGATGTGCGCAACGGAGTGCCACCACACCCGCTGCCTAAAAAAGCCGCCCTGCTTTTAGGCAGTGAAAGTCATGGACTGCCTGCGCAATTATTGGCGCCGACCGATGAGCGTTGGATCATTCCCGGCAATGCGCAGTCTGATTCTCTAAGCCTTCCGCAGGCGGCGGCAATCATGATGTATGAGATGACAAAAAAGGTTCAGGGATAAAGGCTCAAGGCTCAAGGATGAAGAGAGGGGAAACGATGTCATTCATTCAGATTATGACGACGACGGAAACCAAAGAGCAGGCGCAAGCCATCGCCCGACATTTGGTGGATACAAAACTGGCTGCCTGCGTGCAGATCACAGGCGCTATTGAAAGCACTTACCGTTGGAAAGGCAAGGTGGAAAATGCCAGGGAATACTCCTGTTTAATGAAAACCCGCGAAGACCTTTTCCCCAAAGTCGAAGCCGCCATCAAAAAACTGCATTCCTACGAAACACCGGAAATTATTGCCGTTCCAATTATCCAGGGTAGCACTGAATATCTGAAGTGGCTGGACGAATCGCTGGTGAAAAAACCTTAACATGAAATTACGCTGCGATGTAACTGAAATTTAATTTCAATAACATTGCAATGTCATTGAACAGACAGAAAAAATTTCGTGCAATAATTTAATGTTTGTTTTAAGTGAAACATCTTCAATGACCTTAAGGAGACGTTATGTCTGATAAAAATGAGTTGGAAAAACAATGTATTGATACCATTCGGTTTTTGGCCGCGGATGCCATTGAAAAAGCCAAATCCGGCCATCCCGGCATGCCCCTGGGAGCGGCGGCGGCAGCCTTTACTTTATGGACAAAACATCTGAAGCATAATCCGAAAAATCCACAGTGGCCGGATCGCGACCGCTTTGTTCTATCCTCCGGCCACGCCTCGATGCTTTTATACGCTCTCTTACATTTGACCGGCTACGATCTTTCGCTCGACGACATCAAAAATTTCCGCCAGTGGGGCAGCCGCACACCGGGACATCCCGAATATAAACATACGGCAGGCGTGGAAGTGACTACCGGACCTCTGGGGCAGGGACTGGCCAACGCCGTCGGCATGGCTATTGCCGAGGCGCATCTGGCGGCGCGGTTCAATCGCGACGGGCAACCCATCGTTGATCATTACACGTATGTCATGGCCGGAGACGGCGACATGATGGAAGGCGTGGTCGCGGAAGCCTGCGCTCTGGCCGGTCATCTGCGTCTGGGGAAACTCATCGTTCTTTATGACGACAACAAAGTATCCCTGGCCGGCTCCACAGGATTGTCTTTTACCGAAAATATCGAAATGCGCTTCAAGTCCTACGGCTGGCAGGTGCAGAAAGTTCAGGACGGCAACGATGTGGCCGTCATCGACCGGGCCATTAAAAAAGCCAAAAAGGAAACCGGCAAACCCTCGCTGATCTGTGTGCAGACCACCATCGGGTACGGTGCGCCTCGCAAACAAGGCCGCTGCGACGCCCACGGGTCGCCGCTGGGGGCTGAAGAAATTCAAGGCGCGAAAGAGGCATGCACCTGGCCAGTCGATGAATCCTTTTATGTTGCCGATGACGTCGGCAAATATTTTCGCAAGGCTGTTTCCCGCGGCAAAAAAAGTGAAAAAAGCTGGCTTGAAACGTTCGCGGCTTACCGGCAAAAAGATGCAGTGCTGGCTGCTGAACTGGAACGAACCATGCGCGGCGAACTGCCCGCTGATTGGGAAGCGGCGCTTGCCGAGTTTCCCGCCGGCTCCAAAGATGTCGCCACCCGCAAAGCCTCTGAAATCGTCATGCAGGCCCTTGCGGCCAAAGTTCCGGAACTGGCCGGAGGCTCGGCGGATCTTAATCCTTCTACGTTTACCTGGCTTAAGGGCTTTGGCGATTTCCAAAGCCCGGCCTTGTCCTGCGAGGGCCTGCACGGCATGGTGGGCGGGGCCTGGGATTACTCGGGACGAAACATCCACTTCGGCGTGCGCGAGCACGCGATGGGTTCCATTGTCGTGGGCCTGGCGCTGCACGGCGGTGTAATTCCTTACACGGCAACCTTTTTAACGTTTGCCGACTACATGCGTCCGCCCATGCGGCTGGCCGCTTTGATGGGGTTGCGTGCCATTTTTATTTTTACGCACGACAGCATCGGCGTGGGCGAAGACGGCCCAACGCATCAACCCGTTGAGCAGATCATGAATTTGCGGCAAGTCCCCAATATGACCGTGTTGCGTCCGGCGGATGCCAATGAAACCCTGGAAGCCTGGCGTCTGGCGCTCATGAACACCAAAGGTCCCACCACGCTGGTTTTCAGCCGTCAGAACTTACCGGTGCTGGATCGGCAGGTCTTGGCACCCGCCGCCGGTGTCCGGCAGGGAGGCTACATTTTATGGGAATCGTCATCGAATCCGGAGATGATTCTGATTGCCACCGGTTCGGAAGTCGCCATGACATTAGATGCCGCTCGCAAGCTTGCTGCGGAAAATATAAAAGTCCGCGTCGTTTCTTTGCCCAGTTGGGAAATATTCGATCGCCAGCCTCAGGCATACCGCGATTCAGTATTGCCTCCGCAAGTAACCGCTCGCTTGGCCGTGGAAGCCGGCGTCAAACTGGGCTGGGAACATTATGTGGGGCTGACGGGAAAGATTATCGGTATGGAAACCTTCGGCGCGTCCGCGCCCGCGCCCGTGCTTTATGAAAAATTCGGTTTCACGTCCGCCAACATTGTCGCGGCGGCCACGAGAAATGCTGTCCATTCGTAGCGAAGGAGAAATGTAATGCAGACAACAGGCATTTCTTTTTTACTTGGTCCCTATCAGAGCGCTGTCACCAACGCATTGGAGAAGATGCGCCGTGGAAATATTGCCGCGCGCATCTGGGCAAACGACTTTCATGTCTGGAAACCGGCGCCTGAGGAAATTTCCAATCGGCTGGGCTGGCTGCACGCCCCCGTGGAAACGTCAGCACATGTCCACAGCATCCGCGCCTCGCTTAGAGCCCTTCACCAATGGCAGCATTGAAGATGTTGTCCTTTTGGGCATGGGCGGATCGAGTCTGTCGGCGGAAGTTTTCAACAACATCATCGGATGCGCGCCGGGCTATCCCACGGCTGCAAATTCTGGATACGACCGATCCGGCGGTCATCCGCGGCTTGGCCGAAAAACTCAACCTGGGGAAAACGCTTTTTATTGTTTCTTCAAAGTCAGGGACGACTCTGGAAATTGTCTCACTTTTTAATTATTTCTACAACTTAACCAACGAAAAACCGGACGTTTCGGCCAACGAGCATTTCATGTTCATTACTGATGAAGGCAGTCCCATGCTTGAGCAGGCCTGGCAATTGCAGCTTCCCTACATTTTTTCCAACAATCCCAATATCGGCGGCCGTTATTCGGCGCTTTCCCTGGTGGGAATGATTCCCGCGGCATTAATCGGCGTTCAGATCGAAAAACTACTGCAAAACGCGGTAGCCGTTGCCCAGGCAGGAAAAGACGGATTTCTTTTCCGGCAAAGGCGACTCCACCGGCTGTCTTTTAGGCGCCGCTTTGGGAACACTTGCGCAATACGGCCGAGACAAGCTCACGTTGATGCTTCCGCCGTCCTGGAAATCTTTTGGCGATTGGCTGGAACAATTGATCGCGGAGAGCACCGGCAAAGAGGGCAAGGGAATTCTGCCGGTGTTGAATGAACCGTCGATGGATGTCAGCACTTATGGAAATGATCGCGTCTTTGTCTTTTTTTATGATGACCAGAACGAATGGAATTCACGGATAACGGAACTGGCAACCGCCGGACATCCCATCTTGAAAATTCGGATTAACGATGTCTATGATCTGGGCGGTCAAATGTTTCTGTGGGAAATGGCGACGGCTGTCGCCGCTCACATCATGGGAATCAACCCATTCGATCAACCGGATGTCGAAGCGACCAAAAAGCACACGAACCGGATGATTGCGGAATTCAAAAAAAATAAGGCGTGGCCGAAGACGCAACCGTCACTCTGCCGCCGGCGACTGTGAGATTTACGGCGATATTTCCGGGACAACCGTTTCCGAAGCACTGACCAATTTTCTGACGTCATCGACGGCAAACGCTTACATGGGGTTGCAGGTTTATTTAAGTCCGTCGCCGCAAATCGACGATGCGCTGGGGCAGTTGCGGTCGGCGATTTCCCGAAAATACGGTATAGCCGTAACGGTCGGCTACGGCCCCCGCTATCTGCATTCGGTAGGCCAGTTGCATAAAGGCGACGCAGGCCACGGCCTGTTTATTCAGATGACCAGCGAAAACAAATCGGATCTGGATATCCCCGACGCTCTTTGCAAACCAGACTCCTCTCTGACTTTCGGAGAGCTCAAAGCCGCGCAGGCCGAGGCAGACCGGCTCGCGCTTATGGATAAAGGCCGCAAGATTATCCGCATCCACTGGACAAAAGATGCCGCCGCCGGAATAAAAACACTGGTTGCAAATCTTTAGTCTGTCATCAACGCGCTTCAGTAATCACGCGGAGAATTTCCGGCGCGTGCCGCTCGGACGGCGCGGGGATCGCCTTGGGATAGCCCAGAATAATCGGCGCGACAATCCGGTAGTTGTCGGGAATGCCCAGTTCGGCTCTTCAATTGGGGATCGCGAATATTCGCACCCAGGGCAACCCAGCAGGTGCCTAAGCCCCGGGCTGCCGCGGAAAACATGATGTAGCTTGCCGCAAGCGCCGCGTCCACATCCAGCGAACCCACCGACTTTGCCCCGACAATGTAAATCACGCAGGGTGCGTTGTAAAACACATTGAAATTTTCGTTTTGAAGAAACGCAACGTAGTCGGGATTGAGCTTGATCTTTTTTTCAGCATTATCACTAAGAAGATTGGCCTTGCTCTCGTCAGACAATGCTTTGATCGTTTTGCGGCACTGGACCACGACAAAACGGCAGGGTTGATTGTTGCTGGCGGACGGCGCGAGCGTCGATTCCTGAAGAATTTCTTCGATCATTTTCAAGGGAATCTCTCTCTTCCTCGAAATCACGGATTGCCCGTCTTTTCTGTAAAAGCTCGGAAAATGTCACCATGGTATTTCCTCCTTTCTTGCGCTTATGAAGGTAAAAATAAAGATATAAAACTTATAATGCCGGATTGGAAGACGTTAATCACCGGATTGAGCGCGCCTACAAGCAGCAGGCCCAGCACAATAAAAAAACCGAAAGGTTCGATTTGATACAGTACGCGGTTGAACGATTCCGGCGTGAAACCCATCAAAATTTTCGAGCCGTCCAGCGGCGGAATTGGAATTAAATTGAACGCGGCCAGCAGGATGTTAATATACGACAGCATATAAAGTACCTGATAAATCATGCCGCCCGGTTCGGGAGAAAGGAGCCGCCATAACAGCAGCGCAATGAAGGCAATGATGATGTTGGCCGTAACACCGGCGGCGGAAACCAGAATCAAGCCCTTGCGTCTTTGCGGCGCGGGAATATTTTCCAGATTGACCGGGACCGGTTTGGCCCAGCCGAAACCGATAATTAAAAGCATTAGCGAGCCGATGGGATCAAGGTGCTTGATCGGATTGAGTGTCAGCCTGCCCAGCCATTTGGCCGTTTCGTCGCCCATCTTGTAGGCTACCCAGCCATGCGCCAGTTCGTGCAATATCACGGAATACAAAAGCAACACGGCCAGCATGACGAATGCCGCCGGATCGCTTATCAACAAACGGATTAAACCCATCACTGTCCTCAATCATCTCTTTCCTGCATGGGGAAAGATTATTTGTCTCTCTGTTCTAAACTGTCCGGGAGCATAAATCATGGTGCCGCGATATTCAACAAGAAGTTTTCATGACCGCTCCCGGATGTCCATCAGAATCGATAACTATTTATTGGCAGAGTTTTCCGGGTAATCGTCAGGAAGTCTGCATTTTGCCTTGACAGACACGGCTCTTTGTTTGTACTTGCTCTCAGCAAGTTTTGAAAAACTCAAAAAAGGAATGACGCTCATGTCGGAAAACCCTTTGCAATTACTTATGAATCCACGATCCATCGCGGTTGTCGGTGCCAGTAACGATTTTACCAAAATGGGAACTATTCAGGCGTTAAGTATTATAAAAGACGGTTATCAGGGCAAATTTTATCCTATTCACCTGACGGAAAAAACCGTTCTGGGATATCCTGCCTTTAAGGCGGCGTCCAATTTGCCGGAGGTGCCTGATCTAGTCGTTTTTATCGTTCCCAGTAAAGCCATGACGACCTTGCTTGCGGATTTCGGTAAAATCGGAACGAAAAGGGCCATCATCGTTACCGCGGGTTTTAAGGAAACCGGTGCGACCGGTCGGAATATGGAAGAGCAAATTAACGCTATAGCCCAGCAGTACGGGATTCGGTTTGTGGGCCCCAATTGCCTGGGGATCATCAATTCTGAAAATTCACTCAATACGACGGTTGCCCCGTTTACGACTGGGCAGGGCTTGCTTGGATTTGCCTCGCAGAGCGGCACGTATGTGACGCAGGTTCTGCCGTATTTAAGAAAAAAAGGCATTCGCTTGAGCAAGGCCATCAGTCTGGGCAATGAAGCCAATATCGATATGGTTGATGCGTTGGAGTACCTGGGTGAAGACGAGCAGACCAAAGCGATCATTCTTTACATTGAAGGAATCCGCGATGGCAGACGATTTGTGGAAGTTGCCCGCAGGGTTACGCAGCGCAAGCCGGTGGTGGCGCAATATGTGGGTGGTTCGGCCTCCGGCGCGCGGGCCGGTTCCAGTCACACGGGCGCGATGGCCGGTCCGGATTTTCTCTACGACGGTATCTTCAAGCAGGCGGGTATTATCCGCGTGCGCAGCATTGAAGACCTCTATGCCGCACGGCTGGGCGTTGGCGACGCAACCGCCACTTCGCGGAAAACGCGTGGGAATTGTGACCAATTCCGGCGGGCCGGGTACGGCGATTGCCTATACGTGCGATCAAGTGGGCATGGAAGTTCCCCGTTTTTCGGATCGCCTCCAGGAGGAAATCCGGTCGAAAATTGCGCCGCATGCATCGTCTTCCAATCCGGTGGATGTGACGTTTGATTTAAGTATGCAAAAACTGGCCACGACGCTGCCGGAGATGATCATGAAAAGCGGCGAGGTGGACGCGATTGTTCTGCACGGTATCATGCACTCAGGTTTCATGATCGAAGTTTTCTCGCACTTACGTGATTTTATCGGTGGCATGTCCTATGAGGATTTCCTGGAAGGCACAAGATCCCTCAAGGGGGATGCTTTTGATCTGCCCCATAAGTGTTCCATACCCTTTCTGATATCGTCCTTTTTTGATCACGAAGACAATTATACAAAGAGCTACCAGGATGCCAATACGCCTGTTTTTAATTCTCCGGAAAATGCCGCCCGTGCGCTGGGATCCCTTTACCGTTATAAGTTGATTAGAGAACGCGTCCGCGCTGTTCCCCCGGTCGTGCCGCAGGTGCAAGAGCACGCGGTGGAGGTGATCCGGCAGGCGCAGGCTGCGGGCCGGACGGCGCTCGATGAATACGAGGCCAAACAACTTCTGGCTCTTTACGGTGTACCGGTTACACAGAGAGGTGTTGGCCTTGACAAAGCAAGATACGGTGGATGCCGCCGAAGGCATTCAGTATCCCGTTGCGCTCAAGGCATGCAGTTGGGATATCCAGCACAAAAGCGGCAAAGGGTTGATTGAGTTGAATATCGAAAATGCGGCGCAGGTTAAAAAAGCATTCGACAGCATTCAGAAGGCGGCAGGCCGGCATGTGGCGGTGCTGGTGCAGGAAATGGTGAGCGGCAACCGTGAGTTTCTGGCCGGGATGACGCGCTTTGCCGGATTTGCGCCATGTGTGGTGTTCGGACTGGGCGGTGTACTGACGGAGATTTACCAGGATACGACGATCCGCCAGGCTCCTCTGGCCGATGTGGACGCCGAGGAAATGTTTGCCGATCTCCGGTCCGGAAAATTATTGGACGAGTATCGGGGCATGCCGTCGGTGAAATTAGATGTCTGATGGCGAGATTCTTCAGGCTGTAGGCAACATCGCGCTTCTGCACCCTGAAATTGCCGAGATCGATCTCAATCCCATCATGATCCGAGACGATGAACCGATTGTGGCGGATGCGCTGATGGTTTTAACCGCGAAGGTTCAGGGGTAACCCTCTGGAGGTGGCGCGAGGTTCAAGGACAAGTCGGGGCATGACATATAACCTCGTGTGACCTCGTCCTTCAGGGCATCAGGTTATCAGGTTATCTTCGTGTCCCTACGAGATGATACCTTTATTTCTTCTTTTTTGCTTTGCTCAGCAGATCGCCGAATGTGCCCATGGTTTTGGGCGCTTTGGGCATGTAGCTCTTATAGTCGTCGCTTTCTTCCGACGAGCCCTTTTTCTCCTCACTGTTTGCAGCCAGATCCAGCGAAATTCTCTTGTTGTCGCGGTCAATCTTTTCGATCTCTCACGTCGATTTCGCGATCTTTGGACAGGACGTCTTGGGCGTGCTTGATCTTTTTTCCTTTGCCCAGTTTGGAGATATGCAAGAGCCCATCCACGCCCGCTTCCAGCGTGATAAACGCGCCAAAATCCGTCAGCCGTGAAACTTTGCCCTTGTGGATGCTGCCTTCGATGTAATTGCGGACAACCTCATTCCACGGATCGGGGAGTGTATCTTTGAAGGATAAAGTCACGCGGTCGTTTTCCCAATCCAGGTTGATGATGACGGCTTCAATGGTGTCGCCCGGTTTATAGAGTGATCGGGTGTCTTCCACTCTGCCCCAGGTCATTTCCGAAACCGGCAGCAGGGCCTGCACGCCGCCGATATCGACAAACGCGCCGAAGTCGCGCACGGAGGTTACGACGCCTTGCACCGTCATGCCTTTTTGCAGGGAGTTTTTCAGCGCGGATTTTTTCTCCTGTTCAATCTTTTCCAGCAGCGGGCGGCGTGATAGGATAATCTTGCGACCGTTTTCTCCATACTCTATGACAATGAAATCGAATTTTTTACCGACGTAATCCGCGGCATTGTCAATTCTTCTCCTGTCCATTTGCGAGTAAGGACAAAAGCCGCTCGCACTGGCGCTGATTTTTACGGAGAAGCCGCCTTTAATTTCTTTTTCGACGATGGCCTCCAGCGGAATCGCGTTTTGATAGGCGTTGACTAAAAATTCATCCACGCTTTTGCGTGCCAGCAGTTTGGTGGTAAAGAGTCTTTCGCTGTGACGCGACGAAAGGAAGTAGGCGGTGACCGTGTCGCCTTCTTTAACGGTCAGATTGCCCGCGTCATCGAGGAATTCTTTTTTATCCATGTAGCCTTCGCTTTTGGCGCCCAGATCAATAAAAATCCATTCCGGCGAAATTTTGACAATTGTTGCCTCCACTTTTTCTCCCACGGAAAATCGCTTGGGGGTGGCGTAGGATTCCTCGAACATTTCGGCAAAAGTCTTTGTATCGTCCATAATCTGTGTCCTTTTGTTTTTTTATTATGAGACTTTTTTTGCAAGCAGAGGAATCACGGAAAAGGTTTCTTCAGGATTCTGCCTCATAACAGTGTTTTTCAGTCTCAAAGTTAATATCACGAAAAGTCTTTTTGTCCTTCAGAAAATATGGCTGTCAGAAACATTTAAAAAACTCTGGATAAATTAAAAAATATGTATTATGGATTGCTCTACAAATATCTAAGGAGTTAAGTAACTTATGCGTTTTGAAATTTCCCGCGGCGGCAGCGGGCTGACTTACGAAATCCGCAATATCGTGCTCATCGCCAAAAAAATGCAGGAATACGGAATGAAAATCATCTGGGAAAACATCGGCGATCCGGTGCAAAAAGGGGAAAATATTCCCGACTGGATGAAAGAGGTTCTGATCGATATTCTTAAAGAAAACGAATCGTATGCTTATTCGCCCACCAAGGGAATCGATGCCACGCGCGCTTTTATTGCCGACCGCGTCAATGCACGCGGTAAAATTCAGATTACACCTGAAGATATTATTTTCTTCAACGGTCTGGGCGATGCGATTGCCCGCGCCTACAGTTCCATTCAGGTGGATGCCCGCATGATCATGCCGGAGCCGACCTATTCCACGCATTTGATGGCGGAAGTGCTTCACGCGTCCTTTCCGCCCAATACCTACCGGATGAATCCTTACAACAACTGGCAGCCGGATTTGAGGGAGCTGGAGCAGAAAGTTCGAAAAGTCATCGGGCGATTGTCGGCATTCTGATCATCAATCCCGACAATCCCACCGGTTTTGTCTATCCGGTGGAGGCGCTGGAGAATGTGGTGCGAATTGCCCGGGAAAATGATCTTTTTGTGATTTCCGATGAGACCTATATCAATATTGTTTATAACGGAAAATCGACGGTGCCGATCGGCGATGTAATCGGCGATGTACCGGGCATCTGCCATGAAGGGCATTTCCAAGGAACTTCCCTGGCCGGGTGCGCGCTGCGGCTGGATGGAAGTGTATAATGCGGACAAGGATCCGATTTTTACCCGCTTCATCAATACCATTTTACATCAGAAGATGTCGGAAGTGTGTTCCACCACGCTGCCGCAAATGGCTATTCCCACGGATCATGACGCATCCGGAATATAAAAATTATTTGCGGGAGCGCACGCAGCATTATGAAAAGCTCTCCAACATTGCCTACGGCATTTTGAAAGATGTTCCTTTTCTGATTGCCAACAAAACCAACGGCGCGTTTTATATGACGGTCCTCTTCAACGAGTCGGTGCTCAACGAACGGCAATTCCTGTCGATTGAGCAACCGGAAGTACGAAATTATGTGGAGAGCCTCACTAGGGACGTTGAGTACGACAAACGGTTTGTTTACTATCTGCTGGCGTCCACCGGTATCTGCGTGGTGCCGCTGACGTCATTTTTCTCACCGCTGCTTGGTTTCCGCATGACGCTTCTGGACAAGGATGTTGATGAATTTGAATATGTCGTCAAAACCATCGCCGCGAAAATTACCGAGTATATTCATTCGAGCAAATAAACAAAAAGAGCAGAAGGGTGTATATTAAACAGAGCCTTCTGCTCTTTTCAATTGAAATTCAATTTTTTAGCGGATGTTAGTATCTGCCGCCACGGTTTCCACCACCACCGCCACGGTTTCCACCAGCACCGCCGCCACGGTATCCACCGCCGCCGCCGCCGCGATTTCCGCCGCCGCCTGCACCGAATTCTTTCTTCGGTCTGGCTTCGTTGACGGTAATGGCCTTGCCGTCCAGCATGCCGCCATTAAACTTCTGAATGGCCGCGGTTGCGCCTTCTTCCGTTTTCATTTCGACAAAGCCGAATCCCTTGGACTGGCCGGTAAATTTGTCTTTAATAATGGATGCGGAGGCGACTTCGCCTGCTTCCGCAAAGTTTGTCTTCAGGTCTTCATCCGTGACCTTGAAAGACAGGTTGCCGACATACAAATTCTTGTTCATTTTAGTTCCCTTTCTCTTTATGCCAATCGTTTGGCATATGTTAAACCTTCATTCCCCCGTGGGGTTCCACAAAGCATCGTCATCACCCCCATCCAGCTCCTGATTGAGAAGGAAGGTTGAAGGGAGGGCTTGTATGCCTCACCTGCCAGGCAATTGTGCTTGCCTGGTTTATCGATATCACCTGCGACTTTATACTCTATCATGTCGTCGTCGCAGGGCGGTAAACAAAAAACCACCAGAACAAAAAGCGGTTCCGGTGGTTGCGTCTCATTGATTAAAAATAATCAGTATTTTAAAAAATAGCACGCTCTATGGGTGCAACATTGTCACAATACCGGATAATAGTCAAGCGGGATTTTTGTTCTGAAACCGTCATTTGTTATACGTATCAGGACGCTTTTCTGTTATAATCCCCGAAACTTTGCGACGAGACAAAGCTAAAAGCCGCCGCATGATAAGGGAGGAAGCCATGTTTGAGTATATGTTGACGAAAGAGCAGATTAAAATCCGGGACGAAGTGCGTGAATTTGTCAGAGGCATTCCACGCCAGATGATTCTGGATATGGATACGGACACCATCAAATTTCCCAAAGAGTTTTTGCGCGAAGCCGCGCAAAGAAATCTGATGGGCTGCCGCTATCCGAAAAAATGGGGCGGCAGGGATATGGACTGGGTGACGACCTGCATGATCATGGAATCGGTGGGAACGGCGGCCATGACGATCGGTGCGGCACGTCCTGCTCTGGAAATCGCCACAAATTATACATCAAGGCGCAAAGCATTCGGACAGGTCATATGATTACCGCGCATGAGTGGTATCGTGAATATTTCCGTGAAAAGAGCCAAACAAAAAACACGTGACTGTGAAATGGATGCGCCGGAAGCGTCTGACGATGAGAAAGTTTACGACGACGAGGATATGTGGAAGAAAGGCTGGTAAGCATCCGTCTTGATACAGTCTAGGTGGTAATTTCTGTACCACAAAGCCTTAGGGATGACGGTCTTGAATCTCCTGGTCAATCGCGTTGAATGCAGAAATTACGGAGGTGTTACAACCATGCACTATCTTGTCCTATTTTATTATTTTATTGCTCATTATCTATGTTACGCAGGCGCCGGTGGCGGTTAGGGGTTTATTTCCACTCTAAATATTTCTTGACAGGATATTGATATTAGGGTAGGTGAGTCCCCAAGGATAGATTGACTTGCGGTCAAATTTTGACCTCATGTTTATAAATCAGTAAGATTCAGTATTTTCAGCACTTTGAAGAAAGTGACGCCCCGCGTAAAAAATTGAGTATCAGGGGCAAACAGTTAATTCTTTAATGAAAACAGTCACGCAGACGAGCTTTCTCGGGCGCTTCGCGGCTTAAGGTAAAAATTAAGTTTTAACGTGTTCACAGATGGCGGTGCACACCTCAACTCCAGTGAGTTAGCTTACTCATTGCGCACCTTAAGCGTACCGAAAGCTTTCGTGTTTGCAGGCTTAATCCCAGAGTTAAAAATATGTTTTTTATGGCGAAACGTTAGGCAAACGTTTAAAAATACAAAATTTAAAACTAGGAGGAATATCTAAAATGGCGGATGCAGAGAAGGTTCAATTAAAGGAAATATATCCGGTTCCGGAAAAAATGAAGAAGAATGCTTGGGTCAGCGGAAGAGCTGCCTATGATGCACTTTGGAAAAAATCCGTTGAGCAGCCGGAAGTATTCTGGGCGGAAGTGGCCGAACAGCAGGTCGAATGGTTCAAAAAATGGGACAAAGTTATGGATTACAATTTTGACATTAAAAAAGGTCCCATTTCCGTAAAATTTTTCGAAGGCGGCAAACTGAATGTTTCTTACAACTGCCTCGACAAACATCTGAAAACACGCGGTGACCAGGTTGCTATTCAGTGGGAAGGCAACGAGCCGGGCGAAGAAAAAGCATTTACCTATAAAATGCTCCATGAAGAAGTCTGCAAATTCGCCAATGTTCTAAAAGCTAACGGCATCCAGAAGGGCGACCGTGTATGTCTTTATATGCCGATGGTTCCCGAACTGGCAATTGCCATGCTGGCCTGTTCCCGCATTGGCGCCATTCATGGAATCGTTTTCGGCGGATTCAGCGCTGATGCGCTCCGTGACAGAATTGTCAACTCCGACGCCAAGCTGCTTGTGGTCTGCGATGGAACCTTCCGTGGCAACAAAGCCGTTCCCGCGAAAACAATAGCTGACGAAGCATTAGCACAGTCTCCGTCTGTAAAGACTGTTATTGTTGTCAAGAGAGTCGGCGATAAAATTAAATGTGAAATGACTGCCGGCCGCGACAAATGGTGGCATGAAGAAATGGCCAAAGTCGATGCCAAGTGCGAACCGGAATGGATGGATGCCGAAGATCCTCTGTTCATCCTTTATACATCGGGTTCCACCGGACAGCCCAAGGGCGTTATGCACACCACGGGCGGCTATCTGACCTTTGCATCCTACACCCATAAAATAGTTTTCGATTATCATGAAGAAGATGTTTACTGGTGCACCGCCGATATCGGCTGGGTAACAGGTCACAGCTACATTGTTTACGGGCCTCTTTGCAACGGCGCAACGTCCGTTATGTTCGAAGGCGTTCCCAATTATCCGACCTACAGCCGCTTCTGGCAGATCGTCGAAAAATACAAAGTCACCATTTTCTATACCGCTCCGACCGCTATCCGCGCGATTGCCAAAGAAGGCGATGACTTTGTGAAAAAATGCAACATCTCCTCCCTGCGCATTCTCGGAACCGTCGGCGAGCCGATCAACCCCGAAGCCTGGAACTGGTACTATAATGTGATCGGCCGCGGCGAATGCCCCATCGTGGACACCTGGTGGCAGACAGAAACCGGCGGTATTCTGATTACCCCGCTGCCCGGCGCGATCGATATCAAACCCGGTATGGCGACCATGCCCTTCTTTGGTGTGCAGCCTGTCCTGGTGGATGACGAAGGAAAAGAATTCACGGATACGGTAGCCAGCGGCGCTCTGTGCATCAAAGTGCCATGGCCCGGCATCATGAGAGGCGTCTATGGTGATCCCAAGAGATTCCAGGAAACTTATTTTGAACAGTTCCCCGGCTACTATGTAACCGGTGACGGCTGCCGCCGTGACAAAGACGGTTACTATCAGATTACCGGCCGTATCGACGATGTTATCAATGTTTCCGGTCACCGCATGGGAACAGCCGAAGTGGAAAGCGCTCTGGTTGCCCATAAGGCCGTTGCTGAAGCAGCCGTTGTCGGCATGCCGCATGACATTAAGGGACAGGGCATTTATGCTTATGTTACCCTGAAGACCGGCGTTGAAAAATCCGACGCTCTGAAGAAAGAATTGATCGCTCATGTCCGCACGTTAATTGGACCCATTGCCACACCCGATAAGATTCAGTGGGCCGATGGTCTTCCCAAAACACGCAGCGGCAAGATCATGAGAAGAATTCTGAAGAAAGTTGCCGCCAATCTGATTGAGCGAATCTGGGTGACACCAGCACGCTGGCCGATCCGTCGGTAGTTGACGACATCGTCAAAAACAGACTGTAGTATGAACGCCCGGTTCTCTCCGAGAGAGAATCGGGCGTTTTTATAGAATAGGTGTAAGAAGAAAATTTTAAATGCACGGATCGTCCTCAATGTACGACGTGCAGGAGAAGGAGGTTTTTGACAGTGAATATTATTGCATGCGTGAAGCAAGTGCCGGACACCGAAGCACAGATCAAAGTCAAGGCTGACGGATCAGGTATCGAGGAAGGCCAAATCAAGTGGGTGATGAATCCCTATGATGAATATGGCGTGGAAGAAGCATTAAAGCTGAAAGAGAAAAATGGCGGTGACGTCACGATCGTTTGCGTCGGTCCGGCAAGAGCGATGGAAACCATCCGTACCGCTCTGGCCATGGGCGCGGACAAGGGCGTGCACATTTGCGATCCCGCTTTTGACAATGCGGACGCGTTTGTTGTGGCCAATGCTCTGGCTGCGGTCATCAAAACCCTGCCCCATGACATTATCTTCTGCGGACAGCGCGCCATCGATGATGACTCAGGTCAGGTCGGCGCCATGCTGGCTGAAGCCTTGAATCTGCCGCAGTTGACTCTGGTCACCAAACTGGATTTCGCCGGTTCCTCAGTCAAAGTGATTCGCCCGATCGAAGGCGCACAGCTTCTGATTGAAACGGCGACTGCCCTGCGTTGTTACATGTCAGAAGGGTCTCAATGAACCGCGTTACGCGTCGCTGCCCGGCATCATGAAAGCGAAGAAGAAACCGGTTGATGTGAAAAACGCTGCCGCCGTTGGCATTGCCACCGACGCGAAAGCCAAAGTAGCCAAAACCATTCCACCTCCGGCCAGACCTCCCGGAAAGATTATCTGCGGAGATGAGCCCGCGCAAAAGGCGGCGGAATTAGGCCGGTTACTCAGAGAAGAAGCAAAAGCTATTTAATTAAGAAGCGGAGGAATGAAAAATGGCAAAAGGAGTCATGATAGTAGCAGAACAGCGGGACGGCGCGCTCAGGAAAATCAGCCTGGAACTGGCCTCGACAGCCCGCAAGCTGGCCGACCAGACCGGCGATGAAGTCAGCGCCATTCTGCTTGGTTCAGGTATAGAAGGTTTGGCCGCCGAGTTGGGCAAATACGGTGTGGATAAGGTTTTTGTCGGCGACAATGCTGCCATGGAACCCTATATCACCGAAGCGCACGCCGCCGTGGTCGCCAAAGTGGTTAAAGAAAATGATCCGGCGATCCTGCTTTTGGGCGCGTCGGTTCAGGGTAAAGATCTGTCTGCCCGCGTGGCCGCTAAATTAGCCACGGGTCTCGCCACAGATTGCACGGATGTAAAGCTTGACGGTGGCAAATTTGTTGCCATCCGTCCCATGTATGCAGGGAAGTGCTTTGGTGAAATCGTCACCAGTTCAACACCGGCGATGGCATCGCTTCGTCCCAATGTGTTTCCGGCGGCTGAAAATGCCAAAGCCGGCGCAGTGGTGAAAGTGGATGCGGCTGTCGATGCAGCATCGATCAAGAGCAAAGTTCTGGAAGTGCAGAAAGACACCAGCGGTAAAGTCGATTTGACGGAAGCCAATGTGATTGTTTCCGGCGGCCGCGGTATGAAAGGCCCCGAAGGCTATGCTATTCTCGAAGAACTGGCTGATGTGCTCAAAGGCACGGTCGGCGCGTCCCGCGCGGCAGTTGATGCCGGCTGGCGTCCGCAGAAAGATCAGGTCGGACAGACCGGTAAGGTTGTTTCTCCGAACCTGTACATCGCCTGCGGTATTTCCGGCGCGATTCAGCATCTGGCCGGCATGAGCTCATCCAAGTGCATCGTCGCAATCAACAAGGATGCGGAAGCCCCCATCTTTACGAAAGCGGATTACGGTGTTGTTGATGATCTGTTCAAGGTCGTTCCCGAATTGACGGCAGTTTGCAAGAAACTGGTTGCATAAAAACCATAAGGTCTTTGCCCCGCACTGCGGGGCAAAGACCTCTTTTTGATGCTTGATATTATAATAAAAGACAAGAATTAGCCCTCAAGTTTTGTTGGAGGATCAATGAAAGAACATGCAATTTTATGTAGGAAATGAAGGTCGCGAGGTTTTCTGGAACATTCCCCTGCCGGCGTTTGAGATCATCCTTTTTGCTCTCACGGCCGTTGCCTTGGCCATTATTGGCTTATGGCATTTATCGTCGCTGGCTGATGTGGAAAGCGATGGGCAAGCCGGAGATGCGCCTGGACAACATGAAGGAAAGAGTCAAGACGGTTCTTGCAGGAGGTTTTCCTGCAGAAGAAAGTCTTGAAAGATCCTTATCCGGGAATTATGCACGCCTT
This sequence comes from Candidatus Aminicenantota bacterium, assembly GCA_963732485.1. GTDB lineage: Bacteria > Acidobacteriota > Aminicenantia > UBA2199 > UBA2199 > UBA2199. The sequence continues at coordinate 578,055 of CAVSZS010000013.1, forward strand.
AATCTTTTTTGGTTTTTTTGTTTTGATTTTCGGCGCCGCATTTGACGCGGGGCAGCATCATGTTACGGAACCGCTCTTCAGCTGGACATTCCTGAAAGGCAATTTTTATTTAGGCTTTTCTTTCCTGATGGATCTGTTCGGATTGTTTGTCCTGATCGGAGTTGTTCTTGCGCTCGATCGCCGGTTTGTGACAAAGCCGGATCGTCTGGGTTACAAAGGCGAGATCGACAATACACCCGATGATGTCATCGTTCTTCTGCTCATCGGCGCCATCATCATCACCGGCTTTATAGCAGAAGCGCTCCGCATTTATGTGACCAATCCTCCCTGGGAAGTCTGGTCGTTCGTGGGCTGGCTTTTGTCCCGTACCTTTACCGGTATTGAACTGTGATACCGCCAGAACTCGTGCATCAATTGACCTGGTGGGTGCATGCGATTCTGGGCTCTGGGTTTCATTGCTTACATTCCTTATTCGCGCCTGCTGCATATTATTACCACCCCGGCGAACCATTTCCTCCAATCGCTTCAAACCGACCGGTTACATTGAACCGATCCGCGATTTCGAAAATGCGGAAGCGTTTGGTGTTGGTAAACTGGAAGAATTCACCTGGAAACAGATTTTTGATTCCGACGCCTGTACCCGTTGCGGTCGTTGTCAGGACGGTTGCCCGGCTTATCTGACGGGCAAGCCTCTGTCTCCCAAGAAAATGGTTCAGGATATTAAAACCTACTGGCTGGAAAAAGTGCCCGGATCCCGTGATGGCGAGAAGGCTGCCAAAACTGGCCGGCTGCTCCTGCTGAAGGCGAAGACCCGGCGGAAGCTCCGGCTGAAGAAGCAACAGGAAAAGCGCTGGTCGGTGAAGTCGTTGACCTGCATGAACTGTGGGCCTGCACCAACTGTATGTATTGTATGGAACACTGCTCGGCGTCGATTGAACATGTGCCAAAGATTATTGATATGCGACGTTATAAGGTTCTGACCGAAGCGGATTTTGCTCCGGAACTGCAATTGACCTGCCGTAATATGGAAAACAACTCCAATCCCTGGGGTGTCGGTGCGCACATGCGCGGCGATTGGGCCAAGGAACTGGGCATCAAGACTCTGGCTGAAGATCCCAATGTCGAGTATCTTTTCTACGTGGGCTGTTCCGGTTCGTTTGACGACCGCGGCAAGAAGATTTCCATCGCTTTGGCCAAGATTTTACAGGAAGCCGGTGTCAGCTTCGGTATTCTGGGCAACGAAGAAGGCTGCTGCGGTGATTCCGCGATGCGTTCCGGCAACGAGTATCTTTTCCAGTCACTGGCCCAGGCCAATATTGACGTGATGAACGGTTACGGCGTGAAGAAAATCATCGCCATCTGCCCGCACGGCTATAACTGCTTTGAAGAAAGATTACCCCAATTTCGGCGGCAATTTCGAAGTGTATCACCACACGGAAATCATCGCGAAACTGATTGCCGACGGCAAGATCAGATTGACCCAGTCGCTACCGGGCACATTTGTCTATCACGATTCCTGCTTCCTCGGGCCGTTATAACAATATTTATGATCAGCCCCGCCAGATTTTGAAAGCTATTCCCGGCATCCAACTGTTGTGGAAATGGAACGCAATCTCGACAAGAGCTTCTGCTGCGGCGCCGGTGGCGCGAGAATGTGGATGGAAGAAGATATCGGAGAGCGGATCAACAATGCGCGCACCAAGCAGGCTATCGCCGTGAAGGCCGACACGATTGCCGTGGGCTGTCCGTTCTGTCTGACCATGATGTCCGACGGCATCAAGGACAATCAGATGACGGAAACGATGGAGGCCTGGGATATTGCGGAACTGGTTGTCAAGGCCATGGGAAAGGAAGAAGTTAAGCCGCCGGTTGATGTTTGCGCCGTATAATTCAACCTTACCCAGCATGATAAACTGATTTTCCAAAGAGCCCGATCTGAAAAGAAAGGGCTCTTTTACTTTATGAATAGGTTGTAAACTCTAGTTGACATATTGGGGATAGCCAAGGCAAATGAATTTTGAAGGAGCATATCAATGTCATTAAATCTCAAAAAATTAAAATCCTTTCATGGCAGAAAAGGCCCCCTGCTGTTGATTATCATGGACGGCGTTGGCATCGGCAAAGCAGATGAAACGAATGCCGTTTACAGGGCCGATACACCCAACCTTGATCAATTGTTCAAATCTGATCTGTACACGCAATTGAAGGCCCACGGTACGGCGGTCGGACTGCCCTCAGATGATGATATGGGAAACAGCGAGGTAGGGCACAATGCCATCGGCGCCGGCAGGGTCTTTGACCAGGGCGCCCGTCTTGTAAATGCGGCGCTCAAGACCGGAAGGATCTTTCAATCCGAGGTCTGGGACAATATCGTAAAGCAGTTCCAAAAATGGTGGGACGGTTCATTTTATCGGGCTGTTATCGGACGGGAATGTCCATTCACATATTGAACAGCTATTCATCATGATCGACAAGTGCGCCGAGCTGAATTTCAATAGAGTCAGGGTCCATGCCCTTCTGGACGGAAGAGATGTGGGGGAGAGGACGGCGCTGAATTATATTATTCCCACGGAGGAAAAACTGAAAAAAATCTCAGCAGGAAAAAGGTCTTGATTACGCCATCGCCTCAGGCGGCGGACGCATGAAGGTAACCATGGACAGGTACAATTCCGACTGGAATATCGTTAAGAGGGGATGGGAGGCCCATGTCCTGGGAGAGGGCAGGAAATTCCCATCCGCTTCCGATGCAGTGAAGACCTTTTACGAAGAAGACCCGAAGGCAACAGATCAGTATCTGCCCGCGTTTGTTATAGCCGATGGTTCGGGGATGCCCAATGGGACGATCCATGACGGTGATGCCGTGATCTTTTTCAACTTCCGGGGCGACCGCGCCATTGAGATATCAAGGACATTCTCCGAGAAGGAATTCTCTGAATTCGACAGGGGACCTCTTCCGGACATATTTTATGCGGGAATGATGCAGTATGACGGGGATGCCCATATCCCTCCCCATTTTCTTGTGCAACCTCCGGCTATTGATCGCGTCATCAGCGAATACCTTTGCGCTGAAAAAATAAAAACCTTTGCGGTCTCTGAGACCCAGAAGTTCGGCCATGTGACGTATTTCTGGAACGGCAACCGTTCCGGCTACATCGATGAATCCCTTGAAAAATATGTGGAGATACCTTCCGACCGGATTGAGTTTGACCGCGCCCCTCAGATGAAGGCCAAAGAGATAACGGATACAGTTATAGACCTGCTGAAGAAAGGCGATTACAGATTCGGAAGGCTCAATTTCCCGAACGGTGACATGGTCGGGCATACGGGTATGATGGATGCAGCCATTATTGCGGTGGAGACCGTGGATAAATGCGTTGGAGAGTTGCTGGATGTCATCAAGGAGATAGGAGGCATTGCCGTTATCACCGCGGACCATGGCAATGCGGATGAGATGTTCACGATAGACAAAAAGGGCGCAAAATCAGTAAAGACCGCGCATAGCCTGAATCCGGTTCCCTTTATCATCTATGATCCCCTGTATCAGGGGGAATATCACATGGCGGATACCAAAGAAAAAGGTCTGTCCAATATTGCGGCAACCCTGTTGAATCTTCTGGGGTATGAAAAACCACAAGAGTATGATCCGTCACTGATAGAAATGGCACCTGTCGGGAAGTCGTAAAGATTATTCGAAGGCCGCGACAAATTCTACTTCCCGCGGGACCTTATAAGGGGAGAGATACACTTTGCAATGCCGGATGATTTCTTTGTCGTCAGGATGAAACCCATCGCGCAAAACAATCTGTGCAGTGACCAATTCGCCGCGCATTAAGTCTTTTTTGCCTAACACCCGCGAATCCTGAACCGCCGGATGCAGATTCAGGACCGTTTCCACTTCACGCGGATAGACATTAAAGCCACTGGTGATAATCATTCTTTTCTTGATGCCCGTGAGGAAAATGTAATTGTCCTCGTCCATTCTGCCCAGATCTCCGGTGTAAAGCCAGCCATCCCTGATAACTGAAGCGGTGGCCTCATCATCTTTATAGTAGCCCTTCATCACGTTGCCGCCCCGGAGAATCACCTCACCGACTTGGTTGCGCGGCAGTTCTTGCCCGGCCTCATCAACAATTTTGATATCAATCCCGGTAAGAGCGGTACCGATGGATCCGGGTTTTGCCGCTAATTCAATTCTATTGAAAGAACAGGCGGGTGACGCTTCTGTCAAGCCGTATCCTTCCAGAATGCGGACGCCCAGTTTCTGCTCAAAAAGAGGAATGAACTCAGGCGGCATGGCCGAACCGCCAGTGACGCAGAGCCTCAAAGAACTCAAATCATATTTTGCCGTTTTTTCGTACAGAACCATCCCGACATAGAGACGGGGAACGGCGCAGATATAAGTTATTCTTTCTCTTTCGATGGTGGATAAGAGACTGTCCATGGTTAATCGATCCATCATGACGGTAGAGCAGCCCGCCTGAATGACGTTCAGCATATTCACGGTAACGCCGAAAGAGTGAAATAGAGGGATCAGACAAAGTCCGATATCGTCCGGCTCTCTTCGAAAAATGGGTTGAATCATTTTGAGCTCTTCACAAAGATTGTGATGGGAAAGGACTGCGCCAAGCGGTTTACCGGTCAATCCCGCCGTATAAATCATCATGGCCGGGTCATCGGGATTGATAAGTGTCGCACGAGAATCACTTTCGTTGACCTTGCTTTTCTGGTTCATCACGCTACGATTCTCCTCGGAGTCAGTGATGTAGATAGAGTGGCACGTTGAAAGCTGATCCTTTATTTCCCGATACCTTTTTTCACCCGATGCCTGGGTGATGAGAATTTTAGCGTCACTGTTATTCAGAAGATAGCACAGTTCAGACGGTGTGGATGATGTATTGAGCAAAACGGCGACGGCACCTGATTGGAAAACGGCAAAGCAGTAATAAACAAACTCCGGGATATTGGGAAGCATGATGGCTACTTTATCGCCTTTTCCCATCCCCATATTTTTTAAAGATGGTGCGACAGCGTGAACGGCCGAGTGTAATTGCCTGTATGTGATGCGTTGATTTTCCGCAATCAAGACGGGCCGGTCCGCGTGCTTTTGAACGGATTCTTCTAATAGCAGTGCAAGATTAACAGCTTTCATATCACCCCGCAATTCTTGCTGCTCACTTAACAAAGAATGGATATTTTTTCAAGAAGATATCCATCGGATGACATTATTTCATCGGGCAGCAGTGTTTTTTACTTGCCAGTGCTTTATTTTTACCCTATATTCCTGCCCGGTTGGGCACAAAGAATAATATTCAAATAAAAGGCAAGGCATGTCGATCATTATAGATGGTAATAAAATAGCGCAGGATATTCGTAAGGCGATTCGTGAAGAAACGTTCGTATTCAAGGAGAAGACCGGTATTGTTCCCGGATTAGCGGTTGTGCTCGTGGGAGACGACCCGGCTTCGCAGATCTATGTTGGACGAAAGGCCAAGGCCTGCGCGGAAGTTGGTTTTCTGTCACGAGAGTATAAATTGCCTGCCGATGCCACTGAAGCGAAGCTGATGAACTTGATCAATGATCTGAATCAGGATCAATGCATTCACGGCATTCTGGTTCAGCTTCCGCTTCCCAAACATATTGCCACGGACAAAATCATTGCCGCCATTGATCCCCACAAAGATGTGGATGGTTTTCATCCCTACAATGTGGGAGGACTCGTCACCGGCTCACCGCTCTTTATCCCCTGTACGCCTCGAGGCATCATGGAATTAATTGCCCGCACCGGCATTGAGCTTTCCGGGAAAGATGCGGTCGTCGTCGGGCGCAGCAATATCGTCGGCAAACCTATGGCGCTCTTGCTTCTGGCGCAAAACGCGACGGTCACGATGTGTCATTCCAAAACAAAAGATCTGCCTACTGTGACCCGCGCGCCGATGTGCTGATCGCCGCTGTAGGCAAGGCCCGGATGATTACAGCGGACATGGTGAAAGAAGGAGCTGTCGTGATTGATGTTGGTGTCAATCGTCTGAATAACGGCAAACTTGCCGGCGATGTCGCTTTCGATGAAGTTGCCGCCAAAGCGTCCTATATCACACCGGTGCCCGGCGGCGTGGGACCGATGACCATTGCCATGTTGATGAAAAACACGTTGGATGCGGCGAGACGAGGCTCATTTCCTGGTAATAAGATTTAGTTGTGCAAAGGTCTCAAAAAACGATCAAACAACTTCTGACGCTGAATAGAAAACTCATAAAAAATTAAGGAATGGACGACCAATGAAGACAGCATTCATCACGGGCATCACCGGCCAGGACGGGTCCTACCTGGCGGAACTCCTCCTGGACAAGGGCTATGCCGTTCACGGTTTGATCCGAAGGGCAAGCACCTTCAACACGGACCGGATCGACCACCTCTACAAGGATTTCCATGACCCGGAGGCCCGGATGTATCTCCATTACGGGGATCTGTCCGTCTCGGGACAGATCACAGACCTCCTCCATGACATCAAGCCCGACGAGATCTACCACCTGGGCGCCCAGAGCCACGTCCGGGTGAGCTTCGACATCCCCGAGTACACGGGGGACATTACAGGACTGGGAACACTCCGGCTTCTGGAAGCCATCCGCAAGACCGACATCAAGACACGCTTTTACCAGGCCTCCTCCAGCGAGATGTTCGGAGCCGCCCCGCCCCCGCAGAGTGAAAAAACACCCTTCCAGCCCCAGAGCCCCTATGCAGCAGCGAAGGTATATGCCTATTACATCGCCAAGAATTACCGGGAGGCTTATAAGATCTTTGCCTGCAACGGAATCCTCTTCAACCATGAGTCCCCGAGAAGAGGCGAAACCTTCGTAACGAGAAAGATCACCCGGGCGGCAACAAGAATAAAGCTGGGAATGCAGAAGAAACTGTACCTGGGGAACCTGGAGGCGAAACGGGACTGGGGATATGCGGGAGACTACGTGGAAGCCATGTGGCTGATGCTCCAGCAGGAGAAACCGGACGACTATGCCATCGCCACGGGAGAGACCCACTCGGTACGGGAGTTCGTGGAAAAAGTCTTTGCAAAGCTGGATATGGATTACCACGATTACGTCGAGATCGACCCCAAGTACTTCCGCCCCACAGAGGTGGACGTGCTCCTGGGCGATTCCTCAAAGGCGCAGAAGACCTTAAACTGGAAGCCGAAGGTAACCTTCGAGAAGCTCGTGGAGATGATGATCGCCACGGATATGGAAATGGCCAACAAGGAGAAGACCCTGCTGGATGCGGGCTACTCCACAGGCAACAACCAGAGGATGAGGTAGAAGAAAGAACAAGAACCTATGAAAGACAAACGCATTACCCTCACCGGCGGAAAAGGCTTCCTGGGGAAACATCTCATTAAAGCTCTTCAGGATAAGGGATATAACAATATATCGATCGCCGATCTGCCGGAGTACAATCTGATTCGTATAGACGATGTGAAAAGACTCTACGAAGAGACAAAACCGGACATCGTCATCCATCTGGCAGCCAAGGTGGGCGGAATAGGCTTCAACCAGGAGAATCCCGGCGCTCTCTTCTATGAAAACATCATGATGGGCGTCCAGTTGATCCATGAGGGTTATCTAAAAAGAATTGATAAATTTGTCGCCCTGGGAACGATCTGCGCCTACCCGAAGTTCACCCCTGTTCCTTTTAAAGAAGACGATCTCTGGAACGGTTATCCTGAAGAGACGAATGCCCCCTATGGCCTGGCCAAGAAGATGATGCTCGTCCAGTCCCAGGCCTACCGGCAGCAGTACAACTTCAATTCCATTTTTCTACTCCCAGTGAATCTCTATGGCCCGGGTGACAACTTTGATCCAAACTCCTCCCATGTTATCCCGGCTCTAATCAAGAAATGCGTCGATGCCAAAAGGAAAAAAGATAAAGAAATCGTCGTTTGGGGAACAGGAAAAGCAACAAGGGAGTTTTTCTATGTCGAGGATGCTGCAGAAGCCATCGTCGCAGCCACGGAGAACTACAACAAGAGTGAACCCGTCAACATCGGCGCCGGTTTTGAAATATCCATCCGGGACCTGACTAACATGATCGTGGAGCTGACCGGATTTCAAGGAAAGATTACCTGGGATGCCACCAAGCCGGACGGCCAGCCCAGAAGAATGCTGGACACCACCAGGGCCAGGCATGAATTCGGCTTCCAGGCGAAGACGGGCTTTCGTGAAGGATTGCAGAAGACAATTGCCTGGTATGAGGAAAACCATAGATGAGCAAGAGCATCACTCATGGGGCTGGACAAGTTGAGAAAGGGTAAGCTTTCTACACTATGTAAGATAATGATGAGACACTTTCAAACAATAAAGTTGACAGTGGATAGTTTTCATTCCTACAATATGGGAGGACTCGTCACCGGCTCACCACTCTTTATTCCCTGTACCCCACGAGGCATCATGGAATTAATCGCCCGCACCGGCATTGAGCTTTCGGGGAAAGATGCGGTCGTCGTCGGGCGCCGCAATATCGTCGGCAAACCCATGGCGTTCTTGTTTTTAGCGCAAAACGCGACGGTCACGATATGTCATTCCAAAACAAAAGATCTGCCAACGGTGACCGGACGAGCCGATGTGCTGATCGCCGCCGTAGGCAAGGCCCGGATGATTACAGCGGACATGGTGAAAGAAGGAGCGGTCGCAATAGATGTTGGTGTCAATCGTCTGGAAAATGGCGAACTTGCTGGCGACGTCGCTTTCGATGAGGTTGCCGACAAGGCGTCCTATATTAAGCCGGTACCCGGCGGCGTAGGCCCGATGACCATCGCCATGCTGATGAAAAACACGCTGGATGCGGTGAGAATGACCCTGTAAAATAAGTCACTTCGCTTTCTCCAAAACTAAAAGCAGCCGATAATACGATGGTGAAATTATGACCCTTGTCCGCATAATAAAAAATTGGGATTGGCCTGATCTTCTACGACAAACTCCCGATCAGTGGGGCATTTGGGACGATATCCAATTCACGGTGGCTCCTGTTGAAGAATGTGATTATGTTGTGATGCTCAATAACAACATGAAATATGAGAGCCTTGTAACCTGTCCCCGTGAAAATATCTGGGCGCTCATGCAAGAGCCTTATGTAAAGGGTTTTACCGACTGGATGGTTGAGGGGCAGAAGCTCTTTTCTAAAGTATATACCAACCATGTGCTGCCGGGGAATTCAAAATATATCATTTCTCATCCCGCTGTTCCCTGGCACATCAACCGATCGTTTGATCAACTCTCAGCGCTTAATGTTCCCCCCAAGCCTAAAACAATTTCCTGGATCGTCGGCAATGCCAGAAATCTGCCTGGGCATTTCCAAAGGTTGTCATTCTTAAAATTCATCCAGGAAAAATCATCGATGGATATCGATCTGTTTGGCCGGGCTGTTCGTGTGATAGACGATAAATGGGACGGCTTGGCGCCTTATAAGTATTCCTTAGCCGTTGAAAACAGTTGTAGTTCTGATTACTGGACTGAGAAATTGGCCGATTGCTTATTGAGTTGGAGCCTACCCTTTTATTATGGCTGCACCAATCTTGAAGAATATTTCCCCAAAGAGTCCTTCATTAGAATCGATATCAGCAAGCCCGAGCTAGCTATCGAGCAAATTCAATCGGCAATCAAAAATAACGAATGGGAGAAGAGACTACCTGCGCTGAAAAAGGCTAGAGAACTGATCTTAAATCAATATCAGATTTTCCCTCACCTGGTTTCGCAGATCAAGTCTCATCGAGCAAGCAACGCCGATAGAACCAAGATCATCATTCCACCCTATAAGAAAAGCATCAACACCCATCTGAATCGAGCGGCCTTTAAGATTAAAATGGCAATCCTGCGCAAGATGCATTAACATCAGTAAATTAGAAAAGGGACGTTTTGCAGTCATGAAAAAGTCGTCAAGAGGTTGTCGATGAAAACAAGCATTATCATTTGCTTTTACGAAAAATTCGACTATCTGAAATGCTGCCTGGAGTCTCTTAATAATTGCTCGTCGGATTTCGACGAAGTGGTTATTTCAGACGACGGTTCCAGCGAGAGCGTTGTGAATAACGTTAAAAATATTATAAAGGATTATCCTTCCCCCGTCGTTCACGCCTGGTATCCCCGGGAGGGCGCACGCCGCGCAGCCTGTCGTAATAACGGTATACGGCATGCCATGGGGGATTACCTGATTTTTCTGGACGCAGACTTTGCTGTTTTGCCCGATGCGATCAAGAGTCATGTGGATGCTGCAAAACCCGGATGGTTTGCTGCCGGTCGCTGTAAATATTCGACGGAGGAGCAAGCCCGGCACATATTCTCAGAGAAGATGTCCGCTGATTTACTTGAGAATATTTATTTGGAATTACCGGATGAACCCATTTTAAAAGAGCATCGGGAATTTGTTCGTTATGGAATTTTGCGGAAGCTGAGATTGGCCTCTGTTCGGAAGCAGACGTTTGGCGGTCATTTCTCTATTTACAAAAAAGATATAGAATCCATCAATGGATATGACGAAGACTATGTGGGATGGGGTGGCGAGGATCAGGACATGGCGATGCGATTAGTCATGGCGGGGGTTCGCGGAACTTCGGTGATTAAAAAAGCCCGGATGCTGCATCTCTGGCATCCGAAGGATATGGGCGATCAGCACTGGCGGAAAGGCCAAAACACAGACTATTTTTTCCGGAAAAATATTCCCGTCTACTGTGAAAACGGTCTTGTGAAGAAGTAATGTGTTTGGAAAGCGACCGTGCGTTTATTTCATCTTTGTATATTTTCATGACTCTGCTATAGACACGACATTATCCAGCGAGACACTCTTTCGAAATGATAGAAAGCTAAAGTAAAAAAGTTATTAAAGAAAAGAGTCTTCGAATTGTTCAAAAAGGTGAATGTGGAAGAAAAAAGAATGATTATAACAGCGGCGTCCGCTGTGTTCGGTTCGTCTCTACTGGCCATGCTGGGTTCTCTTAATCTTAACTGGCCCGGGCATCCCCCTGTGCGGGTGTATGATATCGGGTTGGATACGGATACCCTTGATGTGCTTAATAGGAATCGGATCGAGGTTGTGAAGGTGCCGGAATTCTGTCCTCACTGGCGGAAACACTTCACCTGGAAAATCTGGTGTTGGAATGACGCGCCGGCTGAGGAAATTTTATGGGTGGACAGCGGGGTTGTTTTTCTAAAACCAGTTGACGAAATCTTCAATGTTGTCTCAAGTATGGGGTATTTTGTTGTTCCCACGTACCACCTTCTACAGGAGAACGCCTCCGTTAAAGCTTGCAAAGGTTGTGGTGTTGACTCCTCCTTCCGGGAAGGAAAGATGACTCTGGCAGGTACCTTCATCGGATTTAAAAAAGAAGGAAAGGTGCTGGAAATTTTAAGCGAAGCTATGTCGGTGGCTTTGGTCGAAGATTATATCGCTTCTATGGAGAGAATGCACCGTCACGATCAAATGATAATTTCACTCTTATTGTATAAGCATTTTGGCGAGGTTCTTATGTCGGATGGTATAATTTATTGCGGCTGGCTCTCTCCTAGGCAAATGCCAGGACAAAAAGTTTGGGTTCACCGCAGAACGCTTTTGCCGAAAGATCAAAATTTTTTCCAATCGCATATTACCGCAAATGGCAATGGATACATGCCTGATGATCCAGAAAATAATATTCCATTTATAAAACAATTGAAATTCATTTTGGGTGCGCCAGAGAGATATGTGAGACGGTTTATTAAAAGGGGAATTAATACAGAAGAAAAACCATATGATGGAATAAGAAGAAAGTAGGTGAAGTAATAAAAACGATTGGATAAATATCAGGTAAAAAATGCAAAGTTCATTATGGAATGCGGCGTGCTGGTGATCCTGCTGTTCTTGTAACTTCATCAGGAAAAGCTAAAAATATTTTAAATTGGAAGAGCAAATTTATCGAGATCGATAAAATTATCGAGGCTGCATGGAAATGGGAATCGAGCGGGAAGCGTAAGGGATACTGACACTTTTGTTTTGAAAGATACAGAAAAGATTAATGTCAAATAAATTATTCCGTAGCCTTTACATGAAAGATCTATAATTTTATATTTCTGTTTTTACTTTTCCTATGACCGAATCCAGATTGTATGCCTCAGCACGCTGCAAACGCCACAAAATGGTGATCATGCCAAAAATAGCATACAGAACGATTGCCGGTGGCCCGGAAAGGGTCGGTTCAAACATCCCCTGTATGAGAATGGCAACCAGCGCAGCCAAAAGACAACGACCCCAGTTTCTGAAAAAAGAACCCTCTACGGAACTCATAATCGTCCTGTCCATTCGGAAAGCATTGACCAATAAATAAAGAAGCAGCGCAAGCCCGAGAAATCCTGTTCTCACAGCCATGTCGAGAAATAAATTGTGGGGATGCCCGATGAGGCGCTCACTTCGATATTCAACAGGTATTTTTTGGTAGTACGGCATCAAAAAATTCTTGTTGTCGTAGGTTTGCATACCGAAGCCAATGCCGAAAACAGGGTAATCTTTAATGATTTCGAAGGTCACCAGATTGGTGCTGATCCGTGCATTGTAAAGGAGTAAATCCAGAGAGATTCGATCTTTTATGGGCGTCACAGCCAGAAGAAGAATCAGCGCCGCAAATAGGCTGGTTAAAATTTTTTTCTTATCGAAAAAAAGGATGACAATGCCTGTAAGCAGAGCCAGCATTTCCCCTCTGATTTTTGTAAGAACAGACGCGAGAACAGTTATCACAAACTAGACAAAAAAGAGAATTTTTGGATATAGTCTTGTGCTGCTAAAAAATCCCCAAAGGGCCAGGATGGAAGCAAAAACGGTCATAATATTAATTAAATTCGTTTGGACTTGTTCCAGGAATAAACCCATCCGAGACGTCACGCTATTACCGGCTATTCCATAGTAGTAAACGATGTTGCCGACATCAAAGATGACGGATGATAGGATGATAAACAACGTAAGAATAACAAAATTTTGACGCGTTTTGAAGACATTAATGAGAACGTAGTAAAAAGCAATGTATTTAAGTAGATGCGCAAATACATCATGCATGATGTTTTACTTGTTCAATGCGAAGAAAAGTCCGGCAAGCGACCATAGGACAAAGAGGAGAAAGGGGAGCGTGAGTGGGCTTTTAAGAGAATATTCCGTTGGCCGTAGTAAAAGAAGCAACACAAAAAGTCCGATGGAGAAATAAAAAGTGAGTTCCTTTATGGCTGTAATATGAGGAAACGGATTGACGAATATGAATATGCAAATCAGGATAGGAATAACAAAACTCAGGAAAGAGACAAGCCGGTCTTGAGTCTTGGGGGAGGTAATATATTTAATTTCATGAAAATTTCAATCTTTCATCCGATAGATTTTTATAGCTTCTCGAACAGCTAATTTTACATGCTCGGCGCTCAATTCGTCCAGGCACCGGCTTTGTCCGCCATTGTCGCATCCTTTTTGATGGCAGGGAACACAATCGTTCTCCGGCAAGATCACCCGGTGACCTTTTCCCAAAGGCGCCCAGTCCTTCCAACTCGACGGTCCGTAAATGGTCATGGTTGGTGTTCCGGTTGCTGCGGCAATGTGAGGCGCCGCGCTGTCCACTCCGACATGAAGTTGGCTTCGGCTCAATACGTAGGCGAGTTCTGCAAGCGTTGTAAGACCTGCAAGATTAAATACCCGAACGGCACATTGCCGGATCAATGCTTCAGCCTTGGGTCTTTCCGCAGGAGATCCGATAACGATGACCGGGATGGCGCAGTCATGCCATAACCAGTTTATGATTGCAACCCATTTCTGATCACTCCACTCTTTATATTGCCATCTTGAATACGGATTAATGGTTATCCAGTACTCCAAGCTGTCCACTTGCTCACGGGCTAGGATAGCCTGTCCGCTCCTTTTGACGGAATCTGCAACCCATAATCGTGGAATAATGTCATCCGTATCGATGCTGAGTTTTCTCAGGATACGCAGCGATTGATCCGTCGCGCCGCGTGTATGAACCGGAGCGGCGGGCACTATGCCATGCGTGAAAAAATATTTTCTCCAGAATGGGACGCCTTCGGGATGGTGCATGGTTACGCGAAGCGGCGCTCCTGACAAAAAGGACATCCATGCCCCTCTGTCCCCCAGACGAAGGTCCACAACCAGATCAAAATGTTGGGCCCGGAGGTCTTTTAAAAAAGATAATTGCCCGGCTGCCTGACTGAAAATATTCCCACGATACCGTTTCACCTCGAATATCCGGTCGATGGACGGGTCTGCTTCCAATAGGCCGCCGAAACCATCTTTCACTAGAACGGAAACTTTGGAATCCGGAATTGAATTTTTTACGGCCCATATGCTGGGTGTTGTCCAGACTACATCGCCAATATCCCCCAGTTGAATGAGAAGAATTTTTCGGATTTCCGTGGGGAGTTTATAGTTGGATCTGTCGATAATCTGCATAGTGAATTCAATAGACTCTTTATTGCCCCTGTTTATTTTTTTGAGCAAGAATATCCGTGTAGAGGTTCTGATATTTTGCTGCCACCATATCCCATGTGTTTTGAGTTGCTGTTTGATACGCAGCGGCAGACATGCTTCGGCGGCTGTTTTCATCAAATAGAATTTTAAGTTTAGACACTATGTGGTCATAGTCCGATGGATTGTTGATAATGAATCCATTTTGATCTTCCTGCACCAGATCTTTAGCGCCGACATGGCTGCTGATCATGACCGGCAGACCGGCCGCCATGGCTTCGAGGACGACCATGCCAAAGGTATCAAATTTGGAAAGCATCATATACAGATCGCCGGCTAAATACAGATCGATTAATTTATTTTTGCCGACCACGCCGGTAAAAATCACATTACTGGATATCTCCGCTTCTTTTGCCATCTTTTCATACTGTTTTATGTTTCCTTTTCCGGCGACAATCAATCTATATTTATCATTTTGTTTTTTTAATTGCGCCAGAGTCAGCAAGATATCATCGAGCCCTTTTATTTCAAAATTCATGGAGGCAAATATAATGACCAGCTCGTCAGCTCCGATGCCTAATGCGCTTCTGACGGTTCGACGAACATCGCCTTTGTTTTTACGCATGTAATCAGTTAAATTTACACCAGGATGAATGACCGAAACCTGATCGGGATTGATTTTGTATTCCTGTAGAAAAATATCTTTGGTTAAATCAGAAACTGCAATAAACTTTTTACAATGACCTTCATAGACCAGCTTTTTTTCCACCCAGGCCGTCGCCGTATCGTAGAGGCTCATTCTTTTGTGACGGACTTGATCCACCCAGTATCGATGCGGCACGCCGTGAAGCGTAAAAATGTCGGCCGCGAAAATTCTCTCATGACTATGCACTAAGGAAAAATTATTGCGTTGAAGTTGGCGCTGGACAAACCAGGCAAAACTGATGGTCGTCAGAAATTTTGGGAAGGAGATGATCGGAATCTTATGAAACTGGAAAGCCTGAGAATTTGACTGCCAGCGGTTAGCAAATACGTGAAAGGTGTCTTGATGTCCACTGGAAAGTTTTTCAGTCAATTCAGAGGCAAATTGCTCGGCCCCGCCAACCAAACCGTATTTAGGTATCACAACAGCAATTTTTCTCATAAAGTAAATCTTTTTTTGTCAGTTTCTTCGTGCTGCTAGCACTAACACAGAAAAAAGAAAAAATCATGTTTTAATAGTTTCGCCAATCTTCTCTCTAGCTGTTGCGTAAACCATTATGCTGGTGTTTGAGGGAGGTAGAGGTGTGACATAACGTAAGCATCGATTTGGATTAAGATTAAAGTTTGCGTCGAAAAGAAAATTATGCTTTATAAGCAAAGCCGTATTAAAATATATAGATATTGGGGATAATGTGCTGGATGTTATCGGGATTTACCGCGGCAAATCAGCAAGTATTTATCTGCGAATGATCATTGGCGTTAAAATAGCAGAGGGTATTAGATGGTAAAAGTTCCTCTATCCGTGGCGATTATAACCAAGAACGAAGAAGAGAACATCAAAGCCTGCCTGCAAAGCGTTGCATTTGCCGCCCAGATCATTGTGGTTGATTCAGGAAGCGATGACGCCACGCTGGAAATTGCCGCGACATTTGGGTGCGATATTTACCGGGAGTCCTGGCGTGGTTTCGGCCAGCAAAAGCAACTCGCCATAGATAAATGCAGCCAGCCCTGGGTTCTTGTTCTTGACGCCGATGAGCGCATTCCTACAGAAACAGAGGATATCATCAAAAAGATTGTAACGGATGCTCGGGCACAGGCAGCCGGTTTTAGTTTTCCGCGCAAAAATTTTTTTCAGGGCCGTTGGATTCGGCACGCCGGATGGTGGCCGGACCGCGTGGTGCGTCTTTTCCGCAGGCAGTCAGGGCGTATGACCGCCGCGACTGTTCATGAAGCCGTGGAAGTTCATGGTCAAGTTGATCACTTGGAAGTTCCCATCGAACATTACACTGAAAGCAGTTTAAGCAAAATTCTACAAAAAATTGATAAGTACTCAACGCTCGGCGCGCGGGAGTCTTTTGTCGCCGGGAAGCGCTCATCACCTTACTCTGCTTTTTTCCGCGCGCTTTTTACATTTATTCAGGATTATATTTTCCGTTTGGGATTTATGGACGGCCGTCAGGGACTTACACTGGCCGTTACTGATTCGGTTAACAAATATTTCAAGTATGCTAAATTGAGCGAATTGGAAAGGATTAGCCGCAAAGCGACACAGCAGAAATAGTTCCGTCGTAGGGAGTCGTATAATTCAGTATGGATATTTCTTTTATCATTGTGAACTGGAATACAAAAAACCTTCTACTCGATTGTTTGAACTCTATTCCTGAATCAATGGAAGCTCTCACTTATGAGATCATCGTGGTGGATAATGCTTCTTCCGACGGATCGGTTGCCATGCTTGCGGCGGAATATCCGCAGGTCAAAATCATTGCCAATAAAGAAAATCGCGGATTCGGCGCCGCCAATAATCAGGGTTTTGCCGTCATGCAAGGCCGATACGCCCTGCTGATCAATACGGACGCTGTCCTGACAGCAGGGGCGGTCCAAAAACTGTGGGACTTTGCCGAGGCCAATCCCCGTGCAGCGATTGTCTGTGGCCAGTTATTGAATGCCGACGGCAGCAAACAAAATTCCATTGCTGCCTTTCCGACGCTTTTGACGCTGGCCGTTAACACCTCTCTTCTCGAATACCTTTTCCCCCATCGTTATCCCAGCAAACGATACAAGCATGCCGGACCGCTGGAAGTGGATTCGGCCATCGGCGCCTGCATGATGATTCGTAAAAAGGCATTGGATGAAGTTTCTTTTTTTGATGACCGTTATTTTTTCTTTTTCGAAGAGACGGACATGGCCTATGCCATGAAGCGCGCGGGGTGGCGGATTTATCAGGTGCCCGACGCTTTGATTTATCATCTTCAGGGCCAGAGCATCGGCCACAACGCAAGATCACGCATCGAATTTTATCGGTCGCGTTACCAGTTTCTGCGCAAGTGGCATGGAGGTATGTACTATAGGACAGCTTCATTGATCATTTTTCTACGGTTGATAGTAGATGCGTTACTGAACGCTGCCGGCGTCGTCTTTACGTTGTGTCTGGCGGCCGGACTGCGGCAAAAAATGGCTGTATATATGCAGATCATCAAGTGGCATTTTTGTGACAGCTAAAGTATTGTAAATAGAGTGCCTGCTCAGCAAGCCATGGACACAATTGAAAGTCTTTAATGCTTATCAACAGTTCCTCCAGTTGGTTGCATCCTGCATGTAACCGAGGGGGCGGAGCTGCAAAAAGGAAAAGTTTCAGCAAGGTTTACAGATCAGGAATCAGGCTTAAAAATACTTATTGTCGAATAGAAATACTAGGGGAACAGATAGGCCATGGAGCAAATTTACCATATATTGAAATCATGCGTTGATCCCATTTTTATTATCTTTGTCTTTCTGCTTATCTCTTTTTTGATTTGCCTGATTTCAGGCAAGAAAAAAAGCGGTGTTTTGTTTTTATTTTTAACCATTGTTTTACTCTATGGATTCAGTATGGAGCCTACATCTAACTACCTGAGCTACAGGCTGGAGAAAGACTATATCAAGAACCGTCCGGTCGGAGAAAAAATGACACTGGATGTTATCGTAGCATTGAGCGGGGGCAATTACTATATTCATGCCCTGGACAAAACGTTTCCCGGCGAGACCACCACTGTCAGGCTGGTTCATGCTGTTCGGATGTATAAAGAATACAACGCCAAATATCTTGTCTGCTCCGGGAAAGGCGACGGTAAAATATCCGATGCGGCGCTTATGGCGCAAATGGCCGAAGCCTTCGACGTGCCCAAGGAGCGAATCCGCATCGAAGCAAAGTCGGTCAACACGTATGAACATGCGGTGAAGTTCAACAAAATATTCGTCGATAAAGACATCAAGATCGGACTGGTGACATCGGCCTATCACATGAAAAGAAGCGAAACAGAATTTCGAAAGTTTTTCAGCAATGTGTTTCCCCTGCCGGCAAGCTATCTTTATGCTTCGCCTGCGGGTACTCCCGCCGTCCGGTATATTCCCCAATCACAGTGGCTTTTCAACAACACGCTTATCTTCAGAGAATATATCGGCCGGCTCTGGTACAGCATCAAAGATATTTAAAAAATCGCGGCCGTGGTCATGGCGGCAAGCGAAACAACGTGGCAGGCTTTTTGTTTTTAGATACTTTACAAATTTCTCCCTTCGGTCGAATGACAAAATGGATTTTTGCAAAGGTTTCGCACTTTCCCTTTGCGACAGAATTACGATATGCTAAGATAAAATTATGAAGAAGATTGTAATTTGCTAAGCATCCTTCCAGTCGTTATGGCAACGGCGCGGCAATCCGCAGGAAGCAAAAAACATCTTTATCATGAAATGGACGAGCTGGCGAAGATAGCAACTCGACACGATTCAAAAGGCATTAAAATAAAACTTCAGGAAATTGTGCCCGAGTATATGCCGCAGGAAAACGAAGGCGTTCTGTGAATAGCTCATGGCTCGCAGCTCATAGCTGATAGCTGATAGCTGATAATGATTGTGGAGACAATAACATTAAACAGGAATAAAAAATATGAAACAAGTACTTGTAACCGGCGGATGCGGCTTTATCGGCTCTAACTTTGTCTGCCACACCCTGCAAGACTATCCCGATTATCGCCTGATTAATCTGGATAAACTGACTTACGCCGGCAATCCCGGCAATTTAATGGATGTTGAAAAGAATCCACGGTATCACTTTGTGAAGGGCGATATCGGCGATGATGCTTTAGTCCGACAGATCTTTGCCGAAGAGCAAATTGACACAGTTGTCCATTTTGCTGCCGAGTCCCATGTGGACCGCAGCATTACCGGCCCGGCTGAATTTGTTCAAACCAATATTTTGGGAACCTTCAATCTGCTGGAAGCGGCGCGGGAGGCGTGGCTGAAAGATTCATCAGACGCGGCAAAAAAAACCTGCCGGTTTCTGCATGTCAGCACGGACGAGGTTTACGGTTCTCTGGGCGAAACCGGCGCTTTTCAGGAGACAACCCCGTATGATCCCCGGTCGCCTTATTCCGCCAGCAAAGCGTCTTCCGATCATCTGGTCAGTGCGTATTTTCATACCTATGGCTTGCCGGCGCTGATCACCAACTGCTCTAATAACTATGGTCCTTATCAGTTTCCGGAAAAGCTGATTCCGCTGATTATCAACAACGCCCTTCAGGGGAAATCCCTGCCGGTGTACGGCGACGGTAAGAACGTCCGTGACTGGCTTTATGTGGTTGATCACTGTGAAGCGATATTAACGGTTTTGCAAAAAGGCAAGGTCGGTGAGACTTACAACATCGGCGGCAACAGCGAAAAGCAGAATATCGAAATCGTCCACACCATCTGTGATATTCTGGATGAAAAAGTCGGCCTGCTGCCGGGTGGTAAAAACAGACGATCACTGATCACTTACGTCAAAGATCGCGCCGGCCATGATCGCCGCTACGCCATCGACGCCACCAAAATCCGCACAGAACTGGGTTGGGGACCCATGATAAATTTTACCGACGGTATGCGCAAGACCGTGGAATGGTATTTGGATAATAAGGCGTGGATTGCCTCCGTGACTGACGGCAGTTACCGCGAATATTACGAAAAAATGTACGGCAGGAGATAGATTGTAGCTCGTAGCGGTCCACTCCACGGGGGTGGAGCTTTGTCGAGGAGTAACTTGCTGATCCCGAGATAATAGGTTAAAGTCATTTAGGCATCCGGGATGATGAGGCCGTATCGCCACTGGTGCTTTATGCCCGGTCGATAGCGTGGTCCGGGAGCTGGCGAATTTGTCATTGGTGAAGCATATGCTATCCCGTTCAGAAGAGAGCAATACTCGACAGCTCCCCTTTCCGGTCATGCCGATTACTATTTCGGAGGTCGGAGTGATGAAGCAGAAAAAGTTATCGAAGGAGACAGGGATGAAGCTTCCAAAGCATTTACAGCACATCAACCAACATGCGGCGGGGATCGACATCGGTTCAAGGAGTCATTTTGTGGCCGTTCCTGAGGGGACCGATGAGCAGCCCGTGCGGGAGTTTTCCACCTTTACCGGCGATCTTGAACGCCTGGCAGAGTGGTTGATTTCCTGCGGTGTCACGACCGTTGCGATGGAATCTACCGGTGTTTACTGGATACCGGTTTTTGAGATTCTTGAGAGTCATGGGCTTGAGGTCAGACTGGTTAATGCCCGTCACGTCAAGAATGTTCCCGGTCGGAAAAGTGATGTTCTGGACTGCCAGTGGCTACAGCAGCTGCATACCTACGGACTGCTTCGCGGCGCTTTCCGGCCGGCCGAACAGGTTTGTACGCTTCGTGCCTATGTGCGCCAGCGGGCGACGCTGGTGCGGAGTTCCTCATCCTATATTCAGCGCATGCAGAAGGCACTGGCCCAGATGAACCTGCAACTCCACAATGTGGTGACAGACATTACCGGTTTGACCGGTATGCGGATCATCAAGGCCATTCTTGCTGGCGAACGAAACCCCGACGTTCTGGCTGCCATGCGTGATAAACGGTGCAAAAATAGCGAGTCAACCATTGCGCGTTCCCTGAAAGGCAATTATCGTCCGGAGCATCTGTTCAGCCTGCGCCAGGCGGTTGAACTCTACGAGTTTCATCAGGAAAAGATCGCTGACTGTGACCGTCAGATATTGGAGCAACTGAGAAGCTTTCGATTCTCAGGATGCACCGAATGACGCCCCACCCGCCAACGTGGAAGAGGCGCTCCAACGCATGTCGGGAGTTGATCTGACCAGTATTGACGGTATCGATACCAACACCGCCCTCAAGATTCTTGCGGAGATCGGTACGGATATGAGCCGTTGGAAGACGGCCAAGCATTTTGCCTCGTGGCTTGGTCTGTCGCCCGGGACTAAGGTCAGCGGCGGCAAGGTCTTGAGCAGTGCGACCAAACCGGTTGCCAACAAGGCCGCTGCTGCTTTTCGCATGGCAGCCTTTACGC
Organism: Candidatus Aminicenantota bacterium; assembly: GCA_963732485.1. Classification (GTDB taxonomy): domain Bacteria; phylum Acidobacteriota; class Aminicenantia; order UBA2199; family UBA2199; genus UBA2199. The sequence continues at coordinate 599,566 of CAVSZS010000013.1, forward strand.
TTTTCAATTCCAAGAGCGCTTTGGGAGCTTATCTTCGACGACAGCGGGCACGACTGGGAGCACCCAAGGCCATTACCGCCACAGCTCACAAACTGGCCCGTCTGGTCTATGCCATGCTCACGCAATGGATCCTCCTATGTCGATGCCGGTCAGGAATATTACGAAGAACGCTATCGGTCAAGGGTTGTACAAAACCTGAAACGAAAAGCTCAGGAAATGGGGTTTGAATTGGTCTCAAGTCAAGAAGTAACAGCGCCAGTATGAATCCAATGAATTCTAATGGTTATGGTGAAGTTACTCAGAAGCTCGTAGCTCATGGCGCATAGCTGATAGGTGATCGAAAATGGAAGATGATTCTAATTCGGGATATGAAAAACTTGTGGTATGGCAACGGGCTATCGAATGGGCATGTAATATTATTAATATCTCAGAGGAATTAAAAACAGACCGTAAGCATTATAGATTAATTGAGCAACTCGAGTCGGCAAGCACGTCAGTTGCAATGAACATTGCCGAAGGCAAAGGCAGATACTCAAAGAAGGAGTTCGTGCAGTTCCTCTTTATAGCGCGCGGATCACTATATGAAACCACCACTCTTCTGGAAATATTGCACAGACAGGGGTGGATAGAATTAACCTTATTCAGAAAGCTAAAGACTGATGCAACAGAAATCGCAAAGATGTTGAATAGTCTGATAAACTCCATCAAATTCCCAAAGCAATGATAAGCTATCAGCTATTATCCACGAACTACGAGCTATCAGCTACAAGCTTTTTCCGGAGGAAAA
>CAVSZS010000014.1:0-285315 GCA_963732485.1 Candidatus Aminicenantota bacterium
GAGGCCGCCCGGCGCCAAATGGGAGTGCTCAACACCAACACGCGCTACCTTCACGACGCCATCAACCGCTATGCCCGGCGCCTGGTCGCCACGCTGCCGGCCCCCTTGCGCGTTTGTTTTTTTGTCAATTCCGCCAGCGAGGGCAATGAATTGGCCCTGCGCCTGGCCCGGGCTTATACGGGGCGGCGCGACATGATCGTTTTGGCCGCGGCCTACCATGGGCATACCACGTCGCTCATCGACATCAGCCCCTACAAGCATGACGGACCGGGGGGAACCGGGGCGCCGGACTGGGTGCACGCCGTGCCCCTGGCCGATGTCTATCGCGGGCCCTACAAGGCCGGCGATCCGCAGGCCGGCTGCAAGTATGCCGGCCATGTTCAGGAGGCCATCGACCAGCTGCGGCGGCGCGGCCGCAACCCGGCCGCATTCATCGCTGAAAGTTGTCCCAGCGTGGGCGGCCAGATATTCTTTCCGCCCGGCTATCTGGAAAATGTCTACCGCCATGTCCGCCAGGCCGGGGGGCTATGCATTGCCGATGAAGTGCAGACGGGCTACGGCCGCATCGGCAGCCATTTTTACGCTTTCGAAAGCCAGAACGTGGTTCCCGATATCGTTGTCCTCGGCAAGCCGATCGGCAACGGCCATCCACTCAGCGCCGTGGTCACCACGGGCGGGATCGCGGCCGCTTTTGACAACGGCATGGAATTTTTCAGCACCTTCGGCGGCAATCCGGTTTCCTGCGCGGTGGGCGAGGCCGTACTGCGGATCGTGCAGGAGGGGCATTTGCTGGAGCACGCCCTGGCGGTCGGCAGGCAATTGCTTGCCGGGCTGCGACCGCTTGCGGAACGCTATCCCCTTGTCGGCGACGTGCGCGGCAGCGGTCTTTTCCTGGGTGTCGAGCTGGTCAAGGACCGCCTGACCCTGGAACCGGCGGCCGAGGAAGCTGCATTGATCGTCAACCGCATGCGCGAACTCGGCATTCTTATCGGCACGGACGGGCCCCTGGCACAATGTCTTGAAGATCAGGCCGCCCATGCCCTTTACCGCGGAGAACGCGGATTTCCTGACCGCTACCTTGGAACGTGTTTTAAAGGAAAATTTCAGCGATTGACCCGGGCCTTGAAATACCGGCCCGCCTTGGCTTTGGCGGATGAAGGCCGTGGCTATCGGCGCGGCACCCAGAACAGGAGCAGCATGCCGGGCACGGCGATCGCGAAGCTGACGGCGAACATGCCGCCGTAGCCGAGCCAGGAGGCGATGAAGCCGCTGCTGATGCCGGCCACGATGCCGCCCAGGCTCATCAGTCCCGAGCCGATGGCGAAGTGGGCGGCCTTGAACTCCATTTTGCAGATGCGCATCAGGTAGGTGGTCAGCACCGCCGTGCCCAGGCCGCTGGCGAACTGGTCGAAGCCGTGCACGGCGGCCACCAGCAGCAGGTTGCCGGCGCCCACCGGCGTGAGGTGCAGCGGCGCCGGTGTTGAGGGCGATGTAGCGGGCCAGGCCGCCGGCCAGCAGCATGTAGGCGATGTTGGTCAGGTTCTGGGCCAGCAGGAAGGGCCAGATCATTTTTCTCAAGGTGAAGCGGGCGATCAGCCAGCCGCCCAGCAGGGCGCCGGCGATGGAGGCGGGCAGGCCGATGCCGCCCGAGATCCAGCCGTAGTGGTGCTTGACGCCCAGGTCGACCAGGAAGGGCGAGACCATGGAGCTGACCATGAATTCGCCGCTGCGCACCAGCACGATGAAGGCCAGGATCACGCCGATCTTCTCCTGGTCCATGAAGGTCAGGAATGCCTTGCCGTAAAAGGAATCGGGGTCGCGGGTCATGACCGCGGCCAGCTTCTTGCGGAAGGCGGCCATGAGCGCCAGGGCCAGCAGCAGGCCCAGCCCCACGGCGCGGGGAAAATTCAGCTCCCTGAGCAGCGGCGCCGTCTTTTGCCACTCCAGGAAGCGGGCCGAATTGAAGAACAAAACCAGCGCCGTGACCGCGGCGATGGCCGCCAGGGCATAGACGAACAGCCGGGGCTTGAAAAGCAGCCGCAGCATCTGCCCGAAGGGGCGGCGCTGCGTTTCGCATTCGGGCAGGAAAAACCAGTGGTAGGCGGTGAGCAGTCCCAGCAGCAGGCCGGCGACCAGGAAGGCGGCCAGCCAGGAAAAAGCGGTGCCGACGGTCACGATCACGCCGGTGCCGGTGAGCATGGCCACGCGGTAGGCCATCACCCGGTAGCCCAGGAACCTGGCCTGCTCCTGCTTGTCCAGGGCGGCCAGGTAGTAGCCGTCGATGGCGATGTCGTGGGTGGCGGCCACGAAGGCGCCGATGAAAAGCAGATGGCGATCAGGCGCACGCCGCCGGGCAGGGGCACCAGGAAGGCGACGGCGCCGATCAGCACGGCCAGCGTTGCCTGCATGGCCAGCAGCCAGCGGCGCTTGCTGGCGAACTCGTCGACCAGCGGCCCCCAGAAGAATTTCAGGATCCAGGGCAGGCCGTAGAAGGTGGTCAGGCCCACGGCTTCCAGGCTGACGCCGCGGTCGCGGAAGAAGAGCGTGGAAACGGAGCGGATGATGGAGTAGGGGAAGCCCTCGGCAAAGTAGGTGCTGAAGCACCAGATGTGCGGCTTTTTCAGTACTTCCGGCAATGGTTTTTCGGGCATGGCGCTGTATCATCTTATTACAGGAGGAGGCGAATTGCAAACCGCAGCGCCCCGGCACTATGGGGCTTTTTCCGACATCCCTTTCCGCTAAATCCCGTCCGCATTCCGGCCGGGAAGCGATTCCGCCCATTTTTCTCTAAAATGGGCTGCATACGCCGCGTCATGGGATGACGGAAGCGCCCCGGCACATGGGGCTTTTTCCGACATCCCCTTCCGCTAAATCCCGTCCGCATTCCGGCCGGGAAGCGATTCCGCCCATTTTTCTTAAATGGGCTCCATACGCCGCATCAGGGGATGATCGGAAGCGCCCCAGTCTGCGAAAGCTAGAAAGTAATGAGCACTGCCGGATCAGGGCGTGACCCTGATGCGGATAAACGGCCCTTTGGCGGGGTCGTCCACGGCGAAGGCCTGGGCCAGCGGCGAGCCGCAGACCCAGATGATCTCGCCGTCGCCGTTCTCGAGAACCGGGCAGAGGCGGCGCAGCGGGGCCGGCACCCCGGAGCTGCGGATCATTTCAAAGACGCTCTGGCGGTAGGGCGAATGGATCTTGCGGACCTTGTCGGACCGGCATGCCGGGCGGGCAAGCAGGGGAAATTGCACGAGCGCCGCCGGCACCATGATATGGAAATTGTCTTTGGGCTGGCGGAAGCGGGCTACTTTTTTCACCGCGATATACGCGGCCGATCTCCGTGATGGGCCAGCGCCCTTCTGCCGCGATCGTTACCCGGTAGTCGCCGATGCGCGTCTTTTCCGGGAAGATCCAGCCCCTGGCGAACTTCAGGTTCAGCCCGGGCAGCGACAGGCCGCGGCCCGTTTCCAGGCTCTGCAGAAAATCGGCGATGTGCTCGAAGCCCACGCCCAGCAGGTTGCCCTTGAGTCGGCGCAGGTACTCGCGGGCCAGGTGGCGGGCCTGGGCAGGGTGCAGTCCCGCGAACGCCTGCGCGGGAAGGATGGAGCCGAGGAGCAGCTTCTTGTTCAGAATGGCTTGCGCTTGACCCTGGAAATAATCGAATTCGTCCTGGATGAGCAGCACGGTCTTGAAGATGCGCTCCTCGAATTCGGGCTCGATATCCCGGACGGCCGGCATCAGGTTGTGGCGGATGCGGTTGCGCAGGAAATCGTCCCGCAGGTTGCTGGGGTCCTGGTAATATCGGATCTGGTTCCGCTCCAGGAAAGCCAGTACCTGTGCTTCGGAAAAGATCAGCAGCGGGCGGATGATGGTTTTTTCCTTGCTGGCGAAGATGGCCGACAGCCCCTGCAGGCCGCTGCCGCGCAAAAGCTTGATGAAGAAGGTCTCGCTTAAGTCGGAGCGGTTGTGGGCCGTGGCCACGCGGGCGCCGGGGATCTTCCTTGCCAGCGCGGCGAAAAAATCGTAGCGCGAAAGCGAGGCGGCGTGCTCCAGGTTCAGGCGGTTCTCTTCCCTGAAGCGCGTCACATCGCGGCGGCCCGTCTCGAGCTCGATGCCGCGGGCGGCGCAGAAGGCGCGCACCCATTTCTCTTCCTCGCCGGCGTCGCGGCGCAGGCCGTGGTTGAAGTAGGCGGCCAGCAGGCGGAAGGGGACGTGCTTTTGCAGTTCCTGCAGCAGCACGGCCAGGGCGACCGAATCCTTGCCGCCCGAAAAGCCGAGGATGACCGTGCCGTCGGGGCGGACGAGTTCGTGGTCCTGGATGTTTTTTTTGAATTCCGGGAACAGGAGTTTCATGGGTGTTGCGGCATGTTCCCCCATTTTTCCGCCCTGGGGAAAATAAAATAGCGGCGGAGGGAATTGAACCCCCGACATAACGGATATGAGCCGTCTGCTCTACCGACTGAGCTACGCCGCCTTTCGCGGCCCATTATACTTGAAAATGCCCCCCGGCGCAATAGAAAATCCCCCGCTTTCTCTCGCCGGATCGAGGAAAACCGGTCGTCTCGATCGCGCTTGCCCCTGAAAAAGGCCGCGATCGCCGAAACAAAAAAAGCACAAAATTCATTATTGACAATTCGTATTTTACCAAGCAGAATCCTCTCATTGAACACCATTCCGGAGAGAGGGATCGTGTTTAGGGAGGTTGCAATGAGAGAATCATTGAAGAGATACGGGTATTTCGGAGAAAAATCGCTGAAAAAAGCAATTCCGGCCCTGTTTGCGTTGTGCCTGCTCGCTTTTCCGGTTTGGGCCCAGACCACCTTGCTGCACGAATTCGCCGGTGGGATTGATGATGGAAAATACCCATGGGGAGATTTGATCATATCCGGCTCCACCCTTTATGGCATGACTCAATATGGTGGCAACAATGACAAGGGAACGATATTCAAGGCTCAGGTCGATGGCAGCGATTTTACATTGCTGCGCGAGTTTGCCGGCAGCTCTATCGATGGGAAATATCCTGTAGGCTCCCTGATTCTCTCTGGTTCGACTCTTTACGGCATGACCTTTGGCGGCGGGATCGATGATTACGGCACGATATTCAAGATGGAGACCGATGGCTCAAATTTCATTTTATTGCACGCGTTTGCAGGAGGCTCTGCCGGGGAATATCCATACGGCTCTCTGATCCTTTCCGGATCGACTCTCTATGGCATGTCCCAAAGCATCGGGGGAGGCATAATTTTCAAGATCCAGACTGATGGCAGTGATTTTTCAATTCTTCACGGATTTGCAATCGGGACGAATGACGGAAATTGTCCAAGAGGATCCCTGGTTATTTCCAGATCGACCCTCTATGGCATGACCTTTGACGGAGGCTTCTATAATCAGGGCACGATATTCAAGATGGAGACCGATGGCTCGAATTATATGCTGTTACATGAATTTACCGGGGGCATTGCCGACGGCGGATCTCCATACGGCTCTCTTCTTCTTTCCGGAACGACCCTCTATGGAATGACATCATTCGGAATAACCTCAGATGGTGTTGAGCGTGTACTTGGAACCATATTTAAAATCAATACCGATGGCTCGGGATTCGCATTGTTGCACGCATTCCCATTTCCCTTCGTCGCGGCAGAGGGAATGATGCCTCATGGATCACTAATCATCTCCGGTTCGACCCTTTATGGCATGACCCATGGGGACGGGAGCACCAGTTATGGAACGATTTTCCAGATCCAGTCAGATGGTTCGAGTTTTACCCCACTGCATATATTTGCCGGGGGCATGGATGATGGAAAATATCCAGAAGGATCCCTTGTTCTTTCCGATTCGATCCTTTATGGCCTGACTTTAAAAGGGGGTGATAGTGACTTTGGGGTCGCTTTCTCATTGCCGATTCCCCCCAGTATCACCGTAACCTCTCCCAACGGCGGCGAGAACTGGGTGGTTGGCGAAAATCACGATATCAAATGGATGTCGACGGGGGTGATTGACAACGTTGACATCGACTATTCGATTGACGACGGCGGCAGTTGGACCGCTGTGGCCGCCGGGACAGAAAACGACGGCAGCTTCACCTGGACCGTTCCCGACACTCCTTCATCCACCTGCCTGCTGCGCGTCAGCAGCACTGCTTCGCCGGACATAACCGATTCCAGCGACTTTAACTTCGCCATTTCCGCCCCGTTTGTCTACGTGACCGCACCCAACGGCGGCGAAGAGTGGCAGCGCGGGACGACCCAGTCCATTGCCTGGACCTCGGCCGGCGTCGCCGACATCAGGATCGAACTGATGAAGAAAGACAAACTGAAGGCCACCATCGCCGCTTCTGTCCCCGCTTCGGATGGCGTGTTCAACTGGGCGATTCCCTCTTCTTTTCCTGCCGGCAGCAGCTACAAGGTCCGCATCACCAGCACGGCGGTCCCGGCCGTGACCGATTCAAGCGACGCCTGCTTCACCGTCTTTGCCCCGGCCGGCACGGTCAGTGACTAGGCCGGCGGCGCCGGCTTGGAAACGGCGCCCGACCAATGGAGGTCTGTGATTGCCGATAAATTGAGAAAATGCATGTGGAGATACAAAAGTGAAAAAGAAATAATTGAAATCAGGAAAAAAAAGAAGAATGCTTATAAGAAAATTTGGTGGCCAAGCATTCTTGGCGTGTTATTTTTATTAGTTGCAGTTGTTGAAATAAAAATTGGCTTTGATATACATGCTAGTGCCTGGTTTAATCCAATAACTTGGGAGGAATTTTTTAAAGATGGATTGCTGAAAGCCTTTTGTTTTGGGTTGATTACATTTTTTGTGATTTATCTGGGACAAATAATTTTGAAACGTCGTATTTTTTCCGGATCAGAGGTTTTGATGTGTTTGAAATGTGAGAAGCTTAAAAAAAACGACAAAAATTATCAGTGTGATTGCGGCGGTGAATTTGTTCCACTTGATGAATTGGAATGGGTAGACGAAGAAAAAGCCGGTTCAAAAAACGCTGACTAATGAAAACCTATTGCAAACAACGGCGGCGAGGCCCACGACATCACCTGGAGCCTGGACGCTTCGGTCACCGGCTGTTCTTGCTGAAATTCAGCTAAAAAATTATCAGTATCTCTTTTCCAGCGAAGAGGAATATAGGGCCTTGGCCAGTTCCGCCACGCGCTTGCCGAGCTTGCGGGCCGTTTCCGCGGTCTCCCTGTCCAGCGGCCCGCTGGCGGCGACGCCGTAGTGGCCCGAGGCGTCTAGGGGATCGCCGACCACGATCATGCCGTAGATGAGCAGCGCCTGGATGATCGACATCATGGTCGTTTCCTTGCCGCCGCTGGGGTGGGCCGAGGTGGCGAAGGCGGCGCCGATCTTGCCGGCCATCTTCTTGCGCACCGTGATCAGCTTGTCGAACACGGCCTTCAGTTCGGCGGCCATGGTGCCGAAATAGACGGGCGAGCCGGCGATGACGCCGGCGGCGGCGCTGAAATCTTCGGCCGTGACCTCTTCGGCCGCTTTCAACTGGCAGACCGCCCCTTCCACTTCCCCGACTCCCTTGGCCACGGCTTCGGCCAGCGCCCTGGTTTTTCCGGTGCGCGAATAGTACATCACCAGTATGTTCATTGCCTGCCTCCTTTTTCACGGGCCGGGCCCGTAAAAACTATTTCTTTATATAATATGGATATATATATGAAAATTGCACCAGGACGAGACAATTGTCAAGGGTGGCGGATAGCCGGTCTGGCAAAATCGGGGTGGGCCGTCCCGGGGCGAGAAGCCAGGCTTATCCCGTACCCGGAAGATTGATAAAATAAATTTCTGTTGACAAAAACACTAAAGTGTATTATATTAGTAATACAATGAAGACCGGGAGGAAAAGGCCATGAACCTGACGATCGACGCGAAATCGCCCCTGCCGGTCTACCAGCAGGTCATCCAGGCGATCAAGCTGGAAGTGCTTTCCGGCGGTTTGCGCGACGGCGACCTGCTGCCGTCCATCCGCGACCTGGCCAAGCTGCTCAAGCTCAATCCCAACACCGTGGCAAAGGCCTATTACGCTTTGGAGGCCGAGGGCTTCAGCGAGAACCGCAGCGGCAGCGGCAGCCGGGTCCGGGTCCCGGCCGGCCGCCGCGACGCGCTGCGCCGGGCCATGCTGGAAAGCGAATTCAAGGGTTTCCTGGAGAAGGCCGTTTCGCTCGGCTTCACCGTGGAAGACATCAAGCAACTCGCAGAGAGGATCAAACCATGAGCCAACCCATTATAGAGACCCGCGACCTGTCATTGCGTTTTTCCCGGAAAAAAGTGCTCGACGACCTGAGCGTCTCCTTTGCCAAGGGGGAGTGGGCGGTGATCGCCGGCCGCAACGGCGTGGGCAAGAGCACCTTTTTGCGCGCGCTCGCCGGCGTGCTGCTGCCCGATTCCGGCCGGGTGATCCGCTCGCCGGAAGCCCCGGCCAAAAAGATCGGCTTCATTTCCGACGCCCTCAGCCTGTTCGAGGACTGGAGCGTGGAGAGGATCATCGCCTTCCACTGCCGGGTGTTCGCAGTTCGGCGAGTTCGACGACCGCCTGCTCAAGCGCCTGGGCCTCGGCCGAAAAGACAGGATCAGGAACCTGTCGGCAGGCGAACGGGCCATCCTGCACCTCTCGCTGGTCTTGTCGCAGAAGCCGTCGCTGCTGCTGGTCGACGAGGTCATGCACATGCTCGATCCCTACATCCGTGAGCTGTTCATCGAGGCCCTGATCGAACATCTGGATGCCAGCCAGGCCACGGTGCTCACGGTCAACCACACCTTCGGCGAGATAGAAAAAATTCCCGAGCGCCTGCTGGTCATGGAGGGGGGCCGCTTCGCGGTCGACGTGCCCACCGAGGCGCTGGCAGGCCTGATGAAGAAGATCGTGGCTCCCGGCCCCCTGCCCGAAAACCTGCCCTGTTTTTTCAGCAGGACCGAAGGCATATATAAGGAATATTATATATACCCGTTCCGCGAGGAGCTGCGGGCGGAACATGCCCTGGATTTCCAGGATATCGCGCTGGCGGAGATCGTCAAGGCATTCATCGGAGGCGGCTATGAACAGAAAAGAATGGCTTGAGGTCGGCAAGCAGTCCCTGTATTTCGTCTTGTTGATAGCCGGGATCGCCCTGCTCATCGGCGTCATCGACCTGGTCCAGGGATGGTCCTTCGAGACGGAGAAATTCATCATCATGCTGGGTTTGTGGCTGCTGACGGCTTCGATGTTCCTCGGACTTTCGCCGTTCGCCATGGACTCCAAGCAGCGCGGGCTGGAATACCTGCTTACCCTGCCCGTTTCCCGCCGCCGCCTGCTTTTCATCAAGCTCGTGCCGCGCCTGGCGGCCGTAGTCCTGTTTTATGGCGTGTTCTTTTTGCTGTATCACTTCATGGGGCATGACGCTTTCGGCGGTTATTTCGAGTTTTTCAGTCTGGTCTATTTTGCCTTGTTTTTCATATCTTTTTCTCTTTCCAGCATCCACGAAAATTTCATCGTCCAATCAATATGGGCCGGCTTCGCTCTATGCGGCTTCCTGACGCTTTGTTCGATCATCATGGCACTGGGTTTTGCCTGGAACAACAGCTTTTCCTGGGGTTCGGTCTGGCGATTCAATCATTTTGGAAATATTATTTACGATTCCTCCAGCTTGACCGCGGCGCTCGTTGTCTTCCTGCTGATGTTGGCGCCATTCGTGGCCTCCTATTTCCTGGCCTTCAAGAAATTCGATTTGAAGCCGGCCCGGGCTTTCAACCGCCGTCAATTGTTGTTTTTCATTCCGCTGCTGCTCCTGGCGCTTGCCGCCTCCCTGGTGATTTCCTTGGGGCTTCAAAAGAAATTTTATCACGATTCCGTCTACCATATCCTTGAGAACCGGCAAGTGCTGAAAGCCGGTTGGCCGGGGAAACTTGAAGTGTTTCGTGCGCAGGATCGCCTGCGGATCGACACCAGGAGAAGTTTCCTGTGGGCGGGCGTCGTTTGCGATAAGCCCGGGAAAATAATTCTTCCGGGTTTTGATGTGAATGGCAATTCCTGGGAGATCATCGCCTTTGATCCCGATACGGGCGCCTGGAAAACGCTGCACAAGGTTCCGCAACGCTGTCTGGCCATCCAGCCTTTCTTTGCATTCAGATACGACGGGCGGAACCTGATCGTTTTGCAGCGCGGCGGCGCGGATGCGGAAATGCCGAACATGAGGCCGACGCTGGCGCTGAAAAACGACCGCCTGGACCTGGTCGTCCTCGACCTGGCGAATGGCGCATCCAGGACCCTTTCCTGCCGCAGCCCCCTGTTCGTTGGCTATCACCAGCCCAGGATCTTCGCCGCCGACGAAATCGCCGGCCGGCGCTTCTGGCTGGTCGGCAGCCAGGATCGCCGCGTCCTCAGGCTGTGGCGGGACGGAACGGTCGAGGACCTCGGCATTTCCAAAAAGATGCCGGCCTATTTCGGTCACCTGCTCTTCACTGCATACTGACAAATCCCTGGTCATCCGCCGGCTGCTGGCCAAAGGCAGCGAAACGGTCAAGGAGATCAACGGCGAATTCCTAACAGGCGGTTTATTTCAGAGTGGAATGGATAGCGGGAATGCCAGGGAAATTTATGGCAAACGGGACAAGCGCATTGTCCGCCTCGACCTGGACACGTTGACCATGGACGATGTCGGGCCTGATCGTGGTCAGATCTATTTCATTCCGCCCAAAGAATTTTTTTACAGTGAACATGATGCTTGGCTCGCGGAACAGAGGAAACCTGACAAGTGGAGAAAAATTTACCGTTTGCAGGACGGTAAAATGGTTTTTCTCAAACAGTTGGATTTCCAGGGCCCGAGTTTCGGACACGTATGGATTGAAAAATTCGGGGTGACTTTGCGGGAAAATGGCAGGACCAGGCTTTTCGCCTTTCCCGACCTGCGGGAATTGAAATTTAAAAAATTGAATTGATCGTCCCGGAATGAAAAAGTAAAAACAGGGTTCTGACCACCCGCTTGCAAAAGCCTCTTCCCCGTCCTATAATTTTGGATTGAAAAATCCAGGAGGACGCATGAAACTTCAAATCAAGATCATTTTGCTTCTGATAGGGCTGGGCCTGCTGGCCGCCGCTGTTTGGGCCGCCGGGCAAGGCGCCCCCGCCGGCGATGAAGCCGCTTTCCGTGAATTTTTAAAAAGCTACGAAACCAGGGTCATCCCGCTGAGCCGGGACGCCGCCCTGGCCGGCTTCCAGGCCTCGATCAGCGGCAAGGACGAAGATTACCGGCGTTCCACCGCCTTGCAGATCCAGTTGAGCAAGGCCCATGCCGACGCCGGCGAGTTCGCCAAACTGAAACGCTGGCGCCAGGCCGGGCAAGTGCACGAGCCGCTGCTCAAGCGGCAGCTGGAGATCCTTTACCATGCCTACCTGGAAAACCAGATCCCGGCCGCGCAGATGGAAGAGATGGTCACGCTGCAGGGGCAGATCGAGCAGAAGTTCAACACCTTCCGCATCAAGCTGGACGGCCGGGTGCTGAGCGACAACGACGCCGAGGCCATGCTGCGCAACTCGACCGATTCCGGCCGAGCTGGAAAAGGTCTGGAAGTCGAGCAAGGAGATCGGCCGCCTGGTCGCCCCCGACATCCTGAAGCTGGTGCGTTTGCGCAACGCCGCCGCCCGCCAGCTGGGATTCGCCAATTTCCAGCAGATGCAGCTGCAGCTGGACGAGCAGGACCCCGGGCAGATCGAGGCCCTTTTCGATGAACTGGACGAATTGACGCGCGGCGGCTTCGCCGTGCTGAAAAAGGACATCGACGCCTTCCTGGCGGCGCGCTGCGCCATCGCTCCCGGCGCAGCTGCAGCCCTGGCACTACCAGAACCGCTTCTTCCAGGAAGCGCCGGTCATCTACCCGGTGGACCTCGATTCCTACTACAAGGACAAGGACCTGGTGGCCATGGCCAAAACCTACTACGACGGCATCGGGCTGAACATCGACGACGTCATCGAGCGCAGCGACCTGTTCGAAAAGCCCGGCAAGTACCAGCACGCCTTTTCCAGCGACATCGACCGCTGCCGGCGACGTGCGCGTGCTGTGCAGCGTCAAGCCCGACTCCTACTGGATGAACACGCTGCTGCACGAGTTCGGCCACTCGGTCTATGCCAAGTTCAACGACCCGGCGCTGCCCTGGCTGCTGCGCGACGCCGCCCACGCCTTCACCACCGAGGCGGTGGCCAACCTCTTCGGGCGCTTCGCCGCCTCGCCCTCCTGGCTGCAGGCCATGGCCGGCGTCACGGCCGCCGAGGCCGGGCGCATCGCCGCGCGCCAGCCGCGACTCCCTGCGCCTGCAGCAGATGGTCTTCAGCCGCTGGGCCCAGGTGATGTTCCGCTTCGAAAAGAGCATGTACGAGAACCCCGACCAGGACCTCAACCGCCGCTGGTGGGAACTCGTCGAAAAGTACCAGCTGCTGAAGATGCCCGCCGGCCGCGACGAGCCCGACTGGGCCGCCAAGATCCACATCGCCCTCTACCCCTGCTATTACCACAACTACCTGCTGGGCGAACTCCTCGCTTCGCAGCTCTATTATCACATCGCCGGCCCGGTGCTGAAAAGCCCCGACCCGGAAGAGCGAATGCTTCGTCGGGCGCCCCGAGGCCGGCCGCTACCTGATCGAGCAGGTGTTCAAGCCCGGCATGCGCTGGCCCTGGAACGAGATGATCGAGCGGGCCTGCGGCGAAAAACTGACCGCCAAGTATTATGCCCGGCAATTCGTGGGGGCGAATCCCATATCACACTGACCTGCGCCTCTTTTGAGCCGATTTTGTCTGCAATAAATAGCACTAAAAAATAATTTTCGAAACTTTTTCACTGTTCCCGGCATCTTGAAGGGTGAAAAGCATTTTACGAGGAGGTCACAATGGATAAATTCAAAAAACTGAACGGCTCAGTGAAGGCTTCGCTGACCGTGCTCATGGTGCTGGCCCTGGCCGGGACCCTGGCGCTGCTGGCCGCGGAAAAAGAAAAAAGCGAACGCGGTTTTCTCGGCGTTTCGGTGCAGCGCCTGGACAGCGTCAAGCGCGAGAAACTGGGCGTCACGCACGGCGTGCTGGTGGTGGACGTCGAAAAGGAAAGCGCGGCCGCCAAGGCCGGCATCCTGGAAGATGACGTCATCCTGTCGGTCAACGGCGAGAAGATCCGCGAAACGCAGTCCCTGACGGAACTCATTCGCGAACTGGCGCCGGGCAGCGCGGTGAAGATCGGCCTCTGGCGCGACGGCAAGGCGCATGGAGGTCAAAGCGGTCCTGGGCAAGTACGAGCGCCCCAAGCGCTTGCACCTGGCACGGCGTCAAGACGCCCAAGGTCATCCGTTCCCAGGCCTTCCTGGGGGTGAACTTGCTGGAAATGGATGCCGACCTGGCCGCCTATTTCAGCGTCAAGGCCGGCGAAGGCGTGCTGATCACCGGGGTGGAAAAAGACACGCCGGCGGCCAAGGCCGGCCTGAAATCCGGCGACGTCATCGTCGAGATGGCCGGCAAGCCGGTCAAGGAAAGCAAGGACATCCATAAGGCCCTGGCGGAATTGAAAAAGGGCGACAGCGTCGCCATCACCGTCGTGCGCCACGGCAAAAAGCAGACGCTCAAGGCCGAACCCGATTTCGACCGCCGCGAGCGTATTTTGCGCATCTTCAGCGGCGACAAGGACATCGAGATCGAGCATCTCGAGCTGCCGGAACTGGACATCCGCATCCCGGAGATCATCATGCCGAGCCCCCTGCCCGCCCGCTGTGCCGGACGTGGACGAGATCACGAGCAGGGTCCACGAAAGCACTCGACAGGGTCATGAGGTCAAAGTCGACGAAGCGCTTGAAGAAAATCGGCGAGAATTCCTGGATCTGACCAAGTCCTCTCTCCTGTTCGCCAAGGGACGGGCTTCGGCCCGTCCCTTTTTTTTGGCCGTCACGTGTGCGCGAGCTGCGCCTATTTGCGCTTGGAAAAGAGGCGGAAGGGGAAGAATGGAATCGCGGTGCCGAAGGGATGGGCAGCGGGTATATCGTTTCGCGGGTGCCGGCCACCTCCTCGACCGAATAGAAGGCGTCGGGCAGGGTTTCGCGCACCAGGGCCTGGACCTGTCTGCAGGTGCTGGCGGCGGATCACGGTGAAGATGATCTCCACCGGCCCGTCGGCGCCCTGGCCCGGGACATGGGTGAAGCCGAAGTTCAGCTCGCGCAGGCGCCGGCGCAATTCCTGGCTGCGCGGGCGGTAATGACGCGCAGCATGACCGTGCCCAGGGAGAGACGGCGCTCGATTGACTGGCCGATGGCGGTGCCGGTGGCGAAACCCGCCGCGTAGGCGATGTAGGCCACCGGGTTCGAGACCCGCTTCATGATCTGGCTGATGGCCAGCAGCCAGATCAGCACTTCGAAAAAGCCGACCAGCGGCGCCAGCCAGCGGATGCCGCGCGAGATCGAGACGATGCGGATGGTCTGCAGGGTGACGTCGATGACGCGCGCCAGAAAGATCAGCAGCGGCACGATGACCCAGATGAAAAGGATGGATTGCGTGAATGATTGTTCCATTTTTCATTTTAGCAGATTGACAGCCCCATGTAAACCGTGTATTATTGGGGGTGGAGGGAAAGGAGAGAAAAATGAAAAAAAACACGCAAATGAAGGTGTTGAACGTGCTGCTGGCATTGTTGATGGTTTCGCAGTTCTTGTCCGGGATTCTTTGCATGAAAGGCTCAGCGAAGAGAATTTCGAACACATCCATGTCACGGGGGCCATGCTGATCGTCATCGGCGTCATCCTGCACCTGGCGCTGAACTGGGGCTGGGTCAGGCTGAATTATTTCAAGAAACGCAAAGAGGTCTGAACGCCCGATGGCCGCCGAAACAGGAAGCTCGGTAAACAGCCGGAAAACCGTCAAGGCATTCTGGCTGGGCCTCGGTTTCATCCTGATCCTGTTGCTGGGCGTCGTTGATTACTATTCCGGCTTTGAGTTTTCCTTCTCCATTTTTTACCTGGCGCCCATCGTGCTGGTGACCTGGCGGGTCGGGAGAACGGCGGGGCTGGTGTTTTCCTTCCTGGGAGCGCTGACCTGGTTCGTGGCCGACGCGGCCGCCGGGCACCTGTATTCCAGCGCCTTCATTTACAGCTGGAACACCATCATGCGCCTGGGTTTTTTTCTGATCATCAGCACGCTGCTGACCGTGCTGAGAAGGGAACTGCAGTTGCAAAGGGACCTGGCGCGCCAGGATTTTCTGACCGGCACGGCCAACCCGCGCCATTTCTACGATATCGCCCAGATGGAGCTCCATCGTGTCCGGCGCCACGGGCGCCCCTGCACCACGGCCTACATCGACCTGGACAATTTCAAGGCCGTCAACGACCGCCTGGGCCATCTGGCCGGCGACAATGTCCTGCGCGTCGTCGCCGATTGCCTGAAGGCGAACGTCCGCGTGACCGATACCGTGGCCCGGATCGGCGGCGACGAGTTCGTGCTTTTTTTTCCCGAGACCGAACAGGATGGGGCGCGGACGGTCTTGACGAAGATCCGTGATTGTTTGACCCGGAAAATGGAGGAAAACGACTGGCCCGTCGGTTTCAGCATCGGCGTACTGACCTTCCTTTCCACGCCATCCACGGTCGATGAAATGATCCGGCTGGCCGACGGCTTGATGTACGCGGTGAAGCAAAGCGGCAAGAACGATACCAGGTTTTCAGCCTATTCCTTTGAATCCCCCGGCGATCCGTGATAGGCTGGAGCCATGGGATTTTCACAAAACATATCTTTGTCATGAGGGAGGAGACATGGGGAAAAAATTATTCATGGTTCTGCTGCTTTTCGCGTTCGGCCTGCATGCCCACGCGCCCAAGGCGATCGAACTGGCCTACGATGCGGAAACCGCGACGCTGAGCGTCAAGGTCCTGCACAAGGTGAGCAACCAGGAAAAACACTTTATCAAGAGGATCGCGGTATACGCCGGCAAAGAACTGCTGGCCGAAAAAACCTATGAGCGGCAGGAAACGGCCGATGGCCAGGATGAGATTATTCCTGTTCATCGACAAGCCGCTGCAAAAGGGCGACGCCGTGACGGTCAGGGCCTATTGCAATATCATGGGCAGCAAAAGCGCGGCATTGCCGTGGGAATAGTTTCTTGAATTAAGCCCATTGCGGCGGGCGGGCGAGCAATCCCGCTTGCCCATATTCAGCGGGGGCGGCATTCTTGTTTTCACCGCTGTTCCGTGCTATATTCATTGGCAAATGGAAGACAAACTGAAGACAATCCTGGCCAAAATCATGGAGGTCGATCCCGGGGAGATCGGCGACGATTTCGGTCCCGACCGCTGCCTGAACTGGGATTCGCTCAACAACCTGCGCCTGATCACGGCCCTGGAAAAGGAATTCGCCGTCAAGTTCTCCTGGCCGGAGATCAGTTCCATGACCGATTTCGCCCGCATCCGCGAGGTCATCGCCGGGCGAATGGACGGCAAATGACCGTAACGAGTTTCGTCCAGCGTTTCCTTTTGCCGCGCTGGTTGGTCTCTCTTTATTATTTTTTCAAATACCGCTGCAAGGTGAGCACGCGGGCCGAGGTCGAGTTGAGCCCGCTTTTGCGCATCGGTCGCGGCAGCGAGGTCAGCTCGTTCACCAAGATCAAGGCCAGTTACGGGCCGCTGCGCATCGGCCGGAGCTGCTCGATCGGCGCCGGTTGTTTCCTTTCCTCCACCAGGGCGGGCTGACCATCGGCGACGATTGCCTGATCAGCCCCAACGTGACCATCATTGCCAACAACTACAATTACCAGCGCCTGGATGTGCCGATCCGGCAGCAGGGGAGCCAGTCGCGGGGAGTGCGCATCGGCAACGATGTCTGGATCGGCAGCGGCGTCTGCATTCTCGACGGCGCCCAGGTCGGATCAGGGGTCATCGTCGCGCCCAATTCGGTGGTGAGCGGCAAGATCCCCGACAATGTCATTGTCCAGGGCAATCCGGCCAAGGTTATTTTTACCCGCCGCTGAAGCGGTCTTTTTTATTGCAGCGATCGCTTTTTTTTCAGCAAACGGCGGATCGCTACGGCTGCGGCCAGCACTGCCCCCCAATATCATGATCTCGCGTCCCGCCGCTGTCAGGTTGTGGTGGTTGAACAGGCTGATGAAAAAATCATCGCTGCGGCCCGAGCGGCTGATGTTGATGAATACCGGCTGGGCGGCGATGAAATAGCGGTTCGCCAGGGGCCAGAGCAGCGGCAGTCCGTAGGGGGCGACGAAATCCCAGGCGAAGAAATCCAGCAGCAGATGTGAACCGAAGACCAGGAATATCGCGGCGGCGCGGGCCCGGAAGCGGCGCTTTGTGAGGTAAAAAAAACAACCGCCGGCGGCAGCGACCGCCAGTGGCGGCACCCAGGCTGTGAAAAATACCATGGTGGTACAGGTTGGGATCGGCCCAGGATGATGCCGGGCAGGAAATCCGCGTCGGGCAGGTTGGCCAGGAACACAAAAAAAACGGCATCGTGCCACCTGTTCATGAAAAAGAATCCGCGGCGGAACCTGGGCGCAAGCGAGTCCCGCCAGCGCGTGTCCGATGGGCAGTGGCATGGATTAGCGGGGCTGGATCTGCTCGAGCAGGCGTTCGCATTCCTGCTGCCAGCGCCCGTCGTTCCAGGGAAACAGGGAGCGCAGGCGGGGCAGCAGCTCCGCGATGCGCCGGCGGTTTTCGCCCAGCCCGGTGCGGCGGAAGACAAGGTCGTCCAGATGGACCACGGCCTCTTCTTCGATCAGGGGCTTGAGGCCGGCAATGTCATCGTCTGACGCTTCCTGCCAGTCGTAGGCGAAGAACCCGCGTCCGGAGTTCGCGGCAGCCGGCGGCGAGGTTTTTTTGGCCTGCACCCGGGGAATATTCTTTTCATGGTTTTTTCGGCCACCAGGCGCGAGGTGGTGTATTTGACCCCGGAGACGCTGAACAAACCTGCCGGGCCTCCCTGGGCGCCGTGGTCCAGGATCACCTCGCGGCCGGAGAGCTTGCCGGTCGCCGTGGCCGGCAGGATACCGGAATAAATGTGTCTCGATGTCTTTTTCGCCCAGCAGCAATTCCGGGACCGCGTCGTTCATGTCGGCGATGAAGTCCGTGATGTCCCGCGGCTGCGGAACGGGATTTTTGTCTTCGGCGGCGACCGCGATTTCGGCTGTCCCGGCCAGCATGCGGCCTTTCCAGTTATGGACGAAATAGGTGTGGTCGGGGCGGCCGGGAGGGACCAGGGCCAGCGCGTATTCGCTCAGCGCCTTTCTTTTAAAGAGGATGTTGAAAAGCAGCAGGCGGTTGCGCAAAAGCCGGGGATAGTCCCGGTCGAATTTCTGCGCCACCTGGCGGCACCAGGGGCCGGCGGCGTTGATGACGACGGGAGCGCGGAATTCAAGGCGCTGCCCGCTCTGGCGGTCGACGGCCAGCACTCCGCCCACCTTGCCGTGATGCAGGAGCAGGGTTTCGCCCTGCGACATAATTAAGGGCCGTGGCACCCAGGTCGCAGGCCCAGCGCAAAATTTCCATCAGCAGGCGCTGGTGTTCGGGCGCGGCGGCGTCGTACCACAGGGCGCCGGCCTGCAAGTCCTTGCGGTCGACCATGGGGGAACGCGTTGCGGGTGAAGCGCTTGCCGACCACTTTGCCCTGCGGCAGGCACTTGCGGGCGTCGACGCCGGCATTGCGCTTCAGCCCCAGGCAATCGTTGAGCAGCAGGCCGGCGCGCATGATGCTCGCCCGCTTGAGCCCGCGGCCGTACAAGGGCATCAGGCAGGGCAGGACCTGGACCAGGGCCGGGAAGTTGGCCAGGAACCAGCGCCGTTCCGTGACCGATTCGAAAAACCTGGCCAGGTCGAGCGACTGCAGGTAGCGCAGTCCGCCGTGCACCGTGCGCAGGTGATTCAGGCTGGTGGCGCCGCCGAAGTCGTCCTTTTCCAGCAGCAAAGACCGTTTGCCGCGCCGGCCGGCTTCCAGGGCCAGCATGATGCCGTATATGCCGCCGCCGACGATGACCAGGTCAGTTGTCGTTCCCGCCGCGGCGGCTGCGTTTCTGTTGATGCCTGCCATTTTTATTGTTTGCCCTCGTTTGCTCCCGGCGCGGCCGGGGTTATTTTTTGTGACTCGGCTGGGACGGTACTTGTGCGGAAGCCGTTTCCAGGGTGACAAAATCGCTGTGCTGCTCGCCGCGGTCAACGGTCCGCAGCCTGAAATAAAGCTGGGGCAGGAAGGGAAAAAGGTTGAACGTGTAGTGGCTGGCCGCGGTGGTCAGGGTGTATGTCCAATGCCTTGGGAGTGAAACCGAATTCGATTTCGAAATGAGCTGAAGTCGGATTCGTAGTTGGCGTCCCAGAAAACGTTTCGGTTCAATCTGGCTATTGGGATTCAGCACGTCTGAGGTTCCGGGGAGCGAGCGGCGGAAAAGCGGCCAGAACCGGGGCGAAAAGTGAGGCGATCAGCGATGCCCTGCCGCATTGGGATGGTTGCCCTTGACAATGATCTGCCTGTTCGTCAACGATGACCGTTCCGGTGATCCTCGAGCAAATCCTTCCAGCCGTCCGGGGGGGTGGTGTCCATGAACGCCTTCAGGGTGTCGATGCTGGCCGTGCCCTTTTTGGCGGCAAGGCCGAGAATGCCGGAGCTGAGCGAGTGCAGGTTGTCCCAGTAATACTGGAAGGTTGGAAAAAATGTCCTTGCGCGGCGTCAGGGTGGAGACGATCACGCGCATGCCGCGTTCCAGGGCGGCATCGATCGATGAATTCCAGGTTTTCCAGGGAACTGTCCAGGGAAAAACTCGTTTCTGCATGATGTCGTTGACCCCGAACATCAGGAGAAAATAAAAGGCGGGATTCCTGTCCAGGTCGCGGTTGACGCGCTCGGCACCTTCGAAGGTCTCTCGCCGGGATTGCCCAGGTTGATGAACTCGGCTGGGCCGTAATTGACCGGCAGGTAGACATCGCGCATCTGGGTCAGGAAGCACAGGTCGAGGCGCTGCACGCCCTCGATCTGTCCCCAGGTGATGCTGTCGCCGAAGCCGATGAAGGTGTTGAAATACTCCGGGGTCGGCGCAGATGCTCTCTTCTTTTCTGGCGGCGGCGGATGAAATCTTTCCTCGACAAGGGTGCTTTGCCCGAGGCGGGGATCGAAGCGGTAGCTGCAAGCGTCCTTTGCAGGGAGCGTGCTTCGATCTTGGAGTTTGCCGGAATCTTTCTCGCCAGGAGAATCTTTTTTCCGAATATGGCGGTGTCGGTCAGCTGGGTCAATGCGCATTTGCTTCCAGATTCGTAATAAAAGATATCGTCGTTGCCGGAACGGTTTGCCAGAAAAAGCAGGGCGCGCAATCGGCCGTTCTCCACGATGATTTCCGGAAAGCCGATGAAGGAGAAGCCGGTCGAGGGCAAGAGCCGGCTGCGGCTAGCGGTGGTGGTCGTAATAGGCCAGGCGGATCGTCTTGTTGACGGTAATTCAGCCAGAATACATAGAAATTCTCGTCGCTGCGCGCGGACTCCCAACAGAATATTCTCGCCCCTCATCCCGGTGCTCAGCGTTCGCGGTCGTCTTTCCCCGCAGCAGCAGGTCGGCCTGCCCCGGAGAAAAGGCGGCCTCCAGGGAGTAATTCCGTCCGCGAAATTCGAAATTTTCCAGAGAAACGCGGTCCCGGGAGAACAGCCTCGGGGCTGTCGCAACGACGGCAAGCAGGAAAAAACAGGTGATTTTGATGCGGAGTATTCATGGTGATTTATTTTATTTGAATTTCCGCTGCTTGTCAATCGCGGCCCGACTCCGCCTTAACTCACTGCTGCTCAGCCGAGCTTGAGCTTGCGGTAGTGGATGCGGTGCGGGCGGTCGGCCTCGTGGCCCAGGCGGCGGTGGCGGTCGGCCTCGTAGTCCGAGTAGTTGCCCTCGAACCAGCAGACGCGGCTCTCGCCCTCGAAGGCCAGGATGTGGGTGGCGATGCGGTCCAGGAACCAGCGGTCGTGGGAGATGACCACGGCGCAGCCGGCGAAATCGTCGAGCGCGTCTTCCAGGGCGCGCAGGGTGTTGACGTCGAGGTCGTTGGTCGGCTCGTCGAGCAGCAGCACGTTGGCCTCGGCCTTGACGATGCGCGCCAGGTGCAGGCGGTTGCGTTCGCCGCCGGACAAAACCCCCGCTTTTTTCTGCTGGTCGCCGCCGGTGAAGTTGAACCAGGAGGCGTAGGCGCGGGCGTTGACCAGCTTGCCGCCCAGCATGAAGGTCTCCTGGCCGCCGCCGATCACTTCCCAGACCGGCTTCTCCGCGTCGACGGCGGCGCGCTCCTGGTCGGCGTAGGCCAGTTTGGCCGTTTCACCAAGGCGGATGGAGCCGCTGTCGGGATTTTCCTGGCCGGTCAGCAGCCGGAACAGGGTGGTCTTGCCGGCGCCGTTGGGGCCGATCACGCCGACGATGCCCGAGCGGGGCAGGCTGAAGGTGAGGTTTTCGAAGAGCAGTTTGTCGCCGTACGACTTGCCGATGTTGTCGGCCTGGATGACCAGTTCGCCCAGGCGCGGGCCCGAGGGGATGTAGATGCGGGCTTCCTCGATGCGCACGGTCTTGTCGGCGGCGAGCAGTTTTTCGTAGGAACTGAGGCGGGCCTTGCCCTTGGCCTGGCGCGCCCGGGGCGACATGCGCACCCATTCCAGCTCGCGCTCCAGCTGCCGCTGCTGGCGTTCCGAGGCCTTGGCTTCATTGGCCAGCCGCTGGTGCTTCTGCTCCAGCCAGGAAGAATAGTTGCCCTTCCAGGGGATGCCCTCGCCGCGGTCGAGTTCCAGTATCCATTGGGCCACGTTGTCCAGGAAATAGCGGTCGTGGGTGACGGCGATGATCGTTCCCTTGTATTCCTGCAGGTGGTGCTCCAGCCATTGCACCGATTCGGCGTCGAGGTGGTTGGTGGGCTCGTCGAGAAGCAGGATGTCGGGCTCCTGCAGCAGCAGGCGGCACAGGGCCACGCGCCGCTTTTCGCCGCCGGAAAGGTTCGCCACGGAAGCGTCGCCGGGCGGGCAGCGCAGGGCGTCCATGGCGTTCTCCAGGCGGCTGTCCAGGTTCCAGGCGTCCATCTCGTCGAGTTTTTCCTGGATGGCGGCCTGCCTGGCGATCAGCTTTTCCATGTCGGCTTCATTCAATGGAAGTGTCGGCAAAACCCTCGTTGACGCGGTCGAATTCGGCCAGCTTGTCCAGGACGGGCTGCACGGCCTCGGAAATGACCTGCTTGACGGTTTTTTCCGGGTCGAGCTGCGGCTCCTGCTCCAGGAAGCCCAGCGAGTAGTCGCGGGCCGGTATCACTTCGCCCTGGAAATCCTTGTCCACGCCGGCGATGATCTTCAGCAGGCTGCTCTTGCCCGAACCGTTCAAACCGAGGACGCCGATCTTGGCGCCGTAGTAAAAGGAGAGGGAGATGTCCTTGAGCACCTGGCGGTGCGGCGGGTGGATGCGGCTGACTTCGGCCATGGAAAATATGATCTGCTTGCTTTCACCTTGGGCCATTTTTACCTCTTGCGTTGAGCGTTGATACTTTTTTTATTGTTAAAAGGATTTGCGGTTTTCGGAACGGGAGTGGCCCCTGGGCCTGCCGGTCTGCGGCCGTCCGCTGCGCGGCTGGCCGCTGCGCTGCCGGCCGTCGCGCGGTCGGCGGCCTTCCGGGGCGCCGGTCCTGGACTTGAATATATGGCCGCGGCTCCGGTCGCGCAGGAACAGGTCGTCCTCGGGGAATACGACCGGGATCTTGGCGTTGATCAGCTTCTCGATCCCTTCGATGTTGGCGATGTATTTTTCGCAGGCCAGGGTCACGGCCTTGCCGCTTTTGCCGGCGCGGGCGGTGCGGCCGATGCGGTGCACGTAGTTCTCGCTCTCGCCGGGCAGGTCGTAATTGACCACCATGTCCAGTCCCTCGATGTGCAGACCGCGGGCGGCCACGTCGGTGGCCACCAGGAACAGCACCTTGCCCGATTTGAAATCGTCGATGATGCGCAGGCGCCGGCTCTGGGCCAGGTCGCCGGTCAGGAATTCGTTGGGGTAGCCGTTGAGCTCCAGGCGGCGGCTCAGGCGCTCGGCGTCGCATTTCATGTTGGTGAAGAACAGCACGCTCCTGGGATTGTCGCGCTTCAGGATGCCCAGCAGCAGGTTGATCTTTTCGCGGCTGCCCACATGGTAGAGTTCCTGGGTGATCGTGTCCACGGTCATGTTTTCCGGGGTGACCGATATCTTTTCGGGCTGGTTCATGTACTCACGGGCGATCTGCAGCGCCGGCGCCGAAAGGGTGGCGGAGAACAGCATGGTCTGCCGGTATTCCATGGCCGAGACGCGGCGCAGGATCTTGCGGATGTCGGGCAGAAAACCCATGTCGAAGAGGCGGTCGGCCTCATCGATGACCAGGAAGCCGATGTTGCGCATGACCAGCGTCCCTTTCTGCTCCAGGTCGAGCAGGCGGCCCGGGGTGCCGACCATGATGTCCACGCCCCGCTTCAGCAGCGCCTCCTGGCGGTTGTAGCCCACGCCTCCGTAGAAGCTGCCCACTTTCAGGTTCAGGTGGCGGCCGATGAGCTTGGCCTCGGCCTCGATCTGCACGGCCAGTTCGCGGGTGGGCGCGACGATCAGCGCCTTGCGCCAGGCGGCGGCCACGGCCTGCTGGCGCTGGAAAATGGTGATCAGGAAAGCGGCGGTCTTGCCGGTGCCGGTCTGCGACTGCACGGCCACGTCGCGGCCGGCCAGCGTGATGCCCAGGGTCTTTTCCTGGACCGGGGTCAATTCGGTGAATCCCATGTCGGCGATGCCCCGCAGCAACTGGGGGCCGAGTTGTAACTGTTCAAAATTCATTTGTCAAAATCCTCTTTTCTTTTGATTATTTAAGCGGTTGGGAATCATGCTCGGGAGACAGAAGAGTAAATTCTATTCGGTCTGTTTGTTGCAAAGCCCTAATCTCTTAATACAAAAGAATAGCGCAAAACGGTAAGTTTGTCAAATAGGGTAGGGGCAGGATGGGCGGACCCCCGTGTCCGCCCATCCTGAGGCGTGATTAAAAGGGCAGGCACGAGGGCCTGCCCCTACATTCTTGTCTTGTGAACCATCATCCGTCTTGAAATATTTTCCCGATTATGCTAAAAGTGTTCAATGAAAAAAAACGCTCGTGTCCATCGTCATCCCGGTATTTAACGAAGCCGAAAACGTGGGGTTGCTCCATGGGGAGATCGCCGCGGCGGTGAAAAACCGGACCGAAGAATACGAAATCATTTTTGTGGACGACGGCAGTTCCGACGATTCCCTGATTGAATTGAAAAAGATCCGCAGCGGTGACCCGCGGGTCAGGATCATCCATTTCCGCAAGAATTTCGGACAGAGCGCCGCCATTTCCGCCGGTTTCAATTACTCAAGCGGCGCGGTGGTCGTGGCCATGGACGCCGACCTGCAGAACGACCCGGCCGATATTCCCCTGGTGGTGGACAAGGTGGGCGAAGGTTTCGATATCGTCAACGGCTGGCGCCGCGACCGCCATGACAAGTGGCTGACCCGCAGGGTACCCTCTTTTTTCGGCAACAAGCTCATCTCCTGGATCACCGGCGTCAAACTGCATGATTACGGCTGCACCCTGCGCGGTTTTCGCAGCGATGTGGTCAAGAACATGAAACTGTACGGCGAGATGCACCGCTACATCCCGGCCATCGCCTCGCGTATGGGCATCAAGTCGACCGAGATCGTCGTCAACCATCGTGAGCGCAAGTTCGGCAGGTCCAAGTACGGCCTGGGCCGGACCTTCCGGGTTCTGCTCGACCTGATCTCCATAAAATTCCTTCTGGCTTATTCGCACCGTCCCCTGCAGATTTTCGGCGGTGCCGGCCTGCTGATGATCCTGGCGGGAATGGTCAGCGGTGCCTACCTGACCTATACCAAGTTCGTTCTGAACCAGGGCATAGCCGGCCGGCCCCTGCTGTTCTTCACATTGTTGATGGTCTTCCTGGGCTTTCAAGCCATCTCACTGGGGCTGCTGGCTGAGATGCTCTCGCGCATTTACCATGAAGGCCTGGATAAAAACGAATATTCCATACGCACGCTCATAGGGTTTGAAAATGAAAATATTGATGATCGCCCCCGAACCCTTTTTTGAACCGCGGGGCACGCCGTTTTCCGAATATTTCCGCATCCAGGCCCTGGCCGCGCTGGGTCATACCGTTGACCTGGTCACCTATCCTTTCGGGGAGAACCGGGCTGTCCCGGGCCTGAAAATCTTCCGTTGCTGGAAACCGCCCTGGATCAAAGGGGTGAAGACCGGGCCCTCCGCCGCCAAGCTGGTCCTGGATTTTTTTCTGTTCTTCAAAGCGCTGCGCCGGCTGTTCGTTGAAAAGTACGAAATGATCCACACCCACGAAGAAGGCAATATCATGGGCGTCGTCTTCCAGAAAATGACCGGGATTCCCCACCTGTATGACATGCATTCCTCGCTGGTCCAGCAGATGGATAATTTCCAGTTCACGCGCTCGAAAATCGTGATCCGCTTTTTCAGGATCATCGAACGCATCTCCCTGAAAAACGCGGCGGCGGTCATTGTGATCTGTCGGGCCTTGTACGACCATGCCGCCGCCGTCACCGCCGCGGCCAAGCTGATCCTGATTGAAAATTTCATGGACGACCGGCCCGCTGTCAGCGACCCGGAAAAGCTGCAGCGCCTGAAGGGAGAGCTGAATCCCGACGGGAAAAAGATCGTCATGTATACGGGGACGCTGGAGCCTTATCAGGGCATAGACCTGCTGCTCGACAGCGCGGGCTTCCTGGACGATGATTTCCGCATGGTGCTGATCGGGGGCAAACCCCCTCAGGTGGAATCTCTGGGCGTAAGGCTGCGCGAGCGGGGATTGACAAAACGGGTCGTGCTGCTGGGTCAGAAACCCGCCGCTGAAATTCCTTATTGCCTGCAAGCGGCCGATGTCCTTGTCTCGCCGCGCACCCTGGGCACGAACATTCCGCTGAAGATCTATTCCTACCTGGCCAGCGGCGTGCCGGTCGTGGCCACCGACCTGCCGACCCACACCCAGACCGTCACTCCCGAACTGGCCATTTTGGCCGCCGCCGCCGGCGAACCCTTTGCCGCCGGGATCCGCCTGGCCGCAGGCCCGCAGGGTCGGAAGGTCGCCGCCCGGGCCCGGGAACACTGCCTGGAACACTATACACCCGAGCGCTACCTGGAAAGGGTGGCCGCGGCCGTGGCCACAGCCGTCCCTGCCCACCCGGAGACTTGAAAAATTCGCCGCTGAATTTCCCGCCGCTGCGATTGACAAAAAAAAATCGTTGTGTTAATAGAAAAAACGGAGGCAGGCCATGATTTTTTCCGCTCAGGCGGCCGGATTGGAGCGAAATCAAGGGGGAAAAGGAATGGAGGTTTCAGCGCAAAATAGAAGCAGGCGCAATCGATGGTGAACAGATAAAAATGGATATCCACTTTTTTGCCCGGAGCGATATCGGAAAAGTCCGCACCACCAACGAGGATTATTTCCTGAATGGAAAGATCAACGACAACGAGTTTCTTTTCATCGTGGCCGACGGCATGGGCGGGCACCAGGCCGGGGACGTCGCCTCCAAGCTGGCCTCCGAGTCATTTTTTGAAACCTACAAAAGCCTGAGAAAGAAAAACACCTCCATCGCCAACTGCCTGGAGCTGGCGGTCAGGAAAGCCAATTCCGTGGTCTTCAAAAAAGCCGCGGCCGATATCGAGAAAAGAGGCATGGGTACGACCTTCTCCGCCGTGGTCATTGCCGGCATGAAGGCGTTCATCGCCCATGTCGGCGATTCGCGTGTCTACCTGATCCGCAGGAACAAGATAAAAAAAATAACCACCGACCATTCTTTTGTCGAGAAACTGGTCGAAGAAGGGAGGATCTCCCCTGAAGAAGCACGCGATCATCCTCAGAAAAACGTGCTCTACATGTCGCTGGGCGCCCGGGAAACTTTTTCCCCGGAGATCATGAACGACATCATTCTCGAAGACGGCGACGGCCTGGTCATTTGTTCCGACGGCCTGAGCAATATGCTGGCCGACGACACCATCCTGAAAGTGACCATGGGCGATTACCCGGAAGAGGTGGCCGATGCCCTGGTCAAGCTGGCCAACGCCAACGGCGGTGCCGACAATATCACGGTGCAGGTCATCCGCGTCGGTTCCCTGGAAATGCTGGAAAAAACCAAGCCGATCCGCCTGAGCAAGCCCAGGAGCAAGCTGATCACCGTCCTGTCCGTGCTGGTCATTCTGGCCATGCTCGCCGGGCTCTGGTATGTTTTTATTGCCCCGGAACACAAAGATGCCAAAACGAGAAAGGCGATGGCCATCAAGAGCTGAATCGATCCCGGAAAGAAAAAGGACGCAGATGATCAGCGAGATCGATTCGTCCCGCCTGCATAACATGGGAATAACCGCCGCCGACTGCCGTTTCCTGCGCGGGCACAAACTCCATGTAATCAAAAATGACCGGCTTTACGTCTTCAACCTCGACGACCAGACGCTCCAGCCGATCGAATTGAGCAGCGACAACCAGGTCGTCCCCTGCGGCGAAACCGGGATCTATCTGCTTAAAAGGATGCAGACCAAGGCCCTTGGTTACCGGCTGCTCAGACAGGGCACAAAAAGGGCATTGCTCGGCATTCAGGACGCCCATTCCCTGTTTTCCAAGGGGATCGATTCGGCCGGTGTCCCGATTTATGAAATTCCCAATATCCAGGGGCAGATCATGCCCGATTTCATTAATGGGAACATATTCATATTTCATGACCAGGGCCGCTATTATGCGATCACGAAATGGCAGACTCCTGAAAACATGCCGGTACCGATTCCGGAATTGGCCTATTCGGAAAAGACGCGCCTGTTTTTCAAGAACGTCGGCGGCTTGATGACCATGCTCTACAGCGATCCCGATAACAACCGCACCATGGTTTTTTCCATCGCTGGCAGTGTTGAGAAGATAGCGGAATTCACCGGCCTGCAAGCGCGCCAGCCGCTGGCGCAGGAATACCTCAGGGACCGGGTGCTGGTATGCTATTACGCGGATCAATGCGTCGAAATCCGTGCCGGCGAAAGGGAAGTCAAGCTCCAGTATGCTTCCAACAATTACCAGTTCAATATCATCAAGGTGCTGGTCGACATGGAAAACGGCCAGAAAATGATTGTCAACGACGGCAACAAATTCTTCTCGCTGCGCTGTGACACATGATCAAGATTGGCGACAAACGGGGAAACTTTCTCATCCGGGCCGAGATCGGCCGGGGCGGCATGGGCACCATCTACTTTCGCCATGGACACCATGCTCAACCGCGAAGTGGCCCTGAAGGTCATACACCCGCAGCTGGCGGACAACCAGCAGTTGATGGAGCGCTTCAAGATCGAAGCCATGACCCAGGCGCGGCTGAACCACCCCCATATCGTCACGATCTTCAGTTTCCACCGGATCGATGACGACTACTTCATCGCCATGGAATATGTGGAAGGGCGAAGCTTGAAGGAATTGCTGCAGGAAAAAAAACAACTCCATCCGGCCGAGGCCGTCGAAATCATCACCCAGGTCGCAGAGGGCCTGCGCTACGCCCACGGCCACAACGTGATCCACCGCGATATCAAGCCGGCGAACATCCTGATTGACAAGGACGGCAAGGTGAAAATTTCCGATTTCGGCATTGCCAAGATATTCGGCTCCCAGGGGCTGACCAAGACCGGGATCCTGGTCGGTACGCCATGGTATACTTCGCCGGAGCAGATCCAGGGCAAGCACATCGATTTCCGCACCGATCTTTATTCGCTGGGAGTCACTTTCTACGAAGTGCTCACCGGCCGGGTGCCGTTCGACTCGGAAACCAATTCCGAGTTCCAGATACAAAAAGCCCACCTGGAGACGCCGCCGCCGCGTCCCTCCATTTATAATCCCGAGATCGGCATCAAGCTGGAAAAACTCATCCTGACGGCCCTGCAGAAGAAAGTGGAAAAACGTTTTCAGAATGCCCGCGACATGATCGATGAACTACGCAAGATCCGCAGCGATATGACCAAGGCCGGCGTGTCCTCTTTTCCTGACGTGACCCAGAAGATCGCCTCCCCGGTAAAAACAAGCCGCAGCTTGCTGCTGATGCCGTTGAAAATTCTCGCCTTCCTGGCCCTCTTGGTGGCCGGAGTGTTTTTATTTATCTTTTTGTCCGGAAAAAGCGCCATGGACGAAGGCAACGGCGGAGCAAACGAAAAAATCCGGACCCAGGTTTCGCAAACGTCGGGCCTGGCCGCCGTTGGCGGCCCATCCGAGCAGGCCGAGAGTGAGGACGGAGCGCCGGGCCAGAATGAAGCGCAACGGCAAAAAGCCGAGACTGAGGCCGCCAGCGGAACACAAGAAGAAAAACAGCATCATGGGTGACGAACCTTCCCTCCGAGAGGAAGCGGCGACCCAGGAAAGAAAGCCGGCCGCGGAACCGGCCGCGATCAAAATCGCGGCGGAGCAGAACCTGCCGGCGCAAAAAAATGACCAGGCGGAAAATGTTCCCGAAACCATGCCGCTTCAGGAAAAGGCAATCCCGCTTCAGGAATCGAACGCCTCTGTTGCCAGGCTGGGCAGCCTGGACAATGAATTGGTGCGCTTGCGCGGTTTTCTGGAAGCACGCGACTTCCGCGCCGCCGACCGCCTGGCCGACGCCTTGATCGAATCCGCCCCGGAGAGCCGTGTCCTGCCCATGCTGGGCCAGGTCAAATTTCTTTTGAACAATTTCAAGGCGGCTGAGGTTTTGTGGGCGAAAGCGCTGCAGGAAAATCTCCTGATCTCTTTGGATGTAATCCACCTTCATGGCGGACCGGGCGATAAATGCCTGGGCCAACTCAAATTTAAAAAGAAGATCCTCATGTTCAACTCCAACACTCGAGGCGACCACAGCTTCGCGCTCATGGGCGGGAACATCCGTTCCATCACCCTGGGCGATGACCTGAGGATCTCCGTTTCCGGCGCGGTCAACGGCCAGGAGATCGACGAGGCGTTCATGGTGGCCAATAAGATCACCAGGCGGGAAAAAGAGAGGTTTCTTGTCAATTTCATCAATCGCTATGTGCTATAGGAGGCCCGCATGAAAAAAAGATTGTTATCGGAGCCGGCAACCGACGGCCGCGGGCATGGCCCCCTGCAGCAATTTTTTTCCGGGCGCGTTGCCGGTTTTTCCTTTCTGGGCTTCTGGGAGGCGAACCAAACTCCGCTGCTGCTGGCCGCTGCCGCCGTTGCGGTCATTGTCATTTTCGCTCTCTGGATCTCCCGGCGCCGGCGCCGTGACGTTTTTCCCCCGATCCCATCCGAGGCGCCGGCCGAGGCCGAGGCCGTGGACGGGGCTTTGGAAATGGGCCTGACCCAGATTGAAATCCAATCTGAAATCGAGAGCCGTCCGGCCACGTCTCCCGGGATCCACGGCAAGATCGAGGTCGTGATCGGCAGCCAGCAGATCAGCTCTTACCTGATCACCGACAATCCCCTGTCGATCGGCCGCGATCCCGCCCAGTCCCTGGTCATCATCCAGGAGCCGATCGTTTCCAAGCTGCATTGCCAGATCTTTGCCCGTTCGGGCAAGGTGTTCGTCAAGGACCTGAATTCCACCAACGGGGTTTACCTGAACGAAGAAAAGATCGATGAGGGCGAACTGAACGACAATGATATCGTTTTTCTCGGCAAGAAAGGAACCGTGAAACTGATCTATCACCGCTAGGAGACCGCATGAAACATTCCCTGTACGCGGTTTTTGTTTTGCTGGTCATGGGCATCGCCCTTTTCGGCCAGAAGGCGATCGACAAGGCCGATATTCTGCTGGACCCGGGATGGAAAAAGATCTACGACGCCTATGTGCCTGAAGCGGAGTTGATCGAGAACCTGAGGAACAGGGCCCCCGAATTGAAGGCCGATGTCTATTTCGCCTTCTGGTGCGACGACTCCAAGAACCATGTCCCGGTTTTCCTGAAGATACTTGACACCCTCAATGTCCCCGAATTCAAAGTCAATTTTTACGAGGTCGAAAAAAAAGCCGATAGCGAACAGAAATACTACGTGGAAGACATGGAGGTGGAGAAGGTTCCCACTTTCATCTTCTACGCCAACGACTTCGAAATGGGACGCATCATTGAGAACCCCAAGAATTCATTGCTCCAGGACATGATGATCATTGTCTTTTAAAGAAGTTCGATGTTCGAGGTTCGATGTTCGAAGTTTGCTGTAGAAGAATCAACCCAAGTAAAAAGTACAAAGTATAAAGGAAAAAGTAAGAATCAAGGCATCTCCGCGGATGCAGGAAAAATTCGCTGAAGGCCCTTTCCAACTTTACACTTTATACTTTTTCCCCTGTGTCTCGTTACTTCGAACCTGCTGTTCTCAGAGATAAGGCTCCAGTTCGATCACCGAGGGCGGGTTGCTCTGCTTCATGAAGTATTCAGGCAGCAGTTTCATGCCCAGGGCCGCTTCGTCCTGGGTGCGGTACCTGCCCCAGAGCACAAGCCAACAGCGGCGTCCGTCGCGGCTTGTCTTGCTTAAAAGGAAAAAGCTCTCCTTGTTATCCAGCTGGCTGTAGGCCAGGCGCACCGATGCTTTCAGGCAGTCCATTTCCAGAAGGATGCTGTACTTGACCTGGGAACCGATTATCTCGCCGCGCCAGATGTCGGCGGCGGCATTGAAATTTCCGGCGGCGAAATGCTGCCGGGACCGGGGCGCTTGCCGCGGCTGCTTCCGGATCTTTTTTCATTTTCGGCCGCGACTGTTTTTTCAGGTACGGGATTTGTTTTTTTTTGCTCGTCCGGGGCCGGCTGCGATTCGTCTTGTTTTGCATCTGGTCCGCTAGCCGGCGTTTCGCTTTTTTGCGCCGCGGGTGGGGTTTTCTCGGGCGGGGACTTTTTTTGTTCGGCCCGGGCGGCGGCGGGGCGGTTGACAGGAGGTTCCTGGGTTTCGGGAGTCTTGGTCAGCCAAAGGAAGAGCTGCCGTGACGACGGCGGCCAGAAGGATCGACAGAAAGGTGATGCTCATCCACCTGGGTTTCTGCTTTTCGGGCTTGAGCAGGGGCTGGATGCGGGGCCGCGCTTTTTCCGCGGCGACGGGCGCCGGAATTTCCTTGATCTCTTCACTGGCTTCGGCATTTTCCGGCGGCATCAGGTCGGGAAGCTCGGGCAGCGTTTCTTTTTCTTCCGCCACATCGTCCGGGACGGAAATTTCGGGAAGTTCGGACATCGGTATGTCCTTGATATCCTCGTCATTGATCAAGTCCGGCATTTTGATGTCGATTTCGGGCTGAGCGGCGGGTGGAACCTGTCCGAACAAGCTGTCCAGTTCCTTGAAGTCAAGAGTGGGGATCCTTTCGGCTTCTTTCTTGTTTATCAAACCGGTCAGGAGAAAGAAATAGAGGATTTTCAGAATGCGGTATTTGCGCTCGGCGGGAAAATCCAGCAGGACGGATTCCAGGCGCTGCGGTTGGCTGAAACGGGAGAAAACCTCCTGCTGCTCGACATCCAGCGGATAGAGGTTCTTTTTCTCGGGGGAAGAAGCTTGCTGCAATTCTCCGGACAGCGACCCCAATTCCTCCCAGACGATATTCATGTCCATTTGCGTCAAAACAAAATTGCTGACAAGCCCGGGGATCTCGAGATCCAGGCTGACCAGCCTGGTCGGCGGAGATTCTTGCACCAGCTGGTAATTGCCCGTGTTCCAGCGCAGTACGCCGGAGGCGATGAGCCGCACCTGTTCACGGATGGCGGTGATCAGGGCTTCCAGGCTCAGGGCGCCGTTTTCCACAAGGACCTTGCCGAATGATTCCTTGATCTTGTCGCCGCCCTGGTAGGGGGCCAATACTTCGGGGCTGATCATTTGTTTGGAGAGGAGGATATGCTCGATTTTGTCCGCTTCGTCCGATGATATGGCCCAACTGATCTTGCCGCGGTTGAGATAAAACACCTTCAGGATTTCATTCTGCCTGACATACAGAATGCCGGTTTGCATTTGTTCGTAGAGGGTCAGCATCAGTTTGATCGGAGCGATTTCGCCGAGTGTGCCTTGATCCGGAATCATTTTTCCTCCGCCGGGCCGGCCCGGAAGGGGGGCGCTTTGCCGCCCCATGGCGTCATTTTAGCGGACGGGCGTCAAAAGTCAAGTACCCGCTCCGCTTCCCGGTTTCAGCGGCCGGTACTTGAAAAATCTTACTTGAGTATGGCTTCCAGGCGGTTGTTCACTTCCTGCCAATTGACGATATTCCAGAAGCCCTCCACGAACCTGGCGCGATCGTTCTTGTAATCCAGGTAGTAGGCGTGTTCCCAGACGTCGAGCACCAGCAGGATGCGGAACATGGGGATGACATTGGTGTTGTGCTTTTCGATCTGCATCAAGAGCGGCCGGTTGGTTTGGCGGCAATAGACCAGCGCCCCCCAGCCCGAGCCCTCGGCGCTGACCGCGGTCTGGGCGAATTCTTTTTTGAAGCGCTCGAAGCTGCCGAACTCGCCGTCGATGGCCTTGGCGATGGGCCCGTCCGGTTTGGGAGTGGTCTTGGCCGGCGCGGGCCAGGTTTTCCCAGAACAGGGAGTGCAGCAGGTGGCCGGCGGCGTTGAATGAGAACGCCTTGGCCAGGGCCTTGGCGTCGCCGTCGATGCCCTCGCGGCGGTTCTTGTCAAGCGTTTCCAGGATGGCGTTGGCGCCGTTGACATAGGCGGCATGGTGCTTCTGGTGATGCAGCTGCAGCTGCGCCTCCGAAATGTGCGGTTCCAGGTCTTTATAACCGAATCCCAATTGCGGCAGAACATAAGGTTTCTTTTCCATTTTTTCCTCCGTAAATTGAATCAGCGTTTTGTAATTCAGTATAGAAAACGGGCAAAAAAATGTCAAGGTCAGGAAAGCAAAGCAAACGCTTCCGTAGGGGCAGGCCCCTGTGCCTGCCCTTTTCAACATTCATCAAGGAACGTGGCGACGTGAATGGAAAATGGGCGGACACGGGGGTCCGCCCCTACAATCAAATAATTTTATCCTTTTCCCTTTGCCTTGTTTTACTCAGTCATGCGTCACAAACATGCCGCTTGTCCCCCAGGCCCCTTTTCGGTTATAATGGCTTCTGGAGGCCCGATGAAACGCGCATTAATACTGATCATGGTCGTGTCGTTTTCCTGTCTTCTGCCGGCGGATGAGATCCTGACCGTGGCGGAAAGTTCGAACTATATGAAGACGTCTTTATATGACGATGTCATGAATTTTTTATACCAGGTGCAGAAAAAATCGGACATGGTGAAGATTCTGCCTCTGACGACTTCCAGCGAGGGACGGCTGGTGCCGCTGGTGGTGATCAGCAGGGAAAAGGTCAGCCGGCCCATCGATTTGCAGACGGTCGGCAAACCGGCGGTCTTGGTCATGGCCAATATCCACGCCGGCGAGGTAGAGGGGAAGGAGGCTTCGCTGATGCTCATCCGCGACATCGCCCTGGGCCGGCTCGCCGGCCTGCTCGAAAGCCAGGTGCTGCTGTTCATTCCCATCTTCAACGCCGACGGCAACGACAAGCTGGGGCACAACCGCCGCGACCTGGGACCGGAGCTGGCCGGGGTGCGCTACAACGGCCAGAACCTGGACCTGAACCGCGACTACATGAAGCTGGAGTCGCCCGAGGTGCGGGCCCTGGTCGCCGTGTTCAATACCTGGGACCCGCTGCTGGTCGTGGACATGCACACCACCAACGGCTCCTACCACCGCGAGCCTGTGACCTATTCCACCCAGCTCAATCCCAACAGCGACCAAGCCATGCGCGACCTGATGTGGCGGCAGCTTTTCCCGGCCGTGGCCCGGACCCTGAAAGCCGTCCATGGCTACGACAGCGTGCCCTACGGCAATTTCGTCGACCGCCAGGTCCCGGAAAAGGGCTGGATCAGCGACGCCGTGGAAGCCCGCTACGGCCAGAATTACGTCGGTTTGCGCAATCGTTTCAGCATCCTGAACGAAAATTATTCCTACGCCGATTTCAAGACCCGGGTGCTCGCTTCCCGCGCTTTCGTCGCCTCCATCCTGGCCTACACGGCCAAGAACATCGGGGCCATGGCCGAAATGGCGCGCCGGGCCGACCGGGAAACGGCCGCCCGTTTCGGCGGCGGCGAGTTCGTTCTGGAATCCAGGCAGGAAAAGCTGTTCGACCTGACCTTGAAAAGCTTCGCATTCGAAAAGGAAGCCATCAAGCCCGAAGACCGTTCCAAGTATCCCGCCTGGGCGGGCGAGTTCATCATGAAAAAGACCGACGTGCTGAAAGATTACGCGCTGCCATACTTTTCCCTGGCCGTTCCCGGCCGCAGCCTGAAATTGCCGGCCGGCTATGTACTGGGGCCCCATCAACCCGAGGTGCTGGACACCTTGAAACGTCACGGCATCCGCGTGGAACGGATACTGGAAGGTTTCCGGGCCGCTGCCGAGACCTTCCAGATCAGCGGCGTGGAGCTTGACCGGAACGTTTTCCAGGGACATATACGGAATACGATCAGCGGCCAGTACGAAAAAGGCGAGATCGATTTTCCGGCCGGTTCTTATTATATAAGCCTGGAACAGCCGCTGGCGCGGCTGGTGCCGGTGCTGCTCGAGCCCCAATCCGCCGACAGCCTGGCGGCCTGGGGCTTTTTCAACCGCGTCATCATTCAGCAATGGAGCAACCGGCCCGGGCCCTATCCCGTCTGGCGCCTGGAGCAGAAACCGCCGGCGGCCATGCTGAGCGAGTAGTTCCCATGCTGGAAAATTTAAGCGAGCGGCTGAACAAGGTCCTGCGCTACCTGCGCGGCGAGGTGAAGGTCACCGAAGAGAACATGCAGCAGGCGCTGAAGGATATCCGCCTGTCACTGCTGGAAGCCGATGTCAACTTCAAGGTGGTCAAGCAGTTCATCGAAAACATCCGCCTGAAGTCCATGGGTCGCGAAGTGCACGACAGCCTCAATCCCACCCAGCAGGTGATCAAGATCGTCCAGGCGGAGCTGACGGCCATGCTGGGCTCCGAGAATCGCGAGTTGAACCGCAGCCCGCTCAAGCCGACGGTCATCATGCTGGCCGGTCTGCAGGGATCGGGCAAGACCACAACGGCCGGCAAACTGGCCCTGCACCTGAAGGGGCTGGACAAGAGCTCGCTGCTCTGCTCGCTCGACCTGAAGCGCCTGGCCGCCGGCGAGCAGCTGGAAACCATCGCCCGCGAGAGCGGCATCAATTTTTTCAGAAGCCCCAGCCGCGAGCTGCCCCTCCTGGTGCGCGAACTGAAAAAAACAGCCGCCGACACCGGCTACGACTACGTCATCGCCGACACGGCCGGCCGCCTGCACGTGGATGAAGAGCTGATGGAGGAGCTGCGCCAGGTCAAGGCGGCGCTGCAGCCGGCCGAGACCGTCTTCGTGGCCGACGCCCTGACCGGCCAGGACGCGGTCAACTCGGCCCGGAGTTTCGCCGAAAAGATCGGGGTGGATTCGATCATCCTGACCAAGCTCGATGCCGACGCGCGCGGCGGGGCGGCCCTTTCCATCGTCAGTGTTACCGGCAGGCCGATCAAGTTCATCGGTGTCGGCGAAAAGCCCGGCGACCTGCAGAAGTTCTTCCCCGAGCGCCTGGCGGCAAAAATATTGGGCATGGGCGACATGCTGACCCTGATCGAGAAGGCGGAAAAGGATTTCGACCACAAGCAGGCCGAGCTCCTTTCCCGGCGGCTGCTGGAGAACGAGTTCAGCCTTGAGGATTTCCTGGCCCAGATGCGCCAGGTGGAGAAGCTGGGGCCGATGGATGAAGTCATGGGCATGCTGCCCAACCTGGGATTCAAGGGCTCGATGGCCGGTGTTCATGTCGATGAGAAGCGCATCCGCCACCTGATGGCCGTGATCGAATCCATGACCCGCAAGGAGCGCGACAATCCCAAAGATCGTTGACGGCCGGCGGCGCCTGCGCATTTCCCGGGGTGCGGGCCGCCCCGTTTCCGAGGTCAACCAGGTGCTGAAAAGCTACTTTGAAATGAAAAAAAACTTCAAGAAGCCGTTTTTCAGAAAGATGTTGAAAAAATTTGACAATTTTTCCAAAATGAGGTAGATTTGTATTTCGCAAGTCTGATATAGGAGCAAATTTCATGGTCGTTATTCGCCTGACAAGATTCGGAGCAAAAAAGAAGCCTTATTACCGCATCGTAGCCGTTGACCGGGAAAAACCCAGGGAATCACGCTACATTGAATTGCTCGGCCAGTACAATCCCCTGTCCGATCCGGCCCTGGTAAAGATCGATATGGAAAAATACAACCAATGGATCCAGAAAGGAGCGCAGCCGTCTGAAACCGTAAAATCGCTTGTAAAGAAACTAAATACAGGGAAGTAAGGAGGACAACGTGAAACAACTAGTTGAAACTGTGTGCAAGTCGTTGGTTGACAATCCGGATCAAGTCACGGTGACCCAAATCGACGGCGAACAGACCACCATCCTGGAACTCCGCGTACACCAGTCCGACCTGGGAAAAGTGATCGGCAAGCAAGGCAGAACGGCCCGGGCCATCCGCACCATCCTGGCCGCGGCCGGCATGAAGCAGAGAAGACGGTACAATTTGGAAATAATCGAGAATTTCGATCAACAGCCCCATTGATTGTAATTGGTATTGATCGGCAAGATTTTAAGAACGAGAGGGAATAAGGGGGAAGTGGTCGTCAGCCTTTCCCCCGGCATCGTCACACCGGGAGAGGGAATCGCGGTTGAATTGAGATCGAGCCGCCGTACTCTGCCCCAAACCATTGAACGTGTGTCCGCCGCAGGCAGCGAAGCCATCATGGCCTTCAGCGGCATCCGCAGCATTCCTGATGCTCTACGCATCATCGGCTGTTCACTCTATGCCGATGTGCCGGAAGCCGCTGCCGAACCCGGCGACGCCATGCTCGGGTTCCAGGTCTTCGACCTGCAGGGCAACTGCTGGGGCACGGTCAGGGCCCAGCCGCAGTATTCGCTGAACCAGCTGCTGGAGATCGAGGATTCCGTCACGGGCGAGACGGTCTACGTGCCCTGGCATGCCAGCCTGGTCGTCAAGGTCGACCGCCGGGCCAAGATCCCTGGTCATCGATCCGCCGGCCGGACTGCGGGACCTGAACAAATGAAATTTTCGATCATCACGATCTTCCCCGAAATGGTCAGGAGTTTCCTGAAATACGGACTGCTTGAAAAAGCGATCCAGAACGGCTTGCTGGAGGTCGAGGTCCATGACCTGCGCGAATTCAGCCGCAACAAGCACCGCAAGGTGGATGACCGCCCCTTCAGCGGCGGTCCGGGCATGGTGCTGATGCCCGATCCCCTTTTTCGTGCCGTCGAGCATGTCAAGGGCAAACAGCCCGGCCGCGTGATCCTCTTTTCCGCCTACGGTCCCATCCTCAAGCAGGAAAAGGTCAAGGAACTGGCCGCCGCCGCGCACTTGATCCTGATCTGCGGGCGCTACGAGGGGGTCGACCAGCGGGCCATCGACCAGCTGGTCGACGAGGAGATCTCGCTGGGCGAGTACGTGCTCATGGGCGGCGAGATCGCCGCCGAAGCATTGCTGGAAGCGGTCAGCCGCATGATCCCCGGCGTTGTCGGCAACCCGGAGTCGGTGCAGGGCGATTCTTTCTATCAGCAGGACCAGTTCACTTTTCCCCAGTACACCCAGCCGCGCTCCTACCGCGGCCTGGAAGTTCCCGAAGTCCTGCTTTCGGGCCACCACAAGGAGATCGAGCAATGGCGCGCCAAGAACAGAAAAACAAGGAGAAAGAAAAATGAAGCAAATAGTTGAATGCGTCCCCAATTTTTCCGAAGGACGGGACATGGCGGTCATCGAGCAGATCACGGGCGAGATCAAGAAAGTGTCCGGGGTAGAGCTGCTGGACGTCGACCCGGGCCGTGACACCAACCGCACGGTCGTCACGTTCGCCGGCAGCCCGGCCGCGGTCGAGGAAGCGGCTTTCCAGGCCATCAAAAAGGCCGCCGAGCTGATCGACATGTCCAAGCACAGCGGTGCCCACCCGCGCATGGGGGCGACCGATGTCTGCCCCTTCGTGCCCGTATCCGGCCTGACCATGGCCGATTGCGTGGAAATCGCCAAGAGGCTCGGGCGACGCGTGGGCGAGGAATTGGCCATCCCGGTTTACCTGTACGAAGAGGCGGCCGCCAGCCCCGAACGCCAGAGCCTGGCCTATATCCGCTCCGGCGAATACGAAGGTTTGCCGGAAAAATTGAAGAAAAAAGAGTTTTGCCCCGATTTCGGCAAGGCCGTATTCAACCCGAAAGCCGGGGCCACGGTCATCGGCGCCCGCGAGTTCCTGATCGCCTACAACGTCAACCTCAATACCCGCAACGTCAAGCTGGCCAAGGAGATCGCCAACCGCATGCGTGAAAAAGGCCGCGTGGTGAAGGATGCCAAGACCGGCGCCAGGGAAACGATCCCCGGCACCCTGAAAGCGGTGCGCGCCGTGGGCTGGTATATCGATGAATACCAGATGGCCCAGATCTCGGTCAACCTGCTCAATTACAACATCACCCCCCTCTACCGCGTTTTTGAGGAAGCGGAGCGGCTGGCCGCCGAATTCGGCGTGCGCGTGACCGGCAGCGAACTGGTCGGCCTGATCCCCCTTGAGGCGGTGCTGCAGGTCGGGCGTCATTATTTGCGCAAGCAGGGAGCCTGCCTCGGCGTCTCTGAAAAGGAAGTCGTCCGCACCGCCGTTCAGAGCCTCGGCCTGGCCGAGATCTCCCCCTTCAAACCCGAACACAAGATCATTGAATACCGCTTCCGCAAAAAAGGCCCGCTGGCCGCCATGGACCTGGTCGATTTCTGCGCCGAACTGGCGTCCGA
Organism: Candidatus Aminicenantota bacterium; assembly: GCA_963732485.1. Classification (GTDB taxonomy): domain Bacteria; phylum Acidobacteriota; class Aminicenantia; order UBA2199; family UBA2199; genus UBA2199. Next base: position 39,788 of record CAVSZS010000014.1, read on the forward strand.
TTCGCCCGCGCCCGGCGGCGGCAGCATCGCCGCTTTGAACGGCGCCCTGTCGGCGGGATTGAGCGCCATGGTCGGCAACCTGACCCATGGCAAGAAGGGCTACGAAGAAGTCCGTGATGAAATGGAGGGCGTGGCCGAAAAGGCCCAGCCGTTGAAGGATTTTTTCATCGAGGCCATCGACAGGGATACCGAGGCCTTCAACTGCCTCATGGCCGCCTTTTCCCTGCCCAAGAAGAGCGACGAGGACAAGCAGGTCCGCCTGGAGGCCATTGAAGAAGCCACCAAGGGCGCGACCATGATCCCCTTTGCCGTCCTGGAGCAATCGCAAACCGCGGCCGAACTGGCCCTGGCCGTGGCCGGGAAAGGCAACCGCAATTCGCTTTCCGACGCCGGCGTGGCCGGCCTGACCGCCGCCGTGTGCGCCGAAGGAGCATTGTACAACGTCCTGATCAACACCCAGGAGATGGCCGCCGGTTCCTTCCGCGCTGAGACCCGCGCCCGGGCGCGCCAGACTATGCGCGGCGGTGCTGGAAACCGCGGCCGAGATCAAGGCCGAGATGGACAAGGCGTTCGCGGATTAGTGTGAAATCAAGATGACAAGTGTACGCAGATGGTGCACGGCAAGAAGAAGCACGAATTCCAAGCACCAAATAACAAGCAAGATCAAGCACCAATGACCAAATGACCAAAACAAAGGCAAGATCAAGCAATTGCATGGGCTTTCGTTTGGACATTGGAATTCGGAACTTGGAATTTATTTGAAATTCGGAATCTGTGATTTGGGATTTGATTTCAGTCAGAGACCTGCTACCCACGGGGGAGGGCAGATGAAAAAAAATCAATGGCTGATCCTATTAATCATTTGGATTTTCCTCTCCGTGCTGGCCTGGCCGGCCGAGGAATCGGCGCTGGACGCGCTGCCCATCGGCGCGTCGCCGCAGCGCCTCGATCTGGCCGCGCTGGCGCCGGCAAGATCATGGCCACGGCGGACGGGACGGAGATCGACATGGCCGCCCTGGTCCGGAAGAACCTCGACAAGGACGTTTTCATCATCGGCGAATATCATGACAGCCATGCCTGCCACGCCTGGCAGAAGGAATTCATCGAAGCGCTGGCCAGGGAGCACCCGCGCCTGGTGGTCGGTTTCGAGTTCTTCCAGCGCGGCGACGACCCGGCCCTCGCCTTGTACCTGGAAGGCAAGATCTCCGAGGACGAATTGCTGCAGAAGACCGGCTGGTACAAGCGCGGCTCGCTGAATTTCGCCTACACGCGCCTGGTCCTGGAGGCGGTGAAGAAGCTGGGCCTGAAGGCCGTGGGCCTGAACGTCCCGCGCGAGCTGATCAGCCGCGTGGCCAAAGGCGGATTCACCAAACTGTCCGCCGCCGAGCAGGCCATGTTTCCCGGGGCCGACCGCACCCTTCCCGAACACGAATTCTTTGTCCGCAGCACGCTCGGCGAATTCGCCGTGCAGGTGCCGCCCTGGTTCCGCAACGTCTATGCCGCCCAGAAATGCTGGGACACGGTCATGGCCGAATCGCTGCGCCTGGCCCTGGCGCGCCCTGAAAATCGCGGCTGCAAGGGCGTGATCATCGCCGGCAGCGCCCACGTGGCCTACGGCCTGGGCATTCCCTGGCGCTACCGCCGGCGGGACAAGCGGGCCGGGATCCTGACCCTGGTGCCGGTGACGGTCGCGGCCAAGAAAAAGGACAGCAGCGAGGAAGAGAACCCCATGATCAAGGCCCTGGCCGGCCAGATGCCGCCCGCGGCCGTTTTTTCAGCGCGGCCTGGCCGATGCCGTGTTTCGCCGTGGCCGCCGAGGAGAAACCTTATTTCGCCGAAGCCGGCTTCAGCGGCAAAATGAACGGCGACGGTCTTTATGAGATCGAGCGGGTCGGCAAGGAAACGCCGGCCGAAAAGCAGGGGTTGAAGAAAGGCGACCTGGTTCTGGCCGTCGACGGTGTGCCGGTCAAGTCGCTTGAGGGGCTGCGCCTGCTGCTGTCCCAGAAGAACTGGGACGATTCGCTGGAACTGGAAATCAGAAAGAAAGTGATCTTGTCAAAAGAATAGAATTCATTGCAGACAGCATACGTAAATATAATCAATGTCAGGCTATGTCGGGGTTCAATAAGATCTCATTGATCCCGTATTGAACCCCTGCAGCTAGATCCCGAATTATCCGCTATCTGGATTTCATGGTTGATTTTATTTTCCCCGGAATCTAAAATGTCCGCAAGGGAAAAACGAACTTTCCGATCTTGCCGATTTCCCGCGAAGTTTTTTAAATCAATTCACAAGGGAGTGTACAGGATGAAAGCAAACAAGATGATGGCGGTGCTGGTGATGGGGCTGCTGGTGATCGCTGCGGTCGCCTGCGGCGGGGGAGGCAAGTATGCCACGGCCAAGGCCCTGATCGCCAAGCAGATATCGATCATCAACCGCTATGCCGACGCCATGGACAAGGCGGGCAGCGCCCAGGAAGTGGCCGCGGCGCTGAACGCCTATGCCGCCGATACCAAGGACCTGATCCCGGACATGAAAAAGTTCCAGGAACAATTTCCCGAGATGAAGGACCAGGCCGAGCCGCCCGCGGAATTGAAGCCGGAGATGGACAAGATGCAGGAAGCCATGGGGCGCATGATGTCGGCCTCGATGAAGGCGGCGAAGTTCATGCAGGACCCCATCGTCCAGGAAGCCCAGAAAAAGCTTGGCGAAGCCATGTCCGGGATGAAATAAAAAAAATATTTTATAACGGCGTCCATTACTCCTTCGGCAGCGGCAAAGCGGATTTGCCTTCCTTTTTTTCAAGGTGAGCCATTTGACGGGGAGGGTTTTTTATGTTAAAAAGAAAATTAATAATGGAGGCATGATGGCGCTCGATAAAAAATTGCTCGACCTGGTGACCCGCAAGGAAAAGGCGCTGCTGGCCGGCGGCGAAAAACGCATCGCCAGCCAGCATGCAAAGGGGAAATACACGGCCCGGGAACGGATCGAAAAACTGCTGGACGCGGGAAGTTTCGAGGAATTCGACATGTTCGTCACCCATCGCTGCAACGATTTCGACATGCAGAAGAACCAGCCCCTGACCGACGGCGTCATTACCGGCTACGGCACCATCCAGGGGCGGCTGGTCTTTATCTTTTCCCAGGACTTCACCATATTCGGCGGTTCGCTATCCAAGGCTTACGCGGAAAAAATCGTCAAGGTGATGGAGATGGCTGCCAAGGTGGGAGCGCCGCTCATCGGCATCAACGATTCGGGCGGCGCCCGCATCCAGGAAGGTGTCGATTCGTTGGCCGGCTACGCCGACATCTTCCTGCGCAACGTGCTTTATTCCGGGGTGGTGCCGCAGATCTCGCTGATCCTCGGCCCCTGCGCCGGCGGCGCCGTCTATTCGCCGGCCATTACCGACTTCGTTCTGATGGTGGAAAAGACATCCTACATGTTCCTCACCGGACCCAAGGTGGTCAAGCAGGTGACCCAGGAGGACGTGACCACCGAGCAGCTCGGCGGCAGCGGCGTGCATGCCAGCAAGAGCGGCGTGGCCCACCTGGTCTACGCCAACGAGGACGCCTGTTTCGCCGGACTGCGCCGCCTCTTCTCCTTCCTGCCGCAGAGCAATGCCGCCAATCCGCCCCTGCAGGAATGCGGCGACCCCCTTGACCGCCTGGACACGAATTTGAACGAGATCATCCCCGACCATCCCAACAAGCCTTACGACATGAAGGAGATCATCACCCAGGTCGTGGACGACCACGACTTTTTCGAGATCCATGCCCTGTACGCCGCCAACATCGTCGTCGGCTTCGCCCGCCTGAACGGCAAGCCGGTGGGCATCGTGGCCAACCAGCCCAAGGTCATGGCCGGGGTGCTGGACAACGCGGCCTCGATCAAGGCGGCCCGCTTCGTCCGCTTCTGCGACGCCTTCAACATCCCCCTGGTCGTTTTCGAGGACGTGCCCGGCTTCATGCCCGGAACCAACCAGGAATACAACGGCATCATCCGCAACGGCGCCAAGCTGCTCTACGCCTTTGCCGAGGCCACCGTGCCCAAGATCACGGTCATCGTGCGCAAGGCCTACGGCGGCGCCTACTGCGTCATGAGTTCCAAGCATATCCGCGGCGATGTCAACCTGGCCTGGCCCAGCGCCGAGATCGCGGTCATGGGGCCGGACGGGGCGGTGGAGATCATTTACAGCGAGGAATTGAAAAACGCCGGAGAGGCGAGTGGAAAAAAAGAGGAGCTGAAGGATTTGTACCGCGAACTGTTCGCCAATCCCTATAGCGCCGCCCGCAAGGGGTATATCGACGACGTCATTGAGCCGGCCGGCACGAGGCTGCGCCTGATCAAGGCCCTGGAGATGCTCGCCGCCAAGCGCGACAGCAACCCGGCCAAGAAGCACGGCAACATTCCGCTGTAACGGGAGGAACGAATGGCGATCAGCGACGGGCTCATCATTTCCCTGGTAGGCATAAGCGTGGTCTTTGGCGGCCTGCTGATCACCAGCTGGCTGATAGCGGCGATCTCCCTGGTACCGGCCTGGCTGGAGCGGCGCCGGCAAATCGCGCCGCCCCCCGCCGCCGTTGTCAAGGAAAACGTGGCGCAGGTCATCCTGCCGGTGCCGCCTGCCGACACGGCCGCCGTGATCGCGGCTTTGCTGGAAGTGGAAATGCGCTTGCACGGGGGCGACCGCGCCAGCCGTTTCACGTTCAGCCGCGGCGCGCTGCTTTCAGCCCGCAGGGAGGAAGCCGCGATTCCGCCCAATCCACCAAAAAGAGGAGCAAGATAATGCGCGAATATGTCATGTCGGTCGGCGGCAAGGAATTTCATGCCGGCATCAAGGAACTCAACGCGGAATACGCGCTGGTGCAGGTCGATGACACGGAATACAAGGTGATTTTGAAGCAATTGGGCAGCGGCCAAAGCGTGTTCAGCGGCCTGGCCCGCGGCGTCGGCCAGGCGGCCGCCGCTACGACCCGTGAATCCGCCCAGGTCCTGGCGCAGCCGCCGCAAAGCGCGGCCGGCGCGCCGGAAGGGTCCGGCACGATCCCGGCGCCATTGCCCGGGCTGGTCCTGGACCTGCTGGTCAGGGAAGGCGATACGGTCAAGGCCGGCCAAACCCTGCTGATCATGGAAGCCATGAAAATGGAGAACCAGATCCAGGCGCCGTTCGATGGCACGGTGAAAAAGATATTCGTGCAAAAAGGCGCCAATATCAGTGAAGGCGACAGGTTGATCGAAATATCCCGGCCGTTCATGACCACGCTGTAGGGTGGGAGCGGGCCCATTGAGGTTGATATGAAAAAATGGTTTCTCCTGCTGTTCCTCCTGGCCGCGCCGCTTGCCGTCCCGGCAGCGGACGCACTGGCCGTGACACCGTTCGACCTGCCGGTGATCCGCCTGCTCAAGGGCGGGGAGAGCGGCATCCGGTCGGTTGCCGCGGCAGGCTCCTCAACAGCCTGAAGCAGGAGATCGGAGCCTGCACGGTGATGGAGAGCGAGCTGGCCCTGGCCCTGGCCAAGGTGCATCTTTTGCCCGGCCGGCAGATGCTGGAGCTGGATGCGGTCGTAATTGAGGAGCCGGCCCTGGGCAAGGTGAACTTCCGCGTCGAGGCGGACGGCAGCTACCTTTACCTGGAGCGGGGCGGCCGGGCGGTCCGCACCGGAATGAAGGGGCGCCTGGACGACAGGCATGGCTCCCTGGTGGGATTCTTCAAGGTCGTGGCCGTGGATGAAGAGCGGGCCGTCGCCGCCGTGACCTCCCTCAACGTGAACGCGGGCCCGAGGACGCCGTCAGCGCCAGGTTCCAGAATTACGTCGAGCAGATAGCCGGTTCCAGCGGCCTGATGAACTTTTCCTATAAGAACCTGATCATGATCATCGTCGGCCTGCTGTTCATCACCATCGCCATCCGCAAGGATTATGAACCCCTGCTGCTGGTGCCCATCGGCTTCGGTATCCTGGTGGGCAACATCCCCCTGCCGGTGCAGCTGTTCAACAGCCTGTCGGTCTACATGATCGACCCGGTGACCCACCAATACGTCTTCAACACCACCAGCAGCTCGGTGCTGGGGATCATCTATTCCTTCGTTACTTCCGGGGTGTTCCCGCCGCTCATCTTTCTCGGCATCGGCGCCATGACCGATTTTTCCACCCTGCTTTCCAATCCCAAGACGATCCTGCTCGGTGCCGCCGCCCAGATCGGCATTTTCTCCACCTTCATCGGGGCGCTGCTGCTCAAGTTTACGCCGGCCCAGGCCGCTTCCATCGGCATCATCGGCGGCGCCGACGGCCCCACGGCCATTTTTCTCACATCCAAGCTGGCGCCGGCGCTGATCGGGCCCATCGCCATCGCTGCCTATTCCTATATGGGACTGGTGCCGATCATCCAGCCGCCGATCATGAAACTGCTGACCACGGCCAAGGAGCGGCGCATCCGCATGAAGCCCAGCCGCAAGGTGACCCGGGCCGAGAAGATCATTTTTCCCATTGTCGCTTTCATCGTCACCACTTTTATCGCTCCCGGCGCCATCCCCCTGCTGGGCATGCTCTTTTTCGGCAACCTTTTGAAGGAGTCCGGGGTGACCGGCCGTCTGGCCAAGACCGCCTCTTCTTCGCTGATCGATATCAGCACCATGCTGCTGGGACTGGTGGTCGGCGCCTCGACCACGGCCCAGGTCTTTCTCAACGCGCGTTCCATAATGATTTTCGTCCTTGGCTGCCTGGCCTTCGCCGTGGCCACTGCCGGCGGCGTGCTGTTCGCCAAGCTGATGAACCTGTTCCTGCGCGAGGGCAGCAAGGTGAACCCGCTCATCGGAGCGGCCGGCGTGTCGGCCGTCCCCGACTCGGCGCGGGTGGCGGAAATGGTCGGGCGCAGGTTCGATCCCGACAACCACCTGCTGATGCACGCCATGGGCCCCAACGTGGCCGGGGTGATCGGGTCGGCGATCGCCGCCGGCATCCTGCTGGGAATTTTTTAGTCTGGAGGAGACCATGAACAAGATCATTACCTGTGTTCCCAATATCTGCGAAGGCAAGGACCAGAAATTCATCGACGGCCTGGTGGAAAAGCTGAATGCCGTGAACGGATTGACTGTCCTGGACGTGTCCCGCGACAGCGTGCGCAACCGCACTGTCTTTTCCTTCACCGGTCCCCAGGAGGCCCTTTTCGAAGCGGGGCTGATGCTTTACCGCCAGACCCTCCCGCATATCGACATGCGCGAGCACCAGGGCGAATATCCGCGCATCGGCGCCGTCGATGTTTTCCCCTTCGTCCCCCTCAAGGATGCCAGCCTGGAAGAGACCGTGGCCATGTCGACCGCTTTCGCCCAGAAAGTGGCCGAGGAATTCAATATCCCGGTCTTCCTTTACGGCGAATCGGCGCGGTTTCCCATGCGCCGCTATATCGAGAACATTCGTGAGGGCGAGTACGAGGGCCTGGAGCAGAAATTAAAGGACCCGCGCTGGAAACCCGATTTCGGGCCGGCTGTTTTTAAGCCCACTTCCGGGGCCACGGTTGTCGGCGCGCGCTATCCCATGATCAGTTTCAAGGCCATCCTGAACACCAGTGATGAGGCTGTCGCCGAATACGTGAGCCGGATCATCCAGCATGCCAGCGGCGGCCTGGCCCATATCACCGCCAACCCCGGCATGGACAGCGAGCACAAAAAGGCACAGATCACGGTGACGATCTCCAATTACCGGGACATGCCCATGTACCGTGTGCTGGAGATGCTGCGCGCCGAAGCCAGAAGGTTCGCCGTGGCCGTGCGCAAGGTGGAGATGATCGGCCTGATCCCTGAGATTGCCTTCATCGAATCGGCGTTCTATTACCTGGGCATCCAGGATTTCTCTTTCGACAAGATCCTCGAGCGCAAGATCCAGACCCAGCTGGACGAAAAAAACCAGCCGGGCTGACCCGGGCTCTTCCAGGGGGAGGTTCCCGCTTCACTGTTTTTGAGAGGCGCGCAGGCGAGATGTCCGAGATCTTTCAGATATTCCTGGCCGGCCTGGCCGCCGCCGGTCCCGCCCGGGCCGTGGCCGCCAATTTGCAATTCGCGCGCGGTCGATTGGCTGCCGGTCCCCATCGATTTGACCTGGATCGCTTCCTGAACATCCTCGTGGTCGGAGCCGGTAAGGCGGCAGGAGGCATGGGGGAGGCGGTCGAAGCCCTTTTGGGAGACCGGATTTCGGCAGGGCTGATCATCATGCCGAAAGGTGTACGGGCAGCACTCCAGCGGCTGGCCCAGGCGCAGGCGGCCCACCCGATTCCCGATGAAGCCGGGTGTCGCGCCGGACAAAAAATTCTGGCAATGCTCGGCGCCGCCGATGAAAAAACGCTGGTGCTGTTTCTGCTCTCGGGCGGGGCCTCGGCGCTTCTGGCGGTCCCAGCCGCCGGACTGAACCTGGCCGACAAAAAGGCGGTAACCTCCCTGTTGATCCAAGCGGGTGCCACCATCGCTGAACTCAATGCCGTACGAAAACACCTTTCGGCGGTGAAAGGAGGGCGGCTGGCCGCTGCCGCTTTTCCGGCGACGATGCTGACCCTGGTCCTTTCCGATGTGACCGGCGACAGGCTTGACGTGGTCGGGTCGGGTCCCACGGCAGCCGACAAAACGACTTTCAGCGCCGCCCGGGCCGTTATCGAAAAATACGGCCTGCAAAACAAGATTCCCGTAAGGGTGGGGGAATTTCTGGATAGGGGAGTGGCCGGCCTGGAAAGCGAGACATTGAAGGCCAAGGATCACCGCCTGGACCGTTCCCGTCAGCTGGTCGTGGGCAGCATCCGTACCGCGTTGACAGGGGCCCGGGAAAAAGCGCGATCCTTGGGCATGGCGGTTGAAACCTGCAGCGAAACATTGCAGGGTGAAGCCCGGGCCGCGGCCTCTTTCCTGGCCGCCGAGGCCGTGCGCATCCAGTCCGGGCTGGCCCCGGGCAAAAAATTCTGCCTGCTTTGCGGCGGCGAAACCACGGTGAGCGTGCGCGGAAACGGTTGCGGCGGCCGTAACCAGGAGCTGGCCCTGGCTTTCGCCCTGGCAGCGGCCGGCCGGGAGGGAATCGAACTGCTGAGCGCCGGGACCGACGGCATCGACGGTCCGACCGACGCCGCCGGCGCTGTAGTGGACGGCGCCACCGTGACCAAAGCCGCCAAGCTCGGCCTCGACGCCGCGGCTTTCCTGGACAACAATGATTCCTATTCCTTTTTTGCTGAATTGGACCGCCTGAGCGGCGGCCGCCACCACCTGAAAACCGGCCCAACCGGTACCAATGTCATGGACCTGCAGGTCATCATGCTCCGCGGCCGGGTGTAAAAGATGCAGTTGACTTTTTTGATTTCCAGTCGGTATAATGTCTTTTCAAATATTTCAAGAGGAGATATCCATGAGCAATGAGTTCAAACCGTATGTTTCCGCTGAAACGAACCTGAAGGAATTCACCCTCCGCGCCCTGCTGATCGGCTTGTTCCTGGCGGTCCTGCTGGGAGCGGCCAACGCCTACCTGGGTTTGAAGGCCGGCATGACCATCGCCGCCACCTACCCGGCCGCGGTCCTGGGCATGGCCCTGCTGCGGCTGTTCAAAGATAACAACATCATCGAGGAGAATTTCACCCGTACCGTCGGCTCCATCGGCGAATCGGTGGCCGCCGGCGCCATTTTCACCCTGCCGGCCTTCCTGATCGCCGGTGTCTGGAGCCCGGAATTCTTCGGCAGCTTCGGCGGCTACCTGAAGTCCACCGTCATCATGATGGTCGGCGGCATCGTGGGTATCCTCTTCGTCACCCTGCTGCGCCGGGTCATGGTCGAGGACCCGGAACTGAAGTTCCCCGAATCGGTGGCGGCCTCTGAAATTCACAAGGCGGGACGCGGCGGCTCTACCGGAGCCAAGTACCTGTTCTATGCCATGGGTATCGGCGGTTTCATCGAACTGCTCAAGGGATTCAACCTGCTGGCCGCGCAGTGGCAGAAATTCGTCGCCTTCGCCGCCAAAGTGATTCCGCGCACCGGGCTCGGCGAGAATTTCAAGGGAGTGGCCACCGGCGGCGGCTTCCTTTACAAAACGCCCTCGCTCAGCCCCGCTTTCCTCGGCGTGGGCTACATCATCGGTCCGCGCCTGGCCTCGTTGAACTTTGCCGGCGGCGTCCTGTCCTGGGGACTGTTCGTGCCGCTGCTGACCCTGCTGCTCGCCCCCCAGTATGCCCCCTCCGTGGCGGCCGGGCTGTTGAGCTGGGCCGACGTGTCCAACGCCATTTTCCAGAACATCGTCAAGACCGTGGCCATCGGCGGCATGTTGATGAGCGCGGCCTATACGCTTTTCAGGATGCGCAAGAGCCTGATCGGCGGCATCCGCCGCTCGGTCGACGACGTCAAGAAAGCGGCCACCAGCAAACAGGCCACGCTCCGCACCGACAAGGACATCAACATCAAGATCGTCTTTGCCGGTTTGATCGGCATGTCGTTGGTCACCTTTATCGTCTACTGGTGGTTCATGGGTTTCAACCAGACCAACTTCGTCCCCGCCCTGGTGGCGGCGCTGGTCATGCTCGTGGCCGGCTTTTTCTTTGCCGCCGTCTCGGGTTACCTGGTCGGCCTGATCGGTTCTTCCAACAACCCCATATCCGGCCTGACCCTCTCCACCCTGGTGATCGCCGCCATCCTGATGGTCATCCTGGGCGCCAAGGGCATTCCCGGCGTGACGGCCGTCCTGGCCGTGGCCGGCGTGATCTGCGTGGCGGCAGCCGTGGCCGGCGAAATGCTCCAGGACCTGAAGGTCGGCCACATCCTGGGCGGCACCCCCTGGAAGATGCAGGTCGGCGACCTGATCGGCGTGATCATCTCCGCTTTGGTGATGTGGATCCCGCTGTTCATCCTCAACGCCGGTGACCTGAAAATGGCCGCCCTGAAAGGCTACAAGGGCGGCTTCGGCGGCGAAGTGCTGGCCGCTCCCCAGGCCGGGTTGATGGCCAAGCTTTCGCAAGGCATTGTCGGCGGCGAGATGGTCTGGCCGTTGATCGTGGTCGGCATTCTCATGGCCGTCGCTTTCATCCTGGTCCAGGTCAAGAGCCCCATGCTGGTCTGCGTGGGCATGTACCTCTCGTTCGAGACCGTGGCCGCGATCTTCGTGGGCGGCCTCATCCGCTGGGTGGTGGACACGATGATCGCCCGCCGCAAGTACAACGACAACCAGAAATCGCGCATCGACAACCGCGGCGTGCTGCTGGCTTCGGGGTTGATCGCCGGAGAAGCTCTGATCGGCCTGGTATTCGCCGCCATCGCCTTTTTCAACGATGGCCGCGTTCCCAACCTGGCCGAAAAGCTTTTCAACATCAATCAGCCCACTTACCTGATCAGCGTGGCGATCTTCCTGGCCCTGGGATACCTGCTGGTCAAGCTGCCCCTGGCCAATGCCGGTGATCCCGACGAACCGGCGGCGCCGGCGGTCATGTAAGAAGAAAAACGAAACAGGGTAGGGGCGACCGGACGGTCGCCCTTACATTTCATATGCAAAACAAAGACAACATCCTGGAATATGTTCCGGTTCAGAACTGCCCCTGGGACCGTGATGCGAACGGCAAGGTTTTTTTGATCAAGGAAAAAACCAAAAACAAACTCCTGAAAAAGATCATCGGCTGGCTGGGCCGCAAACAGGATTTTCATATCCATCTCGATGACCTGGGTTCCGCCGCCTGGCTCGAAGCCGACGGCCAGCGCACCATCCTGCAGATCGGCGCCGTCCTGAAGCAAGCGTTCGCGGTCAGGATCGAGCCGGCCGAGCCGCGCCTGGCAAAGTTTTTCGCCATGCTGGCCCGCGACGGTTTCGTGCGCTGGGGCGGCGAATGATTTCCACCCCGTGCCGAAAACAAAAATTATTTTAATTCTTGACTATTTAAATCAAACTCTTTAAAGTTTATTTTTGGCGAAGGAATAGTTTTATTGTTAACAACATGAAGGAGGTTTACGATGAAGAAACCCGATCTGGGATTGTCCAACCTGAACGAGTTGTTTCCCGACGATTTCACCCCGGAACAGCTGGCCAAGGCCAAGACCGTTTTTTTGAAAGAATTGGCCTATACCAGCCACAAATTCTACGGCGGCAAGATCGCCACCATGCCCAAGGCCGGCGTCTACGGGTTCAACTGGTTCAACGTCTGGTACACGCCCGGTGTTTCCAAGGTTTCGACCACCATCCGTGACAACAACGACACGTCGTTCGACCTGTCCAACCGCGGCAACCTGGTGGCCGTGGTTTCCGATTCGACCCGCGTGCTGGGCGACGGCGACTGCACCCCTTCCGGCGGCCTGGGCGTCATGGAAGGCAAGGCCTTTTTGATGAAATATCTCGGCGGCGTCGACGGCGTGGCCCTGTGCGTCAACAGTTACAACGAAAAGGGCAAGCACGATCCCGACAAGATCATCGATTTTGTCAAGATGGCCGAACCCAGTTTCGGGGCGGTCAACCTGGAGGATATCTCCCAGCCCAATTGCTATAAGGTCCTGGACACGTTGCGTGAGGCCTGCAACATCCCGGTTTGGCACGACGACGCCCAGGGCACGGGATCGGTGACCCTGGCCGGTCTGATCAACGCCCTGCGCGTCGCCGGCAAGGAACTGGCCAATGCCCGCATCGTTTTTTACGGCGCCGGCGCGTCCAACACCACCATTGCCCGGCTGATCATCCAGGCCGGTGGCGATCCATCCAAGATGATCATGTTCGATACTACCGGCACCCTGCACCTGGGCCGCGATGACATCAAGGCCGATCCGGCCTTTTACCGCAAATGGGAACTCTGCCAGAAGACCAATCCCGGCCGCGTTGCCGATATGGAAAAGGCCATAACCGGCGCCGACGTGCTTATCGCCCTGAGCAAGCCCGGCCCCGACACGATCAAGCCCGAATGGATCAAGAAGATGGCCGCCAAAGCCATCGTCTTCGCCTGCGCCAACCCGGTGCCCGAGATTTACCCCTACGCGGCCAAGGAAGCGGGCGCCTACATCGTGGCCACCGGGCGCGGTGACTTCCCCAACCAGGTGAACAACTCGCTGGGCTTTCCGGGCATCCTCAAGGGGGCGCTGGTGGTGCGGGCGAAAAAGATCACCGACGAGATGGCCATCGCCGCCGCCAATTCCATGGCCAACTTCGCCCAGAAGCACGGCGGCATCAACCCCGACCGCATCATGCCCACCATGGACGAGACCGAGGTCTTCGCCCACGAGGCGGCCGATGTGGCGGTCGAGGCCGTCAAGAACGGCGTGGCCCGCATCCAGAAGACCTGGGACGAGGTCTTCAAGAAGACCATGGCCGACATCAAGGAAGCGCGCGACGCCATGGGCCTGCTGATGGAAAAGAATTTCATCAGGAAGCCCGATATCAAGCTGCTGGAGGACGCGGTCAAGAAAGCCGTGGAGGCGGTGAAGTAAGCGGCGCTCCGGCCAGCCCCGTTCTTGTTTTGCATGTTTTTAGGGACCGGCGCCTGGAGTTTTAAAATTGAAAACACCCTTGACTAATGGTCGAAAAGAATATACAGTACAAATTACTGCTTTGAATTTAATTTCATGAGGGAAAAATGAAAAATGTAAACCTTTCCGAAGTGAAAGAGAAGATCAAACAGGCCGTTCAGGACGCCAATTTCATCATCGACCCGGATTTAAAGAATCTGGTGCAGAATTGTCTTCCCGCCGAGGAGGCGCCGGCCGGCCAGGTGATCCTCAAGCAGATCCTGCAGAACGCCGACATCGCCGCAGTCGATAAACTGGCCATGTGCCAGGATACCGGCCTGGCCGTTTTTTTCGTGGAGATGGGCGAGGCGGTACAGCTCGAATACGGCGAATTCAAGAGCCTGCGCGACGCCATCAGCCAGGGTACCAGGGAAGGCTACGGCGAAGGTTACCTGCGCAAATCGGTTTGCGACCCGCTCACTCGCAAGAATACCGGCGACAACACACCGGTATTCATCCACTGGGAGATCGTGCCCGGGGATGTTTTTAAAATCACCTTCATGGCCAAGGGCGGCGGTTCGGAAAACATGAGCGCCCTGAAGATGATGCCGCCTTCGGCCGGGGCCAAGGGCATCGAGGATTTCGTTGTGGAAACGGTTTCCAAGGCCGGCCCCAATCCCTGCCCGCCCACCGTGGTCGGCGTCGGCATCGGCGGCAATTTCGATACTTCGGCCCTGCTGGCCAAAAAAGCCCTGCTGCGCAAGCCGGTGGGCTCTCCGCACGCCGAACCGGTCTACGCCGAAATGGAAAAACGCATACTGGAGCGCATCAACAAGCTGGGCATCGGGCCTATGGGAATGGGCGGCCGCACCACTTCCCTGGCTGTGCACATTGTCAGCCACCCATGCCACATCGCCTCCTTCCCGGTGGCGGTGAACATCAATTGCCATTCGCATCGCATTGTAGAAATCAATTTTTAGGAGGACACCATGATAGAAATCAGGTTCCACGGCCGCGGCGGCCAGGGCACGGTCATCGCTTCCAAAATCCTGGCCGATGCCGTTTCCAAGGAAGACAAATACGTTCAGGCCTTTCCCCAGTTCGGGGTGGAGCGCCGCGGCGCGCCGGTTTTCGCCTTTATCCGCATTGACGACCGGCCGATCTTCATCCGCTCCAAGATCATCGCCCCCGACCACATCATTGTGGTCGATCCGTCGCTGATCGATGCCATCGACGTGACCGAGGGGTTGAAAAAAGGGGCCTTTATTCTGATCAACACCGCCCATCAGCCCAAGGAATTCCAGCACCTGGGCAAGGATTTCCGCGTCTTCACCATTGACGCCAATGAGATCGCCATCAAAAATAAGCTCGGCTCCAAGGCGGCGCCCATCGTCAACACCGCCATCCTGGGAGCCGTGCCGCGCATCTTCGATTTCGTCAAGCTGGAATCGATCATGCAGGCCGTGCGTGACGGCGTCCCGGTCAACCCCGATGCCAACGCGGCCGCGGCCAAAGAAGCCTACGATTCGGTCCAAGGAGTGTGACATGGCCAAGGAAAGAAAGAAAATTGATTTCAAAACACTGGATGAACTGCCGCCCATGGTCATGAGCCTGCGCTCCATGGCCGCCAATCCCACGGGCTCCTGGCGCAACCTGAAGCCGGTCATTGACTTGAGCAAATGCATTCAATGCACGATATGCTGGAAATTCTGCCCTGACGCCGCCATCGACTGGGTCGACGACAATCCGGTGATCAACCTGGATTTTTGCAAGGGCTGCGGCATCTGTGCCGAGGAATGCCCCAAGAAGTGCATCGAAATGATCAAGGAGGGCAAATGAAAAAAGTAATGATGGGCAACCACGCCATCTCCCACGGGGCGACCTTGGCCCGCGTCCAGGTCATCGCCGCTTATCCCATCACTCCGCAGACCCAGGTCGTCGAACTGCTTTCCGAGATCGTGGCCGACCAGAAGCTGAAGGCGGAATTCATCAAGGTCGAATCGGAACACTCGGCCATGGCCGCCTGCATCGGCGCTTCGTCAGCAGGCGCCCGCGCCTTCACCGCCACTTCGGCCCAGGGGCTGGCCCTGATGCACGAGTTGCTGCACTGGGCGGCCGGGGCGCGCCTGCCGATCGTCATGGCCGACATCAACCGCGCCATGGCGCCGCCCTGGACCATCTGGACCGACCAGAACGATTCGCTTTCCCAGCGCGATACCGGTTGGATGCAGATCTACTGCCAGTCCAATCAGGAAGTGCTCGACAGCGTGATCATGGCCTACAAGGTGGCCGAAAAGGTTTTGATGCCGATCATGATCGTCCTCGACGCCTTTTCCCTGTCCCATACCTATGAGATCGTCGATCTTCCCGACCAGGCGCTGGTGGACAAATACCTGCCGCCCTTCGACTACAAATACAAGCTGGACGTGAAGAATCCCCACACCTACGGCGGCCTGACCACACCGGACTGGTACATGGAATTCCGCCTCAAGATGCACGAGGCCATGGACCAGGCCCTGGTGGAGATCAAGAAGGAGGCCGATGTGTTCGAGAAAGCCTTCGGCCGCCGCTACGACACCGTCGATCCCTACTTGGTGGAAGACGCCGAGATCGTGCTGGTCACTTCGGGGACCGCCGCTTCCACGGCCCGTTTCACCGTCGACCAGCTGCGCGCCCAGGGCAAGAAAGTGGGCAACCTGCGCATGCGGGTCCTGCGCCCCTTCCCCTTCGCCGATGTGCGTGCCCAGTTGAAAAATGCCAAAAAAATAATCATCATCGACCGCAACATATCCTACGGCTATCACGGCATATGGGCCCAGGAAGTGAAGTCGGCCCTGTACGGACATTCCCAGGTGCCGGTGTTCAATTTCATCGCCGGCCTGGGCGGACGCGACATCTTCCCCGAAACCATTTCCGACATCGTGACCAAGGTGGAAAAAATGAAACAACCCGATTCCGAACTGTACTGGGTGGAGGTGAAAAAATGAAACCGACGTTACCGCTTGAAGAACTCATGAGCCCGGGCCACCTGGCCTGCCAGGGCTGCGGGGCCGGCATCGCCATGCGTGTCACCCTGAAGGCCCTGGGACAGGATACGATGTTCACCTTCCCCGCCTGCTGCTGGACCGTGATCGACGGCCCCTTCCCTTATTCCTGCCTGGAAGTGCCCCTGCTGCACATGGCTTTCGAAGCCACCGCGGCCACCGCGGCCGGCATCAAGGCGGCCATGGACGCGCTGGGAAAAAGCAAGACCACCATCTGCGGCTGGGCCGGCGACGGCGGCACGTTCGACATCGGCCTGCAGGCCCTCTCCGGGGCCGCCGAGCGCAACGACGATATTTTTTACTTCTGCTACGACAACGAAGCCTACATGAACACCGGCATCCAGCGCAGCGGGGCCACCCCCTACGGCGCCTGGACCACCACCACGCCGGTGAAGCATTTCAAGAAAGAAGCGAAAAAAAGCATTGACGACATCGTGGCCGCCCACAAGGTGCCCTACCAGGCCACGGCCTCGGTCGCCTATCCGGAAGACCTGTTCAAAAAACTGGTCAAGGCCAAGGATATCCGCGGCTTCAAGTTCATCCACATCATCTCGCCCTGCCCCCCTGGCTGGAAGGCGCGTCCCGAGGACACGGTCAAGCTGGCGCGCCTGGCCGTGCAGACCGGCGTATTCCCGCTCTACGAAGTGGACGGCGGCAAATACATCCAGACGATGAAAACACCGAACCGCAAGCCGGTGCTGGAATACCTGAAGCTCCAGGGCCGCTTCAAGCACCTGAAAGAAAGCGACGTGGCCGATATCCAGAAAATGATCGACACGCGCTGCGCCGAGCTGGAGAAGAGGTTCCAGGAAAAATAATAAGCAGGCCTAAAAAGTAGTTCGAAGTTCGAGGTTGAAGTTCGAGGTTAAAACGCAATAAAAATGTACAGATTTTTTCCTCAATGCCCAGCAGGCCAATTACGAAAAATTGCTATTCATCATTTTTCTCTTGTCTTCAACATCGAACATCGGACTTCGAACCTCGAACTCCACTCAGACGCTTTGTTGACAGTCTCCTGCTTTTCAGCTATAAGGGCCAGAAGGTAAAATATGAGAGCCATATTCATCGCCGTTGGGAGTGAACTGCTCGATCTCGATCGTGTCGATACCAATTCCCTCTACGTGGCCAGGCGCCTGCGAGAGAAAGGCATCCTGATGGACATGAAAGTGGTGGTGGGCGACCACATGGACAACCTGGCCTGGATCGTCAAGAAGGCCTGCCAGCGCGCCCAGCTGGTGATCCTCAGCGGCGGCCTGGGTCCGACCGAGGACGACATCACCCGCGAAGCCGTGGCCACGGCCCTGAAAAAAAACCTGGTCTTCCGGGAAGAGATCGTGGCCGACCTGGAAAAGATCTTCCACCGCCGCGGCATCACCATGCCCGAGATCAATGCCCGCCAGGCATTCGTCATCGAGGGCGCCGAGGTGCTTGCCAACCCGGCCGGCACGGCGCCCGGTCTGTATGTCGACGACGGCAATTGCAAGGTGCTGCTGCTCCCCGGTCCGCCCAACGAAATGATCCCGATTTTCGAAAGCGTCTTTGAAAAATATTTCGCTCCCGACGCCAATTACCATATCTATGCCCGCACCTTTAAATTGACCGGCATCAGCGAATCGGAAACCGACGCCCGCTGCTCCGCCATCTATCGCAAGTACCGCAACCCGGTCACCACCATCCTGGCCTCTCCGGGTGTGATCGAGCTCCATTTCCTGGGCCGTTCCAAGAATTCCGTGGACGAAGCCCGGCGCCTGACCGATGAATTGGCCGACAAGGTGCGGGAAAGCCTGAAGGATTTCATTTATGCGGAAAAAGACATATCGCTGCCCGAGGCCATTGTCGAGGAATTGAAACAGCGCCAGCTCACCCTGGCCGCGGCCGAGAGCTGCAGCGGCGGCGGCCTGGGCCACCAGATCACCAACGTGGCCGGCAGCTCCGAGGTTTTCCTGGGCGGAGTGATCGCCTATGCCAACAGTGTGAAACGCGCAGTCTTGGGAGTTAGCGAGGAGACATTGAAAAAATACGGCGCCGTATCCGCTGTCACGGCAAAAGAGATGGCCGCGGGTGTCCGCCGCCTGTGCCATGCCGATATCGGCCTGGCCATCACCGGCATCGCCGGCCCCGGCGGTGAGACCGCGGGCAAGCCCGTTGGCCTGGTCCACATTCATCTCAGCGCCGAGAATTTCGACAAGGGCATCCGCCAGCTCTTTTCCGGCAGCCGCGAGATCGTCAAGACTCGCAGCATTCATTGCGCGCTGAACCTGGTGAGGGAGTATCTAAAACAGGACCCGGTTGAAGGTGAACGGTAGAAGGTGTACGGTTAGAAATAGGGAACCGTATGAATAAAATTCCAGATAACAAATTCCAAATTCCAATTAAATTCCAAGTTCCAAATCCCCATGTCCAAAACAAAGGCGCTATCGCATTATTTTTTCTTTTTTTGGGTTATTTGATCATTGGAACTTGGTGCTTATTTGGTATTTGCTGCTTGGAATTTGGAATTTATAATTTCTTCCTTCCGCCTTGCACCGTAAATCGTATACCGATTTCCTTTTTACATTCGCTACTGACCCATGGCTGAACCTCTGACCACCACCGATACTTTTTATCACGGCAAAGTGATCATCAAGCAGCTGAAGAATGGCTATCGCTTCGCCGTGGATTCGCCCATACTGGCCGATTTCCTGCCCGCTTCCCGGTCTCCGGCCCTGGAGGTCGGCTGCGGCGCGGGCGTGATTGCCCTGCTGGCCCTGCAGCAGAAGAAATTCCCGGCTGTGACCGGCATCGAGTTCCAGGAATCGCTGTACCGGCTGGCTGTCGACAATGCGGCGGCCAACGGCATGAACGGGCGCTTCCATGTTATCCGCGGCGATTTCAACCGCATTCACCCAGGCATCGCCAACGTGCAGACCGTTTTTTGCAACCCGCCTTTTTTTAAGGCCGGCCAGGGCCGGCTCAGCCCCGATCCGACCATCCGCCTGGCCCGTTTTGAGGTCGCCCTCACCCTTGCCGGCCTGCTTGCCGGATGCAGCGCCATCCTGGCCCCGCGCGGGAAGCTTTGCCTGATCTTCCCCTTTGCCCGGCAGGAGGAATTGTTGGCAACCGCCCGGGCGAACGGCCTTTATCCGGCCCGGATGCGGTCGGTCCAACCCTTTGGCGAATCTCCTGCCGACCGCTTCCTGGTCCAGCTGCAAAAGACTGCCAAGGCATGCCGGGATGAAAAACCGCTGGTCATTTTCAGGAGCAAGGGAGTATACAACCCGGAAATGGAAAAAATATTCGCCGGGAATGAGTGATCAGGGATTGCTGGCCTGATGAACCTGGGGTGAGGGGGTTGGGGATCGGCTTATCTTTCCCCTCGCGGCGGGATGACGACGATGATCGGGTCGAGCATCAGTGGTTTGTTATTGTTTCCGCCGTCGACGACGAAGACCGTGTACTTGTAAAGTTGGTTGTGTTTGGCATCGCTCCTGGCTTTTTTCTTGATCATCTTTTTGTTGGGTGCCTGGGCTTCATCGGACAGGTATGGATCAAACGGAGCGTCTGCCTGGAATTCAAGTAAAAAATCAAATTCGCATATCCATTTGATGGTGGCTCCCGGCGGAACGACGCACGCGTAATTTTCGCCCATATCGATTGTTCTTGCTCCGTTCACATCCTTCACATCGATATTGATCTCGTATACTTCTGGTGGTGCCGGCAGTTGGAGAGACAGGCTGAACAGTACGCAAGCCGTCACGATGACAACAGTGATTTTATTCATTTTATCCTCCCCTTGCCCGGCTCACGAAGGCCCGGGCCTGTGTACGCTGGATTGAATTAAAATGGCTTTTGCGGCCATTGCCGAAACGCTCATAAAATACTCCGGGATCACTCTGCCGCAGCGGCCGGCGTAACCGGGCCCAATAATTTTACTGCCGCTTGCCAAGCATTTCATTGTAAGCCGGGTCGCGGCGCAGCGCGGCCAGGTCGGGCTCCTTTTCGATCTCTTCCAGGCTGCCCAGCCGCTCGCGGTATTCGCGCAAGGCGGCCAGGGCCCGTGAACGCTCCCGGACCGCTTCGTTGACCAGGGCCTCGCGGCGGATCGTCTCCAGGTCGGTCGGCGCGAGGGTCCGGGCCCGGGCAATGGCGTCCAGGGCCTTGAACTTGTCGCCGGTATGGGCGTAATACATGGCCAGGCACGAGATGAGATTAAAGTCCTGGGGAGTGGAGGCCAGGAGGGCCTCCGCCTGGGCGATGGCCTTTTGATAGGCAACGTTCGCCTTGTGCTCCCATTCGGGAAGCTGCCGGTAGGTGTCGGCCAAATTCCCCCAAAGCCAATAGTCACCGCTTTTCTCGGCTGCTTCCCGGAATAGAGGCAGCGCTTTTTGATACTCGCCTGAATAGAAATGGATGGTGGCCAGGTTGGATTGGGCGAAAGAGTTGGGTTGGATGGCATTGGATTTCCCGAACATTTTTCTGGCGGAAGCCTTGTCGCCCCTGATCAGGTACATGCTGCCCATGTTGTTTAAGCCGCTGTAGTTTCCCGGCGCCAGTTCGGTCAGCCGCTGATAATTGACCAGGGCCTCGTCGACGCGGCCGTTCACATGGTAGAAAAAGGCGATGTGGTCATATGCCGGCGCATAGCCGGGGCGAAGGCGAACGGCCCGTTTGTAAAGGGTTTCGGCTTCGCCGCTCTTGCCTGCAGACATAAGGCAGTTGGCCAGGCCGATGCAGGCTTCATAGCATCGTTCATCCAGTTGCAGGGCTCGCTCAAAGGCTGCAACCGCTTCGGCTTTCTGACCGCTCTCCTTCATCAGCAGGGCCCAGGCCAGCTGAACCCCCGGTCCCGCGCCTGCGGCGTCCCTGGCCAGGCGCCCCTGCCCCAGGGCCTTCTGCAGCCAATCCGGATCGCGGCTTTGCATGTACCTGGCAATGAGGCCTTCAAACAACGCCAGCCGCGCTTGGTCGTATCCTTCATCCTGCCGCAGGGCCCTTTCCAGCAAAACGATCCCTCTTTCGATGCCGGGTGCCGTCTCGTTGGCCTCGATCATGCCCTCTCCCTTTAGAAAAAGATTGTAAGCGCCGGGCAGGGATGTCCCTCCCGCGTTGATGGCTGCCGCAGTGGATGGCACTTCGGGGAGCTCGAGGAGTCGGAGGATCTTGGAAATGATCCCGTCCTGAAAAAGTGAAAGGTTGGCCATGTTTCCCTGAAGCTCGACCTGGTCCAGCCGCCTGCCGGACGCGGCATGCAGAAGTTCCAGCCGCAGGCGCAGGGAATTCCCTTCCGTTTGCAGGTCGCCGGAAATAAACAGGTTGCAGCCCCAGAGGCGCTGCAGCGCGCGTCGAGGTCGGCCGCGGTTTCGGAACGATTCGCCGGCAGGGATGGTCCAGAGGGAATCGTGGAATTTTTCAAGCCGGGTCAGCTTGTCGGCGGTGACGGCGGTGAATCCGTCGCCAAGGGCCTTGCTTTCCGCATCGCTGCCGGCGACAAAAGGCAGCACGGCGATGTGCCTGGCTTGCGGGATGCCGCTCAATCCAAGTGTCCGCCCCAGCGCGGCGCGCGCCCCCGGGTTCAACGCCAGGAAGCCCAGCAGTCCGGACAGCAGCAGAAGGGAAAACGCAGTCAGAAAAGTGGGCCGGGACAATTTGTGTTTCGTGGCTTTTTCCGGTATGGCGGCTGCCACTGGGCCTGCCGAATCCCGCAGGGCCGCGGCCAGAGCTTCGGCCGAAGGGTATCGATCCTGGCGCTTTTTGGCCAGGCAGCGCCGGATTATGTTTTCCATCCCGGAGCCGTCAGGGATGATCACGGCTCCAAGGGGAGGCGTAGCTTCGTTCAAAATGGCATAAATGACCGCCTGGTCGTACTCGCCGCGGAAAGGCAACTCCCCGCTGAGCATCTCGTACAACACCACTCCGAAAGACCAGATATCGGTGCGCTGATCCACGTCCTTGCCCTGCCCCTGCTCCGGTGACATATAGTATACCGTGCCCATGGCGAAGGCCTCCTGGGTCAAACGGCTGGCACCCTGGAGCTTGGCCAGCCCGAAATCCAATATTTTTACATGATTGTCCTTGTCGACAAGAATGTTCTGCGGCTTGATGTCGCGGTGGACGATGCCCTTGGCGTGGGCGGCGGCCAGGCCGGAGGCGATCTGGGTGGCTATTTCGAGAACTTGAGCTAGAGGCAAGGGGCCAGGGGCGATGGGTAGGGACAGGTCACCGCAAGTGGGCACGGCACGCCGTGCCCCTACATCAATTATTTCCTTTAATGTCTTACCCTCGATATATTCCATGGCCATGAAGACCTGCCCCTCGTGCTCGCCGATCTCGTAAACAGTGACGATGTTGGGGTGGTTTAAAGCCGCTGCGGCTTTGGCCTCGCGTTCAAAACGCGTCCGGGCCTCCCGGTCCTCGGTCAGGTGCCGCGGCAGGAATTTCAGCGCCACCTGGCGTTCCAGTTTGGCGTCCTCGGCCAGATAGATCTCGCCCATTCCGCCGCGGCCGATTTTATCAGCGATGATATAGTGAGAAATCAACTTCCCGATCATGGTTTGACTCTAGGCAGCGAGGGCAGGCCCCCGCTGCCTATTTTTTCCAGGACTCGGTAATGGCCGATGGTTTTTCCGATCATGCTTCTCTCTTGAGCACCACCAGGGTCATGTCGTCCATCTGCGGCCGGTCGCCGGCATGGGCGCCCACGCTTTGCAAGATCTTTTCGATCAGTTCGGCGGCCGAGCCGTCGCGGTTGGCGGTGGCCAGCTCACCTAATCTGGCTTCGCCGAATTCTTCGCCGGTTTCGTTGACGGCCTCGCTGATGCCGTCAGAGAACACGACCAACCAGTTGCCGGGATTCATCGGCACCTGGCTTTCTTCAAAGGGGAACGAATCGAAACATCCCAAGGCCAAACCTCCCGCACTCAGGCGCAATGGTTCAGTTTCTTTTCCGATCAGGAACGGATGGTTGTGGCCGGCGTTGCAGTAATGGAGGACATGGCCGGCCGTGTCCAGGGAGCCGAAGAACAGGGTAGCGAATTTTTCCGGGCTGGTATTGCGAAAAAGCAGGGCGTTGGCGCGCTCCAGGCAGGAGGTCAGCGAGGTGCCGGCCATGGCCTGGCTGCGCACGGCCGCCTGCAGGTTGGCCATGAGCAGGGCCGCCGGCAGCCCTTTGCCCGAGACGTCACCCAGGCAGAAAGCCAAATTGTTTTCGCCAACGGTCAGGAAGTCGAAATAGTCACCGCCGACCTCCTTGGCCGGGATGCTCTTGCCGGCGATGTCATAACCGGCCAGGCGCGGAGGTTCGCCGGGCAGGAGGTTGTACTGGATCTCATAGGCCAGGCGCAGCTCTTCCTGCATGTGCAGCAGCGTCTTTTCCTTTTCGGCCAGGCGGGCGTTCTCGATGACCTGGGCCGATTCGCTGGCAATGATGGCCAGCAGCCGCTGGTCATCGGCGCTGAATCCTGTCGCGGTTTTCTTGTTGAAAACGACGAGCAGGCCGGTCATCCTGCCTTTGCAGACCATGGGTGCGCAAAGCAGCGAGCGTACGGAAAACAAATCGCTTCCTCCGGTCGCGAAACGGCGGTCGCTGCCCATGTCATTGATCAGCAAAGGGGAGCGATACTTCAGCATCCAGCCGGCCAGCTGGTCGTCGAGGCGGAAGGGGAGGCGCTGGTGGCTGGTGTCGCCGGCGCGGCACAGGGTCTGGAACGGTTTCTCAGGCTTGAACTCCTTAAGGAGCAGCACCGCCCCCTGCTCGGCGCCCAGGTGGTGCACGCAGCGCTGGGTGATCAGGTCGAGGATCTTATCCAGGGCCATGGCCGAGTTGATGGCCGTGGCGATCTCGTTGAGGGTGCCCAACTCCTCGACGGCGCGCTGCAGGCGGGCATTCTCCCGCTCGAGGCGCAGGTTTTCCTCGATCAGGCGCGTTTCGATTTTATTCGGACCCTTTGACGCCATTGTCCGATCCCCCCCCGCAACTTTTCCTTTGTCAATAATAGTAACGATTATAATATATTTATTCAACTGTCCGAGTTCATTTTTTTCAAGTTGCTGCGCTTGGAAAATTAATTATCTTGGAAACACTTTGGCAGGGGCGCTTTTTGCGGTATAATAGCCCCTCGGAAACAATATGATAGAAAAACTGAAGGAAATACTCCGCCACCGCGAACTGATCCTGATCCTGGTCTCGCGCGAACTGAAGGCGCGCTACCGCGGCACCGTGCTCGGCTTCTTCTGGAGCCTGTTCAACCCGCTGCTGCTGATGCTGGTCTACACGGTGGTGTTCGGCTTCATCATCGGCGGCGCCCGCGCCCCCGGCTTCGAAGGCAACAAGTGGATGTATGCCCTCTTTTTGTTCAACGGCATCCTGCCCTGGACCTGGTTCTCCTCCTCGCTGCTCGAATCGGCCAACGTGCTGATGGTGCAGGGGGCGCTGATCAAGAAGATCAAGTTCCCCATCGAGGTGCTGCCCATCATGGTGGTGACCACCAACATGGTCCACTTCATCCTCGGCTTGCCGGTGCTGGTCGCCTTCTTCCTGATCTTCGGCAAGCCCCTCTCCGTCTGGGTGCTGTTCCTGCCCGTCAGCATGATTGCCCAGTACATCTTCACCCTGGGGCTGTGCTTCCTGATCTCGGCGCTGACCGTGCATTTCAAGGATATCAAGGACATCCTCAGCAACCTGATCACCCTCTGGTTCTTCGCCACCCCCATCATCTACCCCTATGACTCGGTGCCGCGAGCACTGCAAGTCGTCTTGAACTTCAATCCCATGACCCACATCATCGAGTCGTACCACTATTCCTTCTTCATGGGCTCGCTGCCGCACTGGAAACGCTTTTCGGTCACCATCCTGGTGGGGCTGCTGTTTTTTTACATGGGCTACCTGCTGTTCGACAAGCTGCGCGACACCTACGTGGAAGAGGTCTGACATGGAAGCCGTCCAGGTACGCGATGTCTACAAGTTCTACAAAAAGCACGCCGACAGCCACAAGTTCCTGACCATCAAGAGCGCTTTGGTCAACAAGACGCTGTTTGGCGACCTGCAGGCGGGCGAGCGTTTCGAAGCCCTGCGCGGCGTTTCCTTCAGCCTCGAGGCGGGAAGGACCCTGGGCATCATCGGCGAGAACGGCTCGGGCAAGAGCACCCTGCTCAAGATCCTGGCCGGCATCAGCAAGCCCACCGCCGGCGAGGTGATCACCAATGGCCGCATTTCGGCCCTGATCGAGCTGGGCGCCGGCTTTCACCCCGAGATCTCGGGCCGCGAAAACATCTTCATCAATGGTGTCATCCTGGGGCTGACCCGCAAGCAGATCCAGGAAAAATACGAGGAAATCGTCCGTTTTGCCGAGCTCGAGGAATTCATTGATAACCCGGTCAAGAGCTATTCGTCGGGCATGTTCATGCGCCTCGGGTTTTCCATCGCCATCAATGTCAACCCCGACATCCTGCTGGTGGACGAAGTGCTGGCCGTGGGCGACGCTTCCTTCGTCCCCAAGTGCCTGGACAAGATCAACGAATTCCGCCGCCACGGCAAAACAATCATTTATGTCTCCCACGATCTGGCCACGATAGAAAGGATCTGCGACGACGTCATCTGGGTGAAGAAAGGGAAAATCGAGATGCGCGGCTACCCCAAGCGCGTGGTCGACGCCTACCTGGAATACATCGGCAAGAAAGACGAGAAGAAATCACTGGCCCAGCATGGCGAGGAAGAGAAATTCAGCGGCCAGGGAAGGGAAAACAGGTGGGGAAGCCGCGAGATCGAGATCAGCAACGTAAAGATGTTCGACGGCAAGGGCCAGGAAAAATACATATACCAGTCAGACGAACCCCTGGACATCCAATTCGACGTGGAAGCCCGCTCCGTCGAAAACGACTTCGTCTTCGGCATCGGCGTGTTCAACGGCGAAGGGATCAATTGTTACGGATCCAACACCCTGCTGGAAAACTACAGCGCCCGGAAGATCCTGGGCAAAGGCAAAGTACGGCTGACTGTGCCTGCTTTGGGCCTGGTCAACGGCACGTATTTCCTGGACATCGCCGTGCACAAGCGTGACGGCTATCCTTTCGATTACCACCACTTCCAATACACATTCCGCGTCACCTCCAGCCACCGTGACGTGGGTATCGCCCGCATTCCCCACCGCTGGGAATTTTCCGAAAACATCGCCCTTGTAAAAAATGAAGATTCGTGAAAGCGCTCCCGCCCTGCGCGATGAGCTCGGACAACGTCCTGATGCGAAGATCGTTTTCACCAACGGCGTCTTCGACCTGCTCCATGCCGGCCACGTCGAGCTGCTGCAATTCGCCCGCGAGCAGGGCGACCTGCTGGTAGTGGGCGTCAACGACGACGCCTCGGTTCGGCGCCTGAAAGGGGAGAAGCGGCCGATATTCCCCCTCGCTGAAAGGATGGAGATCCTGGCCGCCCTGGAATGCGTGGATTTCGTGGTTTCGTTCAGCGAGGACACCCCATTGCAGCTGATCATGGCCCTGGGAAAGATCGATGTCCTGGTCAAGGGCGGCGACTACGCTCCCGGCGAGGTAGTGGGCCGCGAAGAAGTCGAGGGCCGGGGCGGCAAAATGATTTTGTTCAGCCTGGCCGGGGATGACTCGAGTTCGGCCCTGATCGACAGGATCGTCAGGAATTTTTAGGCCGCAGGCGGGCGGGATTCTTTTTTTTCAGGATTTTTATCAAAGTATATATAAGGATAAGTAATAGGGCCGTGCCGGCATAAAGCAGCGGTCGCAGCACCCTGCCGAAAAAAATCTTTTCCTTGAAGGCCAGGATCAGTACGGTCGTCAGCAGCAGGTTGAAGCAGGAATCATTTTCCTTGAAAACCACTTTTTTCAGATCGAAGCGACGGCCGGGCGGCGCATAGGGGCGGCTCAGGGGCAGCCAGCGGCTGACGCGGCGGCAGTACTCTTCATAATCCGTCCCGTATTGCTTGAGCAGGAACGATTCCTCGGCCAGGACGATGAAATGGTATTGCAGGAACAAAAAAACCATAAAAACCGCCAGGGCCAGCGGCTGGGCATACACGATCAGCAAGCCGGCGAATATCAGGCCGTTTCCCCAGTAAAGCGGGTTGCGCGTCAGCGAATACAGCCCTGTCGTGTTCAGGCTGTCGGCCTTCAGGTAGCTTTCGCGTCCCGAGGTGCCGCTGCCGGCGTAGCCCACGCTGTGGAGGCGGATCCCCTCTCCCAGCAAGGCCAGGGTCAGGCCGACGGCGGTCCAGGTCCAGGCCGGGGAAAGGGGCCGGAAGAGAAGAAAGGTCAGCAGGATCAGGGGCAGGGGGGTGAAGCTGCGAAAACGGAACAGGAATTTTCCCAAACGCATATGGCCATGGTTGCATGGAGCCAATGTACAGGAAACGGGGCATGGTGTCAAACTGACAAATGATCTCGGCGAACGGCATTAGATATGCGGCAAGAAGTTCAGCGAACTGTGGAAACAAGTTGCAAGTGACAAGTGATGAGGAAGAAAATTGCAGGATCTAAAAAAAAGATAGTAGACAGTAGTCAGTAGACAGTAGTCAGTAGTGAAAAGCACTTGGACGAAGCTGAATTTATGTTAGATCTTGAAAAAATCTTGCTACTGACTACTAACTACTAACTACTGACTACTTTTATATTGATAAGACGACACTCATATAATTTTGATAATTAAAATATTAAATGGTTGACAAGTGTGAATTTTTATTTTATACTATTTTTACCGAAATAAATTCAAATTTAGGAGGTTAAATATGAATTTACAACCTTTGGATGACCGAGTTTTGGTCGAACCGATCGAAGAAGAGGAAAAAGTGGGCTCACTTGTCATTCCTGACACGGCCAAAGAAAAACCCATGATGGGCATTGTCCAGGCTATGGGCTATGACTACGAACTTAAAGAGGGAAAACCACTTAAGGACCTGCTGAAAGTGGGCGACAAGGTTTTGTTCGGCAAATATGCCGGGCAGGAAATCAAGATCAGCGGGAAGAAGCACTTGATAATCAAGCGTGAAGAATTGCTGGCCGTCGTCAAGTAAGCGGCCGGCAGCATAATTTAGGCTAAATTCTATAAGGAGAAAAAAAATGGCCAAAGAAATCATTTTGGGTGAAGATGCCAGAAAGGCGATCCTCAAGGGGATCAACCAGCTGGCCGATACAGTGAAGGCGACGCTGGGTCCCCGTGGACGCAACATCATTCTGGAAAAGAAATTCGGTTCACCGACCATCACCAAGGACGGCGTGACCGTCGCCAAGGAAATCGATCTGAAGGATCCCCAGGAAAATATGGGTGCGCAGATGGTCAAGGAAGTGGCTTCCAAGACCTCGGACATCGCCGGGGACGGCACCACCACGGCCACCGTGCTGGCCCAGAGCATTTACAGCGAAGGCCTGAAAATGGTCGCAGCCGGCGCCAACCCGACCCTGATCAAGAAAGGCATCGATGCCGGCGTGCAGCAGGTGGTCGCCGATCTGAAGAAAATGAGCCAGAAAGTCTCGGGCAAGATGATCGCCCAGGTCGGTTCCATTTCGGCCAACAACGAGATCTCAATCGGCGAGATCATCGCCGAGGCCATGGACAAGGTCGGCAAGGACGGCGTCATCACCGTGGAAGAGGCCAAGTCTCTGGACACCACCATGGACATGGTCGAAGGCATGCAGTTCGACCGCGGCTACATTTCGGCCTACTTCGTGACCGATTCGGACAAGATGGTCTGCGAATTGGAAAATCCCCTGATCCTCTTGAACGAAAAGAAGATATCCAACCTGCGCGAGATGCTGCCGCTGCTGGAGCAGATCGCCAAGGCCGGGCGGCCGCTGGTGATCGTGGCCGAGGACATCGAAGGCGAGGCACTGGCCACGCTGGTATACAACAAGATCCGCGGCCTGCTCAACGTGGTGGCCGTCAAGGCCCCGGGCTTCGGCGACCGCCGCAAGGCCATGCTGGAAGACATCGCCATTCTGACCGGCGGCAAGGTCATCTCCGAGGAGATCGGCGTCAAGCTGGAATCGGTCACCCTGGACTGGCTGGGTTCGGCCAAGAAGATCACGGTGGACAAGGACAACACCACCATCGTGGAAGGCGGCGGCAAGGATGAGGACATCAAGGGCCGCATCAGCCAGATCAAGCGCCAGATCGAAGACACCACATCCGATTACGACCGCGAGAAGCTGCAGGAACGCCTGGCCAAGCTGTCGGGCGGCGTGGCGGTGATCAAGGTCGGCGCGGCCACCGAGACCGAGATGAAGGAAAAGAAGGCCCGGGTCGAGGACGCCATGCACGCCACCAAGGCGGCCGTCGAAGAGGGGATCGTCCCCGGCGGCGGCGTGGCCCTGCTGAAGGCTGCCCAGAACCTGAAGAAATTGAAACCCGGCGGCGATATGCAGTTCGGCATCGACATCCTGACCAAGGCCCTGGAGATGCCCCTGAAGCAGATCGTCAGCAATGCCGGCTTCGAAGGCTCGATCATCGTGGAGAAGGTCCGCAGTTCGCGCAACAAGAACTACGGCTTCGACGCCCTGAACGAAAAGTTCACCGACATGATCGCGGCCGGGATCATCGATCCCACCAAGGTGGTGCGCATCGCACTGCAGAATTCGGCCTCGGTGGCCGGACTGCTGCTGACCACCCAGGGGCTGGTTTGCGAGATCAAGGAAGAGAAGGAAGCTATGCCGGCCATGCCTCCGGGCGGCGGCATGTATTAATCTGTACCTGCTCAACGAGAAGGGGCCCCGTACGCGGGGCCCCTTTTTTTTGTCTTATTTTTTTTGCAGGCATATAATGGATTTTTACCCTGCGGAGTGGCGATGAAAGAAAAGAATGCTCTTGTTTTTCTGGAATTTTGCAGCGTCCTGCTGCTGGCCCTGCCCCTCCTGGCTTCAGCCGAAACCTTGACCTACCGCGAAGTAGAGGGCGCAATCACCGTGATCCATACCCTTGCCGTCACCCCGGCTGCGCCGGGAACCCGCATCGAACTGGAAAGCAGACGCGCCGGCGCTGCCACGGTCCGCCAGACCTTCCTGACCGCGGCCGACCGCTCCACCCTGGCCTGGACTTTCAGCGATCCCGGACGACAAATGGAATGGCAAGCCGAACTCAGGGACGATGCCGTTGTTTTATCGGCTTTGACCGGCAGCCGCAAAGTCGAAAAGAAATTCAAGCTCGGCGGCCTGGCCTGGAACCAGTTGTTCCAGATGGGGCTGGAGCCGTTCGCCGTTTTCGGCGGCAGTGGCATGAAATTTCTCTCCATCGGCACCCAGGGCCCGGGTGAGATGAAGATGGGAAAATTTACCGTCTCGCGCCAGGGCGAAGAAAAGATCCCCCTGGCGGGAAAGGATACGGCAACGGTGCGGCTGCGCATTTCCTTGAGCGGCCTGCTCTCGATCTTCTGGCACGGCGATTACTGGTACCGTCGAGACCGACGGCCGGTTCCTGCGCTACCGCGGCAAGAACAGGCCGGGTGGCCCCGTGGCCGTTTCGGAACTTGTAGCGGAGCGGCTATGATGAAGGCTGATAAAAAAAATACTTCCGGCACTCCCGGTTCATAGCCCTGCTTGCGCATGGGGACAGCGATCATGCCGGCGCCGGCCGCAGCGCCCGCCGTCGAGGTCGTCGGCAGCGTGCCGCTTGGGAGCGAAAATCTCGCGTGCCGCTTCGCGCGATTCCACCCAGGTTTGGCTGGAGATGATAAAAGGCGCCCGGCATTCCATTGAACTCGCCGAATTCTACCTCTCCGCGAAAAAAGGTGAAGCGCTTGAAGCGGTGATCGAAGCCGTACTGGCCGCCGGCCGGCGCGGAGTGAAGGTCCGCATCCTCTGTGAAAAGGCCATGGCCGCGACTTACCCGGAAACGCTGCAGCGTTTCCGCGGCCGTTTGAACATCACGATCCGGTTGTTCGACTGGAAAAAGCTGACCGGCGGCGTTCTGCACGCCAAGTATTTCATCGTCGATGACCGTGAAGTTTTCATCGGCAGCCAGAATTTCGACTGGCGCTCGCTGGCCCATATCCAGGAGACCGGCCTGCGCATCCGCTCCGCCCTTTTCGCCCTGGCCCTGCGGCGCATCTTCCGGGCCGATTGGCAATTCAGCGGCGGCGACAAGGCCGCCTATCGGAAGCTGGCGGCCATGCCGCCCACTGCGCTTCGGGGTGGATGCGTTCCTGGTGGCCAGCCCGGCGCGGTTCAATCCGCCCGGCGTCAAGGACGCCCTGGCCGAACTGGTCGCCTTGATCGGGGGCGCGCGCCGGCGTGTCACCGTGCAGCTGCTTTCCTACAGCCTGGAAAGGGGAGGCAGCCGGGAGAAGTTCACCGCTATCGACCAGGCGTTGCGCCGGGCGGCCCGTCGCGGCGTGCGCGTCCAGGATGCTGGTATCGAACTGGAACCTGCGTGCGCCCCAGGTCGAAGGCCTGCGGGAATTGGCCCGGGTGCCGAATATCGAGGTCAAGTTCGCCGTCATCCCCCCTTTTCCCGGCGGCTTCATCCCCTACGCCCGCGTCATCCACTCCAAGGTCATGCGCGTCGACGACGACCTCTCCTGGGTGGGGACGAGCAATTGGGGCCATGACTATTTTTTCCGGTCGCGCAACGTCGAGGTTGTCCTGCGCCTTCCGCAAGTGGCCCGTGTCCTGGACGAGATATTCCTCTCCCTGTGGAACGGTCCCTATGTCCACAAGCTGGACCCGGACAAGAAATACCAGCCTCCCAGGATCAATTAACTGAACTCAGTGATTAGTGAAAAGTGAGTAGTGAGTAGTGATTAGTGAAGAAAAGCTAATCTGTCAATTTCGTTAAATTTCTTTTTCCTTACCAATCACGAATCACTAATTACTAATCACTTCTTATTGTTGACGTCAGTGCCCCAATCCTATACAATAGCGTTTCATCCCATCAGGAGGCTAAAAATGGCACGCATTGAACCTTTCCGCGGATTGAGGCCGAACCGGGACCTGGCCGAAAAGATCGCCGCCCCGCCCTACGATGTCCTCAGTTCCGAAGAGGCCAGGGAATTGGCCGCGGGCAATCCCTATTCTTTCCTGCATGTCGGCAAACCGGAGATCGACCTGCCGCCCGGGACCGATTTGTACGATGACGCCGTTTACGCCAAGGGCAAGGAAAACTTCGACCGCTTCATCAGCGAAAAAATATTGCTCCAGGACGAGAAAAAATGTTTTTACATTTACAAGCAAATCTGGGGCGAGCACACGCAGATCGGCCTGGTGGCCGGGGCTTCCTGCCAGGATTATCAGGACGACGTGATCAAGAAGCATGAGTTGACCCGCGAGGACAAGGAAAAGGACCGCCAGCGCCACATCGAAACCCTGAACGCCCAGACCGGCCCGGTCTTCCTGACCTACAAGCAACGGGAGAGCATCGACCGCCTGATCGATCGGGGAATGCAAAAGAAGGCGGATGTTGATATTTCGACCTTTGACGGCGTGCGCCACATATTTTTTGTGGTCGACGACAACGAACTGATCGCTGCCCTGCAAAAGGAATTTCACCGCCTCGATGTCCTCTATGTCGCTGACGGCCACCACCGTTCGGCCGCGGCCACCAAGATCAAGGCCAAGCGCCAGAGCGAAAATCCCGCCCACACGGGTGACGAGGAATACAATTTTTTTCTGGCCGTCATATTTCCCCACAAGCAGATGAAAATACTGCCCTACAACCGCCTGGTCAGGGACCTGAACGGCATGTGCAAGGCCGAGTTTTTCGCTGCCCTGGCCGGCCGCTTCGAATACGACGATGAGGGGGCGAAGGTGCCGTCCGCTCCGCATGAATTCTGCCTGTATATAGACGGCAAGTGGTACCGGCTGCGGGCCAAACCCGAAACTTTTGCCGCGGCCGATGCCGTGGCCGCGCTCGACGTCTCCATCCTGCAGAACAACCTTCTCGACCCCGTCCTGGGCATAAAAAACCCGCGCACCGACAAGCGCATCGACTTCGTCGGCGGCATCCGCGGTACGGCCGAACTGGAAAAAATGGTGGACAGCGGCAAATTCAAGGTCGCCTTTTCCCTGAGCGCCACCACCATCGAGCAGCTCTTTGCCGTGGCCGACGCCGGCAAGATCATGCCGCCCAAATCGACCTGGTTCGAACCCAAGCTGAAAGACGGCCTGGTCTCGCACCTGCTCGATTAAAGGAGAAAACATGTCAATTTTGGACGGCAAGCCGGTGGCCGAAAAGATCCAGGCGGAGCTCGGCGTCGAGATCCAGAAGCTGAAAGAGGAGCACGGAAAGGTGCCTGGCCTGACCGTGATCATGGCCGGAGACGATCCCGCTTCGCGCGCCTACGTGACCTCAAAGAGCAAGCTGGCCGAAAAAATGGGCATCCGCTCCAAGCTGGTCAAGCTCCCTGAAACCACATCGGCCGGAGGAAGTGATCCGCAGCCATCGAGGCGGCCAATGCCGATCCGCTGGTCCACGCCATCCTGGTGCAGATGCCCCTGCCCGGGCAGCTCGATCACTGGAATGTGCTCGACCGCATATTGCCGGAAAAAGACGTCGACTGTTTCCACCCGATCAACCAGGGACTGATCCTGCAGAACCGCGGCCGCATTTTTCCCTGCACACCCCACGGCGTCATGAAGATCCTCGAGCACTACGATCTTGATCCGGCCGGCCTGAACGCCGTGGTGGTCGGCCGCAGTTTCCTGGTGGGCAAGCCCATGGCCGCCATGCTCTCCAACCGCAACGCCACGGTGACCCTGTGCCACTCGCGCACCGTCAACCTGGAAGGCGTCCTGCGCGAGGCCGACCTGGTCGTGGCCGCGGTCGGCAAACCCGCGTTCATTACCGCCGGGATGGTCAAGCCGGGAACGATCCTGATCGACGTGGGCATCAACCGCATTGACAAGGAGGAGGATTTCGCCAATTTCTGCCCTCCCTCTTATCATGAACGTTTCAAGAAAAAAGGCTCCATCCTCATCGGCGACATCCATTTCCAGGCCTTTGCCAAGGCCGGTCATTATACACCGGTGCCCGGTGGGGTAGGGCCGCTGACCGTGACCATGCTGATGAGCAATACCGTAGAACTGTGCAAGAGATCGATCTCCGTGACGAGTGACAAGGAATAAAAGTTCGATGTGCGACGTTCGACGTTCGATGTTGAAGAAAGAAAAACTCCAAATTGCATGGACTGAATTTTAAATGAATTACAAGTTCCTAATTCCAATGTCCAAAACCAAAGCCGATGCCGGTATCTTCTCTTCACTTTTTTCTTTTCCCTTTTCCCTTTTCCCTTTTCATTTTTTATCACCGTTCACCGATCTCGTACATCTCTTTAACTTCGAACTTCGAACCTCGAACTTCGAACCTATTTATCACTATGTCTGAAACGATCTTGATCACCGGCGCTTCGGGCCTCCTGGGTCGGGCCCTGGTCGCCAGGTTTTCGCCCGCCGGCTTCCAGGTGCTGGCCCACTGCCACCGGCGCCCGGGAAGGGAGACGGAAAACGTGCAGTGGCTGGCCGGCGATTTCTCGACGATCGAGAGCACCGCGGATTTTTTAAAGAAATACCGGACAAAACTCTCCTCCTGCCGCTACCTGATCAACAATTACGGTCCGATCATCCTGCGCCCGACGGTCGACGTGACCGGGCAGGGACCTGTTGGCCGATTTCCTGCAGCAGGTGGTGCCGGCGGTCGACATCAGCCGTTTTTTGATTGCCCATGCCCCCTTGCAGGCGGTTCTGAGCATCGGTTTTGAATACACCGGGCGAGATCCGCGCCTATCAGAAGATCCTGGGTTATGCCATGGCCAAGAACGCCCTGTTGCTTCTCACCCGCTCCTGGGCCGCCGCTTATCCCGGTGTTTGCTTCAACCTCTTTTCCCCCCCCAGTCTGGAAAAGGCCGAGGTCCTGCCCAAGCAGGCCCATATCGTGGCACCGGAATTGGTGGCGGAACGAGTTTTCCGCCTCATCACCCGCCGCAGCTCCGGGTTCCATTACCGCTACAGCGACCCGCCGGCGGCGGGCAAGAACCAGTAAGGCGGATCGATGGATAAAAAAAAGAAACTTCTCCGCTACGGCCGGATCCGCACGCAATTAGCCGCACTGCTGGATAAGACACCTGACCCGCAGGCGCAAATGGCCACGGTCGCCGCCCTGCTCTACCATAAGTTCGACCACTATTTCTGGTGCGGCTTTTATCGTTTGCTGGACGGCGACCTGGTCGTCGGTCCCTACCAGGGACCCCTGGCCTGCCAGGTGCTGGCCAGGAACAGGGGCGTGTGCTGGGAGGCGGTCAAGCTCGGCAAAACGGTGATCGTCGCCGACGTGCGCCTGTTTCCCGGCCATATCGCCTGCGACCCGCGTTCGCTGTCGGAGATCGTCGTCCCGGTCCGTGATCATGAAGGGGCTGTCATTGCCGTGCTGGACGTGGACAGCGACAAGCCGGAGCAGTTCGACGAAGCCGATGCAGCGGGCCTGCAGGAGATCGCCTCCCTCCTCAATTGCAAGAGATGAAAGAGGGATGAAAAAAGAAATCGGCCGCCTTTAACTTTCAATCTTGATCCTTTATACTTTTCGTGGCCGCAAGGCTTGCAGGGCGGCAGCTTTTCAGGTTTTTAATTTATTTCTCTAAACGCCGCCGGCAGCCCCGGCCGTATTAGCGTTGAATGATCATGGATGAAAACGCTTGCATAGAAAAGGTCCTGCTCGGCGATGCGGCCGCCTATGAGTTCCTGGTCGGCAAGTATCAATCGCGGCTGGTCTCCTTCCTTTGGAATCTGCTTGGATGCGGCGAAGACGCGCGCGACGCCGCGCAAGAGGTTTTCATCAAGGCCTATTTCCACTTGGGCTCGTTCGATCGCCTGCGGAGTTTCAAGTCCTGGCTGTTCGCCATCGCCTATCATTGCGCCGTCGACATGCTGCGCAAGAAAAAGCAAATTGCGCCGTTTCTGGCAGCGGCAGGCCTGGGAGGACCCCGAACCGGAGAACGCAGCCGCCGGCGGCCGCATCGAGGAATCCCCCCTGTGGCAGCCGTTTTTGCGAAAAATCACCGCCCAGGAAAGGGCGGTGCTGGCGTTGAGGTACAACGAAGACTATTCTGCCAATGAGATCGCGGCCGCAATGGGCTGTTCGGCCTCTACCGTGCGCGTGCACCTGCTCAATGCCAGGAGAAAACTGAAAAAAGAGCTGCAGACCACCGGTCATACTGCCGGTTTGAACGTGTCAGCGGCCAAGGAGACACCATGACCTGTGCCAGGTTTGAATTGTTGTGCCGCGCCGTTCCTTTTGCCGGCCTGCGGCTGCATCTCTGCCGCCGGCACATTGAGCGCTGCCCGCGCTGCCGACAGGCCGCTGACGAAGCCTGGGCATTGCCGCCGCTCCTGGTCACTCCCGAACATCTCCCTGCCGGTCTTGACCTGTGGCCCGGGGTGCGGGAAGGGATCATCAACCGCCGCGCGCCCGGGACCGGCAGCGAAGTCGTGCCGCTTGCGCCGAGCCGGACCTGGCGCCGGACCTTGGTTGCGGCCGCGTCCCTGCTGCTGCTTGTCGTCGGTGCATGGATCGCGATCAACCAAAAACAGGCGGGAAAGGGACCCGGTCCGGCCGCCGATCGTCCGCCTGTCGCAGACCCGGCTGTTTTCGGCAAAGATCGGTGATCGGCCTGCGAAAGTATTCCGGATTCAAAGCCGAAACCCCGATTGTTCCATTTTTTGGATCGCGAAAGACAATAAAAGGAGTTGAAAATGAAAAAAAGAATATTTGCTTATTTCATATTGATCTGTTCATTTGCCCTGCTGCCGCTGGCGGCAGAGACCCAGGGTGACATTTTGCTGCAGCTGCGTTTTTACGAAGGGGTCCGCGGCCCCAAGCCGGCCGAAGCGAAGGTCGTCACAACCTACACTCTGCGCCCCCTGTTCATCGGCAACTTCATCACCGAGAAGGGACTTCAGGAGGAGGAAGCTGAATTAAAAAGGGTCTTTAACCTGAAGGACCTGGCCGTCCTGGTCCAGACCCAATGGAGTTGGGAGCGCGATAAGACCGAAAAGCGCTTCCAGATGGTGGTGCTCAACGGCCATGAATTTTTGCTCCAGGTCGTCAAGCAGCCGGCTGCTGACGCGTTCCGCGTGCAGGTGATCGACCAGGGAGTAAAGGAGAAGCCCGCCCTTCTCGACAGCGAGATCGTTTTGCCGGCCGGGAAGGTTTCGGTCTTCGGCTTCGAGGATTCACTCTCCCAGCCTTATTTCCTGGCCGTGCAGCGCCAGGCAGACGCCGCCGTTATCCCGGAAAGCCAGTTGCAGCTCATTGCCAAGCCGGAAACCCTTCCCGTGCCGAAGATCCTGAAGAAGGTCGACCCGGTCTATCCCCAGAAAATGCTGCAGAGCGGCATCACGGCCAGCGTCACCATGCAGGTCGGCGTGAACAAGGAGGGAAAAGTGTGGAGCGTCAAGGCCTTCAGCAGAGAAAGCGAATTCGTCAAGGCTGCCGCGGATGCCATAACGCAGTGGACGGTCGAGCCGCTGGTCGTCGACGGCAAGGCGCAGTCCCAAACATTCATCTGCACGGTGAACTTCCTGCCCAGCGGCGTGGCATTGGATTTTTCCGGCCAGCAGCCCCTGAATGCCAGTGAGGAAGCTCTTTACCGCAAGATCCGCGGCCTGTGCGAGCCGCGCCTCGGCCAGAAGTACAAGGCAGAGAAGATCACTTTGCGCTTCCAGGAGGAGCCTGTGGCCATTGCCGCGCAGATTCTGACCAAGGCATGCGGCATTCCTGTCCAGGCCGATCAAGGGCTCCGGGAAAAAATGAACTGCGATCTGCGGGACATGCCCTGGGACCAGGCCATGGCCCGTCTCCTGGACATGCACGGGCTTGATGTTGCCGCTGACGGCAACGGGCTATGTATCCTGCGTCCGTTTAAAGTCATTTGGCCCACCCGCGGCTACATCACGGGAATTTTCAAGAAACCACGCGACGGCGCGATCGCCGCCCTGGTCAACGGGAAAATGTACTATGCC
Organism: Candidatus Aminicenantota bacterium; assembly: GCA_963732485.1. Taxonomy (GTDB): domain Bacteria; phylum Acidobacteriota; class Aminicenantia; order UBA2199; family UBA2199; genus UBA2199. The sequence goes on from CAVSZS010000014.1 coordinate 78,194, forward strand.
ACGTCGGGTTTCGGCAAGCGCCTTAATCCGATAACTAAAAAGGAGGACTTCCATCCAGGAATCGACATCGCCGCCAATAAAGGGACTCAGGTAGTAAGCGCGGCTGCCGGCACGGTGACGGCCAGCGAGTTCAACGAGAAGGACGGCAACCGCATCGTGATCGACCACGGCAACGGCTATACCTCGGCCTATCATCACCTCGATTCGCGAGTTGTGAAGCAGAAAGACACTGTGACCCAGGGCCAACAAATCGGAACCGTCGGCTCTACCGGGGTCAGCACGGGGCCGCACCTCCACTTCGAGATCCGCTGCAAAGGTGAGCCGTGCAACCCCTTCGATTTCATCGGCCCGGCAGGGAAATAAAAAGCAGGGCCTGGGCTCGGCGCGATCTGTCTCCGCCTGAGAGAGGGCCTGGCATGGTGAACGAGGAAAAACATCCATCGCGTCCATCGAAAAATTATCGATGGGGCGAGACCGTAAAAATGTAATCAAGGAGAAGAAATATGAAAAAATTAATCCTGGTCGGTTATTTGTTGGCGATCGTTGCGGTTACCGTTTCGGCCCAGCGAGGTGATTTGGCAAAAAACATGGGGCGGGAACCCGGTCAGAGCTCCCAAGATATAAAACCGGAAAAGGGTGCCTGGAATTTCAATCAACAAAAAGTCTGGGAAATTGACAAAGCCGGGAACGATGCTTTCGGCAGGCCGGGCGAGCCGAGGATCGGGAACAAAGGGTTTCTTTATCTGCGGGATTTTGATAAAAAGCTCAGTTACATCTTTGATGCAGACGGAGCATTGCTGAAGAAATTTGCTTTTCAAGGGGAAGGCAAAGAGCTGTCAAATTATATCAACTGTTTCACGTTCGGGGAAACTGTCGTGATCGGAGCGATGGACAAGCTTCATTTTTACACGAGTGACGGTGAATTAATAAAATCAGTGCCCAATAATATTTTCATGCGTTTTCCACTGGCTTTTATGAATAAATCAGAATACCTGGTCGCTCCCGGAGCCTTAGCGGGATTACCAGCAGGAATGGCAGAAATTGTTAAAGTAAACCTGGAAAGCGGAAAAGATGAAAAGTTTACCGAAATAATATTAAGCGAGGAAGAGAAAGCCCTCCCGCCCGGAGGCGTGATTGTCGGACTGATTCCGCAAATCCTGGCAGCCTACGATGAAAAGAACAAAAGGATCTATTTTTGCAAGAACAGTGAATATGAAATTTTTGCAGCCGATGCGCAAGGCAGGATTCTGAATCGTTTCGCCAGAAAGACGGAACGCATAAACGTATCTCTCGATGCGCGCAAAGAACATCTGAGCTTTTTTTTAAAAGACATGCCTGAAGAAAGGATAACGAGTATGGCGGAAAAACTCCCCAGGAAATTAGCCTATTTCCATACTATTCAGGTCAACGAGGGCTTTTTATACATTTTCAGGATGAGCGAACTCAGCACGAAAACGACCAGGCAAGCAATCGATATCTATTCCCTGGATGGGGAATTTCTATATGCCGGCACAATTCAATTTGAAAACGGATTATCGCTCAAAAGCGTAAACGGCTTCCAGATCAAGGGGAACAGTCTATATGCATTGCTGAAGGATGAAAGCGGAAAAAGCAGGATTGTTAAATACAAGATCGATATTCCTTTGAAACGCTAGGTCGCCTTTTCATTCTTCGGAAAAGGCCCTGTAGCCATGGGTCGGAATATTGGTGCAGGCGCTTGGTCCATCAGGCCTCTCGGTTTCCGGCATTGCTGTTACCGTCCGCCTAAGTCCATACTCCAAGCACTGTTTTTGCCCTTGATCTTTCCTTGACATTGGGATGCCCTTTGGGCAATATGAAAAAGTTCATACCAGAAAAGGTCGGATTACTGGAGGTGGCGTCATGAGTGGACGGTTACATACAAGACTGGTTGCGGCATGTATCCTATTTTTGTCAGGAGTCCTGTGCAGCGGCGTTGAATCGGGGAGCGCCGCGCAAAAGGCAAAAAACCTGACCGCCGCGCTGGCTGACGGGATGGAATTCCGCGCCATCGGCCCGGCGCTGTCGTCGGGACGGATCAGCGACGTGGTCATCCATCCGCGCCGGCGCGCCACCTGGTATGTGGCCGCCGCTTCGGGCGGGGTCTGGAAAACAGAAGACGCCGGCTCTACCTGGAATTCCATTTTCGACCGGGAAAGTTCCTATTCCATCGGCTGCCTGGCCGTCGATCCGCTCCAACCCGAAGTGGTCTGGGTGGGGACGGGCGAAAATGTTTCCGGCCGCCACGTGGGCTTCGGCGACGGGGTATACAAAAGCCTGGACAGCGGCAGGACCTGGAAGAACATGGGATTGAAAAAATCAGAGCACATCGGGAAAATACTCCTCGATCCGCGCGCCGGCAACGTGGTCTATGTCGCCGCCGAAGGCCCGCTCTGGGCCGAGGGCGGGGAACGCGGCGTTTTTAAGAGCAACGACGGTGGTATTACCTGGCAGCCCTCGCTGCAGATCAGCCGGGACACCGGCGTCTGCGATCTCGCCATGGAACCCGGCAACCCCGATGTCCTTTACGCCGCGGCCTACCAGCGCCGGCGCAGCGTGGCCGCTTTCATGGCCGGCGGTCCCGAAGGCGGGATATACAAGAGCGTGGACGGCGGCCGGACCTGGCGCAAGCTGGTCGGCGGGCTGCCCGGCGGCGATGTCGGCCGCATCGGGCTGGCCGTATCGCCGCAGCAGCCCAACGTCGTCTACGCCACCATTGAGGCCGATGCCGGCGAACGGGGCTTCTTCCGTTCCTGCGACCGCGGCGAAAGCTGGGAAAAGCGCAGCAGCTACCTGAGCAACGGCACCGGCCCCCATTATTACCAGGAGATCTATGCCGACCCGCACCGCTTCGACCGCGTCTACCAGAACGATGTCTGGCTTCATGTCAGCGACGACGGCGGCAAAACTTTCCGCGAGGTCGAAGGCAAGAGCAAGCATTCCGACAACCATGCCCTGGCCTTCGATCCCCGCGAGCCCGATTACCTGCTGGCCGGTTGCGACGGCGGCCTCTACGAATCATGGAATGGCGGCCGCACCTGGCGTTATTTCGCCAACCTGCCATTGACCCAGTTCTACAAGATAGCCGTGGATGATGCGCTGCCCTTTTACAATATCCACGGCGGCACCCAGGACAACGGCACGCAAAGCGGTCCGGCACGCACCGCCAACAGCAACGGCATCCTTCCCGGCGACTGGCGTTTCATCCTGGGCGCCGACGGCTATTCCTGCGCCGTGGATCGCGCCGATCCCGACACGGTCTACGCCTCCTGGCAGGTGGGCAGCCTGGTCCGCTGTGACCGCAAGAGCGGCGAAACGATCGCCATCCAGCCCCAGGTCGAATCCGCTGCCCCGCCTCAGCGCTGGAACTGGGACTCGCCGCTGCTGGTCAGCCCCCACGCCGCGAAACGGCTCTATTACGCTTCTCAATTCCTCTTCCGCAGCGATGACCGCGGCGACAGCTGGCAGCGCCTCAGCCCCGACCTGAGCAGGGGGATCTTCCGCCTGGAGCAGCCGATCATGGCCAGGAAATGGAGCGCCGACGCCCTGTGGGACCACGACGCCATGTCCTATTTCGGCAGTGTCACGGCCCTGTCCGAGTCGCCGTTGGTCGAGGGCCTGATCTATGCCGGGACCGACGACGGCCTGATCCGGGTCAGCGAGGACGGCGGCAGGAACTGGCGGCGCATCGACCGTCTGCCGGGAGTTCCGGCTGGATTTTTTGTCAATGACATCAAGGCCTGCCGCCACGACAGGGACACGGTGTTCGCCGCCGTGGACAACCACAAGTCAGGCGATTTCAAGCCCTACCTGCTGAAAAGCTCAGATCGCGGCCGCACCTGGACCTCTTTGGCCGGCGGTTTACCCGATCGTCATCTGCTGTGGTCGATCGCCCAGGACGCGGTCCGGCCCGGCCTGCTTTTTGTGGGCAGCGAATTCGGCGTCTTTTTCACCCTCGATGGGGGGGGCCGCTGGCTCAAGTTCAGCCGGCTGCCCACGGTGTCCTTCCGGGATATCGAGGTCCAGGACCGCGAGTGCGACCTGGTGGCTTCTTCCTTCGGCCGGGGCATTTTCATCCTCGACGATTATTCGCCGCTGCGTCATGCCGCGGCGGAAACCGACAAGCGCCAGGCAACCCTGTTCGCGCCGCGCCGCGCCCTGGGCTATGTGCCGGCACAACCTCTCAACCTGGCCGGGAAGGGTTTCCAGGGTGACGACCTCTACCTGGCCCCCAATCCTCCCTTCGGTGCCGTTTTCACTTATTACCTGCCCGATTCCCTGAGATCATCGAAAAAACTGCGGCTGGAAAAGGAAAAGCAACTTCGCCGGCAGGGGATTGACATTCCTTTTCCCGGCTGGGAATCGCTGCGCCGCGAGGATGACGAGGAGGAGCCGGTCCTGCTGCTGACCGTGCGCGATGTCGATGGCAACGTGGTGCGCCGCCTGAAGGGGCCGAACAGCGAAGGCGTTCATTGCGTTGCCTGGGACCTGCGCTATCCCGATGTCGAGCCGGTTCGTTTGCTGGAGGAGAAGGATGCGGATCCATGGGACAGCAGTCCGCGCGGACCGCTGGTCGTGCCCGGGACGTTCCTTGTCACGCTGGAAAAGATGGTCAATGGAGCGCTCACGCCGCTGGCCGCGCCCCGAGAGATCAAGGTGGAATCGCTCGGACTGGCCGGGCTGGGCGCCGAAGAGCGGCGGCAGGTCCTGGCGTTCCAGAAGAAAGCGGGCCGGCTGCAGCGCGCCATGATCGGTGCCGGCGCGGCTCTGGACGAAGCCTTGAAGCGGCTGGAGTTCATCAAAAAAGCGATCATGGAGGCACCCGGGGCCGATGCAGGCTGGGGCCTGGAAGCGCGCCGGCTGGAGGGAGAGCTGCGGCAGTTTCGCAGCGAGCTCATCTGGGACCGTACCCTGGGCAAGAGGAGCGAGCCGCAGCGCCCGTCGCTGCTGCAGCGCATTGACGCCCAGCTGGGTTCCACTGCGGCCATCAGCGCCGGCAAGCGCGGGAATTACGGAATGGTCGCCGCGGCTTTCGGCGGATTGCTGGAAAACATGCGCCTGGTCATTGATGTTGAACTGAGGCGGCTGGAGGCGAAACTGGATGCGGCCGGAGTGCCCTGGACCCCGGGACGCGAAGTGCCGCGCTGGGAAGCAGAAGATTGAAACCCAAACGAAATATTATGTGATGCGCAATATCCTATTTTAGTTCTTCAGGAGTTCAACAAATTTTTCCTCGGCCGCCTTTGCCAATTCGCATCCGGGAAACTGCTCCCCGAACTGCCGCAAGCGGTAGTGGGCCGCCTCGAGCATATTGTTCTCGGCCAGCAGGAGGACCAGCTGGTAGAAGGCGCGCTGGCGCGTATCATCACTTGTGGACGGCTCGTTGATGACCATTTCCAGGGAACGCGCCGCCGGTTCGTGTTCGCCCAGATGGTAGAAGATCCCGGCCAAACGGTACTGCAGGTCGGGTTCGAGCATGCGGTTGTAGGATTCCATGTATTCTTTGTATATCTCGACCGCCTGGGCGGGATCGGAACGCAACATCAGGCCGATGGCCCTCTGGAAGAGTTCGCGGCCTTCGGGCTTGCGGGTGGTGGCCAGCAGCCTGGCCATTCCCAGCAAGGCGGGCTGGTTCTCCGGGTTCAACTCCAGGGCGGCCCGCAGCGGGCTTTCCCCGTCCAGGCGTGCGAAGGAGTTCTCCAGGGCCTGCAGGCCGGCCTCGGTGTACTTCTCTTCAGCGGCCGCCCCGTGCAGCTTCAGCCGGGCGGCGATGGCCATGCCGGCCACCATGCTGCCGACGTGCACCCAGTAAGCGATGGTCGAGGTGTTGCCCGCCAGTTGCTTGAGGCCGCTGCGCATGTCCAGAAGGAAGAACAACCCCAGCGGCAGAAGGGAATGGACCTTGAGCTTGATATTTATCAGGCCGAGCAGCGGCAGGGGGATGACCAGTTTTTTAAAATAGCAGCGGACCAAGAACACCCCCGTGATGCCGGCGATGGCGCCCGAGGCTCCCAGGGCGTGGAACGTTTCTGATAAAAAAACGCGGAAGATGATCACGGAAAGCAGGCTGCCCAACAGCCCGGTGACGAGATATAGAACAATGAATTTTCCTGTGCCTACTCTCTCCTCGACCGCGGGCCCGAAGGCCCAAAAGACGATCATGTTGCCCCAGAGGTGGCCGCCGCCGGCGTGCAGGAACATGCTTGAAAAAGGGCTGAGCAATAGGTTCCACCATGTGACATGCCTGGGCAGGAATGTGAAATTGGCGGCGATGAATTCAAGGCTGGCGGCACTGCCGAGCCGGAGCAGGTAAAAAACCAGAATGTTGAACAGGACCAGCATAATGGTAGCCTTGGGGAGGAAGGGCTTTTTGCTGCTCTCGGCGTAGGCGATGGGCATGAGGGTGATGTGTTCTTTCAGGATGTCCAGCACCCTGTCGCCGGTATGGATCGACTTGAACCAGACGTAGCAAAAAAAGAAAAAAGGCGCGAAAAGCAGGAAGAGCCTGGACAAGCCATAAATTTCACCGCGAAAAAAGTAGATGACCAGGATCAGTGCCGCCGCCTTGAGGAAATAGATTTTTTCTTCCTTGCCGAACGCGGAGCGGACATAGGGTTTGGCTTCAGTCGTCAATGGCATTTCTTTGCTGCTAATGACATGGTTTTAACAATGGTCATAAGGAAGTATTGTATCTATTCCTTCATCCCGGTGAATCTCAATTTATTTGCCCTCAGGCGCGATCCCCATATTGTGGAACATGAAGGAGAACCTGTCGGTATAGCGGTCGATGGTCTTCGTGGTATCGGCGCCGGTGCCGTGCCCGACCTGCGTCTCCACCCTGAGCAGGACGGGGTTTTTGGCACTGACCTTTTCCTGCATGGCGGCAACGTACTTGAAGGAATGGGCCGGGAAGACCCGGTCGTCATGGTCCGCGGTCTCCACCATGGTGGCCGGGTAGGCGCCTCCCGTCCCGATGTTGTGCAGCGGCGAATAGGCGAGCAGGTATTTGAACTGCTCGGGCTTTTCACTGGAGCCGTATTCCCCGGCCCAGGCCCAGCCGATGGTGAACTTGTGGAAGCGCAGCATGTCCAGCACACCCACGGCGGGAAAAGCGACCCGGAAAAGGTCGGGGCGCTGGTTGATCACGGCCGCGACCAGCAGGCCTCCGTTGGAAGCGCCGTAGGCCGCCAGTTTTTGCGGTGAGGTATAACCCTTGGCGATCAAATATTCGGCGGCGGCGATATAGTCGTCGAAAACGTTCTGCTTCTTTTCGAACATGGCGGCGCGGTGCCATTCCTCGCCGTACTCGCTGCCGCCCCGCAGGCAGGCCATGGCGTAGATGCCGCCGTTTTCAAGCAGGGGGATGATGCTGGAGCTGAAGTAGGGCTGCATGGCCGCATTGAAGCCGCCGTAGCCATACAGCAGGGCGGGGTTTTGCCCTTTCAATGCCAAACCTTTCTTGTGCACAATGAACATCGGTACCCGCGTCTTGTCCCTGCTTTCATAAAATACCTGGCTGGTCACAAATTGCCCAGGGTCGAATTTGACATCGGCCTGGCGATACAGCTCGGAGCGGTTCTCCCTGACCAGGTAGCGGTAGATGGCGGGCGGGTAGGTGAAGGAGTTGAAAGTATAGAATACCTCGTTGTCCTCGCTCTTGCCTTCGAAACCGTAGGCGGTGCCTATGCCGGGCAGGGCGATATCGTACAATTTTTGTCCGGCCTGGTCATGGACACGGACGGCCGTAATGGCGTCCTGCAAATACGTGACGATCAGCCTGCCGCCCACGCAGGAAACTTCGTCCATCTTGTTCTTGGCTTCGGGAATGACCGTTTTCCAGTTTTCTTTCTTGGATCTCCGCGGGTCGATGCTGACCAGCCTGAAATTGGGGGCTTCATAGTCGGTCATCACCAGAAAGCGGCCGGCGGATTCGGCCACGAATACGAACTGGCCCAGGGGCTTGTCGATGACAGGGATCACGGCCGCGTCGCTTTCCAGGTCCTTGTAATACAGGAAATTGTGGTTGGCCGAGCCCACCCAGCCGGTGATGACCAGGAATTTTTCGTTGTCGGTTACTTCGGCAGCGAATCCCAGTTCGGGATTGCCGCTGTCCCCGTAGATCAATTTGTCTTCTGTCTGGGGGCTGCCTACCTTGTGATAATAGACCTTTTGAAATTCGACCTTGGCTTTCAGTTTGTCGGCCTGGCTCGGTTCAGCGTAACGGCTGTAAAAAAAACCGTCCTTGTACCAGGACATTTTGGAAAATTTCGCCCACTGGACGCGATCGGGCAACTTTTTCCCGGTCGCGGTTTCCATGACGAAATACTCGCGCCAATCCGACCCGCCGGGGGAAACGCCATAGCCGAAATACTTCTGGTCCCGGGAAAAAGTGGTATCGGTAAGTGTGATGGAGCCGTCCCTGGCAAGGGTGTTGGGGTCGAGCAGGACCCGGGCTTCGCCGGCCAGTCCTTTCTGGAGATAAACCACGGACTGTTTTTGCAAACCTGTATTTTTCCAGAAAGTATAATATTCGCCTTCTTTGGCGGCATGAGAATATTTTTCGTAATCGGCGATCTCGGTCAGGCGCGCCCGGAATTTTTCGCGGAACGGGATCGCCGCCAGGTATCCGTCGGTGAGCTTTTTCTGTGCCGCCACCCAGGCGGCGGTTTCCGGGGAATTCACGTCTTCCAGCCAGCGGTAGGGGTCGGCCACTTTGGTGCCGAAATAGTCGTCGATCTGGTCTATTTTCTTGGCAACGGGATACTCCAGGGCCTTTTTTTCCGCGCCGAACAGCGGCGCGCACAGCCCCGCCATCGCCATGATAACGATCGCTTTTTTAAAATGGTTCATGGTCCCTCCTTGTGGATTGATTTTTTGGTTGCAGAGGACAATCCCCTTTATTCCAACTGTGATTTTAAGAAAAACTCTTTGAAATTGCAATGGAAAATCGCGGATGATCCACGGTGCCGCCGGCAGTGATTGAAAAAGGAAATACGCACGATTGCAGTGATCTGATTTAATTATCCCCTGACATTGACATGATCACTCACACTATGTTTCTGCACATTTCTTCACCGGTACCGATGCTACTTCCGCCACGGGACTTTGACAACCGGGAAGCACAATTATAGAATGTCTTCGGATCGCAGGAAAATGAAAATCGACCCGAAAAGGATCATCGGCAACTGGACGCACGGCTGGGCCCTGGACCAGCATACCCTCAGCAGCACGTCAGGCGATTTCGACAGCGGCTTGCATGCCGAGTTTGTCACCGAGCGCAGCGAGCTCGGTGAAGCGTTGTACCGGTTGAAGTACCGCAACGACCGCTCACAGATCGTTCCCATCGCCCGCGTGGTCGCCGATTTCATCCGCAGCCGCTCCGAACTTTCCGGGATCAGAGCCGTCCTGGCCGTGCCGCCATCGGACACGCGGCGCTCGTTCCAGTCCGTGGAAGCGGTCGCCGCCCGCATCGGCGCCCTGCTGGGGCTGCCCGCCCCCGAAGACTACCTGTTCAAGGCCCGGGCCACCCTGCCGCTGAAAAGCATAGCCGGCAAGCAATCGCGCCGGATCGAATTGGACGGGGCATTCGCTGTCGCCGACCGGCGCTTCGCCGATATGCATGTCATGGTGTTTGACGACCTTTTCCGCTCCGGCGAAACATTGAAGGCGGTAACAGCCGCCCTGCTTTTTCAGGGTGAGGCCGCCATGGTTTCCGTGCTTACGGCCACCAGCACGCGTTCGCACCGATGAATACGACGGAAGGAAGAGCGTGGCATGCCCTGGCCGGCGCCAGGGGGGTCGGTTCCAGGACCCTGTGGAAGATCGCAGGTTTTCTTGCCGCCCGGGGAAAAACGGCCTCCTGGTTGCTGCAGGATTTCGCTTCCGTCGAGGTCGCCCTGGGCCTGCGCCAAGCCGGCATCACTCTCCCCGAACTCGTAGCCAGTGAATACGCGGAAACGGGGAAATACACCGGGCGGCAGGTGACCGTGATCCACCCCCTGCATGGCGATTTTCCGCAGCGGCTCCCGGTGTTGAAGGATGCCGTTTCGCTTCCCGCCCTCTTGTATGTGCGGGGCAACCTGGCCATTCTCAACCGGCCGGGCGTATCCATTGTAGGCCGGCGCCAGGCGAGTGAAGCAGCGCTGGCAGTCGCCACCGGCCTGGCCGGCGAACTTGCCGGCAAGGGGATCAACATCACTTCCGGCTATGCCGCCGGCATCGATACCGCGGCGCACCTGGCGGCGCTGCGCGGCAACGGTACGACCGCCATGGTCCTGGCCGAAGGCATCCATCATTTCCAGGTCAAGCCGGAATTGCTCGATCATTTGACGGTGGACAACAACCTGGTCATTTCGCAATTCGAACCCGACGCGAAATGGGCGGCCTACATGGCCATGACGCGCAACAAGCTGGTCGGCGCGCTGTCGGGAGCGGTGCTGGTGGTCGCTTCGGGTCCCGAGCGCGACGGCGGCGGCAGGATGAGCGGCACGTTCGACGCCGGCAGTTCGGCTTTGAAAATGGGTGTGCCGCTCTTTGTCGTCACTCCCGGTTTCTTTGCCGACCGTCCCGAAGGCAACCGCCAGCTCATCGCCAAGGGCGGCCGGGAATGGGATCCTGCCGCAGGGGCCGCTCCCATCCTTGCCGCCATCGAAACGGCCGCCAATAAAAACTCAGCCAAGCAATTGGAGCTTTTTTAAAAGGGGGAGAATTGCTCTGTCCCGTCGGGTTAAACTGAATTTGCCTCATTGGGTTTTGGCCATAAACCTTTGATTTTTCGGCGGCGTACAATCCCATGAGGATGATGCAGGAGGAGAAAATGAAAAAAATGAAAAAACAGGGCGCAACTGCTTTCATCGTTTTGCTGGCTGCTGCCCTGGCGATCTCTTTTGCCGCGGGGACCGATGCGCCCGCCGTGGAAAAGGAATTCTATGCCATCGAGATCAACGGCGTGGTCTGCGGCTATTCGGAAAACAGCGAAACCCCGCTGCGCAAAGAAGGAAAAGACCTGGTGCAGGCGGAAGGCAATATATTTGTCATGCTTTCCCTGCTGGGCAGCGAATTCAACAGTGAAATAAAGGTACAATCCCTGCTGGATGCCGTGACCAGGAAAGCCAGTTACGTAAACACCCGTGTCAACCAGGGTGGCAACCTGCTCGATTTCGAACTCAAGGTATCGGAAAGTGAGGCCATCCTGACCACTTCCGGGCGCAGCGAAGCGAAAAAAATCGCCGTCTACCCCGGACCTGGTGATCGGCGGGGATGAAATGGTTTGGCGATTGAAAAAGGAATTCCTGGAAAACAAGGCCGGCGAATTCAGTTGCGATATTCTCGAGGTCCTCGAAGAAGAGGTCCAACGCTCCACTTTCAAAAGGATCGGAGCAGAGACGCTGGAATTGGCCGGAAAAACCTTTCAGGCAGCGATCGTCGAGCAGACGAAGGCCAAATCGGGGATGAAGATCAAATACTGGCTGGCACCGGGCCATAAAGGTTTTCTCAAGTTCGAGGTGGCGAACCGGAAAGTGTATTTGTCCGACCGCAAGGTGGTCGACCGCGTCAAAGTGGCCAACATGGATGCGACGATTTTCACCAAGACCAACGTCGCCATTTCCGATCTGCAGGCCATCTCCTACATGAAACTGAAAGTGAAGATCGAGCCGACCGGCATCGCCTTGACACGCACGGACCTGGATGTCCCGGGACAGAAATTCAGCGGCACGGTCAAGGACAACGTCATCGATGGGGTCATGGAGATCGAATACGCGAAATACGACGGAAAAGACGCACCCGCCTTTCCCGCCGCCCTTTCAGAAGGACAAGGAACTGAAAAAGTACCTGAAGCCGGACCGCCTCATTGAAGCCGACGCTCCGGAACTGGCAAATCAAGCCCGGGAAATCACAGCCGGTTCCAGCGACAGCTGGCAGGCAGCCACCCGGCTCAGCAAATGGGTGGCCGAAAACATCAGCTACGCCATCCCCGGCGGCGGCGGCGCCCGCAAGACCTTCGAGATCAGGGCCGGGGAATGCGGGGCCCATTCCATGCTGCTGGCGGCCTTCTGCAGGGCGGTGGGCATCCCGGCCCGGGTCGTTTTTGGCGCCATGTACACCCCAAACCACGGCGGCGGTTTCGGCCAGCATGCCTGGAACGAGATATACATGGGCCGAGCCGGCTGGATCCCGGTCGATTCCACCGCTTTTGAAAGCGATTTTATCGATTCGGGCCACATCCGCATCGGGGAAGTCATATCGGCGACGGCCACTTCTTTCAACGGCAGGGAGATCGAGGTGCTGGACTACAAGCTGGGAAATCCCAAGGCCAAGGCCACAGGCGGCGGGGATTTCACTCCCTACCTTGGCAAGTTCGCCAATCTCAAAGGCGGCCGGACATTCACCGTATTGGAAAAGGAAGGCAACCTGGCCGTCGATGTTCCCGGGCAGATGGTGCTGCCGTTCAGCCGCGGAGATGAGCAGGGAAGGTGGTACTGCAAGTTCGCCCCTCACCTGTATCTGGTATTCAAGAAGAACAACCTGGGCGAAGCGGTCACGATGCTGCTGCACCAGGTCATTTCCCTGCCCAGGAAACCGGAACCCGCAGTAGCCGGGAAGGATACCCCCGCCGGCCTGGCCCCCTTTATCGGCAAATACTCTTATCCGGCCGCGAATGCCGAATTCTCGGTCACCGTCCAGGATGGCCGGCTGGCTGTCTATGATCCGCTGGCCAAGGCCACCATCCGGCTGCAGCCTCAAGGAGAAGACGGTGGCTGGCTCGACGAGTTCAATAAAAACACCCTCTTTTTTGACAGGGACGGCCAGGGCAATATCACCGGCATGAGGATCGATGCTGTCGATTCGTTCCAGCGCGGCGAACTCGCGGCCAGCATCATCGAACAGACGATCGAGACGCAGGGCCTGGAAGCGGGGATCAAGCAATACCCGACCCTGAAAGCGGCCGCGAGCAAGGAAGTTTTTTTCAACGAGACATCCTTCAATCAGCTCGGCTACCGGTACTTGAACGCGGGCAAGGTGAATGAGGCCATTGAAGTGTTCAAGCTGAATGTTTTCGCTTACCCCGGTTCTTACAACGCATTTGACAGCCTGGCCGAAGCCTACATGAAGAACAAGCAGAACGACCTGGCCATCGAGAACTGCAAAAAATCACTGCAACTCAATCCCAAAAATGAAAGCGCTCTGAAGATGCTTGAAAAACTGGAGGTTGATTAGCCAGGGGAACAGGCCACGGTGCTTTCGGCAAGGGTTGGTTGCTATTGGGACCGCAGGGTGACGACCATGATCTCACCGGGTTGCCACAGGCGCATCCTGGGGCCCCAGGTGCCGGCGCCGCGGCTGACCAGCACGGTCATGCCATCGATCTCGTACCGCCCAGCCAGCAGTGGGTTCAGCATTCTGGTCGCAATGCTCAGCGGCCATATCTGGCCCCCGTGGGTGTGTCCCGACAGCATCAGGCCGACCCCGGCCCGGGCTGCCGATTTGGCCGAAACAGGGACATGGGCCATCAGTAGCAACGCCCCCGGGGGCATGCTTTCGGTTTGGGTTCCACTCCGGCACCGCCTGTTCCCGGATCGTGTCGGGACAGATAGCGGCGGCCGGCCAGGAATAATCCCGGCGCCGGTTGTACCGTTTCGTCGCGAAGGGTACGCAGGGGATCCCCGCCGTGCTGGACCGCAACAGCGGATCGGCTGCCGTGCGATTCATGGTTCCCGTCCACGGCCCAGACGCCCAATGGGGCCGACAGTCGGCGCAGGGCCGGGATAAAGGCTGCGCTCGAAGCCCCGTGCCCCTCAAAAATATCACCTAGCACGAGGATCATGTCAGGTTTCAGGGCCTGCATCTGGGCAACCCGGGCCTTCAGCCAACCGGGACCGATCAGCGCTCCGAGATGGAGATCGGATATGGCCGCCAGCCGCGTTCCATCGAGTGTCTGGGGTAATCCCGGCAGGCGCACCTCAAAGCGAACGATCCGCGGCGGACGCAATCCCTGGAAGAGGGCCAGCAGCGCCAACAGGCAGCCGGCAAGAATGGCCCAGCCCCTGATCCTGCGCGGCCCGGCGCGGGAAAAAAGCGGCCAAACCCCAGGAGCAGATCAATCGGGAAAAGGCATGTAAAGATCAGAAAGAGCAAGCCCACCAGGGTCATGGACATGAATTCAAGGAGAGCTGCCCAGGCACCGGCGGCGTCATGCCCCAGGAAGCGCCGGATAAACAGCAACCAGCGCCAGAAGGAGCGGCTGCGAACAGGAACGTTCGTCGGGAGATTGCCCGCAGACTGTGGGATGGAAGTACGCACGCCAGAGCACATAGGCCAGCAGCAAGGCCGAAGCCAAGGTCAAATAAATTCCATACATTGTCTCAGACCATTTTCCTTCTCGGTCCTCGCCGTATTTCTGTCATTTTTTGCCGCCGCGGCCAGTGCTTGCCGTTCCTCCAGGTATTCCCAGCGCAGGTAGGCGGCGTGCAGTTCCTTTTCCAGTTCCTGCAGGCGCGCATTGGCGGCAGCGACATCGCTCCCGTCGCCGCGGTAGAAAACCGGGATCGGCCAGGGAGCGGTAGAGCTGATTCTTTTCCGCTTCCAGTTTCTCGAGCAGCGCCGGCAGGGCTTCCAGCTCCCTGGTTTCCTTGAAGCTCATCCTGACCGTTGCCGGGCGGGGACGGGAGGCGGCTTGGGGGAGGATTTTTCAACGGCCGGGATCTGCGGCAGCCGCCTCTGGCGCAGCCAGTCGTCGTAGCCGCCCACGTATTCCTCGATCTTTCCCTGGCCGGCTAAAAACCAGGGTGCTGGTCACCACGTTGTTCAGGAAAGCCCGGTCGTGGCTCACCAGCAGCAGCGTGCCCTTGAAGTCGAGGAGCAGCTCTTCCAGCAGTTCCAGGGTCTCGATGTCGAGGTCGTTGGTGGGCTCGTCGAGGACCAAAACATTGGCGGGCTGGGTGAACAACCGCGCCAGCAGCAGGCGGCAGCGCTCGCCGCCCGAGAGGGACTTCACTTTGGTGCGCGCCCGTTCCGGGGTAAAGAGAAATTTCTGCAGGTAGCCGATCACGTGCTGGGTCCTGCCTTCGATGGTCACCGTGTCGTTGCCGCCGGCCACGTTGTCGAAAACCGTTTTCTCCGAGTCGAGCTGCTCGCGCAACTGGTCGAAATAGACGACCTCGAGGTTGGTGCCCAGGCGGATGCGGCCCTGCTGCGGGGGCAATTCGCCAAGCAGCAGGCGCAGCAGCGTGGTCTTGCCGCAGCCGTTGGGCCCGATGATGCCCACCCGGTCCTGGCGCAGGATCACGGTCGAAAAATCGCTTATCACGGGCTTTTCGCCGTATTGATGGCGAACATTTTCCGCGGCCATGACCAGGTTGCCCGAGCGCTTGCCCTGCTGCAGCGTCATCCTCACGCCGCCGGGCCGTTCCTGGCGCTGCCGGCGCCGGGCGCGCATTTTCATCAGCGTGTTGACCCGGCCCTGGTTGCGGGTGCGGCGGGCCTTGACGCCCTGGCGCAGCCAGGCTTCCTCGATCGACAGCTTCTTGTCGAAAAGGCGGTTTTGGCTTTCCTCGGTCGCCAGGCTTTCCTCCTTGCGCTTCAGGAAAGTCTCGTAGTCGCAGGGCCAGTCGAGCAGGCGGCCGCGGTCGATCTCGATGATGCGGCTGGCCAGTTTCTGCACCAGCAGGCGGTCATGGGTGACGATGACGATGGTGCCGCTCGTAGGCGGCCAGGAAGTTCTCCAGCCAGGCGATGGCGTCTATATCCAGGTGATTGGTGGGTTCGTCGAGCATGAGGATATCGGGCCCGGATACCAGCGCCCGGGCCAGCAGGGTGCGACGCTTCAAGCCGGTGGAAAGGGCGGCGAATTCGGCTTCGGCCGGCAGCTGCATCTTGGCGATGACCAGGTCGACCTGGCGGTGGATCTCCCAGCCGTTTTCCGCGTCCAGCTGCTGCCCCAGTCGGTCCAGGCGGGCCAGGAGCCGGGGGTCGTCGCCGCGCCCGGTCGGCCAGCAGGGCGCCGGTGTGGTGGTAGTCGGCCAGCAGCCGGCCCTTGGCCGCCAGGCCGGAGGTGACGATGTTCGATGACCGGGCCGGTGATGCCGGCGGGGATCTCCTGGTCCAGGCGGGCGCTGGCGATGCCCTGGCTGCGGCTGACCGTGCCGCTGTCCGGGGCCAGCTCGCCGTTGATCAGCTTCATCAGCGTGGTCTTGCCGCTGCCGTTGCGCCCCAGCAGGCAGACCCGTTCGTGCCGTTCGATATTCAGGTCGATATGGTCCAGCAGCAGGAAGCCGCCGTAGCCGACGCACACGTCCTTTACGCTGAGCAGTGCCATCAGGTGTCTGCCTTCATTTTTTTCAACCGCCCGCGCTTGATCCGGACCTGCCGCGGCGATCCGCCCTGAAAAAAGCGTCCATTGACATCGACAGTATACCCCAACCCCGCCGCCAACTCAAAAGGAGAAACGGGAAATCGCCAGTACGGCCCATTGCTATTTCTGCTCGATAAAGACTAGTATTACCTTGTCATGCCTATAAAACCGAAAGACTCTTTTTGTCAAAAAAACCATCTGTTTTTAACGAAGCCGAGGATGCTGATCGCCCCTGAGCAGCTGGGCAAGCCGGCACTCCCTGATCCGGTCATTCTTTCGCGCTTGTTCAAACGTATCACCAACAAAACCCTGAAAAATATCCGCCCGGACGCGCGCCGGGTCATTACCCGCCCTTTCCGTCCCGCCACGGAAAGCCACACCGCCAATATCGTCAAACGCGTCCTGGCTCTGGATGAAACCAGGGTCAAGGCCCTGCTCAAGCAAATCTTCAAGGATTTTGCCCACCGCCATAAAGACATTCAATCCGTCCTGTTGCGGAATTACCAGAAGATCAGCGGCTATGTCCGGGAGCCGGCGGCGTGTTCCGAGGAAAGAAAGCTCCTGCTCGGCTCATGTTTTACCATGGAATACTCCATCGAATCCGCCGCCCTGTTCAACCCTTCGATCGTCATCTATCCCAAGCAGAACAATGTACAGAAGGGACAGACCCGCGTGATCTTCAGTTTCCGCGCCACCGGCGAAGGGCATATCTCCTCGATCGTTTTTCGCAGTGCCCTGATCGACAGGGACAATTCGATCTTTCTGGAATCGGTAACCCCGTTTTTGGGCTACGCCCGAGGTCGTTTTGAACGCGAAGTACGACCGGGGACTTTTTAAGGCCAAGCTGGAGGAGATGAAACAGTACGGTGAAGCGGCCAAGGCGATCTTTGAACACTTGCCGGCCAGTTTTACCCCCGAAGAGATGGGGCTGGCGATCCAGGCCGTCCGCGCCGGCAGCACCTTCGCCCACGCCGACATGGATGACACCGTCATCCACATCAAGTGGCTGACGGAATCGAATTACGAGATTTTTTTCCCGCACGGACAGTTGATCTCGGAAAGGGTCATTTTCCCCGTGTCGCAAAACGAAAGCAACGGCGTGGAAGACGCGCGTTTTGTCCGTTTTGTCGACGAGGACGGCGTGGCTACCTACTATGCGACCTATACCGCTTACAACGGCCGGGAAATATTGCCGCAGATGATCGAAACCAAAGATTTCCACCGTTTTAAGATCTCAACCCTCAACGGCGCCATGGCGCGCAACAAGGGCATGGCCCTTTTCCCGCGCCGCATCAACGGGCAGTATGCCATGATCACGCGCAGCGACGGGGAAAATCTCTATTTAAGCTATTCCGACAATATCCATTTCTGGCATGAAGGGGTCAAGATCGAAGCGCCGGAAAATCCCTGGGAACTGGTCCAGATCGGCAATTGCGGCTCGCCCATTGGAAACCGAAAAAGGCTGGCTGCTGCTGACACACGGCGTGGGGCCAATGCGCAAATACTGCATCGGCGTTTCGCTTTTGGACCTGAAAGATCCCGCCAAAACGATCGGGCGACTGGAAATACCGCTGCTGGCGCCGCGGGAAGAAGAGCGCGAAGGCTATGTGCCGAACGTGGTCTACAGCTGCGGCTCCATCATCCTCAACGGCGAATTGATCATCCCCTACGCCATTTCCGATTCGCAATCGCATGTGGCCAGCATCCCGGTGGACGAACTGCTCGAAAAACTTCTAAGGCAGCGCTAATCCTCCCCTGCAAGGGGGGATAAGATACCTTGATAGCAAATTCAAAATTATCTGTGTAAAAAGCGACAGATTTTAGAATTTGTTATAAGGTTCTAAACCGCGCCGGCAATTTCATACTCTTCGATCATGGCCAGCAGCGCCATGAGAAAAGAGACCGTGCTTTCGCCCCCCTGGTTCAGGCTGATCCCCTCGGCCAGCAGGCCGTCGGCGCAGCCCTTGGTCTCGTGATCATACAGGGACATGCCCATGTCGTTCTCGCCGAGAAACCAGCCGAAGGCCAGGCGCATCTTTTTTAAATATTCCTTGTCCTGGGTGACCCAGTAGGCCGACTGGTAAGCCAGGACCATCGCCGTCGGCGTCGATGGGCTGCTGATCGTACTGTGCCCTGGGGCCGCCCCGTTTGAACCAGCCGTTGCTGCCGATGATGGAGAGGCGTCCGTCACGGATCAGGTTCTCATCCAGGAATTTCAACGTTTCCCTGGCGGCCTGCAAATATTTTTCTTCGCGCAGCAGGGCATACGTCTGGAACAGGGCCATGGGCATGATGCCGTTGTCATAGCAGACGATATCTTCGAACCAGCGCCAATCGCCGCCCGCTGTGTGCTTGTACAGGGCCAGGAGATTGTCGGCGCATTCGCGCAGCAGGGCCGTGATGCTCTCGTCACCCTGGTAGCAGCGCAGGTAGGCGGCCAGGCCCAGCATGGCCAGGGACTTGCCGCGCAGGTTCAAGCCGCGTACGTGGGGCAGCGCCTTCTGGAAGCATTCGAAAGCCAGGGAGCGATAGGCGTCGCGCGGCGGCCGCCAGATGATATAGCCCAGCGCCCAGAGCGCCCGGCCGAACGAATCGTCCGAGCCAATCTCGTCCAGGAAGCGGCGCTGGTAATCCATGAAATTCCGGAAACGTCCGTCGGGGTTCTGGGTGAAATGGGTGAAGCTGAAATAGGTGGAGATCAGCTTCTTGGCGTCCTCGTCGCGCAGCAGGGAGTAAGCCCCGGCGCACAGCATCAACGCCCGGGAGTTGTCGTCGAGGCAATATCCGGTATGGCGGTCGGGGACGATGTACTTGGCATGCTGGATCAGCCCGGTGTCGTCGGTCAGGCGCTTCAGGTGCGTCAGGTCGAACGGCGGCTCGCGCAGCAGCAGGGGAGGCGTTTTCAGGACCATTGACCTTTTGCCCGCGGCCATTGCCGTATGCTGGAACAGCTCCAGATACTTTTCGGCGACGATCTCCCAGCGCATCTGCCGCCCGAAGCGATAGGTTCTGGCGCGCAGCGCCTTCAGCTTGGCCTTGTCCGCCAGCAGGTCGCGCAGGGCGGCGGCCAGCGCCGCGGAGTCGGCAAAGCCGAACAGCAGCCCGCGGCCCTCGGCGAGCAGTTCCTGGGCGTACCAGTAGGGGGTGGAGATGATGGCCGTCCCCGCGCCAACTGCGTAAGAAAGGGTGCCGCTGACGATCTGCGCCTCGTTCAAATAGGGGGTGATATAGATGTCCGCCGCCATCAGCCAGGCGCAGAGTTCTTCCAGGCTGACGAAGCGGTCGTCGAAGATCACGTGCTCGTTCAGCCCCAGCCTGTCGACCAGCGCCACCAGGCCGGTGCGGTATTTCTCGCCGTATTCCTTGTAGACGTTGGGGTGCGTTTTTCCCAGCACCACGTAGATCAGCTTGGGGAATTCCCGGACCAGGCCGGGGAGAGCCCGGATGACCGTCTCGATCCCCTTGTTGGGGCTGAGCAGACCAAAGGTCAGCAGCGTCTGGTTGCCTTCCACCTGGAAACGTTTTTTATAGCGCTTGTTGTCCAGCGCGGCGAAATCGGGCGTGCCGTGATAGAGCCGCGCGACCTTTTCAGCCGGCACGGCGTAGACCTCCTGCAGCAAGGTCACGGCCAGCTCGCTCATCACGACCAGCCGGCCGGCCCGCTGGGCCATCTCCTGGATGATCTTTTTCTGGTTGGGGGTGGGGTTTTTGAGAACCGTATGCAGCACCACCACCACCGGCACGCTGAGGCTGGAGACCAGGGACAGGATATAAATGCCGTCCCAGCCGCCGTAGATCCCGTATTCATGCTGGATGCAGGCCACGTCGGCATTGCTGGCGTTGATGAAATTGGCCGCTTTATAATAATCGCTCTGCTGATTTTTTTGGATGGTGAATTCCACCCGGTCCGGGTAGGGATAGCCCGGCTCCGTGTCGTTGACGGCGACCGCGTAGATGTTGGACTGCGGGTCAAGCTGCCTGGCCGTGGCTTCGCAGAGATCGGTGGTGAACGTGGCGATGCCGCAAAGGCGGGGGGAATAATTGCCGACAAAGGCGATATGGAGCGTAGGTTTCGACATATGCTGCCACTCTATCCGATATCTTGCAAGAAAGCAACGTAGCAGCTGCGGATCGGGTCACCGCGGCAAATGGCAAAGCTGTGCTTTGAATGCCGGCAATGGAAAGGATAGCTGAAAAATAGCCCGTGAATTTTTAACCATTTCCTTGACTTGCCGACAGCAAGTATAATATAGTTCACCAATACAAATTCCCAGGCATGATTTCGGGATCGGCTGTTTGGACTGGATTGAAATAAATATTCTTTTTGAAAAGGAGGCTCGCATGTTGCACGAACCGGCGGTTGAACTTGGCAAAGACAAATCGATTCCTCAAAAGACCCGACTGGGAGTGGTGATGTTCCTGATCTACATGGTCGTCTATAGCGGATTCGTGGTGATCGGCACGATGTTCCCCGAGGCCCTGGGCGTCAAATTCATCGGCGGCCAGAACCTGGCCTTTCTCTACGGGATGGGGTTGATCGTCCTGGCCGTGGTCATGGGATTGATCTACAATTTTATCTGCACCAGGTTGGAAGACAAACTGAATAAAGAGGAGCAGTCATGATTTACCAGATATCTTCAACGGCCATTATCATCTTCATCTTTTTCGTGCTCACGGTGCTCGGGCTCTCTTTTTTCTTTGCCCGCAAGACCAAGTCGGCCAGTGGCTACTATGCGGCCGGCGGCCAGATCCACTGGGCCGTCAACGGTATCGCTTTCGCCGGCGACTACCTTTCCGCCGCTTCTTTTCTGGGCATCTGCGGCATGATCGCTTTCTTCGGCTACGACGGCTTCCTCTACTCGATCGGCTACCTGGCCGGATGGGTGGTGGCCCTCTTTTTGGTGGCGGAGCCATTGAAGCGGATGGGCAAGTATACTTTTGCCGACGCCCTTGACGCCAAGTTCGATTCCCGCGCCATCAAGCTGACCGCGGCCATCAGTACCATGGTGGTCTCCATTTTTTACCTGATCCCGCAAATGGTCGGCGCCGGCGCCCTCGTAACGCCGTTGCTGGGTCTGCCGCACTGGGTGGGAGTAGTCATGGTCGGCGCTGTTGTCATCCTGATCGTGGCCACGGCGGGCATGACGTCCACCACCTACGTGCAATTCATCAAGGGCGGCCTGTTGATCGTCTTTTCGCTGATCGTCGTGATCTTTGTCCTGAACAAAGGCATCAAGCGCACTCCCAGTGCCGACTACCACAAGCCCATTGTGCTGGCGGCGACCCTGGCCGACGGCCGGGTGGAAGCGGTCGCCGACAGTTCATACCAGGTCCTCGGACAGCACGAAGAAGGCGGCCTCACCTTCGTGAAAATGATTAAAACGGGGATCGTCTCCTGGTGGAAATTGAATGCCGGTTCAACGGCCGCGGAACTGGAGGAAACGCTGACGGTAGTGGAGACCAAAGATGGAAGCACCCTGTACAACGGTGAACCGAAAGAGGCCGGGAAATTTTACCAGGTCGGCCATGTCAACAAGGTCGTCGTCGACGGCAGGGAAGTGGAGGAGACCGGACCGCTCGGTCCGTTCAAATTCATCAAGACATTGGGAACTTCGGAGGTCGTCCGCTTCAGCAAGAAAGCCTTCACTTTTGCCGGCGAGAAGATCACGGTCTTTTTCCAGAATATCACTGCCGGCTCCGATATCATCAAGCCCGGGCTGTATTATAAACTGGACAAGGGAGCCTCCATCTGGTCGCGACTCGACTTCCTTTCCCTGATGCTGGCCCTGTTCCTGGGCACGTCGGCGCTGCCCCATATCCTGATCCGCTACTACACCGTCCCCAGCCAGCGGGCGGCACGCAAATCGACCATCGTGGCCATCTCGGCCATCGGCTTTTTCTATATCCTTACCCTGTTCCTGGGGACAGGGGCGATGATCAACGGCAGTCTTGACCTGGGCAGTTCCAACATGTCGGCGCCGCTGCTGGCCAAGACCTTCGGCATCACGCTCTTTTCCATCATCTCGGCCATTGCCTTCGCCACCATCCTGGGAACGGTCAGCGGCCTGATCGTCGCCTCATCGGGCGCCGTCGCCCACGACCTGATGGACAAGTATATGAAGATCGAGATGACCGAAAAGCAAAAGGTGCGGGCCGGCCGAATCGCCGCCGTCTGCGTCGGCATCGTGGCCATTCTCCTCGGCATTCTCTTCGAAAAACAGAATGTCAGTTTCCTGGTGGGACTGGCCTTCGCCATCGCCGCCTCCGCCAACCTGCCTGCCATCCTGATGCTGCTTTTCTGGAAGCGGACCACGGCCAAGGGAATTTCCTGGGCGATCGTGGTCGGCATGACGACCTCGCTCATCCTGATCCTCCTCTCTCCGACCCTGTACGAGATCTACGGGCTGCCTGCGGCCAGCGCCCCCATGCCTTTGAAAAACCCCGGCCTCATATCGATCCCCCTGGGTTTCCTCACCCTGGTCATCGTTTCACTGCTGTCAAAAAAACGGCAGGCGGCACCTGCCCTGGAGAAATGAATCATGAAAAAAACAATCACGATCTTTTTCCTGATCCTCCTGGCTTCCTCCTTAGCCCTGACGGCGCAGGAGGAAAAAAAGGATTTCGGCATCCAGTTCAGCGGTTTCATCAAGAGCGATTTTTTCTACGACAGCCGCCAGACGGTGAGCATCCGCGAAGGCCATTTCCTGTTGTACCCGGCCGACTTCCTTGCCGATGCCGATAACCGCGACATCAACGCCGAGCCCAGTTTCAATTTCCTTTCCATCCAGACGCGGCTGACCGGCACCATTACCAGCCCCGACGCCTTCGGCGCCCGGGTAAAAGGGGTGATCGAGGCCGATTTCTTCGGCAATGAAAACGCTTCTTTCGTCGATGTGAACGGTTTCCGCCTGCGCCACGCCTTCGTGCAGCTGTCCTGGGAAAAG
The DNA here is from genome assembly GCA_963732485.1 of Candidatus Aminicenantota bacterium. GTDB lineage: Bacteria > Acidobacteriota > Aminicenantia > UBA2199 > UBA2199 > UBA2199. The sequence continues at coordinate 101,507 of CAVSZS010000014.1, forward strand.
ACGCAGTTGATCCTCGGCCAGTACTGGCATCCCCTGTTCGTTCCCGGCTGCTTTTCCGAGGTCGTCTCCTTCAACACCGGTTCACCGATGCAGCCCTTTTCCCGCAACCCGCAGGTCCGCGTCATCCACCATCCGGGAAAATTCCACCTGATCGCCGCCGTCAGCGCCCAGCGCGACTTCACCTCCGCGGGCGGCTCCAATGCGCTGCGCAATTCGGCTCTGCCCGAATTCCAGGCCCAGGTGCAGTATGAAAACAAGAACGCTGTGACCAGGAACGAATTCCTGGCCGGCATCGGCGGCGGCGTGAAATGGCTCAGGCCGCTGCTCAACACCGAGGCCGAAGGGATAAAATATGCCAGCGACCGGACCATCTCTTCTTACTCGCTCACCGCTTTCGCCAAAGTGAAATCAGCGGACTTTACCTTCAAGCTGCAAGGAGTGTACGGCACCAACCTCTATGACCTGTTGATGATCGGGGGCTACGGGGTCAGCGAAGTGACCGATCCCCTGCGCAACACGGTCGCCTATACGGCCACCAAGACCCTTGCGCTCTGGAGCGAGGCCATGACCCAGGGCAAGACCATGCAACTCGGGCTTTGGGCCGGTTTCACCCGCAACCTGGGCGCCGAGGCCCCGATCCTCTATTATTCCGACCGGGTGGGCGGCACCCTGGGCACGGTGCGCGGGGCCAACATCAAGAGCATCCTGCGTATTTCTCCACGCCTCATCCTGAATTCCGGAAAATTCAATTTTGCCCTGGAGACGGAATACACCAACGCCGCATACGCCGCCAAGGATGAGTTTGGCAATCTGTCACGCGACGACCACGGCGTCATTGATCTGATCCGCAACCTGGCCAACCTGCGCGTCCTGTTCGCCACCATTCTCAAGTTCTAAGGTTGATGAAGGGCAGCACCTGTTTTCGTGGAACTCGGGCAGGCGTGCCGGGATGAAAATAGGGATTCTCAGCGATATCCACGAGGATGGTGACCGGCTCCGCGAAGTCCTGCACGCCATGGAAAAACGCGGTGTCGACGCCATCGCCTGCCTGGGCGATATCGTGGGCTTCGATATCCACCTTTACCGGTACCTGTCGACCCGCAATGCCTCCTATTGTCTCGACCTGGTGCGCGAGAACTGCCGCTGGGTGGTCGCGGGCAATCACGACCTTTTCGCCATACGCAAACTTCCCGATGTCAACGGCTGTTTCCCTTTCCCCGAAAACTGGTACCAGCTGGATTTTCAGGAGCGGGAACGCCTGGGCCGCCGGCAGGTCTGGTTATTCGAAGACCATGAACTGCCGGCGCTTCTTACCGGCAAGGACCGCGATTATCTGCATTCCCTGCCCCTCTGGCTGGAAGCGGAACTCGGCGAGATGCGCGTTCTGTTTTCGCACGCCGTGCTTCCCGACATGAGCGGCTCCCTGACCTGGCGCCCGAAAAATCACTGGGATTTCCAGCGCCACTTCGGGCTGCTCAGGAAACAGGGGTGCCGGCTGGGAATCTGCGGCCACCTGCACCCCAACGGCATCGGCATCGCCGACGCGCAGCGATTTGACTTTTTGCGTTTTCGCACTTACCGGATTTATCGCGATTTGGTACAATATGTATGTCCATGCACGGCCAGTTCCTCCAGCAAGAACGGCTACCTGGTCCTGGACACTGCCGGCATGACCATGGAAGCGGTCGCCATGAAATCGGCCCGGTACAGGGTCGGGCGCTTCCTCTAGAAAGCGGAGGGAACATTGCGGTTCAACGTCAAACGATTTTTTCTGACCACCGTCCTGCCCACGCTCTTGACCATCGGTTTGTTCATGCTGCTGATCTTCCGCTTTGTCATTCCCTATTTCGAACAGAACATGCTGAACCAGAAGAAGGTGATGATCCGGGAATTGATCAGCTCGGGGGTCAGCATCGCCGATACGTTCCGGCGCCAGGCGCTGGCCGGGAAAATGAGCGAAGCCGAGGCCCGGGCCGCCGCCATCCTGCAGATCCGCAATATCCGCTACGGCGCCGGCAACAAGGATTACTGCTGGATCACCGACCTGCAGCCGCGCATGATCCAGCATCCTTACCGTCCCGACCTGAACGGCAGCGATCTCAGCAGCTTTCGTGATCCGCAGGGCAAGCTGCTCTTTGTGGAAATGGTGCGGGTGGTCGAAAAGAGCGGCGCCGGTTACATCGATTACATGTGGCAGTGGATGGACGATCCCAGCCGCATCGTCCCCAAGATTTCCTACGTCCGCGAGTTCAAGCCCTGGGGCTGGATCATCGGCACCGGCATCTATATCGAGGATGTTCGCGAGGAGATCGCCGGCATCAAGAAGCGCCTGCTGCTGGTCCTGCTTCTGATCTCGGCGGTGATGGCGCTGCTTCTCACGTTCATCGTCCGCCAGAACCTGAAGGCGGAAATGAAGCGGACCGCGGCCGAGCGCGAACTGCTGGAATCACGGGAACGATACAAGGCCCTGGTCGAGGCCTCGACCGAGGGCACCTGGATGATTCTGGAAGGCGCCACCATTTATGCCAACAAAAAACTGGCGGAGATCCTGCCCGGAGTCAACCAGCGAACGATCAGCGATGATTTCCGGGAGATCATCGGCGCCGACCGCGGCGACGACATCCGGGCCATCGGCGATTTCAGCCGGGGCACATCGACCTTCATGCGCCTGGAAACCCGTTTGCACACTCCCGGGAAGCCGCCCATCGATGTGATGCTCTCCGTCTCCAAGATCGTCTTGTCCGACAAGCGGGGATACATCGTCATCATCAAGGAACTGGGGCGGCAGGATGAGCGGTCCGGCGCTCCCGTACGCGGGCTGGCCGAACTCTGGCAACTCGGTTTTTTTCAGGCTGCCCCCGGGAAAAAGGGTCGTTTCCTGGATATCAACGGCGCGGCCCTGGAGATTTTGGGCTACAGTGACCGGGACGAACTCCTGGAAAAGAACATCGCGGACCTGGTGCCCGATCGCGGCGACTGGAACCGATTGCTGCGCCAGCTCGACAGCCTGGGGGCGGTTTCCCGTTTCCCGCTGCAGGTCCGGCACCGCCAGGGCGAGCTGCGTTCCGTCCTGGTTTCGGCAGGGTCGAGCGCGACGAACAGGGCGCCGTCTCCCGCACCGACGGCATCCTGGAGGATGTCTCCGAGCAGATCAACCGCCGGCAGGCACGGTCGGAGCTGGTCGCAGACATGCAGGCCATATTGCTGATGCTGCAGCAGCCGGTGGGCCAGGTCATGGGCGAGGCCGTGGCTTGTCCGGCCGACGCATCGATCCGGAACGCCGCCGAATTGATGTCGCTGCACCACGTCGACGCCCTGCTGGTCCGTTCCGGGGCGGGGGAGCCCGTCGGCATCGTGACCGACGGCGACCTGCGCCGGCGTGCCGTAGGCGGCGACATCGACATGCAACTTCCGGTGACCTCGATCATGAGCTCTCCCTTGCAGACGGGGAGCGAGATCCTGCCCCTGGCAGAGGCCTGCAACGAAATGAAACGGGCCGGGATCGGACACCTGGTGATCGTTGACGCCGCCGGGAAAATCAGGGGCATGGTCGGCCGCCGTGATTACGATGACTCGCTCTTCCAGCCCCGGGCCGGCTGCGGTAAAGGGGGAAGCTGGACCGCCGCTACTCGACGATCTGCGGACCCGCTTTTTGAAATTGCCCGAATTGCTGGATGTCTTCGTGCGCAGTCATGCCCGCAGCGAATGGCTCACCGGACTGACCACGGCCAGCGCCGACCGAACCGCTGAGGCCGTCGCCGAGATCGCCGGGCGCGAACTGGGTCCGGCCCCGGTGCCGTTCGCGTTCTTTGTTCTCGGCAGCGAAGGCCGTTCGGAATCGACCCTGTTCACCGACCAGGACAACGCGCTGGTTTATCTTGATCCTCCCGCCGCCCAGGCGGAATCGTGCCGGTCCTATTTCCTGGAATTCGGCGCCAGGATGAATCGCATGCTGGCCCGGACAGGCTATGCCTTGTGTCCCGGCGGCATCATGGCCCAAAACCAACGCTGGAACCAGCCCCTGTCGGGTTGGCTGCACTACTTTAACGATTGGATCCTCCAGCCCGATCCGCAAAACCTTCTTGAGTCCACCACTTTTTTCGACCCGAGGCGTATTTGCGGAGATGACGAACCGCTGCGGCAGCTGCGGGAACACATCCGGCTCACGCTGAAGGAAAACCCTGCCTTTTTCGGGCACCTGGCCCGACAGTGCCTCCAGTACAAGATCCCCCTTGGTCTATTCGGCAAGATCCAGACCGATGATTCCGAGCCGCACCACCGCGGCGTCAATATCAAAAATCCACTGCGGATCATTGTCAACCTGGTCAGGCTCTATGCCATGGCGCACGGTGTCGAGGAAGTGAGCACGGAACTGCGTTCTGCGCCGTATTCATGAACAGGGCGTCTTCTCCGGCTCATTCTTTCAGGACCTCGATGCCGCCTTTGATTTTCTCATTTGCCTGCAATTCCGCAGCCAGGTGCGGTCACTGCAGGCCGGCAAACCTCTGAGTCATTCCATCGCCATGGATGAACTGGCTGGCAGTGAAATCGCCATGCTTAAGGCGATCTTCTCGGAAATCATCACGTTCCAATCCAAACTGAAACACGATTTCTCCGTGGCCGAGTAGGTATGGACCATCCAATCCCTGACAGGCCACATCTGAAAAAAGTGCTGTTGCGGCTGAAGAATATCCTCCTCATCGGTCTTTTTCTCCTTGTCCCCTTTGCCGGGGCTTTCCACCCGAAGCTGCGCCGGCGCGAGGATCCCGACGAAAAAGAGACCGGCGCGGAAAAGTAATCAATAAATGCAATAGGGAAGAGTGAATGGAGGGATTGGCTGATAGGAAAAAACACGTTTCGATTTGGGACCAATTGCGCGCCGCCACACCACCGCCCATTTCCTTTTAAGCGCCTATTGCAATTTCAAGATACTCCCCATAAAATACCCTGTGTGGGAAAATTGATTTCATTTTCGATCCATCACGGAATGAATCAAACAGGAGGGATGCGATGAATCCAGGCAGCAAGAAATATTTTTACGTGATTTTTGTGTTGCTGGTCGCTCTGGCCGGCATGTACATCTGGAAAACCGTTGCCGAAAAGAATTTACAAAAGGAGCAGGAAACGCAGCGGCGGCAATGGGTCGAAATCACCCGCCAGACCGTTTCGGAAAACACGCGGCAATTTCTCCGCCTGGCGGCCATCCCCCTGGTCTGGGCAATCAAAGCGGAGATGCTGAAGGAAAATTACGAGCAGATCAATGAATTCTTGGTCCAATTCGTGAAGGAACCGCATATCAAGCAGATCCTCGTAGCCAAGATTGACGGGATGGTCGTCGTGGCCACCGATAAAAAACTGGAGGGTGCCGAGTTTTCCTCCCTTTATCCAACCGAGTTCCTGGAAAAAAACGAGACCACGGTCGCGGATGACGAAAAGGGCAATATCGTGATTGTCTCGCCGGTCATGGCATTCAATAGAAAACTTGGCATTTTTTTCATGGTCTACGAGCCTGAGAAGATCGACTTGACCGCGGCGCGTTAGAAGAAACTCTGAAAAGACATTTGATTCGTATTGAAGATCGCGCAGGAGGGATGCGGATGTGAGCGAATCCCCAAGCGGAGGTCCCATGCCCCGGAATGGTAAAAAACTGCTTTGGAAACCCGGCACCATGCTTTATCCCGTTCCCGCCGTGCTGGTCAGCTGCGGGGAACTTGGCGGCGTGCGGAATATCATCACCATCGCCTGGACCGGTGTGGTCTGCACCGATCCGCCCATGTGCTCCATCTCCATCCGCCCGCAACGTTTTTCCTATGAATTGATCCGCCAAAGCGGCGAGTTCGCCGTCAATCTGACCACGGCGGCCATGGCCCGCGCCGTCGACTGGTGCGGGGTGAAGAGCGGCCGCGATTTCGACAAGTTCCACGAGATGAAGCTGACGCCGCTGGCGGCGAAATTCATCCGCGCCGCCGCTCGTCGCCGAGTCGCCCGTAAACCTGGAATGCCGGGTTAAAGAGGTCCGCGAGCTGGGCTCCCATCAACTGTTCGTTGCCGAGATACTGGCCGTTCATGCCGACCCCGCCTATTTCGATGCCAAGACCGGGTTTTTCAATCTGGCCGCCGCCGAGCCGCTCTGCTACTGCCACGGCCATTACTACCGCCTGGGCAAGCACATCGGCAAGTTCGGGTTTTCAGTGGAGAAAAAAAAGAAAAAGCGTCCCTACGGCAAGTGACAAGTGCACATGATGAGAAACCTGGTGATAAACAGAATAGGGTAGGGCGAACCCGTAGGCACCATGTCAAAGGCAGAGACGGCCGTCGAGGAAGATTATTTTTTCCCGCGCAGCTAAAAATTGAAGTTGATGATGGGCAGGACCGTTCTCCCCCTGGGGTTGTCGCGGACGATGTTGACCAGGCCGATCTGCAGGCCCTTTAGCCGGTAGGCATAGTTGACGATGCCGACCGCCACCCCTTTCATGGTCCCCTTGATGAAATTGAAGGCGCTGACGGCCAGGCCGTTGTATTCGCCGTCCCCCTTGTCAGCCCTGACCTGGATGGACCCGAGGGCGATGGAGAGTCCGGTAATGTTTTTTCCGCCCAGCGCCAGCCCGGCCACGGTCAGACCCTTGATGGTGGGGGCTCCGGCCGCCAGGCCGCAGACGGTCAGCCCGGTCAGCCTGTCCCCGGCCCCGGCGCCGATGCCGGCAATGGTGACGCCCATGATCTTGTCCCCGGCTCCCACGCCCAGGCCGCCGATGTTGATCCCGATCATATTGTTCCCGGCTCCCAAGCCCAGGCCGCCGATGTTGATCCCTATGGCGTCGTCCCCGGCGCCGGCGCCGACCAGGCCGATGCTGACGCCCTTCATGTTTTTACCCGCGCCCAGGCCGATGCCGCCGAAATTCAAGCCGATCAACTCGCTTCCGGCCCCGGCGCCGATCATCCCGACATTGATGCCGCGCATGTTTTTTTTGGCGCCGCTGCCCAGCAAGCCGACCTGTATCCCGTTCAGATCCCCGGCATAGGGGAGCAATCCCAGCGAGATTCCGTTCACCCTGCCGCCGGCATTCTTGTCATTGGCTTTCCAGGCGGTGATGTTGATGCCGTTTATGGTCTCGATTCTGTTGTCCATGATATTGAAGCGCAGGCCGTTGAATCGTGGGGCATTTCCAAAGCAGATCCCCCAGGTTTTCGCCGGCAGCGTCAGGCTTCGGGCGCCGATGAAAGGATGGGCCGCCATAAAGAAAACAAAAAAGCAAAGCAATAAAAGAGGAAAATTCTTTCGCGGGATTTTCGCTATTTTTGCTGGCATTGTTCCCTCCATAAGAAAATAATTTTCTCGATCCGGTAATAAAATTCTTCCTTCAAGTAAATATAACGAATGGCGAAAGGAAAGGTTTCGCGTTTTTTTAATTGCCGCTCAGGGTAGAGGGCTGCTAAGCGGAGATAAGCTGAAAAACGGGTGTAAACTGTCATGGGGAGTCTGGAACAGGCCCTGGGCTGATTGAAAGATTAAAAAAGCAAGTTGCAGATCAGGGCACGAAATAAACAACTTGGCGCGGCAAGGAGCAGCAACAGCTACTGCTTTTTTTGAACCCAGTTGCCGTCGGCATCCTGCAGCCAGTGGCCCACGGCGGCCAGGGCGGCGATCTGCACGGCCCGGCGCTTGCCGACCGCCTCGGCGCTGGCGTTCACCTTGGCGGCGATCTCGGCATAGACGCTTTTACGGTCCTGGTTTTCGGCGTTCACGATCTTGCTGTTTTCCTTGTTTTGCCCGGCCTCGCTCATGAAAACCAGAAAACCGAGGTTGTTTTCTCCGATCCATCCCTGGTCCTTCATTTCCTCGAGCAGCGGTTGCCTTTGCAAAAACCTCTCCTTCATCTCGACGCTTTCGGCCTGGACGAAAACAGCCAGCAGGAGCAATCCCCCCAATAGGGCGGCGGTATTTCGCAGTTTTCTTTTCATTTCAATTCCTCCTTTTTTGAGCTGTCGTCCTTTTCGGCAGGGACGGCGGCCTTGTCGATGTCGGCGAAGAAATTTTCCAGTTCGCGGTCGATCTTGATCCTCACGTCCACCGTGATGTGGACCGGCTGGATGGTCATTTCGTGCTTCATTTTTATGCAGGCGGAAGACCGACAGCACCGCTGACGCCACCAGCAAAAAGATCCTTTTTCCCATTTGCGTCCTCCTTTCCTTCATTTATTTTTTTTTTACCGGCACTCATCTGGCTGCCGGCTTTCAGCAGGTCTTTCACGTCGATGTCGAGGAAACGGATATCCAGCAGCAGGCCCTTGAGCTGCACGTGGCGGCCGCCGGCAGGCGTCTTTGATGAAGTCCTTCTTTTTGGCATCGTAGCGCAGCGGCAATTTTTGGGCCGGGGCGCCGTCAATGGAAACGACCATATCCAGGCGGTCGCCGCGGCTGCTCATTTTGACCTTGATCCAATTGTAGCGGAAATCGCGGATCGCTTCCTCCACCAGCACCTGGCCGCCGGAGATGAGCTCGGGCTGGGAAATTTTCAGATTGCCGCTGCTGCCGGGGGTGGAATACAGATAGCCGTCCAGAAATATCGGGCTGCCGTTGACCATCCTTACCGGGACGATGCCGTTCATTTCCGCATCGCCGCTGACCACCTCTTTTCCCAGCAGTGCGTTGAGCATCTGGGCGAAATTGACGCGGTCACAGTATAGGGTAATGAGGAAATCTGTTTTCCCGGGTTCGAGCCGAAAAGGAGCAATCATGACTTTGCCCCGGCACCAGTCAAAGCGGCCCGATTCGATAAAAACCGTGCCGCCGCTTTCGCCGGCAAAAATCAGTTCACCGTTGCTGAATGACTTGTCCTGCCATTTCAATTCCCGGAAGGCGATGCGCTGGGCCGGAGCGGTGACAAAATCGAAAAGGCTCGCCAGGGTGACCGAGCTATTGATCCCGAGCACGGCGATCCCATCTTCTTTCCTGTCGAAATCGGCATCGACGATTTTCAAGGCGGCACTGCCGCCGGCGGAATCATTGCGCGCCCATATCCGGCCCTCGGCCTGAAAACGGCCGCCGCCGCTTGTCCCCTGCAGCAGGGGATGCAAGGGCCGCAGGTCGGTCCCGGCCGGAAGCACGACCGGCGGCAGGGAGAAATCGGCCTGCAGGCCGCCGCCGTCCGGTTCGGGCTGGACAATGCCCTGGAATGCCACTGCGATCTTTGCCAGGACGCTGTGCATCGAGCCGGAAAAACGGAGGAGCGCATCTTTTTGCACCGCGGTGCCGCTGACATCCTGCCAGCGCATGCCGTTGCTTTGCAGCCGGGCGATGGAAAATCCGCCCTCCGGAGCCGGACCGCCGCCGGGCCATTGCCAGGGCAGGTTCAGGCTGATCCCCGCTGCTTCCAGGCCGCCTGCCTCGCTGGCAGCGACATGGCCGCCGCTGAGTTCGACCCGGCCGCGGCCGCTGAAATTTCCCCCGAAGACGTATTCCACTTCGGCATTGCCGCTGCAATCCTCGGCCCCGGCGCGGTAACCTGCCAGTTGCAGCTCGGCTCCCGGCAAGCGGCAGGCCGCGCTGGCATGCAGGCGCTGCGCATCACCTCTCAGGGAGGCATTCAGGTCAAACCGGCCCCGCAGCGAATCCGCGCCAAGGCTGAGGAAAATGCCTTGTTTGCCCCTGGCCTGGAGGGCCCAGGAGATCATCCCCTCCTTCAGGCCGCCCTGGAAATCGCCGTCAACGGCATAGGGCCGGGTGATTTTCCCGGGAAGTCCCAGCGCTGCCAGCATTCTTTTCCCGGTATGCAAACGGAAATCGCCGTTGACCTGCGCCGCAGCCCAGGGAGCCGGTGATCTTGCCGCTGATGCGTTCAAACGCCAGCGGCAGCGGCTGCGCGACCTGAAGATCGCGACAGGAAAATTCAAGATCGGGCCAGCCGCGCAGTTCCAGATTGAAAGGGGATTCGACCGCCAATTCTCCAAGATGAAACTGGCGCCCGCGGATAGCGGCGACGAAATCCCGAACCGTGAAGCCGCTGCCGAGACGGAAGGCCAGGGAAAAGGAATCCAGCTGGAGCGATGCCCGGTCGGGGAGGGCCAGGCGCAAATCCCCCAGGCCGGAAACAGCGACGGTGGCTGCCTTGAAATCGCCGTCCGCAAGGATCACTTCACCTTTGGCCGCGATCCGACCCTGCCCCCAAGCGGCATTCCCGAAGCCGGCCTGGTCGATCAAAGCCTGCAGGGGGAACCCGGGGACCTCCCAGGCGATTTTCCCGGCCGTGATATTTTTGTTTACCGTGCCTTGCAGGCGGATCGTCTCGGCCAGCGGGCGCAGCAAAGCGGAAAAAGAATAATCGCGACCTGAGGCGCCCAGGGCGGCGTCAAAGGGGATTTCCAACGTACGCCCCGCCCAGGCGAGTTGTATGCTCCCGTCTTCCAGGCTGAGTCGCTCGATCGTGGGCATCTCGCCGTTTTGCTCTTGGGGCACTGGTGGCGTGATGAGGCCGTGGAACGCAAAACCATGGCCGCGGTCTTCGATCTTTAATCGCGGCGCCGACCAGGCGGACATTCTTGATCTTTTTGTTCCAGAGCCCTGCCAACGAATACTCCAACGATAAATAGGGGATACGCAGCGCGGGAGCAGCCGTGTCTCCCACGGTGACATCGGCGAGGTCAAGGCGCCGCCAGCCGACATGAATGGCCCTGAACTGCAGGTTTTTCAAACCGATTTTTTCAGCCTGGGCGAGCAGGACATTCTTGGTGATGACCGGCAAGGAAAAATAGAGGACGACCACCGCCAGCCCGGCCATGGCGACAATCATCAGCCGTGCCGTTCTTTTGGACGGCATTTTGAATTTGTGTTGTTTCACGTTTCCACTGACCCGCGGAACTCTATTCAATTCCCTGATTTTTATATAGCAACAATCCATACAATAATCAAGAGAGCCATCCGCATAAGGCCATTTGTTTTTATTTCTCCAGCCCCGGCTCCATTTCCCGGAGTAGGGGAACGATGGCCAGGGCCAAACAAATAAAATAAAAATAATTCGAACAATTCGAATTGATCTGACGTATAATCGATTAGTTCGAAATATTCGAAGTGAAAAGAGGCATCATGAAAGAACTGACCAGAAAGGAAGAACAGGTCCTGTTGGCCGTCCATCACCTGCGGGTGACGCGTACCTGATCACCATCCGCGAGCAGATTTTCCAGTATACCGGCACGCGCTACTCGGTCGGCACGGTCTACGCCCCCCTGAATCGCCTGGACATCAATGGCTACATCGAATCCTACTCCAGTCGCAAAGCGGATTTTTCCAGCAAGAAGCCGATCCGCTTCTACCGTCTCACCAAAAAAGGCCATGCCGCCCTGCTGGAATTGCAGAGGGCTTATCGCCGGCTGTGGACCGATTTTGCCAATCCCGCCAAGGAGAAAATATGATGAAAAAGGAAAAAGAAAATCGCGAAAAACCGCCTTTCGGCTTTTTAGGACGCTTTTTGACTACCGATGAGATCGATGACGTGGACGGTTGTTTTGAAGAGATGTATGCCCAGGTGGCCGCAAAAAACGGCGCCGGCTATGCCAGGCGCTGGATCTTCTGGCAGGCATTGAAATCGCTTCCCGGGTTCTTCAGCCACCTTGTTTACTGGAAACTGCTGATGTTGAAAAACGCCCTGGAGATCACCCTGCGCAGCATGCTGAAAAACAAGGGATTTTTCCTGATCAAGGTCTTCGGCCTGGCGGCGGGATTGCCTGCAGCATGGTGGTCATCCTTTACGTGACCAACGAGTTGACCTATGATACCTATCATCCCGACCATGAGCGCATCTTCCGCATCGCCGCCAGCCGCACCACCGATTCGGGCGAATACGTCGGCGCTTCGACCCCGGCTCCCCTGGCCGTCGCCATCAAGGAACAATTCAACCAGGTCGAGAATGTGGCCCGGGTGATCCCGCCGCCCGAGAACGCCAAACATGTCCTGGTCACCCGGGGCGAGAACCGCTTTTTCGAAAAACGGATCTGGTTCGTCGACCCGGAAATTTTCAGGATCCTGAGCATCCCTTTCCTGGAGGGGAGCGCCAGGACCGCCCTGGCACTGCCGAAAACGGTGGTCATCAGCGACAGTACGGCCCGGAAATATTTCGGCGACCTGCCGCCGCTGGGGCGCAGCCTGAGCATCGAGGTCGATTACGATACCGGGGCTTCCGTTACCGAGGACTTCCAGGTTACCGGCGTCGTCCGCGATGCGCCGGCCAACACACACCTGAAATACGATATGCTGCTTTCCATGTCCACCTTGCAGGCATATGTACCCACTTTGAACCAGGATTGGATCGAATTTCATAACAAGTACACCTATGTGAAGCTTGGCCGCCAAGCCGCAGCGGCGGACTTCGAGAGGCAATTGCAGCCCTATTCGGAACAGGTGCGCTCGGCCTTCGTAAAGCGGGTGAGATCCCCGTTGCTCCAGCACCGGTTCTTTCTCCAGCCACTGGCGGCGCTGCACATGGGGCCCGGTTTTCCCGACGAGATCGAGCCGCCCGGGAACATGTACTATATTTACATCTATTCTTTTGCGGCACTGCTGATCCTGTTGATCGGGATCATCAATTTCGTCAATCTTTCGGCCACAATGGCCGTGGCCCGCAGCCGTGAAGTGGGCATCCGCAAGACCCTCGGCGGCAGCCGCGGGGACCTGATTTTTCAATTTCTCGGCGAATCGCTGGTCATCACGTTTTTCGCTTTCGCGGCTGCCTTCGCTTTCCTCTCCCTGCTGCTGCGCTATTTCAACCGCCTGGCCGGAACGGCCATCACCTTCCAGGCCCTGGGCCAGCCGCTGGTCCTGGCATCGCTACTGGCCCTTTTCCTGGCCGTGGGCTGCAGCGCCGGCCTGTACCCGGCCCTGATCCTGTCCCGTTTCCGGCCGGCCCGCATTCTCCGCGACGATATCCTGCCGGGAAACAGGGGCAATGGCCTGCAGCGCCTGCTAGTCGTAAGCCAGTTCGTCATTTGCATCTTCCTGGTGGTGTGCACGCTGGTGGTTTTCCGCCAGCTGACCTTCATGAAAGGCAAGGCGCTCGGGTTTTCCCGGCAGCAGAAACTGATCCTGGAGGTCAAGAGCAACCAGGCTTATTTCCGGCACAATTACGAAGCCATAAAAAGCGATTTTCTCAAAAACACGGCTATCACCGCCGCCACCGTATCCTCTTCGGTTCCCGGAGAGGTAATTTCAGGGGGCTATTACCTGCAAAAAGGGAACTCCTTCACGGGACTGAACGACAGGCGGCTGAAAGTGCTGACCGTGGACCTTGATTTCATCCGCTCTTACGGCATCGCCATGGCTTCGGGCCGGCCTTTCCGGAAATCGACGGGAAATGACGAAGCGGCCGCTTTCATCGTCAATGAAGCCGGCGCCCGTGAACTGGGTTTTACGCCGCAGAGCATCCTGGGCACGGTCTGGACCGCCCACTACAACCGCAAGAGCAAGAGCATAGTCGGAGTGACCAGGGATTTCCATTTCCTGGGAATGAAGGACAGCGCTGAGCCACTGATCCTGGATATTGAACATTCCCTGCTACGCACCATCACTTTGACGCTGGACAGGGAGCGCGTTGCCCCGGCCCTGGCCGCCGCTGAAAAGACGTGGCGTAACCATTTTCCCGGTGTGCCTTTCGAATACGCATTTCCTGGATGAAATGTTCGGCAGGGTCTATCAATACGAAGAACAAATGGGAACGTTGCTGGGAATGATTTCGGCCCTGGGCATTGCCATCGCCTTTCTCGGTCTTTACGGCATGGTCGCGTTCTATGCCCGCCTGCGCAAAAAGGAAATTGCCATCCGCCGGGTCATCGGCGCTTCGACGGCTTCCGTTGCCCTGCTGATGACTCGCCAATTCATATCGTTGATTTTTCTGGCCGGCGTGACAGCGGTTCCCCTGGCCTGGCTGGCCAGCGAGAGGTGGCTGCAGGATTTCGCCTATCGCATCCAGCCCGGCTTTCCGGTCTTCGCCTTTGCCTTCCTTTCGGCTTTCCTGATCGCCATGGCCGCGGTGCTGCTGCAGAGCCTGCGTGCCATCCGCGACAACCCGGTGAATTCATTGCGCTGCGAATAGCCTGGATCATCAGCCGGGGATGAGGCCGGGATGGCCTTGCCCGGCAAGACCATCCCGGCCGGGAATGAAGTTCGGCGGGAAAGGGGGATTACTTTTTCAGCGTGACGGTGCCGCTGGCGCTCTTCAGGGTGATCTTGGGCCGGGCGCCGCGGGCAAAGCTCTTTACCAGGGTGATGGAATGGCCATGGTCGATCTCTTCTTCATGGTCGAAGGCCACCGGGCAGACGATATCGCCGTGGCGCTTGCTCACCCGGAATTCGAAACTGCCCTGGAAAGGCTGGCCGTTGAAGTCCAGTGTGACGTCGCCGCTGGCTGAACTCAGCGATATATCCTGGTCGTTGCTGCCGCTCAACGTGACCGCGACATCGCCGCTGGCACTGGAGAGGGTTGCCGGCCCCTGCAATACCAGTCCGGTCAGATCCAGGTCGCCGGAGGCGGTTTTAGCCAGGCAGCTTCCCTTGATCCCTTTCATTTCGATGCGGCCGGAAGCGCTTTTCACCTGCACATCCCCTTCCAGGTCGGCCGCTTGCAGTTCGCCGCTGGCCAGGCTGGCAGGAAACCTCGCCTTTGATCGATTCAAGGGAAATGTCACCGCTGGCACTGCGAATGTTTACATCCCCCCTGATGTTTTTCATTTTTACATCGCCGGAGGCGGTTTTGGCGGTGACCGAAGCGTTCAGGTCGACTATTTCCCCGTCACCCGAAGCGCTGGAAAAGACGATGCTGGTTGTGACCGGAACCGTGACCGACCAGTGCGAGCGGCCATTGTGGCTGCCATGGCCATGGAAATCCTCGCGCAGCGTAAGCAGCCCGGCTTCCGCTTCCATGACCGGGGTGAATTCATCCGCGTCGTAGGTGTAGGTGAGATCGACCTTGATCTCGTTGGCAAGCCCTTTGCGTATGGTGCAATCGCCGCTTACGGTGGCGATCTTCAGTTCGGGTTTGGCGGGAAATGTTTTATGCAATTCGGCCGCCGCCGCGCTGCCGTTGAGCACGATGGCCAGCACCACGACGAAAAAGACGGTGATGATTTTGTTTTTCATGTTTTCTCCTTGATTTAATTGCCTTTTTTCAGATCGATATTACCGTTGATTGTGGAAATGGTGATTTTGTTGCGACCGTCGCCGGTTTTCCCCCGGCCGCGGATGGTTTTGCGCGCGGAACCGTGTTCACGGCTCCATTCCTTGTCTTCCTCGATCTGCAGGGGAAAATCACTGCTGATCCGGTATTGCCCCTGGTTGCCCTTTGTATAGACCAGTTCGATATCGATGTCCATGGCCAGCGATTCGGGCACGGTCAGGGTGATGCCGCCGCCAAGCGAAGAGAGGGTCGCATCTTTTTTCCCCTGGCTGTCGCCGCTGATGCGGACTTTGACCGAGCCGCCCAGGGTGGAGGCCTTGACATGGCCGTCAACGGACTTGATCAGGATGTCGCCGCCCATGGTCTTTGCCTTCACGTATTCCCTGGCCGATTCAATGGTGATATCGCCGCCCATGGTTTCCACTTCGGCTCCGCTCTTCGGCCTGATCGACATTGATGGCCCCGCCCATGGTCGAGATGCGCACCACCTTGCCGTTGCTGTCTCCCTGACGCTTCCGCACATTGCGGTACACCACGTTGCCGCCCATGGAGCGCCCCTTGATGTCGCCGACCACGTTTTCTATTGAAATGCGGCCGCCCATGGTGGTGACTTCGCCGTCCACTTCGGAATCGCGAAGCTCGATGTCGCCGCCCATGGTTTTCATCTGCAAATCCCCCTTCAACTTGTTGAAAATGAGGGAGCCGCCGTGGGTGCGGCCGCTGATGGCGCCGTTGACACCGCTGATGGAAATGGCGCCGCCCATTGTCTTCAATTCCAGGTCGAATTTTTGCGGCACCTGGATATGAAAGTCCGGACTGTGATGGTCTTTGACCTTCGAGCTGCATTCGATTCCCAACTCGTCTCCCCGGGGCGTATAGATGATTTCCCAATTCTTTTCGCTTGCTTTGTTGAAGATCACTTCCACGCGCACCTTGTTTTCATTGGCGCCGGAAACTTCGATCGAACCGCCGCAGCGCAGGTCGATGGAGAGTTTCTTCAGTTTTTCAGCCGGGAAACTCCTTCAGTGTGTCCGCGGAGACCTGCCCCGCTGCCCAGAGCAGCATGATCAAAAACAGTAGAAATAAACGTTTCATGACTTCCTCCTGCGGCCGGCTTCAGCCGTCCGCTTGTGTCATGATGATAACGTGAATTTTGGGCCGGTTCGCCCGGTTTTGTAATTCAGGACGGGATCAGGCGTCCGGAATTGCAATTCCGGACAAGGGCTGCCTTGGAAGTCAGGATTTCTTTCCCCGGTATTCCTGGGGGGATCGGCCGTTGAATTTTTTAAAGGCGGAGTTGAAGACCGATTTGGAATAGAAGCCGGTTTCAAAGGCGATTTCCAGGATGGTTTTCTTTTTTTGCTTTGGGTCAAGGAGCATTTTTTCAGCGGCGGCGATGCGATAGGTGTTGATGAAATCGCGAGCGCTTCGGCCCAGGCGCTCGTTCATGATCTGCGAGAGGTAATTGGGATGAATGTGCAGCATCTCGGCGAGTTTTTTCAGGGTCAGGTCGGGATCGAGCCAGGCTTCCTCTTTTTCCATCAGGGCCAGGAGCCGCTGTTCCACTTCGCAGGCGACGGCGTCGGTCAGGGCCGAAGTGGCGTATTTTTTCTGATTCTCCCCAAGGGGTTCCCCGGCGGAGGTGTTCCCGGAAACCGGCACAGGCGGGTGAACCCGGCGCCGGCGGCGCCAAAGCAGGAAAACGGAAAGGGCGGCGGCTGTGAACAGCAATGCCGCCGGCAACGATGAAAGGAAAAACGGCGTTCCGATCCTGAATGAGAAGGCGGCCATTGCTTCATTCTGCTGCTGCCGGCGGCCGCCATTTTCGAAGCGTACCTGAAAAGTGTAATGGCCCGGCCGCAGGTTGGAATATAGGGCATTCCTTGGCGCCTGGCCGCTGACGGAGTGCCAGCCGCTTTCCCAGCCCTGCAGCCGGTATTGAAGTTTCAGCTGCTCATCCCGGCGAAAGGTGACGGCCGTGAAATAAAACTCCAGCAATCGCGTGGAGCGGGGCAGCACCACGCCGGGCTGCCCGGTGACCGGGCGGTTGTCGGCCAAAACCGTTTCAATTTGCAGCGAAAGCGGCTGGGCAGCGGCAGCGGTCGAGTTCTCCCTGAATTGCAGCAGTCCCTGGCTGATGGTCCCGGCCCACAAGTTGCCTTCGTGGTCCTCCAGCAATGACGGTACATAGTAGACGGGCTGGCTGTCCGCGGCAACGGGCCGCAGGCGATTGTTCTCCAGCATGAAAATTCCCTCGCCTTCACTGCCCAGCCACCAGCGTCCGGCGCGGTCTTCCAGCAGCGCCAGGAAAGATTTTTGCCGCGGGACGGCGGCAACGCGCCGCAAGTACGCGGCGATGCCAGGTAAAAAGGCCGTTTTCGGCGGCGATGCGCACGGTGCCGTCATGACCGCGACGCAAAGCGCGGATGCCTTCAGGGGGATCGACCCGGTTTTCGACTACGAACTTCCCGTTGCGCAGGGCGGCCAGGCCGCTGCCGTCGCTGCCGGCCAGCAGGGTGCCGTCTTCCGCTTCGGCCAGGGCATAGACCAGATTGCCGGGCAGGCCCTGTGACATGGTAAATGTTTCAAGGCGATCGTTGCGCAGACAGTTCAACCCGTATTGCGTGCCGATCCAAAGGGCGCCGCGGCGGTCGCGCAGAATGGTTTGGATGTGAGGGTTGCTCAGCTTCTGCGGAATCTTTTGCCAGAGATTTTGCCGTACATAATACACTCCGCCGCCGTCGCTGCCGATCCAAACCGTATCGTCATTATCGAGCCACAGGCAGGTCAGGCGGTCAACCGACATAACCGGGGTATTCCAACGGTTGAAGCAGCGGAATTGCCGGCCGTCGAAGCGCAGCAGCCCGGATGGGGTCGCCAGCCAGAGATATCCCTGGCGGTTCTGCAGCAGCGCCGTGATGGTGTTGTTGGCCAGACCCTGCTCGATCTTCCAGCGTCCCGACAGATAAGGATCGTGCGGCTGAAAGTGCCAATGGAAGGAATAAAACGATGGACAACAAAATCCGGGCGAGACAAGCAACGCAACTTAAAAAAGCACATCGCAATTATTATAACGCAAAATCTCCGGGAAATGTCTGTCATTCTCCCGCTCTTTTTTAGCCGGGCAGGAAAGGCAATGCCTGAATTTGCCGCCCTTTCACTTGAAAAATGTATTTTGAAACTGTTACTGTTTTCAGTGCAAGAGATCGAACGCGCCTGCATTTTTATTGACGGAAAAAGCCGAAGGTTGCAGATCGATCAGGAGGATCAATGAAGCCGAAAAAAGTTTTTTCATTCGCGTTTGTCGCCCTGCTTTTGTTCCTGGTCGGATTTTTGGCCGAGGCCGCCATCTATGTATCCAGGGAGAACGGCAACAATCAGAACTCCGGCAGCAAGGCCAGCCCGGTGAAAGAGATCGACAAAGCCATCGCCCTGGCCCAAGCGGGCGACACCATCTGCATTGCCGGCGGCACGTATGCCGGAACGTTCGGCATCGGCTACATGGAGTCCGACAAGCCACTGAAATTGCTCGGGAGTTTCGACGAGACTTTTTCCGTCCGCAATATCGTCAAAACGCCCACCGTGTTCCAGCCTGACAACGAGAGCGGCGCCAAGGCGCGCAAGGCCTTCCTGAAATTCACGAAGGCGCTGGCCGGCACGGTCGTGGACGGAATCGTGTTCGACATGGGAATGCGCAATGCCTACAGCAACAGGGAGGGACTGGGCAAGGGCCTGGAAACAGGACGCCTGCTCAGGGCCACGGAAAGGCCCCCGGTCGGGAACAGCACCGTGGAGGAACCGATCATCCAGGTCGTCAGCGCCGCCCAGGGCGGTGACCTCACCATTCAGAACTGCGTCTTTGTCAACGGCGCCAGCTTCGCCATCCAGGCGGGGCACCGGATGGGAACAATCAGGGTCCTGAACAACGTCTTCGTGGGCAACCGCATGGCGGCCATTGAAGTATTCGGCACTTGTGCCAGCAGGGGCGGCCCCGGAACCATGGTGGAGTGCGGCAATGTCGAGATCGCTTACAATACAATACTTTTCAGCTGGAGCCGCCTCAAGGACCTGGCCGACATGGGCTACGGGGTCCGGGTGATGACCAAGTGCCGCTACCACATCCATCACAAT
The DNA here is from genome assembly GCA_963732485.1 of Candidatus Aminicenantota bacterium. GTDB lineage: Bacteria > Acidobacteriota > Aminicenantia > UBA2199 > UBA2199 > UBA2199. The sequence continues at coordinate 120,798 of CAVSZS010000014.1, forward strand.
ATCATCGCCGGCAGCGTCCTGGCCGGGATCGACCACAGCCGCTTCAACAAGGATGAGTGGCTGCGCATCACCGACAACATTTTTTTTGCCAACAAAAAGGCCGACCTGCAATACAGCCCCGCCAGCAACACCCGGCTCAACCTGTTCGTCGGGCAGTTCGGAGATCTTTCGCTGGCCGAAGTGAAAGGCAACAAGGGGGAAATACCGGCCCGGCTGCCGGTCAACCGGGATTACCTCGACGCTTTTTTAAGCGCGAGTTATTCCGAGCAGGTCGATTTCAAGCCCGACTCCCGGCCAACAAATGGCGTGAGATCCTGGGTTTGAACAAGCAGGGCAAGATCACATCCCAGGTCTCCATGTTCATGAACCGCTATCCCTGGCGTGAAACCCTGGCGCTTTTCGGCGCACTCAAGGGAAGCGGAGCCCAGCCATTCAAATAAGCGCGATTTCGAGAGCTGTGACTTTTTGCCCTTACGAGGGCACGGTTTCCTTTCATGGCGCACGTTAGTACTGAGATTAGTCGGAGGCAGCAATGAACAAGCGAATTGGAATTTTCATTTTCCTTGTCCTGGCCGGGTTTTCCCTGCTGGCAGGGCCGGTTCCTGAAGCGCGGGATCTGCGCGTGACCGTTCTCTACGATAACTACACGGCTGTGGAAGGAGTGCAGGCGGATTGGGGCTTTTCCTGCCTGGTGCAGGGAGTCGAAAAGACCATTCTCTTCGACGCCGGCAGCCGCGCCGCCATCCTGCGGAAGAACGTCAGCAAGCCTGAAGGTCGATCTGAGCCGGGTCGATTTGATCGTGCTCTCTCACCTGCACGGCGACCACACCGGCGGGCTCGAGTGGGTTTTGTCCCAAAAACGCGATATTCCCGTTTATCTGCCGGCCATGGCCGATGAGGAGTACATGGCCAAGGTGCGCCAATGGGGCGGTCGGCCGCAGCGGATCAGGGAGCCCCTGGAGATCTGCCGGAAGGTTCTTCAGCACGGGGGAGATGCCCGCCGATTTCGATCCTGCCTTCAGCGAACAGTCGCTTGTATTTCAAACCGCCAAGGGACTGCTGGTGATCACCGGCTGCGCCCACCCGGGGATATTGGCGATCGTGCGCCGCGCCCCGCAGGTTGTCTCCGGCCTGCCGCGGGTCGTGCTGGGCGGATTTCACCTGATGAACAAAAAGGACGGGGAGATTCAGGCCTTCATCCGCGAGATGAAGGCGGCGGGAGTGGAGCGCTGCGGCGCCTCGCACTGCACGGGCGACCGGGCCATCGAGCTTTTCCGGGGAGCCTTCGCCGACCGTTTCCTGAAACTTGGCGTGGGCAGTGTGCTGACCTTTGCCCGGTAGAGCGGAATCATCGAGTGCCGTCCGGCCATGAACTATATTTCAAGAATTTTGTTTTAATGAAAAAAATAAGGAGGGGGAAAATGAAAAAAAACGATTCGGGAATGGATGGTCTTTTTTGTCCTGTTGGCGGTCGGCGGCGGACCGCTGCTCAGGGCCCATTGCCAGGTGCCTTGCGGCATCTATGACGATGAGGCGCGCTTCAAGCTGCTGTTCGAGCATGTCACCACCATGGAAAAAGCGATGAACGAGATCGCCGAATTGTCAAAGCAGGAAGTGGTGAACTACAACCAGGTCGTGCGCTGGGTGATGAACAAGGAAAAGCACGCCGAGGAGTTCAGCGAGATCCTGTCCTATTATTTCCTGGCCCAGCGTATCAAGCCGGCGGCCGCGGAGGACAAGGAAAGCCATGACCGCTACCTGTCGCAACTGGAGATGGTGCACCTGCTGCTGGTCAACGCCATGAAGGCCAAGCAGACAGTCGATCTCGCCCATATCCAGGAGCTGAGAGATTTGCTGGGGAAGCTCCAGAAGAGCTACTTCGCCAAGAAATAGGGTCGCCGGCTGAGGCGCAGTGGGCTGAAGGCGGAAGAATCTTTTGCTTCCGAGATCGTGAACGCGGGAGGCGTTTTCCTGAGGATGAGACTTCTGGTGCTGGCCGATATCGACGACCTGCGCTGGCATGGAGGCCGCGGCCACGCCGACGTGTTGCTGGCCCTGGGCGACCTCGCCGACGCGGTGATCCTGCAGGCGGCCGACAGCCTGGCAGTGCCCGGCCGTTTTCGCCGTCAAGGGCAACCACGACTGCCGAGGCTCCCTTTCCGGCGCCCATTGTCGACCTGCACCTGCGCACCGCCGAATTCGCCGGCCTGCGCTTCGGCGGCCTGAACGGCTGCTGGCAGTACAAGCCGCGCGGTGCTTTCCTCTACTACCAGGAGGAGGCCGAGGCGTTCCTGGAAAACTTTCCCGCCGTGGACGTTTTCATCTCCCACAATTCGCCGCGCCGGCGTCCACGACCGCGAGGACGAGGTCCACACCGGCTTCACGGCCCTGAATGCCTATATCGGAACGCGCGAGGCCGCGCCTGCTGCTGCACGGCCACCAGCACCGGGAGCGCGAGACGCGAGTGGGGGAGACCAGGGTGATCGGCGTCTACGGCTGGAAGGAGATCAAGTATCGGCAAAAGAGAAGGAATTAAATTTCGATGAAAGTATCGATGAACGAGGGAGTTATTCCCGGATAGTGAAGCAACCGTCGCTTCTATCGTAGCAAATACCGTGGTAGCCCGGGGTAGAAGGCACATCGGCTTCTACCTGGATATCAATGCGATATCGGCCGGGCCGGAAAGTCCAACTGCGTGGCTCCGGATATCCCGATAGGATCTCGCGCCTGTCGATGGAAAAGGTACCGAGCATGTGGGACCCGAGTTCCGTGCTCGTATGGCCGCAGGCGGGGTCCCATCCAATGGCCCATATCCTGACGCGCTGCCATGATTTCGGGTTGGTCACTTCCCAGCGTATGGGAATCGATGCGCCGCGTTCGAAGCTTTCGCCGCCATTGGGGGACAAGATGCGGACGGTCGTATCAGGATAGTTGATCTGAAAGCAGAAATCGCTTTCGTCGGGGGTGAAATCTTCCGCGACCGCCGGGGAGAGACGGATCACGTTGAAGCGGTCGTAGCGGATGGTGGGGGAGATCTCCCAACGGAAGGTGCCGTTCTCGACCGGAATGCCGCCCAGGTGGTATACATGCGCAGCCGCTTCATTGCGGCATCTGCCGGGGGAGGAAACGAGAGAAACATTGAGATTCTGCCCGGGGCGGGCATGGGCGTGCTCCCAAGTGATGGTTGTCCTCTCACCGATTGCAAGCCTTTCGCCGCCGTTGGGACTCGTTACCCGCACGGTGGTCCTCGAGCCTGTGAACGGCCTGGTGCTCAGTGTGCGGCTGGATTGGCGGCACGAGCCAGCGCGGGGCATTCGGCGATGGAAAACGGCGTGTTGTCGAAATCCTCCACGGCGTTGTCCATGGTGCGCAGGCGGATTCGGTAGCCGCCGCCCGCGGGCGCGGTGCCTCGCGGCGTGGCGGCCGACCTGTCCAGCGGTAGGGCGAAGCCGCCGGCGTCCAGGTCCTGGGCGATGATGCCCGACTCTGGCGCTCGTCCTTGAACAGGATCAGCTTGACCTTGGTCCCGGCGCGTAGAGCCCGGTGCCGTCCAGGTGATATTGCAGCGCTTGCCCACGGCACAATTCCCCGCCGTTGGGCGCGATCAATGTGAGCGTGCCGCGAAAGCCAGGTTCATGAAACAAGCGACAAGGATGAGAAAAACAATGCTTTTTTCATTTTCTATCCCCCCTGATGCGTATTGCCATGAATCTACTAATATCAATTTCATGGAAAAAATCTCATTCTCTATTAAATTTCAGGGACAGGCGGTGCAGGGCGAATTCCAGTCTTCCGTCAGCAAAAGGCGGCTGCTGCTATTTCTCCAGATCTCCGGCTCGAAGGAGCCGGGACCATTGTATTCGATGCGGCGGGATGATGAAAATCATGACGTAATCGGGGTCTTCAGGCCCCTGAAAATATCGCTGCCAACCTTCCTGCCAACAGGCGGTCCGGGTCGACGCGTTGTCGCGGATCTCGGCGCGGCCGGCGACCTGCAGGTAGGCCGAGTCGTCGGGCGGCTGCAGGTTGCCGCAGGTGAGGCGCACCTCGGCATTGTGTTCGATGACGTGAAGGGACTGAAAGGCGGCCGGGGCGAATCTTCGGATGTTTCGGGACTTAATAAACGATCAGAGCCGCGGCAGCAGCTTTCTCATCAGCTGGGCGGCCAGGGGTTGTGCGGCAACTTCCTTTCGTTTGGGATCCAAGAGAGTGAATAAGGATATACTTGGACGCCTTGAAGGTGTGCAGCTGGACCATTTCATAACCGGGGCTGGTGAAAAACGAAGCGTCGCCGACAGCGGGCAGGTCGACCGGCTTCATTTTCATCTTGGCGAACATGGCCTTTATCCGTTCCGGCGTTTCGCCGGCCTGCTGCGGCTTGACCAGGACGTTGAGTGACCCGAAGTCGCTGACGACATAGGTGCAGTCGGCTCCGGCCAGCGGATTGGCGTTGATCTTCGGGGTGCCGGCCTTGACCGGTTCTCCGAGAATTTCCTGGATCTCGGCCGGGGTCAGCAGCGAGCAGGGATCGGACGGCTTTTCGGCGGCTCCCAGGGCAGCCGGAAGGAAAACGAGAGCGATCATGGTCAACGTGAACAGGGTGCGGTAAGATTTAGCCATTGGCTACCTCCAATTGAATTTTTGCGATCGGGACGGGGTATAGGCCTGCGGCCCGAAGGACGATCATAGCAAAAAATCAGACGATTATCAATCGCTTTCTGCCGACAAGAAATACGCTCGGATTTTGATTCCCGCTCTGTTTTCCCGGCCCGTTATGCAAGGATCGTTTTTACCCTGCCGACCGCCCCGCTTTGCAGGCGGACCTTGATCCCGTGAGGATGGTCAGGGGAATGGGTCAGGATATCCTTCACGATCCCTTCGGTCAGCTTGCCGCTCGCTTGGTCTTCCTTCAAAACAATGGCCACTTTGAGGCCGGGCTTGATCTTGGCGCGCGGGATGACTGGCACAGGGCAATCTCCTTTTTCAGATAAAAATGCCGGAAAATTATGCAGCCAGTATAGACCATTTCAGATTATAAATGAAAATTCATGGTTTGACTTCTTCCTGACGAGCATCTAAAATCATTTTTCGCCAAAATGAATTTGCCGAAAAATAACTCCGCAAAAAGGAGATCTGCCATGAAGAAAAAGACGGCCCTTTCTCATCCTGACAAACCCGGCCTGGACCGCCGCGGCTTCCTGGCCACGGCCGGCGCCGCGCTGGCGGCAAGTTTGCTGCCAGGAAAATCGCTGGCCCAGCAGCCGGCCCAGCCCGCGCGCCCCGATCCCCTGGCCATCCAAAGCAATATTCGCGCGGCCCTGTGCCAGCCCAAGACCCCCTGGTCGATGCCGGGGCCCTATCCCGGCATCGTCGCCGAGGTACACCTGCCCGGCGCGCTGCAGGGGATGCAGCCGGTTCCCGGGTCGGCCAAGCGCATGCTGGCGGCAGGGCTTTGCTCTTTGACCGGCGACAAGGACCCGCGCGACGCCTGGCGCCGTTTCGTCACGCCGGGCGAACGCGTGGGCATCAAGTTCAACCCGGTGGGACACAAGGTATGCGGCGTGACCTGGGAGGTCATCGGCGCCGTGGTCGACGGCATGGAAGCCGCCGGCATCCCCCGCAAGGACATGCTGGTCTGGCACCGCTTCAACGACGAGCACGCCCAGACGTATATTCCGGAAAAAGTGCATCCCGGCGTGGAAGCCTACCTGCTGAACTGGTTCATCGTCAAGGAAGGCCGCAACACCCCGGGCGGATTCGAACGCTGGGATGAAAATGTCTTCTACGAGGCGGATGTATCGCTTCCCGACGAGCAGAACTATCTGGAGGAGATGTTCCATGGCGGCACGAAAAGCTATTTCCCGCGCATCCTGACCCATGGCCGTGCTGACGGCGGCGTGGACAAGGTGATCAATATTCCCGTCTGCAAGCATCACGGCGGTCCCTTCATCACCATGGCGCTCAAGAACCTGGCTTTCGGGACGACCACCAACTGCCCGCGCGGCCATTTCTTCATCGAGCGCTTCATCTCCGAAGTATGCGCTTTTCCGCCCCTGCGCGACAAGGTGGTGCTGCATATCATGGACGGTCTGCGCGCTCAATACGACCGCGGCCCGGTGCCGGCGCCGCAATTTATCTGGCCCCTGGAGCGTCTCTATGTCGCCAGCGACCCGGTGGCCATGGACACGGTCGGCTTTGAAGTGCTGCTGGCCAAGCAGCTGGAGACCGGCCGGCTGGCGGCGGACAAGGTCGCGGATTTCCGGAAGCGCCATTACGGTCTGGCCGTCGCCGAGAACCTGGGACTGGGGGTGCACAAAGCGCGGCCGATCGAAACCAGGAAGATCGTCCTGGGTTGACGGGAACCGCCACCATGCTCATGACGATACGGATGATCTGGGCGATCGCCCTGCTCCTGGCCGCGGGCGGCGACCCGCTCTTCGAATTGATGCCGCCTGACGGCGTTCCACCCGGCTGGCAGCGCAATGGATCGGAGCAGCTGTTCGTCGGGGCGGCACTTTACAGGCATATCAACGGCGGTGCCGAACTGTATCACCGCAACGGCTTTCGACCGCCTGGCGGTGCTGGACTACGCCAAGGGATCCCATGAAGTGCGGGTCGAGATCTACAAGATGAACGAGCCCGATGGTTCCAGCGCGGTGTTCGACGAGATGAGCGCGGGTCTGGCGGTGCAAACGTCGTACGGCACGGCCTGCGTGCTGGATGACTACCAGGTGCTGTTCCGACGCGGGGCTTTATCTCGTTTCGCTGACCACTTACGAAAAAGGTGCCGAGCCGTCGGCGGCCATGGCGGCCCTGGCCGAAAAAATCGACGCGGCACTGCTGGCAGCGGATCGTTAAGAAGCGGCGGTTTTCAAAAAAATTTGTACCTTTCCACCTGGGTCCGTTCCCTTTGCGCTTGGTCGCACAAACTGGCCGAAACAAAGCCGGGAGAAAGTTCGTAGAAAGCTCTGGCCGGCTCCCTGCGGCTCAATTCATTTCCAGAGGAGAGACAAACCATGAAAACAACGATTTTGTTCTTATTACTGGCCGGAATCGCATTTTGCAGCTCCCCGGCCCGGGCGCAGGCCATTGCCATCCCCGAAGCCGAAAAAGCGGCGATCGTTCAGACTGCCCTGGATTATGGGGATGGATACTACTCGGGCGCGGCCGAACGCATGGAGCGGGCCCTGCATCCCGATCTGAACAAGGTCTGGACCCGGGTCCTGCCGCAAACCAAAACCGTGATGATCGGTTATTCCACATTTTCGGGACTGGTGGAAGGGACGCGGGCCAAGATGGGTTACACCGAGCCCGCTGCGCGCAAGATCCAGGCCGAAGCCTTGTTCATGAACGATGATGTCGCCGGCGCCAAAGTAACCTCGGCTCAGTTCAATGATTTCCTGCAAATGGTCAAAGTGGAAGGACAATGGAAGATCGTTAATGTCCTTTGGGTCCCCGGTCCGGATAGCCGGTTCCGCCAGCCGCTGACGGGCTTTATCCAGGAAAAAGAACAGGAAGCGGCAAAAAAGGCGGCACAGGATTTCGTGGAAGGCAGCATGAGCGGCGACGTTGGCCGGGTGGTTGCGGTGCTGCATCCGGAAGCCAGCCGGGCCGTCTTTCAAAAACTACCGCAGACGGAAAAAAAACTTGTGGCCCGCAACCGCTTTTCGGGACTGGTCGAACCGGTCCGGGCCCAGTTGACGGTCATCCCCGAAGCGCAGCGCCAGTTGGCTGTCCGCATCATCGACATGATGGACGGCATGGCCTTCGTGGAAGCGACGACCCTTTTCGGTTCAAATTACCTGCTGATGTCGTGGCTTGATGGCCAATGGCAGATCCTCAATATCCTGGTCAGGGTCAATCCCGATGCGCCGCGGCCGCCGCAACGCTAGAAACGCCCTGGTGATTTCATCAAGTTAAGCCCGGTCACGACCCTGATTTGCGATGATGGCTGACCCTGTTTCAAGGCTGCTGCTCGACCAGGACGGCATCGATGTTTTTCTGATCCAGGTGATACCAGGCCCCGGTGGCGGCATCCACGATCACGGGCACCAGGCCCAGCAGCACGTCCAGGATCACCCAGCCGGCGCCGACGCGGTTGTTGATGTGGTAGGCGCGGGGCTGGAATCCTTTGGCGCGGAATTCAATGGCATATGATTTTTTGACGGCCAGGTTGAGCTGCATGGGGCGTTTTGCCCATGAATTGGCCGTTGACATAGACATCGGCCCGCACCGGGCTGGATTCCATGTTCACTTTTTCCGACGTGCCTTTGAACAGGGTGGCGCAGCCGCTCAATGACAGGAATGAAATGATGCATAAAACCGCAATACCTTTTTTCATTGGTCCTCCTTACTACTCAAGTAGCAGTTCGAACAATTTCATTAAAGCATTTTGCTTGCCAAGACCAAACGGACGGAATGTCCTTTTTTTAGGATGATTGATACATTCACTGTCCTTCCCTTCATGTGCAAAGGGAATAAAAGTCCTAAGGAAAATGGTAAAATCGGCATAATGAAAAGGCTGGCGGCGGGAAATTTGCCTGGCGTTGCCGTCGTATCATAAAAAGCATAATCCAGTTCATTCAGGAGGCAAAATGATGTTTTCATCAAGAACGAACATGCTGTTCTTAATGGCTGCGGCCGGGCTGGCTCTCGGTTTACACGGCCAGGAAACCCAGCGACAGGTCATGATCCAGAATCAGTCACTGGTCGTGTACCCGCAGACCCTGGAGCGGTCGCCAGCCCTTCCTTCGCCGTGTATGCGCCGACGACGGCACGGAATGGGTCACGGCCCGCACCCGCGACGGGCGCTGTGCGCTGGTCGAAGTGACCGTGCCCGATTGGAACCGGGAGGAAGTGAAGTATTTCGGGGCCAATATCCTGACAGTCGACAAGGCGGATTTCCCCACCCTGGCACGGACCGGGCTGCATGGCGGGGAGGAGTTGGAACGGACCAGGACGATCAACGGCCGGCCGCTCGCCGAAATCACCGAGCTGGCCCGGCCCGGGCGCTTGTCGCACTCGGGATTCCTGGCCGCGGACGAGGATATCCTCTCCGTGCTCAGGGGCGACGACCACCTGGTCAGAAAACTGGGTTTGACCCATCCGCAATTGGCCAGACCGCTGCTGCACATGTGGAATGTCATCCTCCAGGAGCAGAAGCATGGCCGGGGCGTGTGGGGCAAGGGGCACGCCTGGGTGCATTTCGACCATTTCCTGTACAACGGCCGCAAAATCTCTTACGAGGTGCATTTTACCAAGGGGGGACAGAAGTCGCCTTTCGCGGACGGCATCGAGGGCGGCGCCCACGTTTTCCTGAAGCGGGAAATGGCACCCGGCGAAGCGGAATTCCTGGCAGACCGCTACCGCCGCCTGGGTGCGGAGAAGCTCGAGATGTTGAAGGGCATGCTCTGCAGCCTGACCAGCGGCGAGATGGAGCCTTTCTATATCGTGCGCTACGGTTTTTACGAGGGGCATACCGACTGGCGCACCGATCCCATCGCCATCGCCTCGATCTTCGGCCTGCGCTCCCTGGCGGATCTCGAGAAGACTTTCCCGGGCCATCTCGACCAGGTCCTGACCGTTCATTTCAACGGAGACAAATAAGGCGGCGCTAAAGCCAAGATTCAGAAGTGAACTGCCTTTATTGCCATGCGTTGAAAGACACGTTCACTGCCTTTTTTTCGAGCGAATCCCCAGCTATTTGAATTCGATATATTTCACTGAAAAAAACATTGGAAAAAAGAAAGTCAGACGCGCTGGCCTTGGCCCGTTTCTCACTTGACCCGCTCGCGGTCGAGCAGGCAGCGCTCCAGCCGTTCCGCGACCACTTCCACGCCGCTGCCCGGGCCGGGGGGGATCTCGATGAAACCGTCAGGGGAAAGTTCCACTCCCGGCTCGACGATGTCTTCATGGAAATAGCGGCGGGTCTCAGAGGTGTCGCCGGGGAGGGTAAAGCCCGGGGCGGTCTGCAGCTGGATGTTCAGGGCGCGGCCGATGCCGGTTTCGTCCATGCCGCCGGACCAGGCCGGGATACCTTTTTCGGCGCACAGGCGGGCCATTTCTACCGCTGCCAATATGCCACCCACGCGGCCCTGCTTGATGTTGATCACCCGGCAGCTTTTCAGGGCCAGGGCGGCTTCGGCATCGTCAATATCATGGATCGATTCGTCGAGGCAGAGCGGTGTCCGCAGCCGCGCCTGCAGCAGCGAATGCTGGTAGATGTCGTGGTAGGAGAGGGGCTGCTCGATCATGGTCAGCTTGCATTCGTCGAGGCGGGCCAGGTGGGCGGCGTCGGCCAGCGTATAGTCGCCGTTGGCGTCGGCCATCAGCTCCAGCTCGGGGAAGCGACGGCGCACCGCCTCGACCCATTCCACGTCCTGCCCGTGCTGGATCTTCATCTTGACGCGGTGGTAACCGCTGGCCGTGGCTTCCTCCACTTTTTCCAGGAGCTGGTCGATCGTGTCCTGTATGCCGATGGAGATGCCCGACATGATGCGCCGGGGCGGAAAACCAAGCAGCACGTGCAGGGGCAGGCCGCGGCGCTTGGCAAGCAGGTCGAGCAGGGCGTTTTCCAGCGCCGCCTTGGCCATCTCGTTGCCGCGCACGCGGGCGAAGCGGCGCAGCAGGGCGGCCAGGGAAAGCTCAGGTTTCAGTTCCGGCAGCAAAAAATTCTTTAATGATGAACCGCGCCGAGACGGTCGTTTCCGAGGCATAATAGGGGTCGGGGTCGGCTACGCATTCGCCCCAGGCGACGATGCCCTTGTCTTCCAGGCGGACCAGCAGCGCCTCCTTGCAGTTCCAGACGGCCACGCTGGTGCCGAACGGGGCCACGAAGGGCAAACGCACGGTCAGCAATTCGATCTTTGTCTATGGTGCCGATGGGCTTCTTTTTCCAACCAATCCCGTGATGTTTCAATTTCTGGCATGGGCACCTCAGTGCGGATTGTAATGCATCCAGCCCGGATCTGCAATGTCAAGCCCTTTCGGCCGCGGAAGTGTCCCGGTCAGGCAGCGGCTTGGATAGGACGCGGGTCCGGTGCCGTGCGCGGGTGGTTGCATTGTCGGTCCCTGTGATATAATTGGGCAAGCCAAAATGAATTATTTTATCAATAACTTGTTCCGGGACAAATTACTTTGGGTGGGCATCGGCCTTGGCCTTGTCGCCGCATTGAATCTCGTCGACTTTTTGAGTTTCGCTTTCGCTGCACCCGGGTTTTTCAATCTGTTGGTGATCAAGATCACCATCGGCACATCCGTTGCCGGGACGATCGTTTATGGAGCCTTGTTCTGAATCGCCGGGATAGAAGATCAAGGCAATTGGTGATCTTCTGCCCGTTCTCCAAGCCGAAAGACGCTGCCTATTTTGAAACCAGGACCGCCGAAGACCCGGCGTTCCAGACCTTCTGCCATGAATGCCGCCATTACGACGCCGAACGCCGCCGCTGCCTTCTGCTCCTGCAGGAACGCAAAGTGAGGATCAAGCTGCAGCCCGAGGATGTCTTCAGTTATTGCCTGTATTGGAATCTCGAGGGGCATCCGGTCCTGGCATTGACCGAACGGGTGAAAGAAGCAAACAGGGGAAAAAATAGCGGGGTAGAGGCGCTGGGGTGGGAAAAAATGCTTGAATGATAGACTGCTCCCTAGATAGATCCGCTTGCGAATGGCGAGCGGCTGCAACCCTCTTTGACGTCAGGCGTTCGCGGCGGGAAGAGAAGCCGTTAAATATCTGAACGATCGACGTAAGGGACGGATTCCGAACCCTCCCGAATTTTTTTGACTGATTCATCAGGACGAATTTGCATTCATCAACTCCAGGCGGATCGTCTTGAATTTGACATTCAATTGCTATCGATACTAACATGAAAATTCTATTAGCAAACCATGAAAAAACCGAGGTGTCGCTATGAAAAAAATGCTGTTCGCAGGCCTGATTTTATCTATTTTATCGGGATTTTCCGCGCTATGCGCGACTGAGGAGGGGCTGATGGCCGACATGGTGCTGTTCAATGGCAAGATATTCACCGTGGACGCGGCGCAGCCCTGGGCGCAGGCCGTGGCCATCCGCGACGGCAAGTTCGTGGCGGTAGGAAAGGATGAAGAAATAAGGAAGCTGGCCGGCAACAACACGGAAGTCATCGACCTGCAGGGCAAGCTGGCCCTGCCCGGCTTCAACGACGCCCATCTCCATTTCACCAACGGCGGCCTCTACCTTCTGGGCATCGACCTGCGCCCGGCGCGCGATGAAAAGGAATTCGTCCGGATTCTTAAGGAATATATATATAAAGTACCGAAAGGGGAGTGGATCACGGGCGGCAACTGGGACCACGAGAACTGGCCGTCGAAGAAGCACCCGCGCAAGGAGCTGATCGATCCTTTCACCCCCGACCACCCGGTGCTGGTCTCGCGCCTCGACGGCCACATGGCCCTGGCCAACTCGCTGGCCCTGAAGCTGGCCGGCATCACCCGCGATACTCCCGACCCGCAGGGCGGCGAGATCGTCAAGGATAGAAAAACGGGCGAGCCCACCGGCATCCTGCGCGACACGGCCATGGACCTGGTTGACAAGGTCATCCCGCCCCTGTCCCGCGACAAGCGTGAGCGGGCCATCCGCGCCGCCATGCGCCACGCCCAGGAGCTCGGCGTGACCAGCATCCAGGACAACAGTTCCGCCGAGGACCTGGCGATCTACCAGGAACTGCTGCAAAAGGGCGAGCTTGGCGTGCGCATCAACGCCTGGCGCGGCGCCGACGGCTGGGCCGACTTCCAGCGCATCGGCATCACGGCCGCGTACGGCGATCCCTTCCTGCGCCTGGGCACGGTCAAGCTCTTCGTCGACGGCTCCATGGGCGCAGGCACGGCTCTGTTCTTCGAGCCCTACGCCGATGATCCCGCTACCAGCGGGACTGCCGATCCATACCAAGGAACAACTGGATCTCCTGGTGAAGAACGCCGACGCGCCGGGCTGCAGATCGCGGCCCACGCCATCGGCGACAAGGCCAATGCCTGGATCCTGGACGCCTTCGCCAAGGCCAGGGCCGCGAACGGCGCTCGCGATTCCCGCCACCGTGTCGAGCACTCGCAGGTGGTGCGCGCTGCGGACATTGCCCGTTTCAAGGAACTGGGCGTCATCGCATCGATCCAGCCTTCGCACTGCATCGACGACATGCGCTGGGCCGAGAAGCGGATCGGCGCCGCGGGTGGACGACGCCTATCGCTTTGCTTCGTTTCTGGACAGCCGGCGTGCATCTCGCCTTCGGCACCGACTGGGATGTCGAGCCGCTCGATCCGCGCCTGGGCCTTTATGCAGCGGTCAGCCGCGAACTTCCCGCCGGCGGTCCGGCCGGCGGCTGGCATCCGGCCGAAAAGACTCTCCCTGGCCCGGGCCATCGAGATGTACACGCTGGGTTCGGCCTATGCCGAATTCCAGGAAAAGGTGAAGGGGTCGATCACGCCAGGGAAATTTGCCGACCTGGTCGTCATGGAAAAGGATCTTTTCGAAATTTCCAAAAAAGAAATACTGAACACGCCCGTGGCCATGACGATTCTGGCCGGAAAAATAATTTTTAAAAATTAATCGAGGCGGGGGAATGCGCCCCGGACGGCCGGGCCCGATTTGATGCCGTGGCGAAAAAATCAAATAAATGCATGCATTATAGGCATTTTAAGACTTTTCTGATTTCGGGCCTGAATTTCAGTTGAAAAACTCGACCGTCCTATATTATAACTGTTGTGTAAAAATATTTTAAAAATTATTTTTATAAGGTGTTGACAAGCCTAAAAAAATAGGTATAATGACGATGTTTTTCCTTCGGTGAAGAAAATAAGGATCTTTGAAAACTGAGTAGAGTGATGTTTTAGCCAGCATCAACAACAGACCCAAATTTTTTGTAACAAAGTTTCAAACTTTCAAATTCGGTTTAAGGGGCTTCGGCCCTTTAAATAATTAACTGGAGAGTTTGATCCTGGCTCAGAGTGAACGCTGGCGGCGTGCTTAACACATGCAAGTCGAACGCGAAAGTCCCGCAAGGGATAAGTAGAGTGGCAGACGGGTGAGTAATGCATAGGTAATCTACCCTTGAGTGGGGGATAACTCCGGGAAACCGGTGCTAATCCCGCATAATTTCCTGATGCACAAGCATTTGGATCAAAGGGGGGGATCCTTCGGGACCTCCTGCTTGAGGATGAGCCTATGTCCTATTAGCTAGTTGGTGAGGTAACGGCCCACCAAGGCTCTGATGGGTAGCCGAGCTGAGAGGCTGATCGGCCACACTGGAACTGAAACACGGTCCAGACTCCTACGGGAGGCAGCAGTGGGGAATTTTGCGCAATGGGCGAAAGCCTGACGCAGCGACGCCGCGTGAGGGATGAAGGTCTTAGGATCGTAAACCTCTGTCAGGAAGCATTAAATGTACGGATATCAACACTATCCGTACTTGACTTAACTTCCAGAGGAAGCCCCGGCTAACTACGTGCCAGCAGCCGCGGTAATACGTAGGGGGCAAGCGTTACTCGGATTTATTGGGCGTAAAGAGAATTAAGGCGGTTATGTAAGTCAGTGGTGAAATCCCTCGGCTCAACTGAGGAATTGCCTTTGATACTGCGTGACTTGAGGACAGGAGAGGAAGGCGGAATTCCCGGTGTAGCGGTGGAATGCGTAGATATCGGGAGGAACACCTGAGGCGAAGGCGGCTTTCTGGACTGGTCCTGACGCTGATATTCGAAAGCTAGGGGAGCAAACAGGATTAGATACCCTGGTAGTCCTAGCTGTAAACGATGGATACTAGATCTTGCATGATTTTGCTTGGTCGAAGCTAACGCGTTAAGTATCCCGCCTGGGGAGTACGGTCGCAAGGCTGAAACTCAAAGGAATTGACGGGGGCCCGCACAAGCAGTGGAGCATGTGGTTTAATTCGATGCAACGCGAAGAACCTTACCTGGGCTTGAACTGCAGGTATAGCTGCCTGAAAGGGTTAGTGATCCCCTTCGGGGAGACCTGTAGAGGTGCTGCATGGCTGTCGTCAGCTCGTGTCGTGAGATGTTGGGTTAAGTCCCGCAACGAGCGCAACCCTTGCCATTAGTTGTCAGCGAGTTATGTCGGATACTCTAATGGGACTGCCGGTGACGAGCCGGAGGAAGGTGGGGATGACGTCAAGTCAGCATGGCCTTTATGTCCAGGGCCACACACGTGCTACAATGGACGGTACAGAGGGACGCAAGACCGCAAGGTGGAGCAAATCCTCAAAACCGTTCTCAGTTCGGATTGTAGGCTGCAATTCGCCTACATGAAGCTGGAATTGCTAGTAATCGCAGATCAGCTACGCTGCGGTGAATACGTTCTCGGGCCTTGTACACACCGCCCGTCACATCACGAAAGCTGGTGGAACCAGAAGTCACTGGTCTAACCCGCAAGGGATGAAGGTGCCAAAGGTTTTGCTAGTGATTGGGGTGAAGTCGTAACAAGGTAGCCGTACGGGAACGTGCGGCTGGATCACCTCCTTAAAAAGAAAAAAATGGCTATTCTCACTCTACTCAGTTTTGAAAGATTCTCTAACGCAACCGGGCCTATAGCTCAGTTGGCTAGAGCGCACGCCTGATAAGCGTGAGGTCGGTAGTTCGACCCTACCTAGGCCCACTCTATATCAGGTTGCGCTCGTAAGGGAATACGGGGAATTAGCTCAGTTGGGAGAGCGTCGGTTTTGCACGCCGAAGGCCACCGGTTCGATCCCGGTATTCTCCAGAGATAAGTGGATTTATATACATTACAATATATAAATGTTTGTTCTTTGACTTTCCTGTCAATGTTGCTGTATTAGATTTGTCGGGTTTAATGAAGTTCATTAAACTTATTGATCAAGGTATTAAGGGTGTATGGTGGATGCCTTGGTACAGAGAGGCGATGAAGGGCGTGGCGAACTGCGATAAGCCTCGGGGAGCCGTAAGCAGGCTTTGATCCGGGGATACCCGAATGGGGCAACCCGTGCAGATTCATATTTGCACATCCCGAAAGGGAGAGCGAACCTGGGGAAGTGAACCATCTTAGTACCCAGAGGAATAGAAATCAACCGAGATTTCCCTAGTAGCGGCGAGCGAACGGGAAACAGCCTAAACCGTAAAGATGCCAAGGGCAGGCCCGTTGTCTTTATGGGGTTGCGGGAGCCGATAGGAGGCAGCCTGATGCCTCCGGAGAGTTACAAAAAGTCTTCTTAGCCGAACAGCCTTGAATGGCTGACCATAGGGGGTGGAAGTCCCGTAGGCGAAAAGATGATTTCTCTCTTCGGAATTCCCAAGTAGCGCGGGACACGTGGAATCCCGTGTGAATCCGGGTGGACCATCATCCAAGGCTAAATACTATTCTGTGACCGATAGTGAACCAGTACCGCGAGGGAAAGGTGAAAAGTACCCCTGTCAGGGGCGTGAAATAGTACCTGAAACCATATACCTACAAGCAGTCGGAGTCCTCGGCTTGCCGGGATGACGGCGTGCCTTTTGTAAAATGAGCCGGCTAGTTATTTTCAGTGGCAAGGTTAAGCCGTAGAGGCGGAGCCGAAGCGAAAGCGAGTCTGAATAGGGCGATTGAGTCACTGGGAATAGACGCGAAGCGGAAGTGATCTATCCTTGGCCAGGGTGAAGTATGGGTAATACCATATGGAGGCCCGAACCGATATGGGTTGAAAACCGTTCGGATGAGCTGAGGATAGGGGTGAAAGGCCAACCAAACTCCGTGATAGCTCGTTCTCTCCGAAATAGCTTTAGGGCTAGCCTCGCATGATTTGTGCAGGAGGTAGATCACTGGATGGACTAGGGGTTTGAAAAAACTACTGAATCCAACTAAAATTCGAATGCCTGTAACAACAGTGCGGGAGTCAGAAAGTGGGGGCTAAGCTCCATTTTCAAAAGGGAAACAGCCCAGATCGCCAGCTAAGGTCCCAGAATTCATGCTAAGTGGGAAAGGATGTAAAGATACAAAGACAGCCAGGAGGTTGGCTTAGAAGCAGCCATCCTTTAAAGAAAGCGTAATAGCTCACTGGTCGAGCGTCCTTGCGCCCAAGATGTAACGGGGCTAAAGCATGATACCGAAGCTGCGGGATCCATAGCAATATGGATCGGTAGGAGAGCATTCCTGATTGTAGATTCAGGCCGTAAGGCTTGATGGTGATCAGGAAGAGACTCTGCCGGCATAAGTAGTGATAATCCCGGTGAGAACCCGGGACGCCGAAAGTCTAAGGTTTCCTGAGCAAGGTCAGTCCACTCAGGGTTAGTCGGATCCTAAGCTGAGGCCAAACGGCGTAAGCGATGGAAAGCAGGTCAACATTCCTGCACCACCTCGGAAACGTTATACTGATGTGGGGACACAGCAGGCTAGGCAGCCCGCACTGTTGGTGTGCGGCCGATGACGAGGGGGAATCTCACTTAAAACGGAGGCTCGCACTCCCCAAGGTAGTCGGGGAAATTCGGTTTTTACCGGGTGAACCTGTCGACGTCATACTGTCAAGAAAAGCCACTAGGAAGGATTCGGGGTGTCCGTACCGTAAACCGACACAGGTAGACGAGAAGAATATTCTCAGGCGCACGTGTGATGTCTCCTTTAGGAACTCGGCAAATTGACTCCGTAACTTCGGAAGAAGGAGTGCCTCGCTAGGGTTTGATTTTTAGCAATAGAGATCATGCCCGAGGAGGTCGCAGAGAATAGGCCCAAGCGACTGTTTAACAAAAACACAGGACTCTGCAAAGACAAAAAATCGATGTATAGGGTCTGACGCCTGCCCGGTGCTGGAAGGTTAAAAGGAGGGGTCATCCTCGCAAGGGGAGAAGCTCTGAATTGAAGCCCCAGTAAACGGCGGCCGTAACTATAACGGTCCTAAGGTAGCGAAATTCCTTGTCGGGTAAGTTCCGACCCGCACGAAAGGCGTAACGACTTGGGCGCTGTCTCAAGGAGATGCACGACGAATTTGTAGCATGGGTCAAGATGCCCATTACCCGCTGCTGGACAGAAAGACCCCGTGAACCTTTACTGCACCCTAATATTGAATTTTGGTGCGGTATGTCCAGGATAGTTGGGAGGCTTTGAAGTCTCGACGCTAGTCGGGATGGAGCCATCCTTGGGATACCAACCTTATCGTATTGGAATTCTAACCCTGACAGTATATCCTGTCGGGAAACAGTGTTAGGCGGGTAGTTTGACTGGGGCGGTCGCCTCCAAAATCGTAACGGAGGTGCCCAAAGGTATTCTCAGGCTGTTTGGAAATCAGCCGTAGAGTGTAAAGGCATAAGAATGCTTGACTGCGAGACCGACAGGTCGAGCAGATGCGAAAGCAGGGCTTAGTGATCCGGTGGTTCTGTATGGAAGGGCCATCGCTCAACGGATAAAAGGTACTCCGGGGATAACAGGCTTATAGCGTCCAAGAGCTCATATCGACGACGCTGTTTGGCACCTCGATGTCGGCTCATCACATCCTGGGGCTGGAGCAGGTCCCAAGGGTTCGGCTGTTCGCCGATTAAAGTGGTACGTGAGCTGGGTTCAGAACGTCGCAAGACAGTTCGGTCCTTATCCACAGTGGGCGCAGGAGATCTGAGGGAATCTGTCCCTAGTACGAAAGGACCGGGATGGGTAAATCTCTGGTAATCCAGTTGTCCTGCCAAGGGCATAGCTGGGTAGCTACATTTATTCTGGATAACCGCTGAAAGCATCTAAGTGGGAAGCCAATCTCAAGATAAGATCTCCCCTCTCGCAAGAGAGCTGAAGACCACTCGTAGACGACGAGTTTGATAGGCTGGGTGTGTAAGGCCCGTAAGGGTTTAAGCTTACCAGTACTAATCGGTCGTGAGCCTTGATCATAAAGTTTATTGAGCTTCATGGCCCGACAGATCTAATAGAGCAACATTGATGGGAAGTAGGCAATATTCCCGGTGACCATAACGAAGAGGCCACACCCGGTCCCATTCCGAACCCGGAAGTTAAGCTCTTCAGTGCCGATGATACTGCTCTGGCAACGGAGTGGGAAAGTAGGTCGTCACCGGGTTTTTTTTTAAAGACAAACATCATCCCTAAAAAAAAACCTGAAATATCCCCAAGAAAGTCGCGGAATTCCCTTGACCGCGGCCTCGTTTTCGTGGTATAAGTACATCTTCCGTTCAGAAAATTTAGGGAAATCTCGAAAATAATCCTTAAGATTTGTACAGGAGGAAATTTGCCTACAATTAACCAGTTGGTCCGCCTTGGCAGAAAGAGCGCGAGCGAGAAGAGCAAATCGCCGGCGCTACAGAACTGCCCGCTGAAAAGGGGGGTCTGCACCCGCGTGTTCACCACCAATCCCAAAAAGCCCAACTCGGCCATGCGCAAAGTGGCCCGCGTGCGCTTGACCAATGGCATCGAAGTAACGGCATATATCCCCGGCGAGGGGCACGCCCTGCAGGAACACTCCATCGTCCTGGTCCGCGGCGGCAGGGTCAAGGACCTGCCCGGCGTCCGCTATCATATCGTGCGCGGCGCCAAGGATACCACCGGGGTGGAGAACCGCCAGCGCAGCCGCTCGAAGTACGGCGCCAAGCGCAAGAAAGGGGCCCAGGAGAAATAAATGCCCAGAAAAAAAATCACCAAGAAGAAAGAGGTCCTGGTCGATCCGATGTACAATTCCTCCATCCTGGCCAAGCTGATCACCAAGGTCATGTACAGCGGCAAGAAGAACCTGGCCCAGCAGATCGTCTACGGGGCTATGGATACCATCCAGGAAAAGATGAAGGAAGATCCGCTGAAGGTCATCACCAAGGCGATTGAGAACGTCCGTCCCCAGGTCGAGACCCGGTCCCGCCGCGTCGGCGGCGCCACCTATCAGGTGCCCATGGAAGTGCGCAAGGAACGGTCCTACGCTCTCGGCATCCGCTGGCTGGTCGACTACGCCCGCGAGCGCGGCGGCCGTTCGTTCCGCGAGAAGCTGGTCGGCGAGATCATGGACGCCTACACCGAGAAGGGCGCGGCCATGAAGAAGCGGGAAACGGTGCACAAGATGGCCGATTCCAACCGCGCCTTCGCGCACTACCGCTGGTAGAAGCGGAGCACTCGAAAGCAGGCATGAAATGAAAACCGTTGCGGTGGACAAAATTCGCAATATCGGCTTGATGGCCCACATCGACGCCGGCAAGACCACCACCACCGAACGGATTCTCTACTATACCGGCGTCACCTACAAGATCGGCGAAGTCGACGACGGCACCGCCGTCATGGACTGGATGGAGCAGGAGCAGGAGCGCGGCATCACCATCACCTCCGCCGCCACCACCTGTTTCTGGAACGACTACCGCATCAACATCATCGATACCCCGGGCCACGTCGATTTCACGGCGGAAGTGGAACGCTCGCTGCGCGTGCTCGACGGGGCCATCATCGTCCTCTGCGGCGTGGGCGGCGTCGAGCCGCAAACCGAGAAGGTCTGGTTCCAGTCGACCAAGTACCACATCCCCAAGATCGCCTACGTCAACAAGATGGACCGCGTCGGCTCCGATTTCGCCGACGTCGTGGGCCAGATCGAGGACAAGTTCAAGGTGGTGACCCTGCCCCTGCAGCTGCCGCTGGGCAGCGAGGAAAATTTCACCGGCGTGATCGACCTGGTGGCCATGAAGGCCTATCGCTATGCCGGCGAGCTGCCCGGCGCCCGCGTGGAGAACGAAGACGTCCCCGCCGCCCTGCATGACGAGGCCCTGCTGCACCGCGAGCAGCTGGTCGAGCGCCTGGCCGAGCTGGACAACGATGTCATGGAGCTGTTCCTGGAGAAGAAGGATATTCCGGAGGCCGTGCTGAAGAAAGCGGTGCGCGCCGCCACCCTGAGCCTCAAGGCGGTGCCGGTGCTGATGGGTTCTTCCTTCAAGAACAAGGCCGTGCAGAACCTGCTGGACGCCGTGGTCGACTACCTGCCCTCGCCGGCCGACAAGGCCGATGTCAGCGGCACCGACCCCAAGAACGGCCGCAAGCAGAGCCGCAAGCTCTCCGACAGCGAGCCGATGTCGGCCCTGGTCTTCAAGATCATGAGCGATCCCTACGTGGGACAGCTGGTCTATTTCCGCGTCTATTCCGGCGCCATCAAGGTCGGCGCCACCGTCCTCAACAGCCGCCGCGGCCAGAAGCTGCGCGTGGCCAAACTGTTGAAGCTGCATGCCAACAAGCGCGAAGAGGTCGATGCCGTTTATTCCGGCGACATCGCCGCCACGGTCGGGCTTGAAGGACGTGGCTACCGGCGACACGCTGTGCGACGAACGTCACCCCATTCTGCTCGAATCCATCCAGTTCCCCGAACCGGTCGCCCAGGCCACCATCGAACCGCGCCTGACCTCCGAGCATCAGAAGCTGGACGAGGTCCTGGCCAAGCTGGTCAGCGAGGACCCGACCCTGAAATCCTATGTCGATGCCCACACCGGCCAGGCGATCCTGTCCGGCATGGGCGAGCTGCACCTGGAGATCATCCAGGAGCGGATCAAGCGCGAGTTCAAGATCCAGACCAAGCTCGGCAAACCGCGCGTGGCCTATTACGAAACGGTGCGCCAGGCGGCCCGCGGCGAGGAAAAGTACGTCAAGCAGTCGGGAGGCAAGGGGCAGTACGGCCATGTCGTGCTCGAGGTCAAGCCCTCCGCCGGCGACGGCAAGTTCACGTTCACCTCGAAGATCAAGCCGGGGATCATTCCCAAGGAATTCCTGCCGGCCATCGAGCAGGGCGTGCTGGAAGCCATGGACATCGGCGTCATCGCCGGATTTCCGATCACCCACGTCGCGGTCGAGCTGCTGGACGGTTCGTTCCACGACGAGGATTCCACCGAGCTGGCCTACAAGATCGCGGCCTCGCTGGCGTTCAAGGCCGCTTTCCGCAAGGGCAACCCGATCATGCTCGAGCCGCTGATGAAGATCGAGATCGCGGTGCAGGACGATTACCTGGGCGAGGTGATGGCCGACCTCAACTCCCGCCAGGGCAAGGTGACGCACATGGACCTCAAGAACGGCCTGCACGTCATCGACGGCCAGGTGCCGCTGTCGCTGATGTTCGGCTACGCCAAGGCCCTGCGCACCCTGACGCAGGGTCGGGCCAACTATTCACTGGAGTTCCTCAAGTACAGCGAGATGTCTGAGGAAAAGATGAACGAAGTTTTGAAGACCCAGTTGGGCATATATACAACGAACTAGGAGGCAACGATGGGAAAAGAAAAATTTGATCGTAACAAGCCGCATTTGAATATCGGGACGATTGGGCACGTGGATCACGGCAAGACGACGCTGACGGCGTCGATCACCAAGGTGCTGAGCAAGCTGAACGCCAAGGTGAAGTACCGTGATTTCTGGAGCATCGACAACGCGCCGGAAGAGAAGGAGCGCGGCATCACGATCAACATCGCGCACGTCGAGTACGAGACGAAGGCTCGGCACTACGCGCACATCGACTGCCCGGGCCACGCCGACTACGTGAAGAACATGATCACGGGCGCGGCGCAGATGGACGGAGCGATCCTGGTGGTTTCGGCGGCCGACGGGCCGATGCCGCAGACGCGCGAGCACATTTTGCTGGCGCGGCAGGTGAACGTGCCGGCCATCGTGGTGTTCATGAACAAGGTGGACATGGTGGAGGATAAGGAGATTCTGGATCTGGTGGAGCTGGAGATCCGCGAGCTGCTGACGAGCTACGGTTTTCCCGGCGACGAGATCCCGATCGTGCGCGGCAGCGCCCTGAAGAGCATGGAAGGGGACGGCAACCCGGACGATGAGTGGAACAAGAAGATCATCGAGCTGATGGACGCGGTGGACAGCTACATCAAGCTTCCCGAGCGTCCGATCGACAAGGCGTTCCTGATGCCGATCGAGGACGTGTTCACGATCAGCGGCCGCGGCACGGTGGTGACGGGTCGCGTGGAGCGCGGCATCGTGAAGGTGGGCGAGGAAGTGGACATTCTGGGCATCCGCGAGACGCGCAAGCGCGTGGTCACGGGTGTGGAGATGTTCAAGAAGCTGCTGGACGAGGGGCGCGCGGGCGACAACATCGGCGTGCTGCTGCGCGGCACGGACCGCGAGGACGTGGACCGGGGCATGGTGCTGGCCAAGCCGGGTTCGATCACGCCGCACACGAAGTTCAAGGCCGAGGTGCTGGTGTTGAGCAAGGAAGAGGGCGGGCGGCACACGCCGTTCGTGACGGGCTACCGGCCGCAGTTCTTTTTCCGCACCACGGACGTGACGGGTTCGGTGAAGCTGCCTGAAGGCGTGGAAATGGTCATGCCGGGCGACAACGCCAACCTGGAGATCACGCTGATCATGCCCATCGCCATGGAGAAAGGGTTGAAGTTCGCCATCCGCGAGGGCGGCCGCACCATCGGCGCCGGCAGCGTCACCGACATCGTCGAGTAAAGAGGAAATTATGTTAACCAAGATACGGATCAAGCTGAAATCATTCGACAACCGGGTGCTGGACAAATCGTCGGCCGAGATCGTGGCCAAGGCCAAGCGCACCGGCGCCGTGGTCACCGGGCCCATCCCGCTGCCCACCCACATCGAGCGCTTCTGCGTGCTGCGCTCGCCGCACACCGACAAGAAGTCGCGCGAACATTTCGAGCGCCGTTCCCACGCGCGCCTGATCGAGATCCGCGAGCACAACGACGACACGATCTCCGAACTGAAGAAGATGGATCTTCCGGCCGGGGTCGAGGTCGAGGTGAAGTCGAACTAAACAAGAAGGTGAAAAGATGATACAGGGAATAATCGGAAAAAAGATCGGCATGACGCAACTGTTCACCGATGACGGCCGCGTCATCCCGGTGACCATGATCCAGGCAGGCCCTTGCCTGGTGGTCCAGAAAAAAAACCTCGCCGGCAAAGCGCAGCGGGCCCAGCTGGGATTCGTCGAGCCCCGGCAGGTCAAGCACGTCAACAAGCCCATGAAAGGGCATTTCGCCAAAGCCAACGTACCGCCCACGCGCCGCCTGCATGAGTTCATGGTGGACGAGGCCGCTCCCGACCTCGGCGCTACCGTTGCCGTGGACATCTTCAGCGAGAGCGAGATCGTCAATGTCCTCGGCGTCACCAAGGGCAAGGGCTTTCAGGGCGTCGTCAAGCGCTACGGCTTCGCCGGCGGCCGCGCTACCCACGGCTCCATGTTCCATCGCCAGATCGGTTCCGCCGGTTCCAACACCTATCCGGGCGAGGTGATCAAGGGCAAGGGCATGCCCGGCCGCATGGGCGGCAAGCAGAAAACGGTCAAGGGCCTGCAAGTGGTCAAGATCGACAAGGAGCGCAACGTGCTCATGGTGCGCGGCGCCGTCCCCGGCTGCAATGGCAACTATCTCTATGTCATGAAGAATTCCTGGAAAAGGAGATAAGGCATGGTCAAGGTAAAAGTACGCAACATCAAGAATAAGGAAGTCAGCGAGATGGAGCTTCCCGAGGCCATCTTCGACTATCCCCTTAAAGAGCACCTCATCTACGAGGCAGTCAAGAACTACAACGCCAACCAGCGCCAGGGCACGGCCTGCACCAAGACCCGTTCCGAGGTTTCCGGCAGCGGCAAGAAACTCTGGAAACAGAAGGGCACCGGCCGCGCCCGCATGGGCGCCCTGCGCAGCCCGCTCTGGAGAAAAGGCGGCACGTCCTTCGGTCCCAAGCCGCGCGACTACTCCTACGAGATGCCCAAGAAGGCCCGGCGCAACGCCATCAAGTCCGTGCTCTCCGACAAGGTGCGCCATGACTGCCTGTTCATTCTCGACGAGGTGAAGCTGGCCTCCAGCAAGACCAAGGACGCGCTCAAGGCCCTGAAGCATTTCAGCTTCAACAAGCTGCTGATCGTCGACCAGCGCGCGAACAACGAGCTGGTGCTGTCCACGCGCAACATTCCCCATGTCAAGACCATCGACGTGGGGGAGATGAACATCTATGACTCGCTGCACTACGACCACATCATGCTCTCGGTCGACGCGGTGAAGAAGCTGGTAGAGGTGCTGAAATGAAGCTGCAATACGCCGACATCATCCTGGCGCCCATGATCACCGAGAAGTCCACGACGCTGAAGGATTCCAAGCGCCTGCTGTGCTTCAAGGTGCACCGCGACGCCAACAAGATCATGGTCAAGAAGGCCGTGGAAGAATTGTTCAAGACCAAGGTGGAAACGGTCCGCCTCCTGAACTTCCAGGGCAAGGAAAAGCGGCATGGCCGCTACATCGGGCGCCGGGCCGACTGGAAGAAGGCCTATGTCAAGCTGAGCCCCGAGGCCAAGATGATCGAATACATCGAGGTGATCTAATGGGCATCAAAACATACAATCCGGTGACGCCGGGCCTGCGCGGCCGAGCCGGCTACACCTTCGAGGAGCTGACCACCGACAAGCCTTACCGCAAGCTCCTGGTGGCGCTGAACAAAAGCGGCGGCCGCAACAACATGGGGCGCATCGCCGTCCGCCACCACGGCGGCGGCCATAAGCGCATGTACCGCATCATCGATTTCCGCCGCGACAAACTCGAGATCCCCGGGGTCATCGAGACCATCGAGTACGACCCCAACCGCACGCCGCGCATCGCCCTGGTCAAGTACCAGGACGGGGACAGGCGTTATATCCTGGCGCCGCTGGGAGTCAAGGTGGGCGACGCGGTCCTCTCCACCGACGGCGAGACCGAGATCCTGCCCGGCAACTCCCTGCTGATCAAGAATATTCCCGTAGGCACCAACATCCACAACGTGGAATTGAGCCCCAAGCGCGGCGGGCAACTCGCCCGCACCGCCGGCGCCTACGCCACGCTGATGGCCAAGGAAAGCGAGTACGCGCTGCTGAAAATGCCCTCGGGCGAACTGCGCAAGATCCATATCAACTGCCGGGCGACCATCGGTCAGCTGGGCAACGTCGAGCGCGCCAACATCAAGGTGGGCAAGGCGGGCCGTACCCGCTGGCTCGGCTGGCGCCCCCATGTGCGCGGCACGGTCATGAACCCCGTCGACCACCCCCTGGGCGGCGGTGAGGGCAAGACCAAGGGCGGGCGTCACCCGGTGACCCCCTGGGGCAAGCCGACGAAGGGTTACAAGACCCGCCGGAACAAGCGCACCCAGAAATTCATCGTCAAAAGGAGAAAGTAACGTATGAGCCGCTCAGTAAAGAAAGGCGTTTATATCGACGAGAAGCTGCTGAAGAAGGTCGTGGAAGCCAAGAACTCCGGGCGCAAAGAGGTCATCAAGACCTGGTACCGGCGCTCGACCGTCATCCCGGAGATGGTGGGCATGACCGTGGCGGTGCACAACGGCAAGAAGTTCATCCCCGTCTTCATCACCGAGAACATGGTGGGGCTGAAGCTGGGCGAGTTCGCCGAGACCCGGACCTTCCGCGGCCATTCATCCAAGGACAAAGCGGCGGCCGCAGCCGTGAAGGCATAGGAGGGACGTCATGAGTGAAATCGCCGTAGCCAAAGGAAAATATTTAAGGATCTCGCCGCAGAAGAGCCAGTTGGTCGTCAACCTGATCAAGGGCAAGGACGCGGGCGAGGCCCTGACCATCCTGAAGTTCTCCCGGCGCAAGAAGGCGGCCGGCATCGTCATGGATATCCTGCGTTCGGCCATCGCCAACGCCCAGGTCAAGTTCCCCAACATCGACGTGGACAAGCTCTACATCGCCAAGACCCATGTCGGCCAGGCGCCGTACCTGAAGCGCTTCCGGCCGGCGCCGCGCGGACGCGCCATGCGCATTCTGAAGCGCTACGCGCACATCAGCCTGTACTTAGACGAAAGGAAGGGAAAATAATGGGACAGAAAACACATCCGTACGGATTCCGCCTCGGGTTCAACAAGGGCTGGCTTTCATTGTGGTACGGCAAGGGCCAGCACTACATCGACCAGTTCCATGTTGACATCCAGATCCGCAGGAAGATCAAGGAGAAATACAAACACGCCGGCATCGCCTCCATCGAGGTCAAGCGCATCGCCGATACCATCCGCGTGCAGATCAACACCGCCCGGCCCGGCATCCTCATCGGCAAGGGCGGCGCGGGCATCCAGGACCTGAAGAAGTTCATCTCCAGCATCACCAAGAAGAACCTGGAGAAGATCTTTGTCGAGGTGCTGGAGATCCGCAACCCGGAGCTGGTGGCCCAGCTGATCGCCGAGGGCGTGGCCTTCCAGATCCAGCGCCGCATCTCCTACCGCCGCGCCATGCGCAAGGTGGTCGATTCCACGCTGCGTGCCGGCGCCACCGGCGTCAAGATCCGTCTTTCCGGCCGCCTTGGCGGCGCCGAGATCGCCAGGGCCGAGTGGTACCTGGTAGGCAAGCTGCCCCTGCAGACGCTGCGCGCCGACATCGACTACGGCTTCACCGAGGCCTTCACCGACTACGGCCAGATCGGCATCAAGGTCTGGGTATACAGCGGCGACAAGGAAAAGGAACGCTACCGCAAGCAGGAAATCGAGATCGAGGAAAAAGGAGAATAGACATGTTGATGCCAGCGAAAGTCAAGCATCGGAAGGTTTTCCGGGGCAAGCGCCGCGGCGTTGCCACCAAGGGAAATAAATTGGAGTTCGGCGACTTCGGCCTGCAGGCGCTGGAGAACGACTGGATCACCGCCCGGCAGATCGAGGCGGGCCGCATCGCCATCAACCGCTTCATCAAGCGCGGCGGCAAGCTGTGGGTGCGGACCTTCCCGTTCAAGCCGGTCACCAAGAAACCCGTCGAAGTGCGCATGGGCAAGGGCAAGGGCGACCCGGAGTTCTGGGTTGACGTTATCAAGCGCGGCCGCGTGCTCTATGAGCTCGAGGGAGTAAGCGAACCCCTGGCCCGCGAAGCCATGAAGCTGGCGCAGCGCAAGCTGCCCTTCAAGACGCGCTTCATCTCGAGGGCCATGATAGGAGTCGGAATATGAAAACAAAGGATATCCGCGCCATGGCGGCAAATGAGATCGAGAGCAAGCTTGCCGAATTAAAAGACAAGCTGTTCAAGCAGAAGTTCCAGAAAACCCTGGGCCAGGCTGAAAATCCGTACCGCATCCGGCTGACCAAGAGGGACATCGCCAAGTACATGACGATTCTGAAGGAAATGAGGTCGCAAAATGGAAAAGACGCAGAAAAAAGTAAAAGTTGAACGCACGCTGCAGGGCGTGGTCGTGACGGCCAAGGCCGAGAAGACCGTGACCGTCAGCGTGGAGAGGGTCGTCCAGCACAAGCAGTACGGCAAGACCATCAAGAAAAAGACGACGTTCCTGGCCCATGACGAAGCGAAGAAATGCAAGCTTGGGGACATCGTGACCATCATGCCCGTACGCCCCCTGAGCAAGCGCAAACGCTGGCTGGTGACCCGCGTGGTCCCGGTGACGCAGAAAATCGAGGTGCCGAATGATACAGATGCAGACAAGGCTTAAAGTCGCCGACAATTCCGGGGCCAAAGAGGTCATGTTCATCCGCGCCGTCGGCGGCGACGTGGGCAAGATCGCCAGGATCGGCGATATTTTCGTCGGCTCTGTCAAGCTGGCCGAACCCAACGCCAAGATCAAGAAAGGCGACGTCATCCGCGCCGTCATCGTCCGCACGCGCAAGGAAAGCCGGCGCAAGGACGGCTCCTACATCCGCTTTTCCGACAACGCCGCCGTGATCATCGACAAGGCCAACGAGCCGGTGGGCACGCGCGTTTTCGGCCCCGTGGCCAGGGAACTTCGCGAAAAGAAGTTCATGAAGATCGTTTCCTTAGCACCTGAGGTGATTTAAATGCCGAAATTCAAGCTGAAGAAGAACGACCCGGTGATCGTCAAGAGCGGCCGGCGCCAGGACCGGAAAAAGACCGGCAAGATCCTGCGCATTGTCGCCGAGAAGAACCGGGTGGTGGTGGAAAAAATCCACATCATCAAGGAATACGTGCGGCCCAACCCGCAGAAAAACATCAAGGGCGGCATCGTCGAGCGCGAGGGTACCATCCCCATCAACAAGGTCATGTACTACTGCAAGGAGTGCGAGAAGGGGGTGCGCGTGGGCTACAAGGGCACCGGCACCAGCAAACAGCGCGTTTGCCGCACCTGCGGCGTCGTGCTGGACTAGGAGCGAATCATGAACCGTTTGCATGAACGATATAAAAAAGAGATCATCGCGGCCCTGAAAGAGGAGCTGAAGGTGGCCAACGTCATGATGGTTCCGCGCCTGGAGAAGATCGTCATCAACTCCGGCGTGGGCGAGGCCACCCAGAATATCAAGGTCCTGGACAAGGTCATGGAAGAACTGGGCGCCATTTCCGGGCAGAAGCCCTCGATGCGCCGGGCCAAGAAATCGATCGCCACGTTCCGCCTGCGCGCCGGGCAGCCGGTGGCGGCCACGGTTACGCTGCGCGGCGAGCGTATGTACGATTTCATGGACCGCTTCGTGACCATCGTCATCCCGCGCATGAAGGACTTCCGCGGCATGTCGCGCAAATCCTTCGACGGCCGCGGCAACTACACCATCGCCCTGAAAGACCAGCTGGTTTTCCCCGAGATCAACTTCAGCAAGGTCGAAAAACCCAAGGGCATGTCCATCACCTTCGTCACGTCGGCCAAGGGCAACGCGGAAAGCATGGCGCTGCTTACGCGCCTCGGCGTGCCGTTTAAACAATAAGGAGGAACAGGTGGCAAAACTATCATCCGAAGTCAGGGAATTAAAGAAGAAAAAGTATAAAATCCGCTACCGGACGCGTTGCCGGCTCTGCGGCCGCCCGCGCGCGGTCTACCGCAAGTTCGAGCTGTGCCGCCTCTGCTTCCGCGAGCTTTCGTTGAAAGGTGAAATCCCGGGTGTGACCAAGGCATCCTGGTAAGGAGAACACATGGCACATACAGACCCCATAGCCGATATGCTGACCAGAATGAAAAACGCCATCATGGCGGAAAAGAGGGACGTGGCCATCCCGCTGTCGAACACCAAGCTGGAGATCGCCAAGCTCTTCCGCACGGAAGGGTACATCGCGAACTTCCGCGTCGACAAGGCCCAGGTGCCCGCCCAGCTTTTCGTGGAATTGAAATACAGCGGCAAAAAGCAGAACGTCATCGAAGGGCTGAAGCGGATCTCCAAGCCGGGACGCCGCGTCTATGCCCAGGCGGACGCCATCCCCAAGGTCCTCGACGGCCTTGGCGTCGTGCTCATCTCCACGTCGCAGGGCATCGTTACCGGCCGTGAATGCCAGAAGCGCGGTATCGGCGGCGAAGTGCTGCTGTACGTCTGGTAGGAGGAATCATGTCGCGTTTAGCATCCAAACCCGTCATATGTGAGAGCGGCGTGTCCGTCACCGTGCAGGGGACGCTGGTCAAGGTCAAAGGCCCGAAAGGCGAGATGACCGTTCCGGTCCCTGACGGCATCGAGGTCAAGGTCGAGGGCGCCAATGTCCACGTTTCCCGCCGCGATGACAGCTGCAAGCCGCTGCAGGGCCTGATCTGGAGCCTGGTGCGCAACGCCGCCGTCGGCGTGAGCAAGGGCTTCTCGCGCAAGGTCGAGATCGTCGGCAAAGGCTGGCGTTCCACGGTCAAGGGCGACGTCATCAACCTGCAGGTCGGCCATTCGCACCCGGTCGACTTCAAGCTACCCGCCGGCGTCTCCGCCACCCAGGAGAACCCGGGCAGCTTCACCCTCTTTTCCCATGACAAGCAGCTGCTGGGCCAGACCTGCGCCGACATCCAGGGCATCCGGCCGGTGGAACCGTATAAGTTGAAGGGCATCCGCCTGCAGGGCCAGGTGCTGAAACAGAAGGTCAGAAAGGCAGCGGGAGTGTAATATGATTACAGCCAAATACATCATCAAGAAGATCAAGAGCCAGCGGGTACGCCGCACCATCAAGGCCACGCTGCGCGGCACGCCCGAGCGGCCGCGCCTGATCATGGTCAAAAGCAACAAGTACCTGTACACCCAGGTGATCGACGACGCCAGCCACCAGGTGCTGCTGTGCGCCTCCACTCTGGAGAAGGAGCTGAAGGCCAAGCTGAAAAGCGCCAAGAACAAGGACGCGGCCAAGCTGCTGGGCGAAACCATCGCCGAGCGCCTGAAGGAAAAGAAGATCGAGACGGTCGTCTTTGACCGCAACGTATACGCCTATGCCGGCCGCGTCAAGATCTTCAGCGACGCCGCTCGCGAAAAAGGCATCCGTTTTTAAGGAGAACAACGTGCAGCGAAATTATATGGACAGCAACGATCTGTTTCAGGAAGAGGTGATCTCCATCCGCCGCGTAACCAAGGTCGTCAAGGGCGGCAAGAACCTCCGCTTCTCCGCAGCGGTCGTGGTCGGGGACAAGAACGGCCAGGTGGGCTTGGGCAAGGGCAAGGCGCGCGAAGTGCCCCTGGCCATCAAAAAGGCCGTGGCCGACGCCAAAAAGAACCTGGTCAAGGTGCCGATCATCAATGAAACGATCCCGTACTACAAGGTGGGCTCCTACGGCGCCTCCAAGGTGGTCATGCGCCCCGCTTCGCCGGGAACCGGAGTCATCGCCGGCGGCTCCGTGCGGGTGATCATGGAACTGGCCGGGGTGAAGAACATCCTGACCAAGATCCTCAAGAGCAAGAACTCGATCACCGTGGCCCGCGCCACCATGGACGGCCTGCAGAAGTTCCTGCATCCCGATACCTTCGCCGCCAAGAGAGGCAAAAGCAAGGAGGAATCATGGCAGTAAAAAAGAAGGGAGAATATCCCAAGATCAGGATAAAGCTGGTCAAGAGCATTATCGGCCGCTCAGAACGGCAGCAGGCCACGGTCAGGGGACTGGGACTGCGCAAGATCAACTCACAGGTCATCGCTGAGAAAAGGCCGGAGATACTCGGCATGATCCGCAAAATCGAATTCATGCTCCAGGTCGAGGAGGTCGGCAATGATCAGTCTCAGTAACTTAAAGCCCGCCAAGGGCGCGGTCAAGAATCGCAAGCGCGTGGGGCGCGGCCCCGGCTCGGGCCACGGCGTCAATGCCGGCCGCGGCAACAACGGCCAGAAATCCCGTTCCGGCTACAGCCACAGCCGCGGCTTTGAGGGCGGCCAGATGCCCCTGGTGCGCCGCCTGCCCAAGCGCGGTTTCACCAATATCTTCCGCAAGGAGTTCAACATCGTGAACCTCGGCGACCTGGACAAGTGCGGTCTGGACGAGGTCAAGATCCAGGACTATTTTGAAAAGAACCTGGCCCGCAAGCGCGGCCTGGGCATCAAGGTGCTGGCTGACGGCGCACTCTCGCGCAAAATGAAGATCCAGGCCCACCATTTCTCCAAGGCCGCCATGGACAAGATCCAGAAGGCCGGAGGCGAGGCCGTCGTCTGCCAAGGAGAGGAAAATTGATCCGCTTCATCCGCAATATCTTCGCCATCCCCGAGCTGCGCAAGCGGGTCATCTTCACCCTGCTGCTGCTCGCCGTTTACCGCATGGGATCGCAGATCGTCACCCCGGGTCTCAATTCCGAAGCCCTGCGGCAGTTCTTTGAAGCCCTGCAGGGATCGTTCTTCGGCTTCATGGACATGTTCTCGGGAAAGAACATATCCAAGATGACCATCTTCGCCCTCGGTGTCATGCCCTACATCAGCTCCTCGATCATCCTGCAGCTGCTGCAGGTGGTCTGGCCCTACCTGGACCGCATCGCCAAGGAAGGGGAGCTGGGCAAGAAAAAGATCACCCAGTACACGCGCTACGGTACCGTGCTGATCTGCCTGATCCAGGGCGGCGGCATCGCCATCGGACTGGAGAGCATGAACCCCAACGGTATTCCGGTCGTGCTCAACCCGGGCTGGGGGTTCCGCCTGCTGACCGTGCTGACCCTGACCACCGGCACCATGTTCATCATGTGGCTGGGCGAGCAGATCTCGGAGCGCGGCATCGGCAACGGTATCTCGCTGATCATCTTCGCCGGCATCGTCGTCGGACTGGTCCCGGGCGTCGGCAACACCTTTGAGGGGCTGAAGACGGGCGACATGAGCCCGCTGAAGCTCATCTTCATTCTGGCGCTGATCGTCATCGTCATTGCCTTCATCTGCTACGTGGAGATGGGGCAGCGGCGCATCCCCATCACCTACGCCAAGCGCATCCAGGGCCGCAAGATGATGGGCGGCCAGAGCACCTACCTGCCCTTGAAGGTGAACACCGGCGGCGTCATCCCCATCATCTTCGCCTCCTCGGTCATCACCTTCCCGGCCACCATCCTGCAGTTCATCAAGCACCCCATCGCCCAGAAGATCACCCAGCAGCTCACGTTCGGCATGCCGCTCTACACCCTGCTCTACATCGTCTCGATCATTTTCTTCACCTACTTCTACATATCGATCATCTTCAATCCCAAGGACGTATCCGACAACGTGCAGAAATACGGCGGCTTCATTCCCGGCATCCGCCCCGGCGACCAGACCTCCAAGTACATCGACAGCGTGCTTTCCAAGCTGACCTTTATCGGCGCCATCTACCTGGTGCTGGTGGCCCTGCTGCCCGAGTTCCTGCTGACCGGCTTCAAGGTCGGCGCCCTGCCGTTTGTCGGGGATTTCCTGGAGGCCAACCTGCCGCGCTGGTTCTATGAGGGCTTCAACGTGCAGTTCTATTTCGGCGGCACCTCGATCCTGATTGTCGTCGGCGTGGCCATGGACACCGTGCAGCAGATCGAAGCCCAGCTGACCATGCGCAATTACGACTCCTTCTCGCGCAAAGGGCGCATTCGCGGGCGGCGCGGATGAAGCGTTTGATCCTGTTCGGCGCTCCCGGTTCCGGCAAGGGAACCATGGGGGAACTCATCCAGCGTGATTTCGGCTACGCCAGGATCTCCACCGGAGACATCCTGCGCGCCGAGATCGAGCTGGGCAGCGCCGAAGGCCTCAAGGCCCAGGGATTCATGGCTGCCGGGGGGCTGGTCCCCGATGATCTGGTCACCGAGATGGTACGCCGGCGTTTGAACCGCGGCAACCTGGATGGCGGCTACATACTGGATGGCTATCCCCGCACCCTGGCCCAGGCCAAGGCGCTTTCGAGCGTGCCCTGCAGCGGCGAAAAGGCGATTTTTATCGAAGTGGGCGAGAACGATGCGGTTGAGCGCCTGCTCTCGCGCCTCACCTGCCGCGAATGCGGGGCCATTTATAACCTGAGGAACAAGCCGCCCCGCAAAACGGGCGTCTGCGACCTCTGCGGCGGCAGCGTCGAAACGCGCGCCGACGATACGGCGGCAGCGGTTCGCCAACGCTTCCAGGTCTATGTCGAGCGCACCCTGCCGGTGATCGATTACTACGACAAGGCTGGCGCGCTCGCGCGCATCGACGGCAGCGGCGAGGCCGCCCTGGTGTACGACAGGCTGAAGGGGCTGGTCGCATGATCCTGCTCAAGACGGACCGCGAGCTCGAGCGCATGCGCGAAGCCAACCGCATTGTGGCCGTGGTGCTGGACGAGCTGGAGGCCAAGATCCGCCCCGGGGTCAGCACCCTGGAGCTGGATGCCTGGGCCGAGCAGCGCATCATCGGGCTCAAGGGTCTGCCCGCGTTCAAAGGCTACGGCGGCCGCAACGGCACCCGGCCTTTTCCGGCCACGCTCTGCACTTCCATCAATCAGGAAGTGGTGCACGGCATCCCGTCGTCCACGAGCGTGTTGCGCGAAGGGGACATCATCGGCATCGACGTGGGCGTTGTCTTCGACGGCTACCACGGCGACGGCGCCCGCACCTACGCGGTGGGCAGCGTCGCGCCCCAGGCCCGCGAGCTGATGGCGACCTGCCAGAAGTCGCTGCAGCTGGGTATCGAGGCGGCGCGCTCCGGCAACCATCTGGGCGACATCGCCAAGGCCATCGATGGCTGCGTGCGCGCGGCGGGCTTCTCCGTCGTACGCGACCTGTCGGGCCACGGCATCGGCCGCAGCCTGCACGAGGACCCGCAGATCCTGAATTATTATGACGGCCGGCGCGGCGCCAGGCTGAAGAGCCGCATGACCCTGGCCATCGAGCCCATGATCAACGCCGGCTCCTGGGAAGTGCGCACCCTGGACGACGGCTGGACGGTCGTCACCGGCGACAACAGCCTGTCCGCCCACTACGAGCATACGGTGGCCCTGACCGATGACGGCCCCGAGATCCTGACGAGGTGCTGATGGTCAACAAGGAGAAAGATGTCATCGAGGTCAAGGGCGTCATCCTGGAGTCCCTGCCCAACGCCATGTTCCTGGTGGAGCTGGATACGTCGCACCACCGCATCACCGCCCATCCATCGGGCAAGATGCGCAAGAACAACATTCGTATACTGCCCGGAGACAAGATCCTGCTGGAGGTATCGCCGTACGATATCACCCGCGGCAGGATCATCTATAGATTTAAATAGGAGGAGCAGATGAAAGTAAGAGCATCTGTCAAGAAGATCTGCAATAAATGCAAAGTGATCAAGCGCAAGGGCGTCGTGCGGGTTATCTGCAAGGACGCCAAGCACAAGCAAAGGCAAGGATAAGGAGGCAACGTGGCTAGAATCGCCGGTATCGAGATCCCCAATCACAAGCGGGTGGAAGTCGGCCTGACCTACATTTACGGCATCGGCCGGCCCAAGGCCAAGGCCATACTGGAATACGTCAAGGTGGACTTGAACAAGAAGATCAAGGACCTGAGCCCGGAAGAGCTCAACCGCATCCGCAAGCACATCGAATCGGAGGAGATGGTGGAGGGTGACCTCAAGAAAAAGGTCAACACCGACATCAAGCGCCTGATGGATATCAATTGCTACCGCGGCCGCCGTCACAAGAAAGGGCTGCCGGTCCGGGGCCAGCGGACCAAGACCAATGCCAGGACGCGCAAAGGCCCCCGCGGCTCGATGATCAAGAAGAAGAAATAAGGGAGGCAGCCGATGGCTCAAAGAAAAAGCAGCAGCAAGACAAAAAAGAAGGAAAAGAAGGTCATCACCCACGGGGTGATGTTCATCCATTCGACCTTCAACAACACCATTATTACCATCACCGACCCCGACGGCAAGGTGCTGACCTGGGCCTCGGGCGGCATGGTCGGGTTCAAGGGCTCGCGCAAGTCCACGCCGTTCGCCGCCCAGCTGGCGGCCGAGAAGGCGCTGAAGGACGCCGAGAATTTCGGTTTGCGCTCCCTGGACGTACGCGTCAAGGGCCCGGGGGCCGGTCGCGAGAGCGCCATCCGCTCCATCGGCAGCACGCCGCTGCAGGTGCGTTCCATCAAGGATGTCACGCCGATCCCGCACAACGGCTGCCGTCCGCCCAAGAAGAGACGCGTGTAAGGAGGAAACCCAGTGGGAAAATATACAGGATCGATGTGTCGTTTGTGCCGTGTGGAAGGCAAGAAGCTTTTCCTGAAGGGAAGGCGCTGCCTCAGCGATAGATGCGCCGTGGAGAAGAAAAATTATCCCCCCGGCATGAAAGGGGCGCGGGTCAACTTCCGCAAGTCGCACTACAAAAACCAGCTGCGCGAGAAGCAGAAGGTGAAGAGGTTCTACGGCGTGGGCGAGAAGCAGTTCCGCAACGTGTTTGCCGAGGCGGCGCAGAAAAAGGGCATCACCGGCGAGACCCTGCTGAAGACGCTGGAAATGCGCCTGGACAACGTGGTTTACCGGCTGAATTTCGCCTATTCGCGCAACCACGCCCGGCAGATGATCCGCCACGGCTTCTTCACCGTCAACGGCAGGAAAGTGGACATTCCTTCCTTTACCGTCGCCCTCAACGACGTGATCGCTTTCCGCGAGAAGAAGCGCGCCGCCGAGAATGTCAAGGCCATGCTGGAAGACGTCAAGGGGCTGGTCGAGTTGCCCGGCTGGCTGCTGCTGGACAGCGCCGCCTTTTCGGCCAAGGTCAACGCCCTGCCCACGCGTGACGACGTGTCCCTGAAGGAGATCGAAGAACGCCTCATTGTCGAGTTGTATTCGAAATAAGGAGGGAATTATGAACTTCAAGTACCAGCGACCCCGCAAGTTGGACATCGAGGAGCTGACGCCGAACTATGGACGCTTCACCGCCGAGCCCTTCGAACGGGGCTACGGTATGACCATCGGCATCGCCCTGCGCCGGGTCCTGCTTTCCCTCATCGAGGGCGCGGCCATCACCGCCATTCGCATCGACGGCGTGCTGCACGAGTTTTCCATCATCCCGGGCATCTATGAAGATGTGCTGAACATCATCCTGAACATGAAGACCGTTCCCCTGAAGCTGAACGGCGACGAAACGAAGGTGGTGCGCATCGAAAAGACCGGTCCGGGGGAGATCCTCTCCGGGGACATCCTGATCGACAACAGCGTGGAGATCCTGGATAAGAATATCCACCTGGCCTATATGGAAGAAGGCGCCAAGTTCCAGGCCGAGATGGTCGTCAAGCGCGGCCTGGGTTTCAAGCTCTCCGACCAGAATTTCGACGAAACCCTGAGCGTAGACTACATCCCGGTCGACGCCAACTTCAACCCCGTCGAGAAGGTCAACTATTCCATCACCCCGGCGCGCGTGGGCAAAACCACCGACTTCGAGAAGCTGGTCATCGAAATCTGGACCAACGGCAGCATCTCGCCCAAGGACGCGCTGGCGCGGGCCGGCAAGATCCTGCGCGACCACCTGGTTGTCTTCATCGACTACCAGGACAAGGACAAGCTCAAGGCCGGCACGGAGCCCGAGGCCGGGACCGACCTGGAAAGCAAGACCGAGTACCTGGAAAAGACCGTGGAGTCCATGGGGCTCTCGGTGCGCGCCCTGAAGTGCCTCAAGCGCCTGGGCGTCGACTACATATTCGAGCTGGTGGAAAAGAGCGAGCACGAGCTGCTCAATTCCAAGAATTTCGGCAAGAAATCGCTGGAAGAAATCATCAGCAAGCTGATCGAGTACGACCTGGGCCTGGGCCAGAGGCTTCCCGAGCCCCTGCGTTTGGAATTCAGGAAGAAGTATCTGAAGAAGGAAAACAACATCGAGGTCATGGAGGACTAGCAACATGAGACACGGCAAAGACGGATACAAGCTGCGGCGCAACCCCGCCCATCGGCGCGCCCTGCTGCGCAACCTGACCGCCAGCGTGGTCGAGAAGAACCGCGTAACCACCACCCTGGCCAAGGCCAAGGCGGTGCAGCCCATCGTGGAAAAGATGGTCGGCCTCGGCAAGTCGGGCACGCTGGCCGACAAGCGCCGCGCCTTCGCCTATTTTTTCAAGCGCCAGACGGTGCAGAAGCTGTTCGATGAGGTCGCCCCGCGTTTCATGGACCGCAAGGGCGGTTACACGCGCGTCATCCGCGGCGACTTCCGCAAGGGCGACGGCGCCGAGATCGCGATCATCGAGTTCGTCGACTACCAGTTCGTGCCCAAGGAAAAAAAGACGAAGGAAGCGAAAACGAAGGAAGCGAAGACGAAGGAAACGAAGAAGAAGGAAAAAAAGCCGGCCAAGGCGTGACGCGCGAGCGGGCATAGCTCAATGGTAGAGTACAAGCTTCCCAAGCTTGGTGTTGCGGGTTCAAATCCCGTTGCCCGCTCATTCCCTCACCCGGACTGAACCAGGAGGCACCATGGCAGTATTTTCACCGAAAAAAAATCCGGAACCCACGGCTCCGGTGCAGGCGCCCGCGGCCAGCAGCCAGTCTTCGCTTGTCGGCAAGACCCTGCTGGTCAAAGGCGATATCTTTTCCGATGAGGAGATACTCATCGACGGCAAGGTCCAGGGCAAGATCACGGTAAAGAACAGGGTGGTCGTCGGCCGCGACGGAATCGTGGATGCCGAGATCGAGGCCCGCGAGATCATCATCAAGGGCAAGGTCACCGGCAATGTGCGCGGCAGCCAGCGCGTGGAGATCGTCCCGGCCGGCTCCCTGCACGGCAACATCCATTCGCCGCGCGTCGTGATTGCCGACAGCGGCGTTTTTGAGGGCAACATCGAGATGCGCGCGCGCGAGGAAAAAGGCAAGTCCGGGGAAGAAAAACCGGCGGTCGCTCACGCCCAGGGGAACGACGCCGCCAGCTCCCAGAAGTCGCCCCACAAGTAATGCCCTCCTGGTTCCTGCTTCATGAGCCGGAACCCCTGCCGGCCGCCGAGAACATGGCCCGGGACGAGCACCTGTTCCAACTCTGTCATGAAAAAAAATGCGGATTCCTGCGTTTGTATGCCTGGGCGCAGCCGACGTTCTCCATCGGCGTCTCGCAAAAGGCAAGGCGGGCGCTCGACCTGGATTTCATACGCTCAGCCGGCGGCGAATATGTGCGGCGGCTGACGGGCGGCAAGGCCGTCCTGCATCACCGCGAGATCACGTATGCCGTGGTTTCTTCCGAGGACCTGTTCTTCGAGGAACACGACCTGCACCAGTCCTATATGCTGATCTCGCGCGTGCTGGTGCAGGCCATCCGCTCCCTGGGAGTCGACGCCAGCCTTTCCAAGGGCAGCGCCGCCGAATTGTCGCGCAGCAGCAACCCCTGCTTTTCCTTCCCTACGCCGCACGAGATCGAGGTTGGGGGAAAAAAGATCGTCGGCTCGGCACAGAAGCGCGATAAACAGGCGCTGTTGCAGCACGGGTCCATCCCCCTGGCCATGGACTATGACCTGTATGCCGGCGGCGCCAATTTCCCCGCCGCCGCGCTGCGCCAGAGCATGACCACCTGGAGCGACATCTCCGGCCGGGAGCCGTCGGAGCTGCAAGCGGCCCTGGTGCAGAGCTTCGGCGAATTCACCGGCAGCCGTCTCTCTCCCATGGCCTTCGCTGCCGCCGACGAGATCCGCATCGCCGCCCTGCGGGAAAAATACGCCTCCGATGCGTGGAATCTTTCTCTGTAGCCTGGTCGTTCTCCTTTTCCCGCCGCTTTTACCCTCCGGGGCGCGCCGCCATGAGATCCAGTTTCGCCGCAACGATTACCCCGTTGTCGCCGCACCGACGCGGTTGCAGGCGGCCGGGCTCTCCAAGGCCATCCTGCGCGTGTTCAGCGACGATGAACGGCGCGGCGGCCTCTATTACGCCAACGGCGTCTTTCCGGTGGTGCGCCCCGCTCTCGCCCCCTGGTTGGTCGAGTACGCGCCGGGATTGGTGCCGCTATGGGCCTGGATGGGCGCGCGTAAATTCGCCTGGCTGAGTGACCGCGACCTCCTGGACCGGGAGTGGCGCGGCGGAGAAACGCGCGCCATTCCCAAGCTGGACCTGTTCAATCCCCAGGCCCAGGAGCTGATCGTCAATTTGTTCTCAACGTTGGCCCGCCAGGGGGTGGCCGGCATTCTGATCCAGGATGACCTGATCCTGCAGCGTTTCGAAGGTTTTTCCTCCTGGGGAAAGGCCAGCTTCAGCCAAGTCAGCGGCATGGCCGTCGATCCGCGGCGCATGCTGGCCCCGGGGACGGCCCAGAACCGCGCCTGGGAGGACCTCAAGGTCGGGCGCGTGGCCGGGATGCTGGACAGGATCGTCTCCGCCTGCCGCCAATCCGGGCCCGGCGTCGAGATCGGCCTGAATGTCCACTACGAGGCACCGCTGACGCCGGAAAGGGCGCGCTCGTGGTATGCCTTCGACGCCCGTGCGGCGGCCGCGGCCGGCGCCTCCGGGGTCGACCTTTTCTACCTGATGGCCTATCATCGCCAGATCAAGGCCGAGATGAAACTGGGCGAGGGTGACAACCGCCTCTATTTCCGGCGCATGCTGGAAGCGGCGCTGAAGCTCTGGGGTTCCAGGCTGGTCGTCAAACTGCAGGTGCGTGATTGGCAGAGCAGCGAGCCGCTCCCACTGGAAGAACTACGCACTTATTATGCCCTGATTCCCGTTGAGGTGGAACGCGTCTGCTTCGCCGCGGCGGATCCGGAAGACATTGACTTAATCTCACAGGTCATTGAAAAAGTGACGAGTGACAAGTAACGAGTGACGAGGAAGAGCAACGCGTAGGACTTTCCTTTTTACCCCTTGGCCCTTGTCACTGGTTACTTGTTACTATAGCTCCACTCCAACTTGAATTCACGGAGTCTAAAGAATAGAATTGAAGCCTCAGGGAGGAAACCAATGAAAAAACTGATCATTCTGATACTGGTTGTGGTCTTGGGATATTTTGCCTATCAGAAATTCGTCGTGGGCGGGCAGAGCGAGGAAATGAAAGGGGTTCAGGCCCTGGCCGACGACTTTTCCGCGATCAAGCAGCAGATGACCCAGGCCGAGCGCTCGGCGGGGGCGACCGGCATGGATATGACGGGCGAGGCCAACAATGCCATGGGCGCGGCCGAGGCCCTGCTGCAAAAGGTGCAGGAGCTCAAGGAGAGCATGGTGGAGGGAAATGCGCTGCGGAAGGCGGAGGAGCTTGAGCAGCAGATCAGGGCCTTCCTGAATAGAGAGTAATCAAGGGAAGAGCGAGGGAAAGGCAGAGGGAAGAGAGAGGGAAGAGAGAGTGGGAAAGAGAATTTCCCGGACCTATTCCTGAAATTCTTCCCATAGGCTTTCCACTTTGTCTTCCCTTTGCCTTCCCTCACTCTTCCCTCCTTCTTCCCTTTCTCTTCCCTTGCCCGCTATTGCAATTTGTTCCTGAACGAGGTTACAATATCCTTTGTCCGCCACCCCCGATCATGGAGGAAACATGGAAAAAAAGAACAAAGGCCTCAACAGAAGAAAATTCATTTTCACGGCGGCCGCCGGCGCCGCTGCCGGCCTGTTGGCGAAGGTGCCGCTCGGCGCCCAAGCTGCTCCCGTGGCTGAAAAAGCCGCGAATGCCGGAAAAAGCCCCATCACCCGCGTGCTGGGCAAGACCGGCATCCGCGTTCCCGTGGTCTCCATGGGCGTGATGAACGCCGACAACCCGGCGCTCGTGAAGCGCTCCTTTGAAATGGGCATCCGCCACTTCGACACCGCCTGGGGCTACCAGAAAGGCCGCAACGAGGAAATGCTCGGCGCCGTGCTCAAGGAGCTGAATGTACGCGAGCAGGCGGTCATCGCCACCAAGGTGCCGCCCGGCAGGCCGGAGATGATGGACCAGATGGGGGACAAGCTGGTCGAGGAAGAGTTCCTGGCCCGTTTTGACCAGTCGCTGGCTCGGCTGCAGACTGACCATGTCGAGATCCTTTATGTCCACAACATCAGCGATCCCAAGATGCTCAAGCGCCCCGGAATCCTGTCGGCCGTCGATAAGCTGAAGAAGGGCAAGAAAGCCCTTTTTATCGGTTTTTCCACCCACAAGAACATGGCCGAATGCATAGAGGCGGCCGTGCCGCTGGGACGCTTCGATGTCATTTTGACCTCGATCAACTTTTCCATGGCCGACGACACGGCCATGCTCGCGGCCATGGCCAAGGCGGCCAAGGCCGGCATCGGCCTGGTGGCCATGAAGACCCAATGCAAGCAGGCCTGGTCGAAAGAGAGCGGGGCCGCCGGGCCTGAATACCATGAGGGCTCTATCTGGCACTCGGCGTTGCTCAAATGGGCGCTGCGCCTGGAGTCCGTAGCCACGGCCATCCCCGGTTACACGACCTTCCAGCAGCTTGAGACCGACTGGCCGGTGGCGTTCAACCTGGATTTCACCCCCGACGAGGCCAAGTTCCTCGCCTCCCCGGGAGTGCAGCTCGCCCTGGGCGGAGTCTGCCGCCAATGCGGCGGCTGCGCCGGTTCCTGTCCGCGCGGGGTCGATGTCCCCGCCCTGGTCAGGGCGCATATGTACGCCGCTGATTATGGCAATTTTTCGGAGATGCGCCGGGCTCTGGACGAAATCTCTTCCGGCCAGGGGCTGCAGGCCTGCGACGGTTGCGGGGAATGCACGGCGGCCTGCGTGCGCGGCGTGCGGATTGCCCGCCGCCTGGGGGAACTGCGGACTATTTTCGCCTGAGCCCTTTCAGGGCGGCGATGGCCGGGCCGAATTCGGGATAGAGCACTTTCTCTTCGCAGATGATGGCCGTGATCAGGGCGGCGGGCGTCACGTCAAAGGCCGGGTTGTAGACAACGGTCTGCGGCCGGGCCGTGGCTTGGCCCCGGAAATTCGTCACTTCCGATTTGTCGCGCTCCTCGATGGGGATGCCGGCGCCGTCGGCGGTCCCCAGGTCGATGGTGGAGAGGGGGGCGGCGACGTAGAAGGGGATGCCGTGATGCCTGGCCAGCACGGCCAGCGAGTACGTGCCGATCTTGTTGGCCGTGTCGCCGTTGGCGGCGACACGGTCGGCGCCGACGATCACCGCCTGGACCATCCCTTTTTGCATCACCTGGCCGGCCATGCTGTCGGTGATCAGGGTGACGGGGATCCCGTCTTCCTGGAGTTCCCAGACGGTCAACCGCGCCCCCTGCAGAAAGGGGCGTGTTTCGCCGGCGATGACCTTGATGTTCTTTCCGGCTTCAATGGCGGCGCGCACCACGCCCAATGCGGTGCCGTAGCCCGCGGTGGCCAGGGCGCCGGCATTGCAATGGGTGAGCACGGTGTCGCCGCTTTTCAGGAGCTCCCGGCCGTTGCGGCCGATGGCGCGGTTGATCTCGAAGTCTTCCCGATCCATGGCCTCGGCGGCGGCAAGCAGCTCGCGGCACAGGCGCGGATAATCGCCATGATGTTCCCGGAAGACCTCCTCCATGCGCGCTGCCGCCCAGAAAAGGTTGACGGCCGTGGGGCGGGTCGAGGTGATGGCGGCGCTGATGGCCGCGAACTCGGCGTCCAGGAAACCCGGCTGCTCCAGTTCCGGGCGGTCTTTCAGCTCGGCTACGCCCAGGGCGATGCCGTAGGCGGCGGCGATGCCGATGGCCGGAGCGCCGCGGATGACCATGTCCTTGATGGCGCGGGCCACTTCCAGGTGACGGCGCAAGGTGATAAACTTCTTTTCAACCGGCAGCAAGCGCTGGTCGAGCATGACCAGGGCATCATCTTTCCATTCTATGACAGGATGCATGGGCTTTTCTCCTCCGCAGCGGGAGTCCGTATTATAGGGGATAACGGCTGCGCTGACAAGGGAAGAGCGGATCGGCGCTCCTTGCGCGCGGGTCTATTTTACCCATATCCCGGCCGCGTTGGCCCGGTTCAAAAAATTGAACTTTGCCGCCGTTGCGGCAGATTAAAATAAGCGTCCAGGCTTGTTTTTTAACAGGGTTTATGGTAATTTATCCGGGTGCAATTATTCATATCGGCAAATCCATGTCAGAATGGAAAACGTCGGCTTGGCAAACCAATCAGATAAATTATTCCGTCTAATTAGCATGGGACGTGACAAGCAAGGGAGGATCGCATGAGAAAACTTAAAACGGTTGTGCTGATCATGGCGTTGGCCGCTGGTTTTTCCTGGGCCCAGAACATGGAAAATGCCGGCATCGATTACACGACGGCTTTGCAGAAAAAACCGGGCGCGGAGCGTATCGCCGCCTTTGAAGCGTATACAAAGAACTATCCCGATCCGGCCCAGAATGTATTCACCAAACTGGCCTTTTACTGGCTGACGGTGGACAACTATAACACGAAGCAGTATGACAAGGCCATCCGCAACGGCGAGAAGGCCGTTCAACTGGGTGGCATGGAAGCCAAATTGGAAGCCGGCGTCTACCTGATCCTCGCCAGTTCCTACGGTGCCAACGACAGCAAGGACAAGGCGCTGGGCTGGGCCGACAAGGCCGCCACTTTCGCCCAGAAGCACGGCCTTGGCGATATCGCCAAGCAGGCCAATGCCCTGAAGAACGAGCTGAGCGGCGCCCCCAGGCAGCCGGCCAAGCCGCTGACCAGCCTGGAAAAGATCGGCCAGCTCTACACGGCAAAGAAGTACAATGACGCCATCGACATGTACAATTCGTTTGGCCAGAACGACAAGAACGACGAGAAGATATTCGAGATTTATGCCCGCAGCATGATGAAAGCCGGCCGCTTGGACGCCGCGCTGAAGGAGTTCTCCGACGCCTACGCCAAAACCCGCAAAGCGATCAATGCCGAGCGCCTGGGCAACATCTATCTGGCCAAGGCCGAGAAGGACAAGAAGTTCTTCGACAACGCCATCAATTACCAGATCGAGGCCGGTCTGCTCTACCAGAAGGAAAAAAACTTCGGCCGCCAGGCCGCACTGCTGAAGAACGCCAAGTACTGGCTGTACGAAAAGTACAACTACAACGCCAAGATCAGCAAGTACAACGCTGCGGTCAAACCCGT
Organism: Candidatus Aminicenantota bacterium; assembly: GCA_963732485.1. Classification (GTDB taxonomy): domain Bacteria; phylum Acidobacteriota; class Aminicenantia; order UBA2199; family UBA2199; genus UBA2199. The sequence goes on from CAVSZS010000014.1 coordinate 165,753, forward strand.
CAAGCAGGCTCCCAGCAATGACAAGGCGATCAAGGAGCTGCAGTACAAGTTTGACAAGCTCGACCGCGAGCTGCAGCGCAAGTACGTCGACATCGAAATGCCCGGCTACGAACAGGACCGGCTGGACGCCATCCAGTCCGAGATCGACAAACTGAAGAAAGGCGGCAGCGAGCCGGCCAACGATCCCAATGCTGCCCTGGCCCAGGAATTAAAGAAGGAAGAGGGGCGCATCGAGGCCGAGTTCAGGACCTTGACCGAGACTGCCAAGAAGAAATTAGGGCTTTAAAGCCGAAGCATCTTCTCGGCGTAGGGCTGACGGCGTAAGGCGTACGGGAAGAAACAGACAAACCAGGGCGATTCTTTGAATCGCCCTTTTTTTTTATGTCCGATTCTATAGACGTCCGAATGCCTTGCCGTCAGCCGCACGCCCTACGCCTTACGCCTTACGCCGAGTTCAGATCAATCTTTGACCAACGAGATGTCCAACTCCTCGACTTTAATCCGGTTCAAACTCAAAAAGGCCCTGGCATGGAAATAAAACACCACGAACAATCCGTAGAATACGATATTCGGCCCGGGCAGCAGGGCCACGATGGCCGTGAAGGGCATTAGCAAGAGCTCCAGGATGACATAAAACAAACGCCGGGTGCGCTTGCGCTTCATCCAGTTGGCCAGCAGCGTTCGGACATCGGTGAGGGACATGCCGGCGGCGCCGCGCACTTCGAGACGATACAGGGGCAGGTGGCCCAGCAGCCGCTGCTTCGACAGGTAGCGCAGGATGTCCGGAGTGTAGTGCCGGAGCAAGGCGATGCCCTTGTTCACCAGCCTGTTTCCCGAGCTCAGCTCGGGGAATTCTGCGAGCTCGATCCGCTTCTTGTTTCCCGGCGCGAGCGTGATGACGACCTTGTTCATTTCACGCTCATTATAGCGGATTAGCCTGCTAAATCAAAGGACTCGGTGTAAGGTGCAGGGCGCAGGGCGTAGGGGAAGATGCTCAAAGTGGTCCCATACTATCTTACCTTTCGCCTTACGCCATCTACCTTACGCCGAGTCCTTATGCCGGTCAGTTCGAGTTTACTTCTTCCAGCCTCTGGCAATAAGGAACACTCCGAATACGATCAGGATGGAGGGCCAGAAGAAATGCCGGACGTAGTGGCGGATGGAAACATAGAACGGGCTGAAGAAGGGCAGGTTGTGCAGCAGGAAGAGCCCGCCGATGACGATAAGCAGGATGCCCAGGAAGAGGGGAACGGAGTCGCCGCTGCTTTGGCGCGCGGTTTCGGTTGCCGGCGGCGCTGAAACCGTTGAAGCGGTCGGTGCGGTTTCCTTGTTTTGGCCGGCGCTCGTCTCCAGGGGCTCGTAGGGGATGACGATCAGGGCGATGATATAGGCCAGGATCGCCGAGCCGCCCACGAAGAACAGGGCCACGGCGATCAGGCGGACGATGACCGGGTCGATCTCGAAATATTCGGCGATGCCGCCGCAGACCCCGCCGAGCATGCGGTTTTTCCGGCTTCTATACAGTCTTTTCATGGGACCTCCTTGTGGGACCATGCCCTTCAGATGCTATAAACGCAAAAAACAGCGAATAAGTTCAAAAAAGGGAAGAGAGAGGGAAGAATGAGGGAAGAGAAAGGGAAGAGAGAGTGAGAAAAGCCCTTTCTGAACTTCTTTCCCACTTTGTCTTCCCTCACTCTTCCCTCTGCCTTTCCCTTTTTCTTCCCTTATCCTGGTTGACAGATGCCCTAATTCATATTACTATGAATAAGGCGAACAAGAGGCGAACAAATGCTGACCAAAAAACAAAAGTTTGTTTTGGACAAGATCAGGGAATTCAGCCGCCGCAACGGCTATTTCCCGACCATGCGCGAGATTGCCGCCGCCGCCGGCCTCTCCTCGCCGGCGACCGTCCAGGCCTATCTTGAGCGCATGCGCGGGCGCGGGGCGCTGGCCAAAAAGGGCCGGGCCTGGGAACTGGCGGCCGAACCCTCGGGAGCGCTGTCGCCGCAGGACAGGCGCCTGGTTGTGCCGCTGGTGGGCGTGGTGCCGGCCGGCCCGGCGCTGGAGATGTTCGCCGAGCTGGGCGACGAGGTGGTCCTGCCCGAGTGGCTGGCCGAAAAGGGGGGCGACATCGTCGCCTTCCGCGTCCAGGGCCAGAGCATGAAGGATGCCTATATCCAGGACGGCGACCTGGTCCTGATCCGGCGCAGCGAGAAGGCCGACCCGGGCCAGATGGTGGTGGCGCGCCTGGCCGACGGCTCGATCACCCTCAAGCGCCTGAAGCGCGACCGCGATGCCTACGTTCTGGTCCCGGAAAACCCCGAATACGCCCCCATCACCGCCCCCTTCCAGCTGGTGGGCAAGGTGGTGGGCGTGATGCGCAAGTACCGGTGAAAGCGCCGTCGGTGCTGCACCTGGACATCGACGCCTTCTTCGCGGCGGTGGAGGAGGCGCTGGAGCCGGCCCTGCGGGGCCGGCCGCTGGTTGTCGGCGGCCTGGCCCACGAGCGCGGGGTGGTCTGCACCGCTTCCTACGCGGCGCGGCGCTACGGGGTGCACTCGGGCATGGCCCTGCGCACCGCGGCCAAAAAATGCCCGCAGGCCGTCTTTCGCCGCGGCCGCTTTCATCTCTACAGCCGCATCTCCGGGCAGTTTTTCGACTGCCTGCGCCGTTTCTCGCCGCGGGTCGAGGAGGTCTCGGTCGATGAGGCCTACGTCGACCTGGCCGGCAGCCGCTATTTGTCGTCCTCGGTCTACGACCTGGCCGCCCGCGTCAAGGCGGCCGTCGAGCGCGAGACCGGGCTGAAAATATCGGCTGGGCTGGGCTGCACGCGCCTGGGCGCCAAGCTGGCCTGCGAGGCGGCCAAGCCGGGCGGCCTTTTCTGGCTGCACGACGAGGAGGAGTTCATCTCGCAGCTGACTCTGGACAAGATACCCGGCGTCGGGCCGCAAACCCATTTCGTCCTCCAGGGGCTGGGCGTGCGCCGCGGCCGCGAGCTGAAGATCAAATACCCGGCCATGTGGCGCAAGGTCTTCGCCGGGCAATACGCCGGCGGCATGGAGCGCGGGCTGCCCGAGCCGGCCAGCCGCAGCTTCAGCCGCGAGACCACCTTCCCCGAGGACATCCGCGAACCGGGGCTGCTGCACTCGCACCTGGCCTACCTGCTGGACCGGCTGGCCGTGCAGCTGCTGCGCGCGAAGCTGTTCGCCGGCCGCGTCGAGGTCAAGGTGCGCTTCAGCGATTTTTCCACCTTCACGCAGCGCGCCGGCCTGCCGTTTCCCACCTATTCCTATTTCCACCTCTGGCAAAGCGCCCTGCCGCTGCTGCGCTCGCTGCTGGGGAAAAAGGACCTGCCGCTGCGCCTGGTCGGCGCCAAGGTGGAGGACCTGCAGGCCGGCCGCGATATCCTGCCCTTCTTCTCCCTGCGCGACGAAAAAATGACCGCCGCCATCGCCGGTGTCAAGGAGCGCTTCGGGTTCTCCGCGCTGCGCAACGGCCGATCCATGCTCCTTGAAGAGCTTTATCCCATGGAAAGGGAGGGGATGGTCTTCAAAACGGCCTCGTTGACGAAATAGAAACAAAGGCAAAAGGCAAAAGTAAAAAGGCAAAAGTGAAAGGAAAAGAAAAAACCGGACAAACAACCATCGCTTGAAAAATCGAGATCTTGTTTTCGGGCGGTTTTTCTTTACTTTTTACTTTTGCCTTTTGCCTTTTGCCTTGGGCGCGGGAACCGCGCCCCCTCGTCACTTGTCACTTGTCACGTGTCACTTATGATGAACTACATCCCACTACGCGTCTATTCCGTCTTCTCGCAAGGCGAGGGCGTCGTCGACCCCGCCTCCTTCGGCGACCTCATGCAGAAGGCCAAGGTGCCCTACCTGCCCGTGTGCGATCCCATGTCGTTGATCGGCTGGGAGAAATTCCACAAAGAGGCCGGCGCCCGCGGCCTGAAACCGCTGCTGGGCACCGAGATCAAGCTGCCGGAAAAGGGGAGCCTGCTGCTGTACCCGGCGTCGCCGGCGGGCTACCGCGCCCTGGTCTCATGCCTGAACCGCCGCGCCCTGCCCGCCAGGCTGCCCGAGGTGCAGGCGGTCTTCCTGCCGGCGCGGCCAGACCACGAGCTCGTGCGCCGGCTGCAGGCGAAGATCGGCAGGGAGAATTTCTACCTGGGCCTGGAATGGGGGAGCGGCCAGTGGCTGCGCGACTTGGCCGCCGCCGCCGGCGCCCCCCTGGCCTGGGCGCAGGCGCTGCGCTGGACCGGCGACGCGCGCAAATACGCCGTGGCCCGCGCCGTCTTCCAGCACCGGCCCCTGCCCGAAACGTTCAAGGCGGATACCGCCCTGGACGGCCTGCTGCCGGCGACGGCCATTGCCCGCCGCTTCGGGGAAGATGGCCGCAGCGCCATGGCCAATACCCTGCGCCTGGCCGGGAGCGCGGCCTTCGCCTTTGCGGAACTGGACGAGCTGTTCCCCGACGGCGGCAACGAACTGGAAACGCTGGTGCGGCAAAAGCTGGACGCGCGCGGCGCCGGGCATGCCGAGCGCGAACGGGCGCTGCAGGAGCTGCGGGTGATCCGTTGTACCGGGGCGGCGGCCTATTTTCTCATCGCCGGTGAGATCGCCGATCATTGCCGCCAGCAGCGCATCTTCTTCAGCCTGCGCGGCTCGGGCGGCGCCTCCTACGTCCTTTTCCTGCTGGGCATGTCGGCGATCGACCCGCTGCGGTACGGGCTGCTGTTCGAGCGCTTCGTCAACAGCCAGCGCGACGACCTGCCCGACATCGACGTCGACATCGACTCGTCGCGGCGCGGCGAGGTCTTCCGCTGGCTGTTCGAGCGCTACCCGGGCCGGGCGGCCTTCCTCTCCAGCCACAAGTTTTTCGGCGCTCGCTCGGCGCTCTATGAAACGGCCCGCGCCTTCGGCTTCAACCCCGACGAGGCCCATGCCCTGTCCAAGCCCCTGCCCATGTTCGCCGAGCCGCGCGAGCTGTCCCGTCCCCTGGCGGGACGTCCCCTGGCGGGCGGGGTCCACGCGCGCGTCTACGAGGCGGCCGCCCTGCTCGACGGCGTGTTCCGCGAGCTCTCGCTGCACGTGGGCGGCGTGGTGTTCGCCGCCGCCGCCATCGACCGCGCCCTGCCGCTGACGCGCTCGCCGGAAGGGTTTCCCCAGCTGGCCTGGGACAAGGACACGGTCGAGCGCCTGCGCGTCTTCAAGCTGGACCTGCTGGGAGTGCGCGGCTACGAGGTCATTTCCTCCCTGGCGCTGAATGGCGAGGCCGATGTCAATGACGCCCTCGTTTGGCAGAACATCCAGCAGGCGCGCACCAAGGGCTGCTTCCAGCTGGAAAGCCCGCTGGCCAGGGAGAACCTGCTGAAAGGCCGGCCAGCCAGCCTGGAGGAGCTGGCCATTGCCGTGGCTATCATCCGCCCGGGGCCGGCCAAATCGGGCATGAAGGCGGCCTACCTGGAGCGGCGGCCGCCGCTGCACCCCCTGTTGGGGCAGCTCTTCCCCTACAGCCGCGGCGCCCTGATCTTCGAGGAGCAGATCTCGGTGCTGCTGCACCATGTCAGCGGCTGGAGCCTGGAGCGGGCCGAGAAGGCGCGCCGGGAACTGAAGAAAAAAAGGGGCGAAGCGCTGCGCAACGATTTTTTCGCCTGCGGGGAAAAGAACGGCTGGAGCGCCGGCGAGCTCGAGCTGTTCTGGAAGCTGGCCCTCGATTTTTCGCTTTACGCCTTTTGCCAGGCGCACAGCCTGGCCTACGCCCACGCCGCCCTGCTTTCGGCCTGGATGAAGACGCGGCAGCCGCTGCAGTTCTTCTGCCGGCTGCTGAACGCCGGCGGCGGCTATTATACTCTGCCCGACTATATCGCGGAGGCGAAGACATGGGGACTGGCCGTCCTGCCGCCCGACGTCAACCGCAGCCATCTGGGCTTTGCGCCCGAAAAGGGGGGCATCCGCTGCGGGCTGATGGCGGTCAAGGGCATCGGCGACAGGCTGGCGGCGCGCGTCGTGGAGAGCCGCGGCCCCGGCTACGCCAACCTGGAGGACCTCATGCTGCGCACGCGCCTCAACGAGCGCGACCTCGCGGCGCTGCTGGCGGTCTCGGCCCTGCGCAGCCTGGGCCGCGACGGCTTCAGCCCCGAGGAGAAGCGCGGGAACTGGGAGAAGTACCTGGGCTTCCAGCCATCAGAACTCGGCGCAGGGCGTAAGGTGGAGGGTGTAAGGTAAGAGAAGGCGTTTGCAGAACTCAAATCCCAAATCACAAGTATCAAATCCCAAATTCCAATGATCCAAACAAAGACAAATAAGATTCTCGAAAGTAGGGAACGCAAATTTGCGTTCCCTACCCGGCCAGAGATCCAGTAATTTGCTTTGTTTTGCCCTTTCGGTCAATGGAGCTTGGTGCGTTTCTTCCTTACGCCTTACGCCATACGCCTGACGCCGAGTTTCTCCGCGGCTCCCGCGATTGACTTTTGCCCAAGCGGCAATCTATAATAAAATCATCAACCAGAGGAGGCGAGCATGATCCCATTCAATCGCGTGGACGGCAAGGATTGCGGCAAGGTCACCTTCTACGGCCTGAGCACCTGCATCTGGTGCCGCAAGACGCGCAACCTCCTCGACAAGCTGGGGGTTGCCTACGAGTACGTGTATGTCGACCAGTTGTCGCCGGCCGAGCAGGAAAAGGCCATGGCCGAGGTGCGGCGCTGGAACCCGAACGAATCCTTCCCCGTCCTGGTATTCAACGACTCCGCCTGTGTCCTGGGCTATGACGAGCAGAAGATCCGCGCCGCCGTCAAGCTATGAACAAGAAAACGGAGATCACGGACGCGGCTGTCGACGCCCTGGTGGAGAAGCTGCGGCGCGAAGCCGAGGCTTCGGGCTATCACCTGAACCCCGACCGCGAATTCACGCGCGAGCTGGTGCGCAGCCTGCTGATCAACGAGGAGCGCTACGGTTATTGGGCCTGCCCCTGCCGGCTGGCTTCCGGCGATAAATCGGGCGACCTGGACATCGTCTGCCCCTGCGACTACCGCGACGCCGACCTGAACGAATTCGGCTCGTGCTTCTGCGCGCTATACGTTTCCCAGGAGATAGCAGAGGGCAGGAAGCAAGCTGCCTCCATTCCCGAACGCCGCCTGCCCGCGAACGAGCGCCGCGCCGCCAGGGCCGAGGCCACAGGAGCCGCGCTCTCCGGAAAATTATCGCAGCCGGTCTGGCGCTGCAAGGTTTGCGGCTACCTGTGCGCCCGCGAGGAGCCGCCGGGAGTATGCCCTATTTGCAAGGCCAAGAAAGACAGGTTCGAGAGGTTCATTTGACTCCGTGACGCGCCCGTAGGTCCCCGCCAGGGGATAACGCGTGACGCGTAACGAGTAAGATTAAAATTCCAAATCCCAAGCACCAAATCCCAAACACGCTGCGCGCCAATTTCCAAATTCCAATGACCCAAACTAAGATACTGAAGATTCTCGAAAGTAGGGAACGCAAATTTGCGTTCCCTACCCATAAAGAGATCTTATAATTCTCTTTGCATTGGTCATTTGGTTATTGGAGCTTGGTGCTTATTTGGAAATTGGTGCTTGGAGTTTAAGCTTCTATGCAAGTGCTTTTACGTGTCACGTGTTACGCGTCACGTGTCACGTAGTGCATCCTGGACTCTACCAGGGTCTAAAGTCTTTGCCGATGTCGGGCAACTGGGGCTTCCAGCTCCGGTGGTGGAACTCGGCCGTGCGCGGGTCCAGGATATAGTCTTCCTGCCAGCGCTCGTAGTTGTCCAGGACCTCGTACACGCCGTTGGCGATGGTATCCACTTCCTCCTCGGTGAGGACGGGATGCAGCGATATGCGAACCCAGCCGGGCTTTTCCGAGAGGTCGCCGGTATTGATCTTTTCGGTGATATGCTGAGAAAGCTCGCGCTTGACGTGCAGCAGGATATGGCCGTAGGTGCCGGCGCAGGAGCAGCCGCCCCGGGTCTGAATGCCGAAGCGGTCGTTGAGCAGGCGCACGATCAGGTTGTGGTGGCGATGCAGGGAATAGAATGAGATGATGCCCAGGCGGTTCATCTGCCCGGGCTCGAGTATCTGGACCCCGGGGTGCCCGCTCAGTTTTTTCAGCAGCAGCGCTTTTAATTCCTCTTCGCGGGCCAGAATGGCGGTTACGCCCATGTCCTCCTTCAGCTGGATGGCCAGAGAGGCGCGAATGGCCTGCAGGAATCCGGGGGTGCCGCCGTCCTCGCGGAGCTCGATGTCGTCGTAATACTTCTGCTCGCCCCAGGGATTGGTCCAGAGCACCGTGCCGCCGCCGGGGTGGTCGGGGACGCGGTTGTGATACAGTTCCCGGTTGAGCAGCATGACTCCGGAGGACCCGGGTCCGCCCAGGAACTTGTGCGGCGAAAAAAAGACGGCGTCCAGGCGCTGGGCGGCGTTGGCGGGGTGCATGTCGATGGCCACGTAGGGAGCGGCGGCGGCGAAGTCGACGAAGCAGTAACCGCCGTGGCGGTGCATGATCTCGGCCATCTGCGGATAGGGGGTATGAATGCCGGTGACATTGGAACAGGCGGTGAACGAGCCGATCTTCAACTCGCGGTCCTTGTGCTTGCGGAGGATCTTTTCCAGGTGCTCGAGGTCGGGGAGACCGTCGGGACCGCGGCGTACGATCTCGACATGGCAGCAGCATTCGTTCCAGGAGGTATGATTGGAGTGGTGCTCCATGTGGGTGATGACCACCAGCGGTTTTTTCCGGCCGCGGCCCGGGAGCCGGCCGCAGTAGCGGTCGGGGATGCGCAGTCCCAACAGGCGCTGCAGCTTGTTGATCACCGCGGTCATGCCGAAACCGGAAAAGAAGATGGCGTCGTCGTCGTTGGCGCGCACGTGGCGCTTGATGTTCTGTTGCGCCTGGCGGTAGGCCGCGGTCATGCGCGTGCCGGTCACGGTGGTTTCGGTGTGGGTATTGGCTACGAATGGGCCCAGGCGGTTGGCGATATAGTCTTCGATGGGGCGATAGAGGCGGCCGCTGGCCGTCCAGTCGGCATAGAGGATGCGTTTCTCGCCGTTAGGGGAGTCGAAAACCTGGTCGATGCCAATCACCTGACTGCGATACGGGACGAAATCCTTCACGGGCGCCTCTCTTTCCGATATAACGGTATTTTACGGCATTTTCCGCCGTCGGTCAAGACACCGGGCTTGCCAGCGTTCGCGCTCCGGGGCTATAATCGCTCCAGGCAGAGAGGAGGGAGATGACGCTGCAAGCGGTCGCAATCGTGGCGGCAGCCGCCGCCATCCTGCTGGCATTCATGATCCAACTGGCTCGCTGGCTGGATCGCCGCGAGGACAGCCGACGGCGCGAGCAATCGGTCCGGGCGCGGGCGCTGGTCCGTGCCGCCAGTGAGGAGGACCACAATCCCGGCGGTCCGCTCACGGAGACGCAGGCGCGCAAGCTGCTCGAGGACATCCTGCAGGCCGCGATCCGCCAGAAAGCCGACGCCATTCTCATCGATCGCCTGTCGGGCCGGCCGCAGGTGCGGCTGCGCACGGATGGCTGCTACCAGGAGCTGACCGGCGTCGGGGACCGGGAATCGTTCCACAGACTGGCTGCCGCCGCTCGTTCATGCGCCGGCCTGTCCGGCGCCGAAGTCTCCCTCCGCGCTGGCGGTTCCTTCCTTCGGCTTTACCGCAAGCCCCATCTCGATACCGATAAGTGGGGGCGGCAGGACGGCGAGGACGTGTTTTCCTATCGCGAGCGCGCCAGAAGGAACCGCGTCATTCGCTTCGATCTTGAGTCCTATCCCGCGCCTGGCGGCGAGGCGCTGAAGATTTCGCTGCACCCCGCGACGGCGGCGGAGGAGACCCGTTTCAATCTGGGTTTCGCCAGCGAGGCTGAGGACAAGTTCGTCCGCGCCGCGCACTTGCGCTCGGGGATCGTGCTGCTGACCGGCCCTTGCAACTCGGGCAAGTCGACGGCCACTTATCGCCTTCTTTCACTTTTAAGGGACGAGGGGCGCCGCATCGCCACAGTGGAATGGCCAACGGAGTGGACTCTCAGGGGGGTGGAGCAGCATGATCTCGGCGATGGCCAAGACGCCTACGACCGGGTCGGTTCCTGCCTGCGGGAAGTTATCGGCAACAGGCCCGATGTGCTGCTGCTGCAGAATATCGACTGGGTCAATGACGCCGATGCCGAGGCGGCGATCGCATATGCCGCAGCCGGCGGCATGTTGATCACGGCCATCCATATCCGCGACTGTGTCAGCGGACTGGTAGAAATGATCTTCCGCCTCTTTTGGAACCGGCGGCGGGAAATGGCCGACCTCTTCAAGGTGATTGTGGCGCCGCGGCGGCTGAACATGGTCTGCGGGCACTGCGCCGAAGAATACCGGGTGCCAGCGAATATCTTTGTCGATTCCGGTCTGCCAGATCCTCCCCTGGGAGCCGACGGCCGTGTCGCCACCTGGCGTGGACGCGGATGTACTCTCTGCAGGAACACTGGGGATCTGGGTTACACGGTCGTCTATGAGGTCCTGGATTTGATGGGAGAAATGAAGCGTTTCATCGATAACGCGAACAACTGGGACTGGGGCCAGATCGAGGTCATGCATCGCCAGGCCTGGCAGCACGGCATGCGCACGCATCGCGAGCTGGCCCTGGAGCGCGTCCTGGCCGGTGATATCAGCCTCGAAATGGCGCTGCTGAACACGGTCAGGCCCGACTGGCTGGTCAAGGCGCAGGCGGCCAGGAAGCAGGCGCATGGCTAAGAAAGTGTTAGTGGTGAGCTACGCAATAAAATGAATTTATCTACGTGTTCGTGTTAGCAGGAAAATTGCCGAAATCTTTTAGAGATTTTTTTCGTGACTTCACTAACACTATCGCCAAAATCATGCATGGCACCTGATTTCCTTGTGCCGCCCCTGAATTTTATTTCCCGGCCGCTTTCAGTAATAGATATCCAAAGAGCCATTGAGAGGGATGATCCCCAGGAGCGGCCGCGGTCGGTTGTTCCACAAACTCGTGGCAACGGAATGCGCCAGCGGGTCGGACGCCAGTTCTTTTTCCGCGCTTTTTTGCAGGATGGTCCTGACTTCCTGGCGGATGATCAGGGCCAGGCGGGCCGCAAAAGGGTCAGTCGCTACAGCGCCGCTATCGACCGTCTCCAGCTCTATGCGGCCAAGGACCACGCTGGGGGTCAGTCGTGTCTGCACCTGGAAAACCGCTCCGGGAGTAAGATCCCCTGTCTTGTTGCCTTTGACCTGGATCAGGATGCCGTTGGGCTCGATGCCGACCCGCGTCTCGCGGATGCGGAATTCACTGCCCTGGCGCTGGAACTGGAGGGCCAGGCCCGTGTCCTTGTCCTGGAGGCTTTTCTGCAGTTTCTCCCTGCCCAGCACCAGGCGGTGCAGGTCCCTTGCCTTGGCGGCCAGGACCTGATCGTCCGCGGGGGGCATTTTGCCGGTGTCGCGGCACAGCACCGCCCGGTAGCTGTGGCTGCCGGAAGCGGCAGGGGCGGCCGGGAGTTCTTCCGCGAACTGAAAGCGGGATTGAGCCTGCGGGGTGCACGCCAGCGCCCGCCATTCCTTGACCGGGACCTTGTCCCTGAACATGATCAGCCGCAGGTTGCGCAGATGCCGGTTTTGCAGGTTGGTGATTTTAAGGGTGGCCGAGAGCTTTTTTCCGGCCAGGCGCCAGGGCTGAAAATCCAGGACCGCCAGGGTCCCGCCCGGCGCTTCGGCGATATTGGCGATCTTTCCGGTGTTCAGCGACCAGTTGTTGTTGAAAATGAACTCGTTGCGCGGACGCTCGATATGGGCGCTTACCAGGAATTCCCCGGCGGAGACGGCACCGGCGGCCAGTTCGGTCGAGAAACGCCTGGTCTGGCCCGGTGCCGGCAGGTCCTTCTGGGCAATGCTCATAGCGGCCAGCACGACCTGTTCTTCATTCAGGACGAAAAGCAGGCGGGAAGGGCTGTTGCTTGCGCCTGAGCCGTTGTTGGTGATGTCGGCCGCCAGTTCGAAGAATGACTGGAATTGGGAGCCATCCTGTTTCCAATTCCTGGCGATGGGCAGCATGGAGACGGTCAGGTCGGGGTTCCCGTCCGGATGCAGCTTCTTTTCATCGATGCGGTGCAGCGCCCGGTTGTTGCTGACCCGGCATTCCTTGAGGGTCGAAGCCACCTGGATGGTGTATGTCGTTTTCTGGTTATGCTGGAAGGAGTCGTTGACGCTGTAGGTCCAGCGGCTGCCCGGGGCTCCCAGAACATCGGTGGCGCTCAGGCTCTGGATCACCTTGCCGTTTTTTTTCAGGATCAGATAGATGGATGTCCCCGGGGGGATGGCCGCGGAACCGGCGTTTTCCAGCGCCGCCGCCAGCTTGACCGTGTCCATGGGGAACTCGACCTGCAGGTCGCCCAGCAGGGTGCTCACCAGGGTGGCGTTCAACGAGGTGATCGCCAGGTCGGGGCATTTGAGCGTCGAGGCCGGCTGGTCCTGGCCCGTCACGGGCTTGGCCTTTATTTGCTCCGCCTGCAGAAGCAAGGGGGCGGCGAGGAGCAGTGTGAGTACGCCGTACGGCAAGCTCTTTTTGATCATCGATCTCTCCGTTCCCATATCTCTCTCTTCCCTTGATTGGAATTATATATTGAAATGCCATCTCTTGTCACTCGTCGTCAAAATAAATTCACTTTCCATGCGCAGTTCCTGGCGGGATAATCCGGAAAGAGATGTCCCTTCCTGCCCCTCTTCGCCGTTCAGCCGGCCGGGTGGATAGCCGGGAGGCTGTCAATGCTCGATGGGCCCCGTATAAACAGCTTCGAAGTCGCGGCCGTGCAGGCGGTGCAGGTGATGCAGGTCTTCGTCATCCCAGCGGCTGTCGGGAGCTCCGCTGATGAACCAGTCGGAGCCGTTATCGGCGACGATCATGCCGAATTTTTTCAGGGCGCGCAGGATCTTCTGGTTCGTCGCGGAGAAGCCCGAGATGTCCACGCTGGCCTTCAAGCGCAGGCGCAACCCCATGGGCGGCAGGGCGGGGTCACTGCTGGAGGAAGCGAAATGGCGGGCGGGATAGATGAACCCGCGCTGGGTCCTTTCCACGGTGAAGCGCAGGGCATGGCTGATCTCGCCCTGCTGAACTTCCAGGTAGCGCACCAGGCCGGGAAAGATGGGCAGGCCGGCGGCATCGGCCGAGGTCCAGTACTTGGGGCGCACGGTGTTGGCGTCGAGGCTCCAGCTTGCGCGCCGCTTTCTGCCTCCCAGCCGCTCGCGACCTTGAACGCCCGGTAGAGCTCATAAAGCACGCGGTTGTCGCGGTCGATGACGATGACGTGGCGGTCGCCGTCGCCATCGCTGCCGCCCTCGACCGGAGCATCATCGGGGATCGGGAAGGGGCCTGGGTCGCTTTCATCGCCGTAGGCGGTGTAGGTGATCGGAACCATGGTTTGGCCGCCACCGACGACGCGGTAGGGGATGCCGTTGGGCGCCCCGTCCCAAACGGTGCCGAAACTGGGGTGCAGCTCGCCGTCGGCGCCGATGGCGCGGATAAAAGCGGTTGAGTCGGGATGGACCGGGTAGGCTGAAATATCGGTATTCCAGGGATTGTCGGCCGGGAAGATCGCGATGTCCACCAGGAGCGGGTCAACTGTGTCTGGGGGGTCGGGGAGATCCGAGTCCTCTGTTTTGCAGGCGGCGATCTGCAACAGCAGTGCGGCTAGAAGGAAAATAAATATCAGGGACAGCTGGCGTGATCGGAGCATAAAAGCATTATATATTCCGGGGAAGAGAAAAGGAAGAATGGGGACCAGGGGTTCGACCACTCGGCTATCGGCCGAGAGGGGACCGCGAGCCTTGCGAGCGGCCGCGAAGCGGTGCGCGGCAGCAGCCGCGCATCCCATCCTACTCCCGATAAGTGCTTTGCTTTTCATATAAATTGACACTCCAAAAGGGTTTTGTTACAATCCCTCCGGCCGGAGGGATGGCAGAGTGTGCGTCACGCCCCGTTTCTGCGATCTCCTCGATCGCAGAAACCATCCGGCGTGACCCTGCCAACACTAGATGTTTTTGGCGGCTCAATGAAATCGCCAAAAACATAGTGTTGGGATCGATTGCGGCGCAATTTCTAATACTTTCGCCCTTTACGGAGACCGGGGGTTCGACAAATCGGCAATCTGCCAATTTGGACCGCGAACGAAGTGAGTGGCCCCGAAGGGGTGAGCGCAGCAGCGCGAATCAATCCTACTCCCGATAAGTGCTTTATTTCCCTCAAAATTGACACTCGTACAACCCTCTGTTACAATTCTCACCGGCCGGAGGGATGGCAGAGTGGTCGATTGCGGCGGTCTTGAAAACCGTTGTCCCTTTACGGGGACCAGGGGTTCGAATCCCTTTCCCTCCGCCACTTACATCCTTCTAGCGGAGGGAAAGGGAACTGCGCCTTGCGCTCATCCTACTCCCTCCGCCACTTCCATTCTTCTAGCGGAGGGAGTAATCACGAACCCACGGGTACCAGGGTTCGCCCAATCGGCAATCTGCCGATTGGGACAGCGAGCAAAGTGAGCGGCCTGCAGGGTGCGCGGCAGCAGCTCGAATCCATTCCTTTCCGGCGATTTATCCCTGCTTGTTGATCAGAACAGAAAGCCGCTCAGGTTTCCCTCACCCACTCCCTGATTTTCTCGGCGATCTGGTCGCGCAGCCGGCGCACCTGCTCCAGCTTCTCCTCCTCGCTGCCGGTGAAGGCCGACGGGTCGGGGAAGCTCCAGTGCCGGCGCATGCCGGGGCCGGGGAAGATCGGGCATTTCTCCGCCTGGCTCTCGTCGCAGACGGTGATCACCCAGCTGTACCATTTGCCCTGGCGCAGCAGGTCGAACACGCCGCGGGTCTCCTTGGCCGAGATATCGATGCCGACCTCGGCCATGGCCTTGACTACCAGCGGGTTCAAGCTCCCCGGCTCCAGCCCCGCGCTCTCCACCTCGAAGCGGTCTCCGGCGAATTCCCTGAGAAAAGCCTCGGCCATCTGGCTGCGCGCCGAATTATGGATGCAAATGAACAGGACTTTTAGTTTATTCATGGCCGCTCCTTCGTGGCAGGGTAACCGGCGACGGTTAATTCCATTTTAAGCCAGCATTAATTCTTTGTTAAGGGGGAAAATCATTGTTAACCAAAAATTAACCGCGATTTTATCACGTCTTAATCGCTCCCAGCGATACTCCGGGCGGAAACGCAAATTTTTTCGGAGGAAAAAAAATGAAAAGACTGCTTCTGCTGACCCTGCTGGTCCTGATCGTCATGAGCGCCGTACAGCTGCCCGCCGCCATCTCGGCCTACGCCTTCGGCGACTACTATTTCGTGCCGGCCCATCACAAGGAGACCGTGGAAGATCAGAACGGCTTCTGGCTGCGCCGCGTCTACCTTACCTACGAGAGCGACATTTCCGACAAGTTCAAGGCCCGCGCCCGCATGGAGTTCAACAGCCCCGGCAACTATTCCACCTCGGCGGCGAACATCGTCCCTTATCTGAAGGACGCCTACATCTCCTACCAGTACGCCCCGCTGCACAAGGTAACCGTCGGCATCCAGGACAGCCTGGCCTTTGGCAACATCGAGAAGTTCTACGGCTACCGCCACCTCGAGAAGACCATGTTCGATCTGTACAAGAACCGCTCCTCGCGCGACTTCGCCATCGATTTCAGCGGCGCTTTTGATGCCGCCAAAAAGTTCAACTACAGCGTGCAGTACGGCAACTACTCGGGCAACAAGAACGAGACCGACAAGTACAAGCAGATCGGTGCCCGCTTCTTCGTCAACGTCACCCCGGAGCTGATGATCGAGGTGAACGGCGACATCAGTACCGTGTCGGACATCAAAACTTCGACCCTCTACCAGGCCTTTGCCGGCTACAAGGGCGACTGGGGCAGACTGGGTTTGAATATCGGCCAGGAGACGGTCAAGGAAGACGGCAAGGAAGATGCCAGCATGGCCGTTCTTTCCGCTTTCGCCGTGGCCAAGCTTGGCAAGAAGTTCGAGGCCGTGGCGCGCTACGACATGAGCATGGACCCGCAGCTCCATGGCCAGGGCGATTACCTGCTCATCGAGAAGGGCTACAAGACCAACCTGGCCATCCTCGGCCTGGCCTGGAACATCCACCCCAAGTTCCAGATCATGCCCAACATCAAGATGGTGTCCTACAAGGAAAACAACGGCGTCAAGCCGGGCAGCGACACCTATTTCAACCTCACCTGGTATTACCAGTTCTAAAAAAACATAAGGAGAAAAACATGAAGATCATATCCGCAATGCTCACCCTGGCCCTGCTGGCCGGCGGCATCGGCTTCGCCGCCGATGCCAACAAGATCGTCGCCGACGGTTCCACCACAGTGGGCCCCATTGCCAAGGCCTTCGCCGAGTTCTACATGAAGCAGAACCCGGGCGTCAACATCACCGTATCCGAATCCGGCTCCGGCAACGGCGCCAAGAGCCTGG
Source organism: Candidatus Aminicenantota bacterium (assembly GCA_963732485.1). Classification (GTDB taxonomy): domain Bacteria; phylum Acidobacteriota; class Aminicenantia; order UBA2199; family UBA2199; genus UBA2199. The sequence continues at coordinate 182,211 of CAVSZS010000014.1, forward strand.
TCAACAAATCGTGCGACGTGGCCACCATGTCGCGGCTGCTGAAACTGAATGAGTACGAGGCGGCGGTGCACTCGGAGATCCTGCCCGTGGTGCACGTCGTGGCCCTGGACGGCATCGCCATGATCGTCCACCCCAGCAACCCCGTCGCCAAGCTGTCCATGGCCCAGGTCAAGAACATCTACCTCGGCAAGATCAAAAACTGGAACCAGCTCGGCGGCCCCAATGCCCCCATTGTCATCATCTCGCGCGACACCAACAGCGGCACCTATGAAACCTTCGAAGGCAAGGTGATGAAGGGCGAAAAGATCGCCAAAACTTGCGAATACGTCGGCTCCAACGGCGCCATCCGCCAGCGGGTGCAGAGCACCGTATCCGCCATCGGCTACGTGGGCATCGGCTTTCTGGACAATACGGTCAAGGCCCTGCCCATCGACAACGTCATCCCTTCCAGCGAGACGGTGAAAAACGGCAGTTACCCCATCGCCCGTCCGCTATACATGGTTACCAACGATTATCCCAAGATGGGTTCGCACCTCTACCGCTACATCAATCTCTACCTGTCCAAGAAGGGCCAGACCATGATCGAGGAGATCGGCTTCATCCCGGTCACCAGCTATTAATGCCCTGCGGCACAACGTGAAAGCAGACAAACGCAACCTGGTTATGAGTGACGCGGCCAGCCGCCTGCGGCGGCTGGCCGCCTTTTTTTCCCAGGGCTTCCTGCTGCTGGCCACCGCCTTGTCGCTGGTGGCCGTACTGCTGATCATCGCCTATATCGCCCGTGATGCCATCCCCTTTTTCAAGCTGCGCGGCCTGAAGGAGCTTTTCTCCTCCACGGCCTGGTTCCCCAGCGGCCAGCCCGCCGAATTCGGCGCCCTGGCCATCTTCATCGGCAGTGGCCTGGTCACCCTCGGATCCATCCTGGTGGCTGTCCCCCTGGGGATAGCGGCGGCCATCGCTTTGAGCGATATCCTACCCTACCGGGTGAGGCAAATGGTCAAACCCGTCATCGAGATCCTCGCCGCCCTGCCTTCGGTAGCCTACGGTTTTTTCGCCCTGGTGATCTTCGCCCCGCTGCTGCAGAACCGCGGCGGCTCGCTGCTGGCGCTGGCCGCCTGGCTCATCGCCCTGCCGCTGGGGCTGCTGATCATTTTCGTGATCAGTGAAATGGCGGTGCGCTCTGTCCGCGAGGACGTAGCCAAAGCGGCCCGCCTGATACTCGCCGCCACGCTGACCGCCATACTGGTCCGCGGCCTGATGGCGCTGTCGATCCTATTGAACAAGGTGGCGATCAGTAGCGGTACCAATGCCCTGAACGTCTCCATCATCCTGGGCATCATGGCGCTGCCCACCATCGTCAGCGTCGCCGAGGATTCGCTGCAGGCGGCCGGACGCGAGTTGCGCGAAGGGAGTTACGCTCTTGGCGCCACCCGGGCCGAAACCCTGTTCAAGGTCATCATCCCCGCCTCGGGCAGCGGCATCATCGCCGCCGTCATCCTGGGAGTGATGCGCGCCGTGGGCGAGACCATGGTGGTGTGGATGGCCTCGGGCAATGCCGCCCAGATCCCGACGCCATGGTTCAATTTCCTCAGCCCGGTGCGCACCCTGACCGCCACCATCGCCGGCGACATGGGCGAGGCCGACCAGGTACTCGGCTCCGGCCGCTACCATGTGCTGTTCGCCCTGGCGTTGTGCCTGCTGCTCACCTCGTTCGCAGCCAATCTGGCCAGCGAATGGATCCTGCGCCGCCAGCAACGCCGGCTGGGTGGGTTGAAATAACATGGACCTGCAGGCACGCAAACTCTTCGACCGCTCGCTGACCGGCATCAGCATCATGGCCGTCGTCCTGATGTCGCTCTCGCTGCTGGTGCTGCTGGCGCCCATTTTCTCCCGCGGTTCGGGCGCATTCTTTTTCCGTGGTACCAGCGAACACCGGCGCCTGGCGCTGGAACAGTTCAACCGCGGCAACGCCCAGGCGATCGCCGGCGAACTCCGCATCGTCGGCGCGGCGCGCCGGCCGGTCTATGAAATGCTGTCCGCCTTCGAGGATGAACTGGACGGCATGGATTCCACCCGGCGGCAGGGATTCCGCGCCCAGCTGAAGGAAATAAAAAGCCTGCTGCGCGAGCTGCTGGGACCCCTGCCCGGCGAGCTGGAAGCGGTGATGCTGCGCCAGCAGTACGGCCAAACCCGCTGGGACCGCGCCCTGGTCAAGCTCAAGGCGATTCTGTACAGCGAGGAATGGGATTATTCCGACACCCGCAGCATGGGCAAGAAGGTGTTGCGCTCCCGGCAAAAAACCTTCGCCGGCACCCGGCTGGAACCCCTGTTCCCCTATCTGGAAAACAATCTCTCCAAGATGCTGAGACCACGATTCACATTTTACTGGCGCTTCCTGACCGACCTCTCCCTGGATTCCCATTTTTTCGGCGGCATCTGGCCGGAGATTCTCGGGACGATCTACCTGACGCTGGGGGCCATGCTGCTGGCCATCCCCTTCGGCATCATCGCCGCCATCTATCTCAGCGAATTCGCCGCCGGCGGACGGCTGGTCAGCCTGCTGCGCGTGTGCATCAGCACTCTCGCCGGCGTACCCAGCATCGTCTTCGGCCTGTTCGGCCTGGCGTTCTTCATCAACACCCTGCACCTGTCAAGTTCCAAGAGCGTGCTGGCCGGCTCGGCCACGCTGGCGCTGCTCATCCTGCCCACCATCATCCGCGCCTCCGAGGAAGCGCTCAAGGCGGTGCCGCGCACCTATAAGGAAGCGGCGCTTAGCCTGGGGGCCAGCCCGCTGCGCATGGTGCTGAGCGTGCTGCTGCCCGCCGCCCTGCCCGGCATCCTGACCGGCATCATCATCAGCATGGGCCGCGCCGCCGGCGAGACGGCGCCGATCATCTTCACCGCCGCGGTCAGCGTCGGCCAACCGCTGCAGCTGTGGGAAACCTTCAGCCAGCCCACGCCGGCCCTGCCCTGGAACATCTACAACCTGGCCACTGAGCACCAAGCCGTCGATGAGATCCGCCACGTGCAGTTCGGCATGGTGCTGACCCTGGTGCTGCTGGTGCTGCTGCTCAACCTGGCCGCCATCCTGATCCGCGCCCGCATCAGCAAAAAAATGAGAGGCTAACCCATGATCCAATCCATTCCAGCCACCCCGCGCAGCGCCCCTTCGGCGGCGGATGCCGGCGATCGCCAGGCCCATGTCGCCTGCCAGGACTTTTCCTTCTACTACAACGACAACCAGGCGGTAAAGAACGTCACGCTCGATTTCGCTTCCTACCAGGTCACGGCCATCATCGGCCCCAGCGGCTGCGGCAAGAGCACGCTCCTGCGCTCGATCAACCGCATGAACGACCTGATCCCCGGCAGCCGCACGAGTGGTAAAATGCTTTTCGACGGCCAGGAAATCTATGGCCCCCGCCTCGACGTGGTCACCCTGCGCCGGCGCATCGGCATGGTATTCCAGAAGCCAAACCCGTTCCCAAAATCCATCTTGAACAACATCGCCTATGGCCGGCGCCTGCACGACCACCTGGATAAGGGCGAACTCCTGGCGACCGTCGAGTCAAGCTTGCAGCGGGCCGGGCTGTGGGATGAGGTCAAGGACCGCCTGGAGGACAATGCCCTGAGCCTGTCCGGGGGACAGCAGCAGCGCCTGTGCATCGCCAGGGCCCTGGCTGTCGACCCCGAGATCCTGCTCATGGATGAGCCGACATCGGCCCTGGATCCGCGGGCCACGGCGCGCATCGAAGACCTGATTGCCGAGCTGCGCGGCCGCTACACCATCATCATCGTCACTCACAACATGCAGCAGGCGGCCCGCGTTTCCGATTTCACCGCTTTTCTTTACGAAGGCAACTTGATAGAATACGGGCAGACGGCACGCATGTTCACCAAGCCGCGCGAAAAGCAGACCGAAGATTACATGACCGGCCGCTTCGGTTGAGAAGGAGGAAACGATGGCCGTGCATTTGCAGATCGAGATCGAGAAGCTGAAGAAGCGCATCATCCTCTACGGGGGCATGATCGAAAAGAACCTGGAAAAAGCCATCCGCTCGATTCAAACCAAGGACAGTGAACTTGCCGGTGAGGTGCTGGCGTCGGACGACCAGGCTGACCAGTGGGAAGTCGACACCGAGGAGGAATGCCTGAAGATCCTCGCCCTGCACCAACCGGTGGCGGTGGATCTCAGGTTCATCATCGCCGTCCTCAAGATCAACAATGACCTGGAGCGCATCGGCGACGAGGCGGTCAATATCGCCGAGCGTTCGCTGCGCGTATCGCCGCTGACCCTTCCCGGCTTTACCGTGGACTTCGCCCCGCTGTGCGCCAAGGTCCAGGAAGCGCTGCGCAACTGCCTCGACGCCCTGGTGCACCTGGATGCCGGGCTGGCGCACAAGGTCCGCCTGTCCGATGACGGGATCGATGAAATGGTCCACGTCATGTTCGTGGGGCTGAAGAACGAGATCAAAAAGTATCCGGAACAGACCGACCAGCTGGTGGAGTACCTGCGCGTCAGCCGGCACCTGGAGCGGATCGCCGACCACGCCACCAACATTGCCGAGGACGTCATTTACATGATCGAGGGCAGCATCGTCCGCCATCGTCAGGAGACCCAATGAGCCGGCTCGCGGGCTTGGCTTCTCCCACCGTTGTGGATCCGGGGGCAAGGCGCCGATGACCATGGCAAAAGCGCCGCCCGTGCCGAAAGCGGTGATCGCCGTGGTCGACGATGAGCCGGATATCCTTGATCTGATCGGCCTGCACCTCTCCCGGGCCGGCTATGCCGTGAAGTCCTTCGCGGCCGCCAGGCCGCTGCTTCATTATGTGGGCAAGCAGCTGCCCGACCTGCTGGTCCTCGACCTGATGCTCCCCGACGGCGACGGCCTGGAGATCTGCAAATCCCTTAAAAAGGAGGCCCGCACCCACGCTCTGCCAATTCTCATCCTGACCGCGAAGGGCGAAAAGGCGGATATCGTGCTGGGACTGGAATTCGGCGCCGATGATTACCTGGTCAAGCCCTTTTCGCCGGCCGAGCTCGTGGCCCGGGTGAAAGCCATCCTGAGGCGGAGCACGAAGCCTGGGGTTGACGATCTCATCCGCGTGGGTGCGGACCTGGTCATTGACCCGGGGCGCCATACCGCCCGGGTTGGCGAGCGAACGGTCGTTCTAACCTCCACCGAGTTTTCCATCCTGCTCATCCTCAGCCGCAATCCCGGCTGGGTGTTCACCAGGGAAAAAATTCTCGACGCCCTGTGGGGTGACGAAAAGGATGTCATCGACCGCACCGTCGATGTCCATATCAAGCACTTGCGGGAGAAGCTGGGAGCGGCGGGAGTCATGATCAAGAACATCCGCGGGGTGGGCTACAAGATCGAGCCATGAGAAAAAAGATATTCTGGAAATTCTTCGCCGGTTCCTTTCTGCTCAGCCTGTTCCTCAGCCTGGCATTCTATGCCCTGGTCGTAGGCCAGGCCCGCGCCTTCTACCTGCAGTCCAAGCAGGAGGCGCTGGCGCAGCTAGGAGGCATGGTCCGTGCCGAGCTGGCCGCTGCCTGGCCGCTCGCGGACGGGGGAGCGCTGGACGCGTTCATCAAGCTGAAGGGCAGGCAGGCCAGGGTGCGCTTCACGGTCATCGATGGCCGCGGCCGTGTCCTTGCCGACTCGCAGCGCGATCCCGCCGCCATGCAGAACCATGCCGACCGTCCCGAGGTCGCCGCCGCCCTGTCCGGCCGCTCCAGTTTCGAGACCCACTTCAGTTTCACCCTGCGCGAGCGGATGCTGTACCATGCCCTGCCGCTGCGATCCGGCGGCGCGACGGTCGCCGTCCTGCGCCTGAGCCAGTTCGTCCGCGATATCGACAGGATGTTCGCCTTCTGGCGGCGGCGGGTCATCGTCCTGCTGCTGGCCCTTCTCGCCGTCTCCCTGCTGGTCTCCCTGCTCCTGTCGCGCAACCTGACCCGGCCCATCCGCGGCCTGGCGCGGGCGGCGCGTGATCTCGGCGAGGGGAAATGGCGGGGGCATGTCGCGGTGCGGCGCCATGACGAACTTGGTGACCTGGCGGTGGAGTTTAATGCCATGGCCGACCGCCAGCGCGCCACCCGGGAAAAACTGGAGCACAGCCAGCACGAACTGGAGGCCATCCTCAGTTCGGCGTCGGACGGACTGCTGGTCATTGACGCCCAGGAGCGGATCATCCGCGCCGGGCCGCGCTTTTGCCAGCTCATCGGCGAAGCGGCCCCCATCGGCAGGCCCTATTGGGAAGTGCTGCGCAGCCGCGAGTTCTCCGACTTGGTCCGCCAGGCAGCCACGCAAAGCGTACGCAGCGAGATCGAGATCCACGGCCGGACCTATCTGGCGGCACTCTCTCCACTCCCGGTCCCGGGGGGGACAGTGATCACCTTTCACGACCTGTCCGAGACCAAACACCTGGAGAGGCAAAAAAGGGATTTTGTGGCCAACGTGTCGCACGAGCTGCGCACGCCTCTGACCGCCATCAAGGGCTATGCCGAGACGCTGGCGGAGGAGGCTTCGGGCGAAGCAAAAAAATACCTGGGCGTGATCCTGCGCCATGCCGACCGCCTGATCGACCTGACCAAGGATCTTCTTTCCCTGTCGGCGCTGGAAGAAAAAGGCAACCTTCTGCAGCGGGAGGCAATGGATTGGCCCGAGCTGCTGGCCGGCATTCGGGTTCTCTTTGAAAAAAAACTCCTTGAAAAAAACCTGAGCCTGGACATTACGCTTCCCGAGGACCTGGAGCGGATCGCGTTCAATGGCGACCGCTTTCGCCTGGAGCAGATGCTCATCAATCTGCTGGACAACGCGATAAAATATACGGATCAGGGGGGCATCGCCATTCGCCTGGCGGCCGCCGCCGGCCGCCTGACCATCGAATGCCGTGACAGCGGCGCCGGCATCCCCCCCGAGCATCTGCCGCGGATATTCGAAAGGTTCTATGTGGTTGACAAGGCCCGCTCGCGCCAGAGCGGCGGCACCGGGCTGGGGCTGGCCATCGTCAAGCACATCGTCAGCCTGCATGGCGGCGAGATCACGGCCGCAAGCCAGCAGGGCCAGGGGAGCGTCTTCACTATTTCGCTTCCCATTGTTTAGCCGTACGCGTTCCTCTCACCATTTGGGCGATTTATTCTCTGGCGCTGATCCCGGATCCGCTAGAATAAAAAAACGTTTCCCTGCGCCGGGCACACGGTTTGAAAAAAAACCAGGCCTGGACCGCGAAGCGGGTTTCAGGGAATGATCAGATCCTGGCCCGGAAAGATCTTGTCGGGGTCCTTCAGCTCGTCCTTGTTGGCCTCGAAGATTTTCATGTAGTCGCCGGACTTGCCGTAGTATTTCTTGGCGATCCTGGACAGGGTGTCGCCGGCCACGACCTTGTGGATGCGCAGTGTCGGCGTGTTTTGCGGCTTGGGGGCCGGGGCGTCGCTGAGGAACGAAATTTCAGCCATCAGGTCCTTGGCGAAACTCTTGTCGACCAGCTTGATCTGGGTCCAAACCTTGTTGGCGTCGTCCTTGGTCTTGGCAACGGCGCGCAAGACCATTTTATCGCCCTGCACGTGCAGGTTTTTCAATTGGACTTTAAGCGCGTTCATCAGGTCCAGTACCGACCGGTACTTCAGCTTCATTTGCTCCATTGTGACGTCCGCCATGCTCCCTCCTGTTACAGGCGCGGGGACGTACAGATCATCCCCGGTCCAACCATGACATGATTCTAGAGGAAGTCCCGCGGAATGTCAACGGCAAGACGGTACGGCTTGCAATTTCAGCGCCCGGCGCATAGAGTGGTACCGTCGCCAAATAGTTGTTCGGGAGGGAGCAATGAAACTCAGTGCGCCGAGCAGAATTTCCTGGATCATTTCCCTGAGCCTGGGTCTTTTGAGCCTGTTGTCCTATTTCGTGGCCATCCCCTTCGTCACCGTCAACCTTTTCTGGTTGATGGGCGCAGGCTGGCTGCTGCTGGTCCTGGCCACGTTCTTGAGGGGCCTGTAACCGCCTGGACAATTTTTCCGGACAGCCCGCCGGCCGGGCCGTCTTATTTTAAAATGTGACTTTAGTTATGCGAAAAAATAGCGGAATGAATATAATATTGGTATGAAAGAAAATCGGCCTGATCCCGGAGGAAACGCATGAAAAAGATCGTCTTGCTGATCGTATTGCTGATGGTGATCTCGTTTTTCTGGCTTGGGGCGGCGACGGAAGCCAAAACCGCGCCGGTCAAGATAAAGCCGGCATTGCTGGTGATCGACATCCAGAACGCCTACCTGCCCTACATGGACGAGAAGGACAAAAAGATGGGCATGGAGGTGATCAACTATTTCATCGCCCTGTTTCGCGCCAACGGCTACCCGGTCATCCGCGTCTACCACTCCGACCCGAAGACGGGGCCCAAGCCAGGCAGCGAGGAGTTCCAGTTCCCCAAGACGGTGACCGTCCGCGAGGATGATCCCATGGTGACCAAGAATTTCGGCAGCGCCTTCAAGAAGACCGAGCTGGACAAAATGCTCAAAGACAGGGGTTGCAATACGTTGTTCCTGTGCGGCCTCAGCGCCGTGGGTTGCGTCCTGGCCACCTACCATGGCGCCATGGACCTCGACTATACCGTTTTCATGCTCAAGGACGCCCTGATCAGCCACGATGCCGCTTTGACCAAAGCGGTCCAGGAGATCTGCAAAACGACCGACTACTATTCCCTTAAATTGCTGCTGGAGAACATCAGCCGCTGAACCCGGCCAAGGAATCCCGCTCTTCAGATCAATCCGTTGGGCGGCCGGTTTTTTGCTCTTTTCTTATCTGGTTCCACAGGCCGGCGTGGCGGATGCCGAGTTTTTCCGGGTCGAAATACAGCGGCTCGCCGGATTTGCGCTGCGCCTCATAGTCTTTCAGTGTGGCCAGGCCGACGCGCGAGAGCAGCAGGATGGCGATGATGTTCAGCCAGGCCATCAGCCCGACGCCGATGTCGCCCAGGCCCCAGGCCAGGGTAGCCGTGCGCACCGCGCCGTAGAAGCTCATGGCCAGGAGAAAGATCCGGGTCAGCGTGATCATCAAGGCGCTCTTTTTTTTAAAAAGGTAGGCCACGTTGGATTCGGCGTAATATGCGTACGCCATTAAGGTGGTGAAGGCGAAGAAAAACAGGGCCAGGGCGACAAATTCCCCGCCGAAACCCTTGAAGATCGTGTCGATGGCGCTCTGGGTCCAGGCCGGGCCGGCTTCAACCCCGGGGAGGCCATGAGCCAGAAAACCGCCCTGGCCGTCGCCGGTATTGTACATGCCGGTCATCAGGATCATGAAGCCGGTGGCCGAGCAGACCAGCAACGTGTCCACGTAGACCGAGAATGCCTGTACCAGTCCCTGCTGGGCGGGGTGGGCCACTTCGGCCGCCGCGGCGGCCTGCGGCCCGGTGCCCTGGCCGGCTTCGTTCGAATAGATGCCGCGCTTGACCCCCCAGGCGATGGCCGAGCCGACGATGCCGCCAAACACGGCATCCTTGCCCAGGGCCGATGAAATGATCAATGAAAACACGGCCGGGATGCGCTTGTAGTCGATGGCCACGATGAGCAAGGCCATCAGGACATAGCCGATGGCCATGAAGGGGACCAGCAACTCGGCGGCGCGGCCGATGCGCTTGACGCCGCCGAAAATGATCAGCCCCAGCAATACGACGATGATGGCCCCGGAGATGGGGGGGGTGACACCCGGCATGGCGCCCTGGAAGGCAGAGGCGATGCTGTTGGCCTGGACCCCGGGCAGCAGAATGCCGCAGGAGATGACCGTGACCACGGCGAATATGAACGAGTACCACTTCTGTCCCAGCCCCTTATCGATGTAATAGGAGGGGCCGCCGCGGTAGACGCCGCCGATCTTTTCCTTCCATACCTGGCCCAGGGCCGCCTCGATGTAGGCCGAGCCGGCGCCGAGAAAGGCGATCATCCACATCCAGAACAGCGCCCCGGGTCCGCCGGCGCCGATAGCCGTGGCCACACCGGCGATGTTGCCGGTGCCCACGCGACCGCCCAGGGCCATGGCGAATCCCTGGAAAGAGGAAATGCCGGACTTGGAGGCTTGCCCCTTGAAGAGCTGCCCAACCATGTCCTTGATCAGCCGCACCTGCAGGAAGCGGGTGCGAATGGAGAAGTAAATGCCCGTGCCCAGGCAGAGCAGCACCAGCGGCGTGCTCCAGACATAGCTGTTGACCAGGTCCACCACTTGCTGCAGGTTCATTTCAGTTCTCCTTATGAATGAGATAAGCGTGAAAAGTGAATGGTGAAAAGTGAATTGAGAAAGCCATTTGCCGGTTGATCGTCCTATTGCCGTTGCGTTTCACTTTTTACTCCAGTTCGCTCGCAAAATATCGAATCTTACTTTTCTTGCTACCGTCTAACGTCTGACGTCTAACGTCTTTATTCCGCTTTTCACTTTTCACTTTTCACTTTTTCTTTACGCGTACGGATATCGGCTCGACGTCCAGGGATACATAGGTGACGGAATAGGTGTCCACATCCTTGATGCTGGCGTATAGGCCGGCGAAACGCTCGGTTTTGCGCAGCGTCCACTGGCTGCCGGTGCCGCGTCCCTCCTCATCCAGGGTGAAGGCGATGCCCGACGCTTCCCCCTTCCGGTTCTCGGCCAGCCCATCGACCAGCATGTTGCGGAAGGCGTCGGGGGCGAACAAGCTGGTCTCCAGGGGGAAGCTCGCGTTGGCTTCCTTGCCTTTCTCGATCCGCTTGCGCTCGGGCCGGGGCAGCGGCGTGCGGCTGGCCAGGTCGAAGCAATCGCCTTCCTCCAGGTAGTGCAGGATGACGCCTTTGGCCCTGAAGCCGTCGTCGGTCGACCAGGTGAAATCGCCGGCGGCCTTGGCCGCGGCGACGTCGGTGACCAGGATCCCGGAACTGCCTAGCACCTCGATCGTGTTACCGCGGCAAACGACCGCCGTGTCCTCGTCGATGCCGAACCCCAGGCTGAACTGGCGGATGGCGTAGAGCGCGATCAGCGTGCGGCCGACGCGGCCGCGTTTCAGGAAATGCTGATCGACCAGGCCGCCGCTGAAAAAGCCCAGGCCGTTGGCCAGGCTCACGCCCCTGGCTTCGGCGCAGGTGTCTGGCTTGAAGGCGGCGCCGGAGCTGAGCGCTTTCATGCTGAAACCGTCGCAGATCATGGGGTCGCACATCATGGCGGCGCCGGCGCTGGAGCCGCCGATCACGCCGCCGTCAGCATAGACCCGGCGGATGCTGGCCAGCAAAGGCGTGTCCTCGTTGTTGGCCTTTTTCAGCGACTGGGTATAGCGGATCTGGTCGCCGCCCACAAAGTACACCGCTGTAAAGCCGAGCATGTCCCGGGCCAATTCTTCCTCGAAAGCGTTGTTTTTCCAGCTGGCCTCATCCACGTCTTTGGTCGTCGGGTCATCGAGGACGGAGATGGGGAAAACCCGGATATGGTCGGCCGGGACGCCCAGCTTGATGAAATCATCGGCGTTCAAGCGGCCGCTGACCACCGGCTCGATGCTGCCCGCCGGGATGATAGCCAGGCGGATGCGCTCGCTGCCGCCGCCCAGCTCGATGAAGCGCCGGTAAATGCGCTCCAGGGAAGAATCGATGCCGCCGCCCATGATCACCAGGCTGCCCTGTGGGCCGGCCTGCCCGGCAAACAGGGCGGGTGCCAGAAAGGAAAAGAACAACATGCCCATGATGATATTTTTCATCTTCTGCTCCCGGCCCGCCCGGACACTGTTTACTTTCGCGGACCTTGATTGGACGAAAGCGCATTTTATTCCCCTGGCGCCGGAAATGCAATCGCCGCCCTGCGCACGGACAGCGTCTGCGGCGAGGAGCTTTGGCTTCAGGGCGGGAATGCGGCCGGCAGCGGTCCGGGGGCGACCCGCGCTCAGGCCAGGCGATGAATGTAGTCGACGTAGTTGAGCGAGGGTTCGGGGATGAATACGCCGAGGTGCCTGTCGGCCTCGGGGTTGAGGTCGAGGACCTCGCTGTTCCAACGGACGATGCCGCGCATGCTGACCAACTCGCCGTCGAGCGTCAGCACCAGCTTGATCTCGCGGTCGATGGGAACGATCTGGCTCTCGGCATGGATGCGCATGCCGTGGCAGGACACGTTGAGCGCCGTACCGGGGCAGTAGGTGTCATTGCTGCCGTACATCAGTTCGACAGAGTGCCGGCGCCGGCTTTCCATGCGTTTTTCCACGATCGGGTTCCTCCGTTGGCGAATGAGTGAATGGGGATTATACAATAAAAAGCCGCAAAGCGGAAATCATGTCCTGTCGGCGCCGACGGCGCGGGCGAAGTTGCGCATCACCCACAGGTGCGCCCGGGCCTGCGTCAGGTTGTAAAGCGGCCAGGGCAGGGTGGGCCGGTAGTCGTGGATGGCCACCAGGGCAGCGCTGCCATTCAGGACCTCGCGGAACTCCAGGCGCGGGCGACGGGTCGGCTGCTCGGTCTTTCTTGCCAGCAGGCCGCCGCTGATGTAAAACAATTGGCGATCGGAAGTGGCGCTGCGTTCCAGGCAGAAATGCAGTTCCAGGAGCGAGAAATTCAGCAAGCGGCTGCGGATGACCAGGTTGCCGCTGGCATCGATGTCGGCCTTGAGCAGCGAGCGGAAAAAGCGCGGCAGCCAGGCGGTGTAGCGCAGCGCCAGCCAGCGCGCGCTTTTCCCCGGCGGCAGGGGGATGCGCTGGACCGAGCGGACGGTGTTCCGCCCCGTTCGCGGGATGCGGCGCTTGCGGCGCGTTTCAGCGGCAAGAATAACGCGGAAACCGGCGCCGCTTTTCTCCTCGGCCAACGATTCCTGCACGGCCTGCTCGAGCGTGAGTGCCGCCAGTCCCGCCTGGCGCTGCAGGCTCTGGTCGCGGGCGACCAGCGAATGCTTCAAGCTTTCGACCAGGGGCGAGACGAGCTGGCGGGGAAAGCCGCTGATCAGGGCCAGGAAGGCCTTGGAAAGGCCGAGCAAAGGAAAGGGGATGCCGACGAACAGGCGCCGCAAGCCCAACAGCCGGGCGCTGCGCTCCAGGAGCTGGCGGTAGGTCATGATGTCGTCGGAGCCGATATCATGGCTGCGGCTCAGGCCATCAGGGTGTTCCAAACAATAGCGGAGCAGATGGAGGGCGTCTGACAGGGCCACCGGCTGGATCAGCGAGGCCGACCAGCGTGGGCAGGGGATCAGGGGCACCCGTTCCAGGACTGAGCGGAACATGCCGTAGGAGGCGCCGCTCAGGCCGATGACGATCCCGGCGCGCAAGGTGGTTACCGGAACGCCATAGGCCCCCAGTGTCCGCTCCACTTCGCCGCGGCTCAGGATGTGGCGGGAGAGATCAGGCTGGTCGGGGATCATGCCGCCGAGGTAAATGATCTGGCGCAGGCCTACCCTCGATGCCGCCCGGGCGAAATTATCGGCGCTGATCAGGTCCAGGTCCTGGAAGGTCCCCTGGGTGAGATGGGCCGACGGCAGCATGGAGTGCACGAGGTAGAAGGCGACGTCGGCGCCGGCCAGGGCGCGTTCGCACTCAAAAAGGGAAAACAGGTCGCAGCGGCGCCATTCTGCGCCGGAGGAGGCCGCTTGCGGCGGGTCTCTCCGGCTCAGGCAGATGACCCGGTAGTCCGCGGCCAAGTCGCGGGCCAGGGCGGTGCCGATGAAGCCGCCGGCGCCGGCGATGACCACGGTGATTGATTTTCCGGTTGTCATGGGCGTGATTGATTGAGCGTTTTCATTCTAAGGCAGCGGTGCGGCGAATGCAAGATCCAGGGCCTGCGTTCAGATAAATGGCGGCCTCACGCGCCGCACACGCGGTGAGATGCTGACGGCGGGATGGCAATTGATGTATAATCGATGCCGATGAACAAGGAAAAGAGCCGAGCTGACCATGCCCAACTCGCGGCGCCGGTGGGCTTCTTCGATTCCGGCGTCGGCGGCCTGTCGGTGCTGCAGGCCGCCCGCCGGATCCTGCCGCACGAGAACATGCTGTACTACGCCGATTCCGCGTTTTGCCCCTACGGCAGCAAGAGCGCCGATTTCGTCCGCCAGCGCTCCCTGGCCATCAGCCGCTTTCTCCTGGACCGGGGAGCCAAGGCCGTCGTCGTGGCCTGCAACTCGGCCAGCGAGGCGGCGCTGGAGTTCCTGCGCCAGTCCTTCCCCGGGCTGGAGATCGTCGGCATCGAACCGGCCGTCAAGGTGGCGCAGCGCGTGAGCCGCAACAAGAAGATCGGCGTCCTGGGGACGTTCCTGACCTTGAAGGGCAGGCGCTTCTCCCGGCTGCTGGAGAATTTTTCCTCCGGTATGGAGATTTACACCCAGCCGGTGGCCGGCCTGGTGGAGCGGATCGAGGCAGGACGCTTTCATGACCGCGGTACCCGGGCTATTCTGGAGAAGAACCTGCGGCCGCTCCTGGAGAAAGGCGTCGACACCCTGGTGCTCGGCTGCACCCATTACCCGCTTGTCAAGGAGCACATCGCCGCGGTTTGCGGACCGCGGGTCCAGGTGATCGATACCGGCGAACCCGTTGCCCGGCAACTGCGGCGCCGCCTCGGCGCGGCCGGCCTCCTCAATCCCGGCCCCGGAGCCGGTCGCATCGACTATTTCAGCAGCGGCAGCGCCCGGGCTTCCGTGCCGGTGCTGCGCGCCATCATGGCCGACCCGGCGCTGGTCGTTACCCACAGCAGCGCCTGACCGCAACGGACCGCCCCCTTCGGCCGCTATTGATTTTTCTCCACTCATGGTCTATAGTGACCGATTGCAGGGCTGGTGGCGAAAGCTCACGCAAGCCCGGGGCGTCACACGGAGAAAAAAGGCCGTTCATGAGAATTTTGCCTGTATCATCGGGAAAAGGCGGGGTGGGCAAGACGACTTTCGCCCTGAATTTCGCCCTGGCCCTGGCCAAGACCCACAAGACGATCCTTCTCGACCTGGACACCGGCACCTCCAGCCTGCGCAATTTTCTGGACGTCAGGGTCAGCCGCGACCTGTATCACTTCCTGAAGAAAGACATGCCGCTCCAGGAGTGCCGCGAGGTCCTGCCCCAGGCGATGGACCCCGATCGCGCTTTCGCCAACTTCAGTTTCATCGCCTCGCCGCACGGCTTCGTCCAGGACATCGTCAACTTCAGTTCCGCGGTTAAGGACAAGCTTATCGCCGGCATCAACGGTCTGCAGGCCGATTACCTGGTCATCGACATGAAGGCCGGGCTCGACCACAATGTGCTCGAATTTCTCCCTCTTTCCAACAGCGGCATCATCCTGTTCACCCCGCGCCTGAAAGCGGCCACCTATACCGCGGCCGAGATGGCCAAGGCGATCCTGTTCCGCATGCTGGGCATCATGCTTTCCTCGCCTCTGCTGCAGGGCCGCTTCGCCCAGGGTCCCGCCGATCCCCATGCCCCGGTTTTCCAGCGTCTGCGCGATTTCCTGGAGAGCGGCGGCGACGACGCGGGCGGTAACCTGGACGACCTGATCGGCGAAGCCACGGCGCAATTTCCCCAGGACAACTTCCTCAGGGTCTTCCGCTATTACGTGGAGAACTACAAGGTCTATTACGTGCTGAACCAGTTCAACAGCGTGGCCGAGTCGGTGGAAAACACCATCAAGCCCTTTGTCGGCGAGATCTTTCGCACCGCCTCGGCACGGGTGACGTTCCATAACCTGGGCTGGGTGGTGGAGGACGAGCAGGTTCGGCGTTCCGGCGAGACCGGGGTGCCTTACATGGTACGCCGCCACTACCAAAAAAAGCAGGCGGCGGTCCCGGCCGTCGATGTGGACTCCCGTATGCGCGAACTGTTCAACCTGGCCGGCAAGAAGGCGCAGCCGGAACAGAAGCAGGACCTGGCCCGCGAACTGAGCGGCCAGCTCGACCTGCTGCGCAAGATCTATGTCTTCAATGCCGGCAAGGACCCGGAGACCAACCTGGACTTCATCGCCGCCCGCGCCCGCGACCTTTCCGACAACTCGGCCCACCAGTTCGGCATGAAAAGGATCTTTTCCCGGCAGGAGTTCCTGGAGCGCTTCCAGTCCAAGCTGCAGTGATTCCCGACGTTCAGCCGCCGGTCACCCTCAGGAAGAGCGGCAGCAGCATCGAGCACAGGGAAAAGGCGATGATGGTTTTCCAGGAGTCAGTTTCGGAACGGGTCGCGGCCAACAGATAGCGGATCAGAAACAGGGACATCATCGTCGGCGGCACCATATACAGGTCGAATTCACCCACGCCATTGTCGAAGCCCCAGAAGAGGATGATCAGGAATTGCGACAAGCCGAAAAGGAACAGGATGAAGTCGGATGTCTCCAGGGCGACCCGCCGCTTCCAGCGCCCCGGGAACAGAAGGAAGACAAACGAACCGCTGCTGAGCAAAATCCATCCCCGGGAGAAGAAATAACCGGGTTCCAGAAAATTAACGGCCTCGGGGTAATGAACGTCGAGCGGCAGCAAGGGGATGAACTGGCGGCCGTCGAATCCGCCGGCTACGGTGTTGAATTGCAGGTTGAAGCCGAAAAGCCGGATCAGCGTTATGAAGACGGCAAAAACCATGCCCGCGGCCAGGATGATCGTTGAACCGTGCCTGAGATAGAACGCGGCATTTTTGCTTCCGCCGCCCAGCGGCCGCTTTAAAAACGGCAACAGCAGGATGACGGGAAACGAGAAATAGGCGATGCCGTGGGACAGACCTGCCAATACGGCGCATGCCGTCGCGGCGGCCAGCCAGGCGATAGAGTCTTCGTCTTCGTCGGCATACTTTTTTGCCGCCAGGAAGGAGAACATGAGGAACGGCAGAGAGTAATAGCGGAATTCGGGGAATCCGAAAAGCAGCACGGTGAAAGAAAACGTCGCAACCAGGAGGAAGAACAGTACTTTTTTCTTATAGGAAAGATTGCTGAAGGAGTTGATGAAGAGGTACAGGGAAAAAATAAAAAGGATGCCGACCAGCTTGCCGGTATAGACCAGCGAGGTCGCGGCCTTGGTATGCGTGACCTGGTTGAAAAGGTAGAAGGTGAGCTTGTTCAGCAGCAGGCTCAGGGCTTCGGCGAATGAGATCTCCATTTTATGAAACGTCAGGTTCAGGACCCACAGCAGGCTGTCCGCGCTCGCCTTCACGCTGAATGGCACCCGGATGAACCATATGGGCAGGGAAAAAAGGATCGGCAGATAAACGGGCAGGCGTTCTCCTTTTCTCCTCAGGGAGAGCAGATAAAACAAAGCCAGCAGGGAGAGGGCGAGGACGCCGTTGAAAGCCAGCGCCTTGAGAAAAGATGCGGCGGGCTCGCCGCGGAAGAAGCGCTCCAGGAAGCCGCAGAGGTGCGAGACGACATACAGAAAAACGGCCAGGAAGAGCAGGAGCAGCGGCCAGAGCAGCAGGCCGGGGGCTTGTTCCTGCGGGCGTTGACCCTTGACGATCAGGGAAAAAAGAAACCGGGCGGCCAGCAGGCCGGTGGCGCCGAGCAGAAAAAGGATTATAAACTGGAACAGGATAAACGAAACGGCGGGAGTGGGCTTCCTGGTGATGACGACGTCGATGCGGGTGATGGCTTCCGATTTCGGCAGCAGGCGCATGGAGCTGACGATCAGGTTCGCCTGCAGGGACTTTTGAAAAAGGCCGTCATTGATCTTTTCCGCATTGACCACTGCGCCGTCATAGGTGACGAACTGCAACTCGTAGAGTTTGGGCTTTACGGTGACGCGGATCAGGCCCGGGCGCAGGTTCAGGACATTCAGTTTGCGGTTGCCGCCATCAGGGCGCTTGAATTCCAGGATGAACCCGGAGTCGCTTTTACGGCAGGATGCTTTGGCTACCTGTGCCTGGCGCGCATCGGCGGATAAAAAGGCCAGAAGATAGGCCAGCGCCAAAACAAAGGCGGCCGCCAGCAAGGACTTTACGTTCCGGCTCATCCCTCGCCGCTAGGCCGGTCCCTTGGCAAAGACATAGAATGAGCGCCGGGCAGGCGCGATCCTGTCGATTTCCGCGCCGTACGTCCCGTGCAGGCCGCGCTCGATCCCGACATCGCGCCTGAAGCCGAACCTTGCGAACGCCGCAGTCCACCAGTCGCTGGCGGCGTTGATCAGATGCCCGTTCTTGGGATAGCCGTAATCGTCCACGGGAACGGCGTGGAAAAAACGTCCGGCCGCGACATCCGCGTCCCAGACGGCATAGTCGATCTTGAACACTTCCCCGAACACGGCGTCGGCCCCGAAGGCGGGGATGTTGGTGAACACGTGCCCGCCGTCCTCGACCAGGTCGGAGATCCTGGCCAGGTACGCATCGAGCTTGTTGGGGTTCAAATGCTCGAAGACGTCCAGCCCCATGACCAGGTCGTAGCGTCGCGGCAGGGTCAGCTCGAGAAGGTCGCCGAGATGGATGGCGTCCCTGACCTCGGGAAGCGCCTTGTCCAGGGCGATGCGGCTGATTTCCACGCCTTCGCCGTGGATGCCCATGTCCTGGAGGCACTTCAGCACGGCGCCGTTGGCGCAGCCGATATCCAGCACGGTCCGGGGCTTGAAGCCCGCGGCAATCTCGGCCATCATGCGCTTGTCCTCGTCGATGATGAAGCTCCAGACGCCGGGACGCTCGTAGTAGCCGTTGCCGATGATCTTCGCCTCCAGCCAATCGAAGTCCGCGCCGTCGCCGGCCATGAAGAAGCGGCTCTGCTCGCTGCCCGGGCGGTTGCGCTCCACCCGGTAGCGGTCGGGGCGGTCGTGAATGATCGGCAGCAGCTTGACGTAATCGTGGATATGGTCCCTGATCAGGCGGAAGACGAACTCGGGCGACCTGACGAAATGCATGACCAGCGCCGCCCGCGAGTGACCCTCGCCGAGGAACGCCAGATGGCTGGCCTTGCCACCGGCATCCGCGTCCCGGCCCAAAAGCTCCCGATAGAGATGATCCACGAAATCAGCGTCGGCCAGGAGGTCCACGGGGAGACGCTCCCGGGTTTTACCCGCTCCGTTTTGCCCGCGCGGGCGCTGCAACAATTTTTTCCACACGTCTGTACTCCTGCGTCCCGTCCCTGTCCGTTCCGGCCCCGCGGCCTTGGGGGGCGAATGCCGGCAGCCCTCGGGAAAGATCGATTTTAGCCACCGGTGATTCTAAGGAAAAAGCGGCAAAATAGCAAGCGCTTACAGATACCCCAGACTTTTCATCTGCTTTTGCAGATCGGCGTCGAACTCGCCCTGCTTCATGCCCGGCTTGCGGTCCAGGTTGGCCTTGATGATCGCCCGGATGCGCTTCAGGGACCCGCTGACCCGGCGATAGACATCCTGGCGTGCCGGGAAAAGATTTTTTAGCTCGCCCGGATCCCGCTCCAGGTCGTAGATTTCCACCGGGCCGGGTCGCGGCGGCAAACCGTAAGCCGCGAAATACTCAAGGTCGGCGGCGGAAGGGGCATAATTGCTGATGACCTTGAAGCCGTCCTTGATGATGGCGAATTTTGCCGGGATGGCATCGAGGTAACGGCTGGTCGTGACGGAGGAGAAGAGAAATGGCCGCAACCGCTTTTTACCGTTCATGAGCGGCCCCAGGTCCAGGCCGTCGAGCGGAGCCGCCGGCGTTGCGATGCCGGCCGCTCCCAAGATGGTGGGCAGGATGTCGATGACGCCGACGCTCTCTTTAATCGTCAGGCCGCGATGATCGTTACCGGGAAGCTTGATTGCCAGGGGTACGCGCAGCAGTTCGTCATACATGGAGTGGTTGTGCTCCCAGCCGCCGTGTTCAAAAAACTCCTCGCCGTGATCGGACATCAGCACGATCAGCGAACGCTCGTAGATCCCCCTTTTTTTGAGGGCGGCGATGAATTCCCCGAAATAGCTGTCAAAGGCCAGGACCTCGCCCTGGTAGAGTTCCCTGTACGAGCGCAGCAGGGCGTCGTCAACCGCCATGAATTTTTTCCGCTGCGAGCTGAAGGGGACCGAGCGCAGGCTGGTATTCAAGGGGCTGGGGTTGAGCTGCTCGAGGAATTCTCCGGGCGGGGAGTAAGGGGAGTGGATCTGGTAGGTATGCAGGAACATGAACGAGGCGGGGAAACGGCCCCGGTCGATCAGGTCCAAGGCCTTGGCAAACAGCTCCCGGCCGCCGCTGGCATACGCCAGAGAGGGGTCGGTCGCAAAATAATCGAAATGGCGGGCGAAGCCGAACTGCTTGCTCATAAAGATGCCGGGGTTGAGGTTGACCGTGACGTAGCGAGAGGAAAGCTCCTTCACCAGGAACGGTTGGTCCAGGCCCAGGGCGGAGCGTTTGCTCAGGCGGTGGTTGAACTCGTAGCGGGCGCTGAACATGCTCATGAAGGCGGGCAATGTCCAGGGGCTCTGGGAATAGCAACGGCTGAAATCGACGCTGTCGCGCTTGAAGCGATCGATGTTCGGGGTCAGCGGCCTGCCGTTCACCCGCGCGCCGACGGCGTCGCCGCGCAGGGTGTCCGCGGCGATCAAGAATATGTAGTCCCTTTTTTGCGGCGGACGGATGCGGTAGAGGATGGGCTTGGTGAAGTAGACGGTGCCCTGCCCTTGGCAGGATATCTCCAGGGTTTCTCCTTTGGCCAGGTTCAGGGCCTGGAAAACCGGGGCGTTGAATTCCCGGGCGCGGATCTGGCGGCTGGCGAGGAAGCGGCCCTGGCGCCTGACGCCGATGCTGAAATGGATCCTGCCCTGGCCGGAGGCCTCGATGAATACGTGGGAGTAAAAGCCGGCGCGGCCGGCGAAAGGCTGGTGGATGGCGATCGTTTTTTCGCCCTGCAGGCGAAAAAAACAGGCGTTGGCCGTCGGGATGCCCTGCAGTTCCCGGGGTTCGCCATCCGGCAGGAAATAGACCCGGTCGGCCTCGGCATCCACCCGGAAATGCCTGGACGGGGCTTGCTCCACGGTCGGGACACTGCGAACGAAGTCTACCGCTTCCCGCTGCAGCCATGTTCGCCAGGCGAAAAAAGCGGTCCCGAAAGCCGCAAGAATCACCAGAGAACAATAGAAAAATTTTTTCACTTATTTTGCTCTATTTACGATTTTAACACATGCCGGCCCGCTAGAAAAATATTCGTAGGCAGCAGGCGCCTCTGGCGGCGGGGAACCTCCCCGATTCGCGACAGGACCAGGGATGGGAATACGATAAAATATCCTATGTTATCGGCGATCGGGGAGCAATGTCGGCGAAATAGCGGCCGGGATCAGGGTAAAAATACATAATTATTCACCCACAATGGAAACATATTGACAAGCAGGTGGAAATATGAAAAAATAGAGGCTCTGTGCTAAAAAATTGATTAAAAACCATGGAGGTTAAACTGATGAAGAATACAAAACCGCAAAAATTCATATGGGCCGTCATTGCCCTGGTCGTGCTCGGCGGCGCCCTGCGCGCCGACAAGAGCGAAAGGGAACCCATTCGCGAGAACGTGCTCTCCGGCGACGCGGCCGCGACCGGCGCCTGGCTGGCGCCGGTGACCATCGCCAGCGAACCACTGCACGTTTACGACGAAAAAAGCACCGTGCGCTTCCATCCCTCGGGCAAGGTCTACGTGGCTTTCAAGGACAATATCGACGACCAGAAGACCAACAAGCGCTCGATCAAGCTCTATAGCTATGACGGCGAACGGTCGGTCATGATCAAGAACGTTTCCGAGGACAGCCTGATGGCCTATGAGCCCGACATGGCCATCACCCCTTCGGGGATGATCCACATCGTCTGGGCCGAGGGTCTGACCGGCAACGCCAACACCCAGTACATCAAGTACCGCACCTTCGATGGCACCACCTGGTCGCCGATCATCACTCTGCGCACCTTGTTCATCGACGGCACCACCGGCGGCTGGAACCCGGAAAAGATCGACGACCTGCGCCTGGCGGTCGACGACGACGAAAACGTCTTCGTCACCTGCATGCTGTGGCCGATCGCGCGCGGCATCACCTTCAGCCGCTACGGCGAAACGCTTTACAACGACGCCTTTCCCATGGGCGGGCGCAGCAAGCACCCCAGCATCGCGGCCGACAAAGACTACATCCATCTGGTCTGGCAGCAGCTCGAGGGATCGGATTATACCGTGCGCTACGCCCGGCGCGAGAACAAGCCCCAGTCCAAGTGGACTTTCACCTACAAGGTCGCCAGCTCCGGCGGCCACCGCCCCTTCATCAAAGTGGACAATAACGACGTGCCGCACATCGTCTACATGAAGGACGCTTCCGGCAGCACCAAGCGGGAACTGCATCACCGCGTTTGGAAGGGCAGTGCCTTCGCGGGAAGCTGGATGACCTCGGACACCAATATTGACCTGTACCACACGCCGGTGCTCGGCCCGGTCGATGAAAATAACGTGCTGACCCATTCCCAGACCTGGACCGGTGGCGTCACCAATTACATTAACTGGCGCGAGGGTGGCAAGTGGGGCGGGCTGAAGATCCTCAACAACGTCGAGGTCGGCTCCTCCTTCAGCGACTGCGATATGCACACCAACGGCATCGGCGCCATCTCCTACGCCTCCGGCGGCAGCATGAAGCTGCTTGTCAGCGCCAAGCTGCAGATCAACTCGGTGCCGGTGGCCAAGTTCACGGTCGACAAGGATTCGGTTTATTGGGGAGAGACCATCAAGCTCAACGGCGCCGAAAGCTACGACACGGACGGCTCGATCGTGAGATTCGAGTGGCGCTGCGTCACCGACGCCGTCACCCTCGCCAATGCCACAGCCACCGCGGAATATACGTTCCTGAAAAAATGGAACAACGTCAAGATACGCCTGACTGTCATCGACGACAAGGGCGGCCGCGGCATCGCCGAAAAGATCATCACCGTCAAAGCCCTGTACTCGGCCATCGACGTCGTCGCCACGCCCAAGCTGATCACCACCCTGGTCTACAGCCGCAACGGCAACGTGGTCACCTGGAAGGGCAATCCCATGAACAGTGTGTATAAAATTCTCTCCTACCGCATATACAGCAAGATCGCCGGCAGCGACGACAGCACTTATGAATTGAAAGGGACGGTGAGCGCCGACAAGTTCGTATACGCCGATGTTACGGTCGAGGCTGGCAAGAGCTACGTTTACGCGGTGGCGGCGGTCGACGAGGAAGGCCACCAGAGCCCGTACATCAACACCGGCATTTGAACGCGGCAACCGTGTCAGCGAGCGATCATCGTGGATCTTGCATTACAGCCATAACCCAAGGAGTCAACATGAAACAATTTTCCGTAATCGTATTGAGCGCCTTGCTGCTCTGCGTTTTTTCCCTGCCCCTGGCCGCCGGCGATGCCCCCGCAGCCGCCGTAAAATGCCCCAAAAAGGCGGCCGTGGTGCTGGAGACGGTCAAGCCGGAGGCCTTCTTTGAATACCAGTATTATTCCCTGCAGGCGCAGCCCGGGACCGTGGCGGTGAAAAGCCCGGTCAACGGCCTGCTGGCCGAGGCGCGCATCGGCGAGGGCTCGCTGGTCGTTGCCGGTCAGGAGATGCTGGCCGTCGAGACCATTTCGGCCGAGGAGCTGAAGAAGCTCGAGGCCGATGCCGCCGCCAAGAAAAAGATCTGGACCAACCGGCTCGGCTGGAAGGAAAAAAGCCCCAAGGCCATCCAGTCGGCGGAAAAAAGCTACAACGAGGCCCTGGCGCTGCTGGCGGAAAAAAAGGCTTCGAGCCGGCAACCCATCGTTGCCCCGGCGACCGGCACCGTGCATTTCGTCCAGGACATGGGCAGTGAAGTCGTTGTCGACGCCGTGCTGCTGGAGATCACCAATCCCGGTCGCGTGATCTACACCCTTGCCCGCGAAGGGACGCCGATCGGCGCCTTTGCCATCGGTCTTGCCTTTGACGGCGTTGCCGAAGGTTTCCAGGGCAAGGCAGAGGTCATCGCTGTCAGCGACGAGAAGGTTACGTTCGCGGTCGACAATGCCTCTGGCCTGCTGAAGGAAGATACGACGTTCGCCATCAAGAAGCTGAAAAACGAGTTCGCCGACGCCATCGTTGTTCCGGCCACGGCGCTTTTCAATGACAGCCTGGGCGACTTCACCTATGTCGCCGACAAAAAGAAAGCGAAAAAGGTATACGTTACGCGCGGAGCAAGCGAGTCCGGCAGGGTGCTGGTGACCAGCGGGCTGAGCGCCGGCATGGCGCTGATCGTCTCCGGGTTCGACTGCCTGGCCGACGGCAAGAAACTGCGTATCGTCAATGAAGAAGAGATGGCCAAGGAGAAGGCGGCCGCCAAAGCCAAGCAGAAAGAAGCTGCGGCCGGGACTGAACAAAAGTGGGTTGACGAAAAGGCCGCCGCCGCGCAATTGCGTGGAATCGAGGAATTTATCGCTCACCTGGAGGCCAACAAGGAATCCCTGCAGTACGAACGCTACGAAAAAGGGACGATCAGGAAGAATCCCGCGCTGATGATCTTTTCCGGGCTGGAAACGCAGAAAAAACTGATTGAACTGGTCACGGAGTATTCGGTGGAGAAAATCACCTTCGAGCTCAAGGATGAACGGGTGATCTCCACCATTATCTTTAAAACCGCGGCCAAGGCAGCCGTGAAGGATGAAAAGCCGGAGGTGGGCGAACGGGTGCGCCTGTTCGGGAATCGCCTGAGAATTGCCGCGCACGGAACCTACTACATGATGCTGGACCAGAATTTCAAGGACACGTATGTCGCCTTGAGCGGTTTCGGCGGTTCGATCGCCTTCCAATTCGCCCGCAAGATGGATTTTTGGATCAGCGGCGGGCTGGCGGCCAAGAACAATCAACCTGCATGGAGCCCGGCCGAGCTAAAATTCAGGATGACCCCCCTGGCGGCGGATTTGCGTTATTTCCTGATGGATAAAGGCAAGCTCAGCGCTTTTGCCGGCGTCGGCGCCAGTGTTTTCCTGGTCAAGGATGACAATCCGGTCGAGGAGATCAAAGCCACGATTATCGGCTTCAACGCCATGGCCGGCGGTTACTACAAAATATCCAAAAAAATATTCGCTCAGCTGTTTGTGAAGTTCAACATGGCCCAGAAGGACGTGTATCCGGATTCCGACCTGGACGAACCGCTGAACCTGGGTGGCCTGGAACTGAACCTGGGAGTGGGCATCCGGCTGTAAGCCTTATTGCCGCCACGCCGTTCTGCGGCGCCCGGCGGCGTTTTATCCTTTTGCCATGACCGGGCCGGCCGCCGTTGAGGCGGCCGGCCTTTTTTGCTTTCCCCTGTAGTCCCAGCCGTCGCAATTGAAAAAAAAGTGGATTTGCTTTATAATATCTCTATGAAAACCAAAATTGCCCCGTTCAGGCCGGCGTTTGGTGCGACCCTGCTCTTCCTCCTGCTCTTCGTTGCTCCCATATTCCCCTGGACCAGCCCCATCAGGGTCGCCAGCGGATCGACCTTTTACAAGCCCGTCGTCGCCTACGCGCCGACAGGGAAGATCTACGTCATCTACCAATCGGGCCGCGAGATCCATCTCAGTTCATATAACGGCAGCAGCGTCGCCTTCGAAAAGAAGATCAGCGACGGGTCCATGTACAACTATGAGCCTTTCCTGTACATCACCCGGCGCGGCCACCTGCACGCTGTCTGGATCGAATGCTCCAGCTACGAGTCCGATACCCAGTACGTGAAGCACAGTTCCAACAGCGGCTCCGGCTGGACCACCCCGGCGACGCTGCGGACGCTGACCGTCACCGGCACCATTCCCGGCGGCTACGTCACGCGCAAGATCGAGGACCTGCGCACGGCCGCCGACGAGAATGACAACGTGTTCATCGCCTTCATGATCTGGCCCAGCGCCCGTTGCATCTTCATCAGCAAGTACGGCGGCGCCGTCAACCAGGAGACCTGGCCCATGACGGGGCGCTCCAAGCATCCCGACGTGACCGTCGACGCCAACTACGTCCATGTCGCCTGGCAGCAACTGTGGGGCAGCACCTATACGATTGCCTACAGCCGGCGGGCGAACAACCTGGGGGCCAAGTGGGGAACCGCCATTGACGTCCGCGACGGCAACCACCGTCCGCGCGTCTGCGCCGATCCCACGCGGCTGCTGCATATCATCATGATGAACGATTACAACATCGGCGTTCCCCGCGACACGTATTATAAATACTGGACCGGCAGCGGCTTCTCCAGCCGTTTCCTCGTCACCAATGACGGCGCCAGGGCCTATCACGAGATCAACGTGGCTGCCCTGAGCAGCGAGAACGTCTTCATCAGCGAATGGGCCGGCAACACCTGTTATTTCAACTGGAAACAGAACGGCAAGTGGACGGGGCACAAGAAAGCGCCCACGCCGGGCATCACCATCGGCTTCACCAGCAGCGCCCTTTCTGCCGCGAACAATGCCGCGATCGCCGTTGCCCACAGCACATCGGCCATCTACCTGATCGTGAGCCAGGGGGAAAGCCCGGATCCCAATCCTCCCGGCCCCGAGCCCGAGCCCGACCCCAACCTGCCGCCATCGGCCCATTTTACTTTTTCCCCCCTGGGCGGCCTGTATCCCGTAAGCGTTACCTTCAATGCCGGCAATTCCAAGGACAGCGACGGCACCATCACCAACTACCATTGGGACTTCGGCGACGGCGCCGCCGGCAGCGGCAAGGTCGTCAGCCACGTGTACAATCGCGAGGGTCGTTTCGAGATATCCTTGAAGGTGACCGACGACGACGGCGCTACGGCTTCAGCCACCGGTGAACTGGAGGTCTTCGGGATCGTCGCGCCCTTGAACCTGAGCTTCCAGCGCCACGAGAACCGCAACCTGTTTTCCATCGAATACTTGTACCGCATCACCTGGGACCGCAACCCGCGCAACGAGGAGATCGGCGCCGTGATCCTGCACTACAAGATCTATCGCCGTGAGGTCGGCAAGGGCGGCTACGGCCATTTTTATACCCTGGCGGCCGGCAATCAGAACAGCTTCGAATACCTGGACCGCACTCTGGGATCGAGCGCGCGCGTGTTCGAGTACGCGGTCAGCGCAGTGGACAGCCAGGGACGTGAAAGCCCCTGGGCCCAGGCCGGGCAGAAGGCCCTGCCGCCCGGAGAAGCCGCCGGCGGCGCTGACAAAACGATCGCTGACCGCTGACGCCTGATCCCCGCCGTTCTAGCGCCGGGGAACAGGGCGTTTTTATTGGGAGCGTTTATTCGGCCTTGGAGCTGCCGGTAAGGCCGCGAAAAAGTTTGCCCACATTCAAGCCGATGGCCGTGGTAGCGGGCAGTCCAACCAGCATGTTGAATCCTTTCTTGATCAGTTGGTCCAGGATGCTGATCGTTACCGCCTGCTTCATGGCGATGCCGTTCATTCCCAGGGTTACGACCATGAAGCTTTCGTAGATTCCCACGCCGCCTGGGGTGATCGAGACGATCTTGCTGATATTCCCCACGCATATCGCCGAGATGCATTGCGGCAGGGTAATGGCGGCTCCCGTCGACATGGCGATGATGTAGCAGGTCAACCCCTCGATGAACCAGATCACTATCGACAGCAGCACCGTCACCAGCAACTGGCGCTTGTTGGCGACGACTTGATGGAAGCTCAGGTAAAGTTCATTCACCTTGGCGGCGATCCGTTTCACGGTCCGCTGCCGGAAATCCCTGACGAACAGGCGCGAAAGCAGCCGCTTTTTATCGAGGACCAGCAGCAGGGGGGCGCCGGAAGCGGCAAAGCTGATCATGATGAAGATCCCGAACCATGCCGGGGCCGACCCCGGAGCGAAGCCGATCCAGAACAGCAGCAGCAGCGTGTTGATGGCGAACAAGTCCAGGATCCTGGTCTGCAGGATGAGGGCGACCGCCCGGATGCCGGTCATGCCGTACAACTTAAGATAGCCGACGGTGGCCACGTCGCCGAGCTTGCCGGGCAAAACGACATTCAGCGCGTAGCCTGAGATATGAAGCTTGAACAGGTCAAAAAAGCGGATTTTGCCGCCCAGGGCCTTGGTCATTACGCCAAGGCGCCAGGTCCGGAAGTACCACGAGGCGGCGTAAACAACGACTGCGCCGGCAATGGTCAGGTACGAAAGCTGCTTGAGCAGGTCCAGGAATTCCCGGATGCCGATAAAACGCACGAGGATAACGAGGATGATGATGCCGAAAACCAGGCCCAGTATGTGAAAAAGTAGCTTTGCCTGACGTTGTTTCATCCGCGAGATCCGCTCATTTTTCCGCTCTGTTCCTCAAGGGGCGCGCCGTTGCCGGCAGGTCTTCCGCGCCTTGTTCCCGCGTCTGCCGGCGCCCTTTTAAAATTTGTCGATCAGCGTCTTGCCGAAACGCATCATATCATGGATCCAGGAATACACAAATTTGCCGTTTCTTCCCGACAGGTTCAAGTTGGAAAAATTCGCCAGGTAGTCGTTGATGCGCTTCACTTTTTGCTCGTAACCGGTTTCCAGGATCGGATACGCGTTTTCCACCCGGTACACGGCGCTGCCGCTGATCGTGCCCGGCTTGATCCAGCCGATGGCGGACAGTTTTTTTGTCACGCCGTCGATCAGCTCCTGGTCGGAAAGCGTTCTCCAGAAAGCGTCTTCCGGCTGGCACGGGATCTCCGCAACCAGCGAGGTCTTGCCGGCAGGGGCCATTTGCGCATAGCGGTTCCTGGGCTCGTACACCCGGGAAAAATGGAACTCTTTGTCGGGGAAATAGATGGTCGCCGCGTCGGTCACCGAATTTTGCTCGAGAAAGACCGCGACCAGGACGATATTGCGAAAACGCAGCCCCTTTTTGAGAAGCATGATTTCTTCCGGCGGCCGCGGGTCCATGATCTCCAGGAAGTAGTCGAGCGCCAGCGTGCTGACTACTTCGGAAACGGCGATCTCCCTGGCGCCGTTGATCTCGATGGCGCGGATCTGCTTGCCGTCGTGGCGGATCTTGGTGATTTTCTGGTTCAGGTGAATCGTCTCGGGCCCGCAAAAGTCGCCCAGCTTGTCGGCGATGGTGGCGATCCCCCCCTTGGGGTAATAGAATGACGATCCTTCCAGGTGCGTTGTCTTGGATCGCGAGCCAAGGAACGCCTCGGTTAAAAAAGTCTTCAGGTTCAGGCCCTTCATGCGCGTACCGGCGATGACCGTGGATAGCCTGTTGCAGGGTGCTCCCCAGAGCTTCTCGGAGTAGTTCAGCAGAAATTTGTCGGCGAGGATCCTGCCGTAGGTCTGCAGGGCGAAACTCTCAAAATTGGCGTGCTCTTTTTTCGCCTGGAAACGCAAGCGCAGCACCTGCAGGGCGGCCCGGGTGAAGGTGACCGGTCCCAGTTTTTTCAGGAGGTTCAGGGGCGACAACGGGAAGTCGATCAGTTTCCCGTGGTGATAGATCTTGCTGGGGACATGGATGCGGAAAAGATCGTCGCCGAGCAGGTTCTTGACGGTCTCGGTGATCTCGCGATCCTTGTCATGGAAGCGATGGGCGCCCGAGTCCAGGCGGAACTCCCCCCGGGCGTAGGTGCGGCAATTTCCGCCGACGCGATCGCCGGCCTCAAAAATGTCGAATGCCAACCCTTTCTGCCTGGCATAAAAGCCCACGCCCAAGCCGGCAGTGCCTCCGCCCAAAATGCTGATATGACCTTTCGCGTCCATATTGGCTAACCTCGTGTAATGCCGCTGAATCTCATTCGCCTCGTGCCCGGAAACAGTCGAAACAGGCCCGGGTTCGGTATGGATTTTGCCGGTCGACCGCCATCCGGGAAAAGAATAAATCGTGGCCGGAGAACAGGCAAAACCTGTGAAAAACCCAGTAAATCATACCGCAAGCAACGGTGTCTTGTCAACCTTGCCATGCCGCCGTGCCGTGCCGCAAAAACGCTTCAGCGCAGCTGCAGCCAAATAAAAGTGGTGGTTGCGGGGGACTTTGTTTCCAGCCCCAGATGGACAAGCCGGCGTTTGCCCAGGCGAAAACCGTTCAGCGCGGACAAGCGGAGCTCGCGCCGGCTTTGCGGGTTCCGATTCTCCGCCAGCAGCGTTTGCCTGCCGTTCGTGATCCTGATGGCGGCACCGTCCTGGTTCAGCAGGCGCAGGTCCAGCCTGTCGGCGGCGCTGCCGTCCAGGTCGAAGAACAGATCATAATCCTGTCCAGCCTTGATCCTGAAGCCTCCGGCATCCTTGTTCTGGGCGAAATTCCTGGAATTGCAGTAGAAAGCGAGCCCCGTCGAAGTATAGCGCGTCTGCAGGTGAACGTGGGGGAAAAAACAGACGGGAACCATCAGCAGCAGCCCCAGGACCGGGAGGACAAAGCGGGCCGGCCTGGCCAGGGGGCGCCATGAAGCGCGGGCGTAATACAGCCCCAGGGCCGCGGCCAGCGCCGACAGCCACAGCCAGTTGGGCAAATAGCCGGTGTTCGGCTTTTTCAGAAAGGATGGGAAGAATGTCGAAAGATCGACGGCCGAGCTGCTCAGGAACACGAGCAGCGACGAAGCCCGCTGGCTGACCTCCCGGGTCACGGGCTGGTACAGGAAAAGCGGATAATAGAACAGCCAGGCCGTGGCGAAAACGGTCAGGCCGGCCAGAAACCTGAACAGTGTCTTTCCCGTTTCCCCTGTCCGCTGGTAATAGGCATACAGGGCCAGGGCCATGATCCACATGACGAACAGGGTCGGCCGCGCCGCCGGCGAATAGCCGCCGCGCGAGGTGGTGAAGGCGTGCAGCAGCGTGTAGGAAACGAACATCGCCGCCAGCAGGGTAAAGTCCCTGATGGCGCCGCGGATCTCTTTTTTGGCTCCCAGGAAGATCAGCAGGAACACCGGGGCGTACACCAGCAGCCCGTCGCGCTGGTCGAGGAAAAAAGACAACAGCGTCTCGATGCGCAGTCCCAGGGGCACGGCAAAAAAACTTTTTTCCGCGAACTGCGATTCGATGGCGGTAGGGCTGAATGAACCGTAGAGCGCCTTGCTGTACAGCAGCAGCAGCGCCAGGCTCGCCAGCGGCGCGGCGGCGAAGGCGGCCAGGCGCTTCAGGCGGGCGCCGACTCCGGCGGTCTCCAGCCATATCCAGGCCAATATGGCCAGGGAAAGAAAAACGATGGGCAGCGAATACTTCAGGTGCAGCCAGGGAACGCCGGCCAGGAGCAGGCCGGCCGTGAAATAGCGCTTTTTATCCCTGGCAGAAAGATAGGCGAAGACGACCAGGGCGGCGCCGGGCAATTCCGGGAAAAGGTGCACGGCCTGGAATACAAGCGGGAACGTGGCCAGGAAAAACAGGAAGAGGGGGCGCCCCTTATTTTCTCCCGGCTGGCGGCGCAGGGCCAGAAAAAGCCCCAGGGCGAAAAAGGAGTTGATGAAGGCCGCGACCAGGCGGAAATACAGGTGGCCGGGGACGGCGCCGTTCAGGAGCTTGAAAAGGAAAAAAAACGGCACCAGCAGGAACGACACTCCGGGCAGATGGAAGGAATGATAACGGCCGTCTCTTACTGAGCCGTGAAAACGGATCTCCACCGGCATGTATGACGAATATTTCACGGGATCCAGGTTGTTTTTCAGGTCGAAATCCCCGTCCTCGACCAGGCTCTGGGCGACGATGATGTAATGGGGCTCATCGCCGGACAGATGGATACGCTGGGAATAGAGGGCCACGGCAGCCGCGGACAGCGCCAAAAACGAGAGCAGCCAGACCTGCCAGGGACGGGCGGTAGCCAGGGTGAAGCGCGGCGGCTTGAGCGGGCGCCGCGGCGCCAGGATCAAGATGGCGGACAGCATGAAGAAACAGGCCAGGCGGATGCGGAAGTCGGCGACCGAGGAATAATGGAGCAGCAGCAGCGGCGCCAGGGCCAGGACCAGGGACGGGGACGGAAAGCGGTCCGCGGAAAAGTGGTAGAAATGCTCGGCAACCGCCAGGGCGGCGCCCAGGGCCAGCAGCAGAAGAATGCCGCCATCGCCCAGCAGCCAGGTGAGCAGCAGCAGCAGCGGGCCCAGTGCATTTACCGTGCGGCTCAAGAGAAGCGGCAGGCCTCGCCTGGTCATGTCATACCCACTGGCTGAGGTTGACGAAGGCCTTGATCTTGCTGTCGGCCTCGCGCAGGCGGGCGGACAGGCTCCGGGCCAGCCGCACCAGGATCTTCACGCCGCTGGCCGGATCCTTTTCCAGGAAATGCAGGAAGCGCTCGCGGCTGATCTCCAGCATGAACGTGTCGCTGTGGGCGATGGCCGTGGCGCTGCGCGGCAGGTCCTCCAGCAGGGCCATTTCGCCGAAGAAATCGCCCTGCTTCAGCACGGTCAGGGTCTCTTCGCCGCTGACATTGGCGCGCTGGGTGATACGCACCTCACCGGAGATGATCACCAGCAGCGAGTTGCCCGTGTCGTTCTCCTCGAAGATGGTTTCGCCCCCCTGGAAAACGCGGTCGGAAAAAAGATAAGTCAGTTCCTTGACGGCGGAATAATTCAATTCGCTGAACAGACTGAGGTTTTTCAGGATATCGATGATGATGTCTTTATCGGCGCTCATGGCGGACATTGTAGCATACAACCCATTGGCGGGACAATTGCCGCGGAAGCTGCAGGGGGGGTTATGTCGCCGGCGCCAGCAGGGAGCCCAGGCCCTCGTGGATATAGTCCCTGAGGAAGCGATACACTTCGGGATGGGAGAGATGCAGGCCGCCCGCCTGGGCGCGGACATCGTCTCCGGCGAGGGAGAATTCCCCGCGGTCGTTGCGGTAGGAGAAGCGCAAGTCCACGTTCTCCAGGCTGACCAGCAGCGACAGCAGCGTCGCTTCGAGGTCGCCCATGGGCGGGCAGTCCAGGTGGCTTTTCTGCAGGCTCGCCCGGACCTCGGTGCCCCGGCCCGCGATGCTGGCCATGCTGAATTCGCCGCGGCAATGCTGCGCGGTGGCCTTGAGCAGCGGGATGCCCAGGCCGACCTTCTTGAAGCTCTTGGTCGTAAAGAACGGGTCCTGCACTTTTTCCAGAGTCTCCGGGTCCATGCCTCTCCCGTCGTCGGCGACCTCCAGGGTCAGGCTGTCATTGCCTGCCGAATCGTTGATGGCCAGGCGGATGGAGCGGGCGCCGGCGGCGACGGAGTTTTGCACCAGGTCGAGCAGGTGGAAGCAGAGGTCTTCAACCATTGGACCCCGGGGAAAAGACCTGGAACGAGCGCGCGCGCGCCGCCGCCAGCAGCGCCGGCAGCGTGGAAGACGACGCCGTGAAGACCGTGCGCGCCCGCCCGATATCCTTGAGATAGTGGGCGTCGGAGTTGCGCAGCAAGGGGTGGCGGCCGAGGCCGGGGAACGCGCGCAGAACGTCCTGTCGGGAGGACTCGCAGGCGATCTCCAGCGGCGAGCCGTCGAGTTCGGCCGGCACCATGCCCAAGTTGACCAGCAACCCGTAGGGCGGCGCCTCGACATGGGCGGGGATGGCGATGCCGTCGTGCGATTTGACCAGTTCGAGCAGGCCGGCGACGGTGATATCCAGGGCATTGAGCAGGAGCTTCCCTTCCTGGCGGACGATGTTGTCCTGCTCGTCGACCACCACCTGGTCGCCGAAGAGCTCGGGATTGTTGTCCACGTCGGGAAGCAGCGCGTAGACACGCTCATTGAAGCGCTCGGCCTGCCGGCGGTCCTCGAACAGGCAGAGCACGTGGACGTCCTCGCGGGTTTGCGCCTCCATGCCGAAAACAACCTTCAGCCCGATCCTCTCGCCCAGCCTGGCGGCGGTGAAGCCGTTTTCAACGCTATTGTGGTCGGTGACGGCGATCACGTCCAGGGCGAGTTCCCTGGCCCGGCGCACGATGGCGGCCGGCGACATTTCCAGGGAGGCGCAGGGCGACAGGGTGGAATGGATATGCAAATCGGTTGCGATTGTCATCGTCGGCGCTCATCTTAGAAAAGTTGCGCCCGAATGTCAACTGCGGGCTTGCCTGGCTCCCTGGCGCCGGGGGCGCTCAGTAGGAAAGCTGGATGCGG
The DNA here is from genome assembly GCA_963732485.1 of Candidatus Aminicenantota bacterium. GTDB lineage: Bacteria > Acidobacteriota > Aminicenantia > UBA2199 > UBA2199 > UBA2199. The sequence goes on from CAVSZS010000014.1 coordinate 216,002, forward strand.
GTCTGTACTCCCAGCAGGCGCTGGTCGTCGATGCGGGGGACGGCATCGAAATAGGGACAGAAAAAACGGTCGCTCTTGATCCGGATATGGTACAGATAGCGCTGCTGATCGACGCGCAGGCCGGGGATCCTGGCGAAGGTGACGATGCGGACATTGCCGGGCTCGATGAAGACCCGCTGCGTCTTGTGCTCGACCTGGACCCGCACCTGGTTGGCCAGGGGGATGTTTTTCAGCTGCAGGGTGAAGGTCTTCACCGCCCGCGGCGCCAGCAGGAACAATTCCAACTCCTTGTCGGCATGGGTCCAGAACGACTTGTCCTCGAGCGGATTGAAGTTGTCGTTGAGAAAGAACAGGGTGAACTGGTCGCCGATCTTTTTGTTGAAGGCGCGGGGATTGATGTTGCTGGGCAGCGTGGCGTACTGGGTCTTTTCCGCCGGGAAATATTTGGCCGGGAAAGAGATGCCCGGGAAGCGGGGCGAGGATGAATGGAACATGCTCTCCATGTAGACCGGGGACAGGAACAGCAAGGCCGCGACCACCGGAATCAAGGGGAAGCGGAAGCTCCGTTCCCGGTAGCCGAGGAAGAAGAACAAGGGGAAGACGTTCATGAAATAGCGGTTGCCCAGGGCCCCGCCGCCGCCGAAATAATTGTCCGGCATCAGCAGCACGTAGCACAGTATGGCGGAAACGATGCCGGCGAGCAGGAACCAGTCCTCCGGCTTCTTTTTCTGGAAAAAGAAAAGCAGCAGCAGGAAGCAGGCCGGGAAGAAGTAGATCATCATCCCGGTGAAGCGGCCGAAAAAATAGTAGAACAGATTATAGACGACGATTGCCGGGCTGAGGTAGAACCGGCTCCAGTAATTGTCAGTGCTCATCTGGTGCGCGCCGGAGAACGTGAAGTCCGGGCGCTCGAGGGGGAAGTTGCCGTAGAACGAGCGCCGTTCACCGCCCTGGTAATTGAGCTCGCCGGTCTGGCTGTAGTTGAAAAACACGAGGCCGGCCAGGACCAGCAGGCAGACCAGGGCCATGGCGGTGAATTTCTTCCACTCCTTGCGATAGAGGAGCAGCAGGAACAGAAAGCCGATATGCAGCACGTTGTTGGGCTTGGAAAAAATGGCCATGGCGAAGAACACACCGGCAGTAACGTTCCAAAACGGTTTTTTGAACCCGTAGAAAAAGAAGAACAGCCCGGCGAAATTGACGAAAAAACTGAACAGGTCGGCGGTGATCCACCAGATGTAGATGAAAACGATGCTGGAAAAGAGATAGATCAGGGTGAAGGTGAAACTTTTTTCCGGGGAATGGTGCTGGCGCAGGAGCAGAAAGCCCAGCAGCAGGACGGCAAGGATCATCAGCCCGTTGAAAAGCAGGATGCCGTGATTTCCCGCCAGCCGGAAGAAGGGGGCCGCCAGCAGGGGATAGATGAAGGACTTGGCATAGAACAGGCGGCCGTTTTTGCTCCTTTTCAGGAACAGGCCCATGGGCCCGACTTGAAAAACTTCCCTGATGCGGACGATGTCGGCCCGGGTATACTCCAGGTCGCCGTCATAGGCCAGGCTTTGCATGATGGAAAAATAGGTGGATTCGTCGGCGAAAAAACCGCCTTTTTTGATCTTGGCCAGGTCGGTGCCCAACGAAAAGAAAATAACGAACAGCAGAGACAGGATAAAGAATATCGTAATGGTTTTTGGCTTCATGGTCGCGGTTATTATAGCAAAATACGCGGCAAATGAAAACAGCGGACCGTCTCGCCCGTTTGACCGGGACGGCGAAATGCTATATAATTGCCCATGCCGGCCCGAGCGCCGCGCCGTTTTCGATCCGCAACGAGGTGGTCCGATGAAACAGACAAAATACGCGGGCAGGTCCATCCTGCTGCTGGCGACCCTGTGCCTGCTCTTCCCCTTCTACTCGTATGGCTATATCGATCCCGGAACAGGCAGCTATGTTTTCCAGATCCTCGTCGCGGCATTGGTGGCGGTTTCCTTCGCCGTCAAGGTATACTGGCTGAAGATCAGGGGATTCATCGCCGGACTGTTTACCAAGAAAGGGAAATGAAGGGGGAAAACACGGCGGTGTCCGGTTCTTTCCGCGATCCCAGCGGATTTCTCTTCTGGCACGAGAAGCGGCTGTTCCGCCAAATCAACCGGGATTATCGCGAGCATTACGACCTGCTGATCGCTTCGCGGCTCTACGACAAGCTCGTCGGCGCCGGGCAGCTGATCGCGCATGAGGAATGCGACGTGCAGCTGGCCCGCACCCCCGACGCCTACAAGGTCATCCGCCCGGAGTTGGTGCCGTTCATCTCCTATCCCTTCGAATGGTGTTTCAGCCAGCTCAAGGATGCCGCTTTGCTGACCCTGGACATCCAGAGAACGGCCCTGGAGCATGGCATGTCGCTCAAGGACGCCAGCGCCTACAACGTGCAATTCGTCCACGGCCGGCCGTTGCTGATCGATACCCTCTCCTTTGAAAAATACCCCGCCGGGCGTCCCTGGGTGGCCTACCGCCAGTTCTGCCAGCATTTCCTGGCGCCGCTGGCGCTGATGGCCCATCGCGATGTCCGCCTGAACCAAATGTCGCGCCTGTTCCTGGACGGCGTTCCCCTGGACCTCGCCTCCAGCCTGCTGCCCGCGCGCACGCGCTGGCGCTTCTCCCTGCTTTCCCATATCCATATGCACGCCCGCTCGCAGCAGCGCTATGCCGACAAGCCGGTCCCGGGCAAGACGCGTCCCATGAGCCGCTTTGCCCTCCTGGCCCTGCTCAACAGCCTGGAGACCGCGGTGAGGAAGCTGAGCTGGCGGCCGCGCGGCAGCGAGTGGGCCGAATACTATGACAATACAAACTATTCCGACCAGGCCCGCGATCTGAAGAAAAAGCTGGTGGCCGATTTTCTGCAGCAGCTCAACCCCGGCCATGTATGCGACATCGGGGCCAACACCGGCGTCTTCAGCCGGCTGGCCGCGGAGCGCGGCATCCCGACCGTGGCCCTGGATATCGATGCGGCGGCGGTGGAAAAGAACTACCTGCAGGTTCGCCGCGCCGATGAAAAGTTCATGCTGCCGCTGGTCGGCGACATCACCAACCCCAGCCCGGGCATCGGCTGGGAAAACAGCGAGCGCCTGCCGCTCCTGCAGCGTTTCCCGGTCGACATGACCCTGGCCCTGGCGCTGGTGCATCACCTGGCCATCGCCAACAACCTGCCCCTGGCCAAGATCGCCGATTTTTTCAGCCGCTCCTGCCGCTCGCTGGTCATCGAGTTCATCCCCAAGAGTGATTCCCAGGTCCGCCGCCTGCTGGCCACGCGGGAGGACATATTCCCCGGCTACAGCGTTGATGGTTTTGAAAAGGAGTTTCAGGAGCATTTCTTCATCGAGCGCCGCGAAGCCATTGCCGGCACGGAACGCATCCTCTACCTGATGCGCAGCCGCGTCCACGGCCGCTAATAATCCGGATATTCAGACGCGGCGGGCGCCGCGGCCGCCGATCTTCCTATGAATGCAAGCGCAGGCTGACCTGCCGGCGCAGAAATGTGAACGCTCCATCCCGATTTCCCAGATCCAGCATGGCGAAATTCCCCTGCAGCAGCCTCTGGAGCGAAGCCAGGGGATGGCCGGGGTCAAACTCCCCCTCGATCATGCCGGCGAATCCTCCCGCCCGAAGCTCTTCACCCGGCAGCGGCAGGGGGTCGGAGCCGCGCAGGACGGGCCGCCCCTGACTCGCCATCAGGCGAAAGGCGAGCGGCGCCGGCCAGAAACCGGGGCGGGCCGGGTTGTCGGCCAGGAAAAGTCCCGGGCCAAGCGCGGACGCGGCGATCTTTTCCACCAGGCGGCCGCGGGAACCGAGCCATTTGCCGGCGCCCCAGGGGATGATGGCCAGGGCTCCAGCCGCAGTCAGCGCCCCGAGTACATCGCCCAGCGGCTGGCCGTCGGCGATGGCGGGGAAGGGGCCGGCGGTCAATACCTCGAGGCGTTCGCGGGTGACGATCTGCCGGCCGGAGACGATCCAGGCCTGAGGCTCGTCCTTGTTGATCAGTGCCAGGGAATAGGGTTCGCAGGTGGCGGCAAACGAATAGCCGCCCGGCAACATGGTCCCCGGCGCCGCCCACTGGGCGAACATGGCGCAGCCGGGCGCTTCGGTCAGCAGGGCCAGGCGCAGCGGCGCTTTGCCCCGAGCGGCGCCCAGGTTGGCGCACAGAGCCCGGAAGAAGCGCGCGGGATCGTAGTGGGGGTAAAAATGCAGGTGGCAGTCGAACGCGACGCGGGCGTGCACGGGCCTATGCTCCCGGCTCCAGGAAGCGCCGGTGCCAGAGGGCGAGGTTGACCAGGCTCCACAGCAGGTGATCGTTGTTGCGGCGGCCGCTGCGATGCTCGGCGACCAGGCGGTCGACCGTGGCGGCGGCAAACCGTTCGCGGATAAAGGTCGACCCGGCCAGCACATCCTCCATGTACGAGAGCAAATCGCCGCGCAGCCAGTGCTTGATCGGGAAGCTGAAACCGTGCTTGGGACGGTAGGCGATGCCCGGGGGCAGGAGATCGGCCATGGCCTTTTTCAGCACCGCCTTGGTGGTCCAGCCGTCCAGCTTGAGGCGCGCCGGGATGCGCATGGCGAACTCGACCAGCTCATGGTCGATCAACGGGGCGCGGATCTCCAGCGCGCAGGCCATGCTCATCTTGTCCACTTTCATCAGGGGGTTTTCCGGCATCATGAAGCCGAGTTCGCAGAGGATCTCGCGCTCCAGCTCGTTGCCGCGGCCGGCGTCTTCGGCGGCGCGGTCGGCCCAGGCCAGGGTGGAGGCCAGGACCTCTTCGCCGTTCCGCCCGCGGAACAGGCTGGAGGCTGTTTCGGCGGTAAGGAAGTATTGCCAGCGCATGTGGCCGCCTGCGGGAAGCGCGGCGCCCTGGAAGAAGCGCCGCAGGCTGTTCAGCGCGCCTTTTTTCTGCGGGCGGTCGGGGAGGGACGCGGCGATGCGGCCGGCGGCGCGGCGCAGGGGGGCGGGAATCTTGTGCAGGTAGCGCTCCGCCTTGCTGGCCTTGAAGCGGTCATAGCCCACGAATACCTCGTCGCCGCCTTCGCCGGAAAGGCAGACCGTGACGTGTTCGCGGGCCTTGCGGCAGATGAGGTAGTAGGGCAGCACCGAGAATTCCGAGAATGGCTGGTCCAGGTGCCAGACCGCCTTTTCGATGACCTCGGGGGTGATGGGGTCGATCAGCAGTTCGCTGTGCTCGGTGGCGAAATGGTCGGCGACCCGGCGCGCGTAAGAGAACTCCGAGAAGCCCGCCTCCCTGTAGCCCAAGGCGAAGGTGCGGATGGGGCCGGAGCTGGCGCGGCGCATCATGGCCACCACCGTGCTCGAGTCGATGCCGCCGGAGAGGAAGGCGCCCAGGGGCACGTCGCTTTCCAAGCGCAGGCGCACCGCCCTTTCGAGCTGGGCGCGCAGTGCCTCGCACCATTCTTTTTCCGGGCGCTCTTCGCTCTGCGCCTCCAGGCGCCAGTAAGGCCTGGTGCTGACGCGGCCGTCCTGCCACTCCAGCCAATGGCCAGCGGGCAGGGCGCGGATGCCGGCGAAGGCGGTCAGGGGGGCCGGGATGAACTCGAAACCCAGGAAGCAATCCAGGGCCGCGTCATCGACCTGGCGCGGCACGCGCGGGTTCTGCAGCAGCGCCTTGATTTCCGAGGCAAAAACCAGCTGCCCGCCGACCTGGCAATAGTAGAGCGGCTTCTCGCCCAGGCGGTCGCGGGCGAGCAGCAGGCGCTTGCGGCGATTGTCCCACAGGGCGATGGCGAACATGCCGTTGAACCGGCGCAGGCAATCGATCCCTTCCTCCTCAAAGGCGTGCAGGATCACCTCGGAGTCGGAATGGCTGCGGAAGGTGTGTCCCCGCCCTTGCAACCAGAGTTTCACTTCGCGGAAATTATAGATCTCGCCGTTGTGCAGGAGCCAGAGGCTGCCGTCTTCATTGGCGATGGGCTGGCGCCCGTTCTCGGAAAGGTCGATGATCGACAGGCGGCGGTGGCCCAGCGAAATGCCCGGGGCGGTGAAAAAACCGCTCTGGTCGGGACCGCGATGGGCGATGGCGTCGGCCATGGCCCGGGCCGTAGCCTGGTCTTCCCAGGTGAAACCGCAGATGCCGCACATGGGCTACTTCCCCCCCGCAGCGGCGGCGCTGGAGCTCCGCTCGGCCCAGGTGCGGCGCATGCCCTCGGCGATCCCGAAACGCGGCTCGAATCCGAGCCGTTTTCGCGCCTTGGCGATGGAAAAAGCCGTGTTGTTGGTGAAGAACTTCAGCGTGCGGGTGGAGACGGGCGGTTCGCGCTTCAGGCGCTGGAACAGCCACTCCACCGCGGCGAAGAGCGGGCGAACCAGGGCCAGCGGCACGTGAAGCCAGGGCGGGCGGCAGCCGGCGGCGGCGGCCATGTTGTCCAGCAGCTCGCGCAGGGTGATGGCCCCGGCATCGCCGATGATGAATACTTCGCCGACCGCCTCCGGTCGAACGGCGCACAGGGCGCAGGCCTGGGTGAAGTCGTCGATGTGGATGCAGTGGCGCAGGCTGCGGCCGGAGCCGATGAAGACGAATGTTCCCCGGCGCAGCGAGCGGAACAGTTTCTCGGTGCGCGGACAGCCGGGTCCATATACCCAGACCGGTCGGATCACGACCAGCGGCAGGCCGACCCGCTGCGCCTCGGCCTGTACGGCTTGCTCGCCGGCCAGCTTGCTCTTTTCATAAATCAGGTCGGGATGGCAGGGGGTCGTCTCGTCGGCGGGCGGAGAGGTAATCTCGCCATAGACCCCGACGGTGCTGCAGTGCACGAAGCGGCCGACTCCGGCCGCGGCGCAGAGGCGAACCAGGTCGCGCGCCCCGTCGCGGTTGATGCGCCAGTAGGCTTCCTCGCCCAGGCTGACAGCCAGGTGGGCGCTGGCCAGGTGAAAAACCACGTCGGCCCCCGACACGATCGTTTTCATCGCCTCCAGGTCGGTGATGTCGGCCTGGAAGACCTCCAGGGCAGGGTCGGCTTTCAAGGAATCCAGCCGATCCCGCTGCCGGTCCACGGCGCGCACGCGGATGCCGCGGGCCAATTCCGCCCTGACCAGGTGCAGCCCCATGAAGCCGTTGGCGCCGGTGACGACGGCGATCACTTGACCGTCTCCACCACGACGGCGTAGCCGCGCGTGAAGGCGATCAGGTAGTCCAGGCGCGAGACAAGCCAGAAAATGGGGTAGAGCAGCGAGTAAATCCGATAACTCTTTTTGACCGAGTTGAGCTGCCCCTGGTTGACCGGGGCGATCGTCCCGGCTTCGACGGGCGCGGCGCTCTTTCGGGACAGCACCTTGACGTAGAGGAAATTGATGGCCAGTTCGAGCATTTCGGTAAAGAAGCGGGCGTAGGAGCTGCCGCGGCGATAGGTCAATCCTGCCGCCTCCGTGAGCCGGCGCAGATCGGGGATATCGAAGCCGGTGCGGCAGTGGCCATATGCCCGGGCATCCATGCCGACGGCTTTCTTGATGCGCACCGCCAGTTTTTTTTCGTTGCCGTTGGGCGTGGTGACAATCACGGTGCCGCCGGCGCGGGTGACGCGCGCCAGCTCGCGGGTGACCGGCAGGGGATCCTCCAGGTGCTCGTGTACGTCGATGCTGACCACCAGGTCGAAGGCTCCGTCGGGGAAAGGCAAACTCGACGTTTGGCGGTCGAGCTTGATCACCGGCTCGCCCAGGAGCTCTTCCATGCCGGGGATGCCCTGGGTTTCGAAGTCGGCCCATGTCCAGCGGCCGCCAAAAGCGCGAATTTTATAGTTGATGGCGCCGTTGTTGTCGCCGCAGGTCACGAGCAGGCAATCGCGGTCGATCAGAACGGGGAAATGCCCGGCCAGGGCCGCGACCTTCATCTTTTTCTTCAGCGAGCGGTTGAACATGCGCAATTGCCACGGGGTCGGCTTGCTTGGGTGTTTGGGGGTTGGCATGCGAGCATTTTAAGGGAAATCACCGTGAATTTCAAGAGCCGGAAGCACCTGGTTTGGGAAAATCATGGCCCTATTCCGCTTCGGCCCCCGGCGCGGGAACAGGCGCTGCCCGGAGCGGCCGGGGTGTTCCCCCTCTGGGGCAACTATGGTAAAATCAAGGCATGAAATCGAAAAAAACAATCGTCCTGCTGACGGTAATCGCCTTTATAGCCGTCGCGGCGCTTTTCCAAATATTCCTGGGGGGGCGCCGGAAACCGAACATCGTGCTGATCACCGTGGATGCCCTGCGTGCCGATTACCTGGGCGCATACGGTCACGCCGGGGGCACTTCGCCGCGGATCGACGCCTTCGCCCGCGAGTCCAGCGTATTCACCAATGCCTATTGCACCGTGCCGAAAACGTCGGCTTCCTTCGCGACCATCATGACCGGGCTGCACCCTTTTTTTCATAAAACGTCGCCGATCAAGGATTTCCTCGACGAAGAGAACCTGACCCTCGCCGAATTCCTGAAGAAGAACGGCTATGAGACCGCGGCTGTCGTCGAAAACGCCAACCTCTCCAAGGTGATGGGCTTCGCCCAGGGGTTCGCCTCCTATACGGAAGTATGGAAACACGTCGACGGCAAGGCCGCCGCCACCCCCTTCATTACGGCCGCGGCCAGGAAATTCCTGGGTGCGGGTCATCGCCGGCCGTTTTTTTTATGGGTGCATTACATCGATACCCACGCCCCCTACGTGCCGCCGGATGAATTCGTCCGCTACGATGCCCTGAAGAAGGGCCGGGACATCTCGCAAATAGAAAAAAAGATCATCAGCGGCAGCAAGAAGGAAAAGGAAGCGATCCGCAACGGCGTGACCGATGAGAACTATTTCAGGGCGCTCTATGAAGGCTGCGTCCGCTATGTGGATGCCGAGATCGGCACGATCCTGGACGCGATCCAGCCGCGTGACGCAAACGACACCGTGGTCATCCTCACGGCGGACCACGGCGAGGAACTGGGCGAGCACAATCACTTTTTTGACCACGGCCCGTTGACGTTCCAATCCAGTACGCGGGTGCCGCTGATCGTACGCATCCCCGGAGGCCGGAACGAGCGCATCGATCGTCCGGTCAGCCTGATGGATGTCTTGCCCTTCGTGGCCGGGGACCTGCTGCGGCGCAAGCTCCCCCTGCCGGTCCAGGGGATCTCGCTTTTCAAGGAGGACCCGGCGCGCAAGCTGTACATCTTCGGGCAGTTCAGCCATGCCGTCATCAGCGGCGGCCGCAGCTACATCGATGTCAAGCCGCACTTTGCCGCGAGACTGGGCATTGCCCCGCGCTACTGTTTCGACATCCATGCCGATGCCGGCGAAACGCGCAATTTGATCGGCGACCATCTTCCGCTGTTCCTGCAGAACCACAATCTCTATCTGAAATACATCTCCGAGCACCGCTACCCGGTGGGTAAAAAACAACGGCGCCAGCTTTCGGAAAAAGACCTGGAGAGCATGAAAACCCTGGGCTATATCAACTGAGCGGGGTTGAAGGCGTCCGGCGTGATCAGCGGCCGGGAGCGACGGCCGCGGCCGGGGCGCGGCGGCGATTGAGGGGCATGTAGAATTCGATGGTCGGGCTCACAAAATCGCAGGCGTACATCGGGTCGAGTGCCGCGTAGAAGCGGCGATCGAGGAAGGGGGCATCGAAGACCTTCAGGCGGCGGAAACGGCGCGGATTACGGCGGATAAAATTCCATAGGCGCAGCCGTTCCGCGGCTTTTTTCCCGAGGCGGATGTCGCGCAGGAACACCAGGCTGCTCAGGCAGAGGATGTCGCCGCGGGCGATGCCGCCGTTGCGCCATTCCCTTATGGTTCGATTGAGGTCGCGCGCCTGCACGGCGTGGCGCGCGCGGGAAAAAAGCGGCATGTAGGATTTTTCCATCACCTGTTCCAGGGGAACCGCGAAGGGCATGGGCCCGGGGTCGCCGGCGGGGACGATGAACCTGCGGTCGAAGATCGGCTCGACCAGGATGATCCGCGAGTTGTCGGGAAGGGCTTTGGCCGCCCAAGCGGCGGCGGCGAGCCGCGTGTCGCTGCTGAAGCGGCGCACGGTGGAGATGTCATAGACAAGAGTATAACCCAATACCAGCAGCGCCAGGGCTGCCAGCACCGGTTTCCAGCGGCGCTTGGCATTGGCCTGCAGCTCGGCCAGGGGTTGCGCGGCCAGCGTAAGCAGGATCGGCAGCGCCGGGAGGTAATAGCGGGTGGGGACGAATTTCCACGAAGCCACGATGCCCAGGTAAGCCACCGGGAAGGCGAGCCCCAGCAGCACCTGGGGCCAGCGGTTGCGCAGGGTGAAAAAGGCCAGCGCCACGGCGGCAGCCAGGTAGAGGGGCAGGCCGAACGAAAAGGGAAAAGCGGCGAACAACTGGTAGACGAAGGGGAAATAAGGCCAGCCGGCCGGGGAAAGGTCGAACCCGTAATGCCCCCCCTTGACGTGCCGTGTTTCAAAGAAATAGGCGGCGATGGTGGATTTCAGGTGAATGAGCGAGAATGGCGAGACGATGAAAAAACCGATCAGGGCCGCCGCGCCGGCGCAGGCCAGGAGCAGCAAGCCCTGGGGCAGGCGGCGGATGCGCTGTTCGCGCCAGGCGGCCAGCGCCGCGGCCACCAGGGTAACGGCGGCAAGCACGCCGTTGAATTTGACGCCGACGGCGATGCCCACAACCAGGCCTGCGAGCAGGAAACGCCCGCGGGTCGGCTGGAGGTAGGCCCGCACCGCGAGCCAGAAGGAGAGCATGATCCAAAAAACGAGACTGATGTCGCTGGTGCCGAAATGGGAATGCCAGATATGGATCGGCAGCAGCGCCACCAGCCAGGCGGCCCAGGCTCCTGTCCGCGCCTGCGCAAAGAGATCGCGGGCGGCCAGGTATGCCAGGGGAATCGTCAGCGTACCGAAGAATACGCTCCACAAGCGATTGACCAGCAGCAGGGTATGGGGCTGCAGGGAAACGCCGAGCATCCGGGCGGTCTGGGCGGCAAAAAAGTTCAGGTAGAACGTCAGGCCGGAATAATTATAGAAATGGGTGTCGAGGTCGTGCCAGCTCAGTCGGGCGCTGATGTTCCAGACGTTGAGTTCATCCGGGCTCAGGTCGACGCGCGGGAAGCCCCAGTGGATGCCCCAGAGCCTCAGGAGCAGCCCTGTTGCCATGGCTGCGGCCAGGGCGAGGAGCGGCAGCGGGATGGAAAGCAACCGGTTTTCCCGAGCCCGGACGGCTAGCGGGTCTACCATGGCCGCCGCCGGGGACCCAGGTCCGCTTGATAAAACAGCATGGTAATCATGGGGGGCATTGTAGGGCATTTTACAGCTGATTTCAAGAGCATTGAAACCCAGGCGCGCTCACGCGACAGCAACCGCGTCAGCGTCGAGCCGGCGCCGAGGCCGGGGAGGGGTATCAGGTCCCGGAGGCGGAGAGCAGGGCGTTCACGCGCCGGGAGGCCTCGCGGATTTCCGCGGCCAGGCGGCGGTAATTCTCCAGAAACTCGTCCAGAAAGGGAAAGGCGGCGCGATAGCGCCCGGCAAGGTCGAATGCCAGCCGCTGGTCAGGATCGGCGGCATTGCCGCTGACGCTCTTCTTCAAGGTGCTGAATTCGTCGAAAGGGGAGGCTCCGGCATCCGCCTCCTTCCATTTCAGATCCAGCGTGCGGATGCGGCGCAGGTCTTTTTCGGAAAGGTCGGCATGGAAAAGGGCCGAGTCCAGGTTGTTGTTGCCGGATGGTGCGGGGACCTCCAGCCGCGCGATCAGCCGGTCGATCTTTTCTTTGTCGCCCTGGAGAAGGTCGCATTCCCCCTGGAACGTATGGCCGATCTCCAGGGTCATGCCCAGCACGAAGTGGCCGACCTGGCGCTGGAATTCCCGGGTGTCCGCGTCCGCGTCCGGCTGAAGCAGGGCCGCGTGCAGGAAATCCAGGAGTTGCTCGCGGCTGCCGGCAGGCAGGCGGCCGCGGATCTTTTCATAGGCGCCGGCGCTCAGGTAATCGGCAGCCGCACCGCCGCCGCTCCTGTGCCTCGCGGCGATTCGCAGCAGCGCCTCCTCGGTCATGGCCCGGCGGATCGTCTCCTCGCTGCAACAGGTAATCCCCGCGGGAGCGACGTCCTGGGCAAGGGCGAGCAGGGGGAGAAGCAGGGCAGCGGCGATGGCGCGCAACATCTGCTGCTATTGTACATGCCCGCTGCGGCGATTTCAACCCGGTCCCTGCGGCGGCGTTGACTTTTGGCCGTTTTTCATTTATAGTTTTTTTCACGGTACAAAATAAATAAGGAGCGTTTCTATGACGATCAAACATCAAAAAACAAAACAAACATTAGATCTGTTCGAGAAAATCAGCGCCATCCCGCGCTGCTCCAAGCATGAAGAGAAAATCGCCGCCTTCCTGCTCGAATGGGCCGAGACGAACGGTCTGCAAAGCAAAAAAGACAAGGTCGGCAACGTGCTGATCAAGGTGCCGGCCTCCCCGGGATATGAAAAGTCCGGGGCCGTCGTCATCCAGGGACACATGGACATGGTCTGCGAGAAAACGGCCGATTCCCCCCACGATTTCGCCAAGGACCCCATCCGTTTCGTCTTTGAAGGCGAATGGCTGAAGGCCGACCACACCACGCTGGGCGCCGACAATGGCATCGCCCTGGCCATGGCCATGACCATGGCCCTCGACAAAACCGTCGCCCACCCCAAGCTGGAGTTGCTGTTCACCGTCGATGAGGAGACCGGCCTGACCGGGGCCAACGCCCTGCAGGGCGATTTCATCGAAGGAAAGATCCTGCTCAACGTGGACTCCGAGGACGAGGGCGTGTTCACCGTCGGCTGCGCCGGCGGCCGCGACACGCGCATCACCCTGGCGGTGCACTACGAGGACGCTCCCGAGGGCTTCATCATGGCCCGCGTCAAGGCCGGCGGCATGACGGGCGGCCATTCGGGGGTCAACATCAACGAGGAGCGGGCCAACGCCATCCGCGTTCTGGTGCGCGCCCTGATGCAGGTGCGCCGCGAACAGGACGCGCGCCTTGCCGATATCTCCGGCGGTACCGCTCACAACGCCATTCCCCGCGACGCCTGGGCCGACATCTTCATCCACCGCGACAGTTTCAAGGAAGTCGAACGGATCATCTCCGAGCTGGAAGGCGCCCTCAAGCGCGAATTCAAGAAGACCGACCCCAGCCTGAAGCTCAGCGTCGAGCTGCAACTCGAGAACATGGGCAAGCGCCCGCTGAACACCGCTGACAGCGGCCGCATCTGCGATCTGCTCATCGCCCTGCCCCATGGCGTGGCCGCCATGTCCACCGAGATGAAGGGGCTGGTCGAGACGTCCAACAACCTGGCCAGCGCCAAGATCGCCAGCAGCAAGCTGGAGATCGTCACCAGCCAGCGCAGTTCGGTCATGTCGCGCCTGCACGCCCTGACCTGGAGGATCGAGTCCATCGCCCGCCTTGCCGGCGCCGACGCCGTAAGCGGCAACGGCTACCCGTCGTGGCAGCCCAACCTGCAGTCGCCGCTGCTGGCGCGCTGCAAGGACGTCTACCGCAAACTGTTCGGCAGGGAGCCGCACGTGGAAGCCATTCACGCCGGCCTGGAATGCGGCATCATCGGCGACAAGAAGGAGGGCATGGACATGATCTCCTTCGGGCCGACCCTGAAGAACCCCCATTCACCCGACGAGAAAATCCATGTGGAATCGATCGGCAAGATCTGGGACTTCATGGTGGAGTTGCTGAAAAGCCTGAAATAGCCCTTTCCGATCCTCGTTATTGACCGCACGCCCGCGATCCGCTAGAATACGTCCATGAAAAGAAGGACATTTGTCAGGAACGGCATGATGGTTTCATCGGGGCTGCTCTTGGCTCCGCTGGCAGGCGGTCTGGACGCGAATCCCGCCCGGACAACGGCGGCGGGCCAGGTGGCGCAGGTGAAGGGGCTGTCGCCTTACGAGATCACCAAGCGCGCCATCGCCGAGATCGGCGGCATGGCCGGGGTGGTTTCCCGCGGCGACGTGGTCATGGTCAAGCCCAATATCGGCTGGAATCGCACGGTGGAGCAGGCAGCCTGCACCAATCCCGAGGTGTTGCGCGCCGTTATCGAGCTGGCTTTCGCCGCCGGCGCCAAAAAGGTCGTGGTCATGGACAACACCTGCCACAAGGCCGAGGACTGTTATCAGCGCAGCGGCATCGAGGCCATGGCCCGCAAGGCAGGGGCTGACGTGCGCTTCAGCGACGAAAACCGCCTCGTTGTCCACGATTTCAAGGGCGAGGTGCTCGGCAAGTGGCCCGTGTTCCGCGACCATCTCGAGGTGGACAAGTTCATCAACGTTCCGGTGCTCAAGCACCATGGCAGCTCCGGGTTGACCATGGCCATGAAGAACCTGTACGGTATCCTGGGCGGCAACCGCGGCAAGCTGCACCGCGACATGGGCGAGAACATCGCCGACCTGGCCGGCGGCTTCCGCAGCGACCTGGTGGTGATCGACGCCTATCGCGTGCTGATGCGCAACGGCCCGGTGGGCGGCCGGCTGAGCGATGTCGAGCTGCGCCAGACCGTCATCGCCTCCACCCATATCATGCATGCCGACGTCGTAGCCGCCACCCTGTTCGGCCGCGATGCCCGGGAAGTGGAGACCCTGCAGGCGGCTCATGCCAGGAAAATGGGCGAAATTGACATTGCCAGGGTCCCGCTGAAGAACCTGGCCATCTGACCCGACCGTGGATTTGAAAACGAGCAAGCGCCTGCAGCGGCTGCGCATCGTCAGCCAGCTGCTGTTCACCTGGCTGTTCTTCTTCCTGCTGGTGCGCAGCGGCGGCGCCGCGCTTGAGCACCTGCCGGCCACCGGCTTCTTTTTCTATATCGACCCGCTTTTTCTCTGGGTCAATTTCCTGTCGGCGCCGTTTCTTCGCCCCTTCTGGCTGGCCCTGATCCCGCTGCTGCTGACGTTGATCTTCGGGCGTTTTTTCTGCGGCTGGGTCTGCCCGTTCGGCGCCTTGCACCAGTTCTTCACCTGGCTGGGCTCGCGGCGCCGGCGGCAGCAGGGGGTGGCGAAGGGCCCGCTGCGGCTGAAATACGTGCTGCTGATCGTCCTGCTGGTCGCGTCGCTTTTCGCCAGCCAGCTGCTGGGCTGGCTTGACCCCTTTTCGCTGCTGACGCGCAGCGCTTCCACCGTGGTCCTGCCGGGAACGAATTTCCTCCTGCAGCATGCCCTGGAGCCCGGGGCGCGGAACCAGGGTTTATGGGGCCGGATCGCCAAGCCGGCCTACGACCTCAGCCGGCGCTTTCTGCTCACGGTCCAGCAGCGAACGTTCCTTCAGGCAGCCGGCATCGGCGTGATCTTTTTCGGCCTGCTGTTGCTGAACCTGCACCGGCGTCGCTTTTTCTGCAACACCCTCTGCCCGCTGGGAGCCTTGTACGGCGCCCTGGCGAAATACTCCATCCTGAGCCTGCCGCTCAACGAAAACTGCCGCCAGTGCAACGCCTGCGCCAATCACTGCACGTACTACGGCAGCCCCTTCAAGGATTATCTGAAGTCGGAATGCGTGCTCTGCCTCAACTGCCTGGTCGATTGCCCGGCCGCGGCCATCGACATGCGCTGGCAGCTGCCGAGCTCCGGGCGCAGGCCCGCCCTGGACGTCGGCCGCCGCCGCGTCCTGGCCGCCGCCGGCTGCGGGCTGGTCGTCGCCGCCCTGCCGCAGATCGCCGTCGCCAAAAAGGCCAGGACCCATCCGTATCTTCGCCCGCCTGGCGCGGTCGCCGAAAAGGAGTTCCTGAAGAAATGCGTGCGCTGCGGGGCCTGCATGCATGCCTGCCCGACCAATGCCCTGCAGCCGGCCGTTTTGCAGGCCGGGCTGGAGGGCCTGTGGACGCCGCTCCTGCTGCCCGCCAGCGGCTATTGCGAGTACGAATGCAACCGCTGCACCCAGGTGTGCCCGACCCATGCTTTGGCTCCCCTGGCGCTGGAAGAGAAGAAGCAGTTCAAGATCGGTACGGCGGTAATCGACCGCAGCACCTGCTACACGTATGCCGACGGCTACAACTGCGCCGTCTGCGAGGAGCACTGCCCGGTGCCGGAAAAAGCGATCCGCTTCCGCGAGGTCGATGTCCAGGGCTTCCGCGGCCGGCCCAAAAAAGTAAGGCAGATCTATGTGGTCCCGGACCTGTGCATCGGCTGCGGCATTTGCGAAAGCGTCTGCCCGCGCACCGACGCCCCGGCCATCCGCGTCGGAGCCGAAGAGGAACAGCGGGAAAACCCCTACAACTGAAGGCTGCGACCGGCGCCGGCGCTATTGACTTGCCGTGCGAAATGGGGTAATTTGAGGCCTTGAGGAACCCATGAAAAAAGCAATCCTGTGGCTCGTCCCGGCTCTGGCTGTCGCCATGCTGGGATTGGCCGGCTGCAGCAACAGCAGCGAAGCCAAGATCACCGTAATCAATGTGAGCGCCACGGAGATCAAGGTCGCCATCAACAGCATGTCCACCACTCTCGCGGTCGGCGCCGAGGACACCATCACCATGACCTGGCCCGGGCGGGGCAGCAATGAGGTGACCTTGATGTATTACCCGGCCGGACAGCCGAGCCTGGCCCGCTACCGCTACCTGGAGCTGTACCACGGCGACGTGCTCAGCATCCATCTCGACTTCGAGGACTGAGGCCCGTCCATGGACGAACGCGACCAAAAAAAGCTGGTGCTCGCCTCCGATCATGCCGGCTTCGAATTGAAGGAAGCGATCAAGGCCGAACTGCTGCGCCAGGGACGAAACGTCGAGGACCGCGGCACTCATTCTGCGCAGGCCGCCAACTGGGCCGAATTCGGGGCGCAGGCGGCGGCGCGGGTGGCGGCCGACCCGCAGCATGTCGTGGGCATCCTGGTCTGCGGCTCGGGCATCGGCATGTCCATCGTGGCCAACAAGTTCCCCGGCGTGCGCGCCGCCCTCTGCCACGACGAAAGTGCCGCCCGCCTGGCCCGGCGCCACAACGATGCCAATGTCCTCGCCCTGGGGGCGCGGGTGGTGGAAGCGCCAGCGGCGCTGAAGATCGTGGCCGCCTTCCTGGAGACCCCGTTCGAGGGGGGGAGGCACCAGGTGCGGCTCGATTACCTGCGCGATCACGTGGAGAAAAAGGAACTTTAAATGGAACTTGACGCAAACAGGAGGTCACATGCCCGTTGATACGAAAGATATTTTCACCATAGTCGAGAAACAGAACGAATGGCGGGGGAAGCAGTGCATCAACCTCATCGCCAGCGAGAACACTCCCAGCCAGGCGGTCCGCTCGATCCAGCTCAATGATTTCATGGGCCGCTACGCCGAAGGCCATCCCAACACCGCGGACAAGATCAACCGCTACTACCAGGGAACGCGCTTTATCGACGAGATCGAAACCATGGCGGTCCGGGAAATGAAAGAGCTGTTCCACTGTGCCCAGGCCGAAGTGCGGCCGTACAGCGGCAACAACGCCAACACGGCCATCGCCATGGCCTACCTGCGCGGCGGCGACTCGGTGATCGCCAATTCCACGGACGCCGGCGGCCACATCAGCCACAACTTTTTCGGCATCATGGGCCGGCGCATTCAAATGCGCGGCCAGGTGCTGAAGCCGGGCAAGGAAAATTCGGTGAAGCTTAATTTCTTCCCCCTCAGCGCCGACCGCTACCACATCGACGTGCAGAAGTCGATCGAACTGGTCGAGCAGCTCAAGCCCAACCTGCTGGTCATGGGCAAGAGCCTGTACCTCTTTCCCGATCCGGTCAAGGAGCTCGTTCCCGTTTGCCGCCAGCTGCAGATCCCCATCCTCTACGACGGCGCCCACGTGCTCGGCCTGATCGCCGGCGGCCAGTTCCAGGACCCGCTGGCCGAAGGCGCCACCTGGCTGACCGGCAGCACCCACAAGACCTTCCCCGGACCGCAGCGCGGCGTGATCCTGGGCAACCTGGACGCGGAAGGCGAAAAGAAGTACTGGTCGGCGGCCGATCGCGGCGTTTTTCCTGGCACATCCAGCAACCACCACCTCTACAGCCTGCCGGCCCTGCTGGTGGCCGCGCGTGAAATGAAAGCACACGGCCGCGCCTATGCCGAGCAGATCTGCCGCAATGCCGTCGCCCTGGCCACGTCCATGGAAGCCTGCGGCATTCCGGTCGAGGCCAGGGAATTCGGCTATACCCGCTCGCACCAGATCGCGGTCAACGTTTCCGGGTTCGGCGGCGGCGTCACGGCGGCGCTGGCCCTGGAAGCCAATGACGTCATCTGCAACTACAACATGCTGCCCGGCGATAGCGACGCCCAGAACCCTTCGGGCCTGCGCATCGGCACCCCGGAAATGACGCGCTTCGGCATGAAGGAGAAGGATTTCTCCGAGCTGGGGGCGTTGATGGCCGAGGCCATCAAGGGCAAAAAGGTCAAGGACCAGGTCAACCGCCTGCGCGCCCGCTTCATGGAAATGCAGTACGTGTAGGGCGCCGGCCCCGGGGCCGTTTTGCCGCGGGCCCCGGGCGACCGGGCCGGATTTACAGCCCGGCCAGCGCATGGTATAATCAGCCTCGATGACCGATCTCAAATACATCGCCGTGGAGGGGCTGGTGAAATCCGGGAAAACGAAGTTGGCCCGGATCCTGGCCGAGGAATTCAAGGCCCGGCTCTTTCTCGACAATCAGGGCAAGACCGCTGCCGGGGATTCCGGCCGCCCCGGACTGGCGGGCCAGGGAAACCCTTTCCTCAAGGACTACTACGATTCCTTCTCCTCCACCTACAACCCCATGGCGCTCAAGACCCAGCTCATCTTCCTGATCAACCGCTTCAACCAGCAGCTGGAAATGAAGCAAAAGGACCTGTTTCAGAAGACCATGGTCTCCAATTACATCTTTTACAAGGACGGCATTTACGCCCATACCGTGCTCAATGACGAGGATCTGGACATTTACAAGCGCATCCTGGGCATTTTCTCCGAAAAGATTCATCCCTGCAGCCTGGTCGTCTACCTGCAGACCTCGTTCGCCGAGATGATGCAGCGCATCCACAAGCAGGGCAGCGAATTCGAGAAGCGGGTGCCCGGCGAATACTGGCGCGAGATATTCGAGGCCTACAACTATTATTTTTTCAATTACAAGCTATCGCCGCTGCTGGTGGTCAATGTCGAAAAGATCGATTTCAACAGCCGCCAGGACCTCGACGGCCTGATCCAGGAGATCAAGAACCACAAGAAGGGGAACAGCTATTATGCCCCGGCCTGACCTGGAAAAGAAAACGGTCCTGACGCTCGGGCTGAAAAAAGCCCGCGGCGAAAAGATCGCCGCCGTCACCGCCTACGACCACCCGACCGCCCGCCTGGCCTCGGAAGCCGGCATCGACCTGATCCTGGTCGGCGATTCCGTGGGCATGGTGCTGCAGGGACACGCGAACACCCTGAAGGTGACCATCGACGAGATCGTCTATCATACCTCCATGGTGGCCCGCGCCGAGCCGCGCTCGCTGGTGGTCAGCGACCTGCCCTACGGATCCTTTCACGTCGGCGTGAAAAAAAGCGTGGAGAACGCCTGCCGCTGCCTCAAGGAAGGCGGGGCGGAAGCGGTCAAGCTGGAAGGTGGACGCAAGCGCTTCAACGTGATCGCGGCCCTGCTCGACGCCGAAGTGCCGGTGCTGGCCCACCTGGGCCTGACCCCGCAGTCGGTGCACGCGCTGGGCGGATTCAAGGTGCAGGGCAAAATGCGGGAAAAGGCCCGTGAGATTTATCAGGACGCCCGCGACCTGGAAAAGCTCGGCGTTTTTGCCATCGTGCTCGAGTCCATCCCCGAGGAGTTGGCTCGGAAAATAACCGCCGACCTGAGCATTCCCACCATCGGCATCGGCGCCGGCAGCGGCTGCGACGGCCAGATCCTGGTCTTCCACGACCTGGTGGGCTTCACCGACCTCTATATGCCCAAGTTCGTGCGCAAGTACGCCGACACGCGCTCCCTGTGGCTCGGCGCCCTGGAAAAATACGTCGGCGACGTGCAGGGCGGCAGCTTCCCCAATGATGCCGAGAGTTTCCACTTGCACAAGGACATCGAAGAGTTCCTGAAATGAAGGCCTGCCGGACCTTCGCCAGCCTGCGCCGGGCGCTGCCTGCCTCCGGCCGCGGGCGCGTCGGCTTCGTTCCGACCATGGGCTTCCTCCACGAAGGGCACCTCAGCCTGGTGCGGCGCTGCCGGCGCGAGAACGACGTGACCGTGGTCTCCATTTACGTCAACCCATCCCAGTTCGGCCCCGGCGAGGACCTGGGCCGCTACCCGCGGGACCTGCGCCGCGACTCCGCCCTGCTGCGCGGCGAGGGGGTGGACGTGCTGTTCCTCCCCAGCGACGCGGAAATGTACCCCGCTCCCTACCGCACCTGGGTCGACGTCGGCGGGCTGGACGACAAGCTCTGCGGTCGCTCGCGGCCCGGCCACTTCCGCGGGGTCGCCACCGTCGTGCTCAAGCTCTTCAACCTGGTGCAGCCGCAGCGCGCCTATTTCGGAGCGAAGGACGCGCAGCAGGCGATCGTGCTGCGCCAGATGCGGCGCGACCTGCACCTGCCCGTACGGCTGCGCGTGCTGCCCATCGTCCGCGACGCCGACGGCCTGGCGTTGTCCTCGCGCAACGTCTTCCTTTCGGCCGAGGAGCGGCAGGCGGCCCTGGCCCTGCCGCGCTCCCTGCAGCGCGCCGCCGCCATGGTTCGCGGCGGTACGACCGCCAGCCGGGCCGTGCGCGCGGCCATCGCGGACGTCATCGCCCGCGAACCCCTGCTGCAGGTGGACTATATCGCCATCGTTCGCCTGCGGGACCTCGAGGAAACCGCTGTCATCGCAACGGGCGATGCGCTGATCGCCGTTGCCCTGCGCGCCGGCAAGACCCGGCTAATCGACAATCTGCTATTAGGAGACCTGTCATGCTGATCCCGTATTTGATCGCCAAGATACACCGGGCCACCGTCACCGGCGCCGATCTGCACTACGAGGGCAGCATCGCCATCGACGAGGAGATCATGGAAAAGGCCGGCCTGCGCGTGTTCCAGAAGGTTGACGTCTACAACGTCAACAACGGGGAGCGCTGGTCCACATACGTCTTGCCCTGGACCCGTGCATCGCGGGGCATCGTGGTCAACGGCGCCGCCGCCCGCCTGGTCCAGCCCGGCGACATGATCATCATCGCCGCCTACGCTCTGCTCGACGAGAAGGAATTGAATTCGTTGAGCGCCGTCATACTCAACATGGGCGCGGAAAACGAGATCGAAAAGATCACCCACACGAAGCTGTAAGGACCGCGGCCTCTCCCGCGCGAAGGAACAACCATGAAGAAAGTCCTTGGTTTGGGCAATGCGTTGGTCGATATCCTGGTGCGCCTCCCGGACGACAAGTTGCTGGCCAGCCTCGACCTGCCCAAAAGCTGCATGACCCTGGTGAGCGCCGGGCAGGTCAACGCCATCCTGAGCAAGATCGCTCATCTTGAAACGCAGGAGACATGCGGCGGCTCGGCGGCCAACACCATCAGCGGCCTGGCCCGCCTGGGCGTCGGCACCGGCTATATCGGCAAGATCGGCCACGATCCCTACGGCGAGTTCTTTGCCGCTGAAATGCGGCGCCATGGCACCGACGCGCGCATGTTCTACGGTGCCTCGCAGACCGGCCGCGCCCTGGGCCTGATCACCCCCGACTCCGAGCGTACCTTCGCCACCTTCCTGGGCGCCGCCGTCGAACTGGAGCCCACCGACCTCGCGCCGGAGCTGTTCCGCGGCTACGATTATTTCCACATCGAGGGCTACATGGTGCAGAACCACCCGCTCACCCGCGCCGCCCTGCGCCTGGCCAAGGAGGCGGGGCTCGAGGTTTCGCTGGACCTGGCCAGCCACAACGTGGTGCGCGACAACCTGGCCTTCCTGCAGGAAATGGTCGGGCGCTATGTGGACATCGTTTTCGCCAACGAGGACGAGTCCATGGTCTTCAGCGGCGCCTCGTCGCCCGCTGAAGCGCTGGTCTCCATCTCGCCCCAATGCAACATTGCCGTGGTCAAGCTGGGCAAGAAGGGCTCGCTGGTCAGAAACAGGGAGGAGCGGCACGAGATCGGCTGCATCCCGGCCACGGCCATCGACACCACCGGCGCCGGCGATTTGTACGCCTCCGGATTCCTGTATGGACTGCTCCAGGGATACCCGCTGCCGGTATGCGGCCGCATCGGTTCGCTGCTCTCCGGCAAGGTGGTGGAAGTGATCGGCGCCAAGCTGGATGAAGCGCAATGGCGCGAGGTCGAGGCAGCGCTGCCGGGACTGGTGTCCTGAAATGGAACGGGAATTGCATCCGATGACAGACCGAAGCGAAACGGCCGCCGCCATGGTGGCCGGGAATTGGAATTGTGCCCAGTCGGTACTCGGGGTATTTTGCGACGATCTTGGGCTTGACAGGGAGACGGCCATGAAGCTGGCCAGCGGTTTCGGCGCCGGCATGGCGCGCCGCCAGGAAGTGTGCGGCGCCGTCAGCGGCGCCATCATGGCCATCGGCATGAAGCACGGCCAGGCCCGTGAAGACGACAAGGCGGCCAAGGAAACGGCCTACCGGCTCAGCCGGGAGCTGATGGAGCGCTTCCAGGCCGAGTTCGGCTCCTGCCTGTGCCGGGAATTGCTCCCGGGCATCGACTTGACCAGCGAGGCCGGACATCAACGCTACAAAGCGGAGGGCTGGTCGGAAAAAATATGCCGCCCCTGCGTGCGCTTCGCCGTGCGCACCCTGGAGGAGTTACTCTAGGATGCCGGGGGAGGGAAGGACATGCGATCCGCTTGCGTAGGCGCGGCAAACCCGTGTCTGAATATGATCATTGAAAACGGCCCCGCTGAAACCTTCCGGGCATGAATAACGTTATCTTTCATATAGAATCCATAGGAGGAAAAAATGTTCAACAAGTCTAAAGTTCTTGTCCTGGCCGGAATGGCGGTGCTCATGATCGCCGGACTGGCGACCGCCTGGGCGGCCGAGGACCTGCCCCTTATCCCGCGGCAGATTCTGTTCGGCAACCCGGTCAAGTCGGCGCCGCGCATCTCGCCCGACGGCACGCTCCTGGCCTACCTCGCCGCCTCGGACAAGGGGGTGCTCAATGTCTGGGTGCGAACCATCGGCAAGCAGGACGACGCCCAGGTGACCAACGATACCCACCGTGGCATCCGCATCCACTTCTGGGCCGAGGACGGCAAGCACCTTTTCTACCTGCAGGACCTCAACGGCGACGAGAATTTCCATGTCTACTCGGTCGCCATCGCCTCGAAACAGGTGCGCGACCTGACCCCGTTCCAGGGAGTGCGCGCCAGCAACATCATGCTCGACAAAAAGTTCCCCGGCCAGTTGCTGGTCGGACTGAACCTGCGCGACCGCCGCGTCTTCGACATGTACCGCGTCGACCTGGCCAGCGGCGCCATTGTCCTGGACACCGAGAACCCGGGCGACGTCCTGGGCTGGATCACCGACCCCGATTTCCAGATCCGCGCCGCCCAGGCCCAGAATCCCGCGGACGCCTCGAACATCATGCGCGTGCGTGACGGCCGGAATGCCCCCTGGCGCGACCTGGTCGTATTGCCCTTCGGCGAGAACGGCGGACTCGTCGACTTCAGCGCCGACGGCAAGTCCCTCTATTTCGAGACCTCGGTGGGCTCGGACACGGCCCGCCTGGTGCGCATCGACGCCGCCACGGGCAAAGAGCTGGAGACCATTGCCAGGGACCCGCGCGTCGACGTGGGCGGGGTGATCATCCATCCCGACAGCAAGAAGGTCCAGGCTGTTTCCTTCAACTTCCTTAAGAACGAATGGCGGGTCATGGATCCCTCGATCAAGGAGGATTTCGCCGTGCTGGCCAAGCTCGGCCGGGGCGAGTTCTACCTCGGCGGCCGCGACCGCGCCGACAAAACCTGGCTGGTGACCTACCAGGTCGACGACGGCCCGGTGGCCTGGTATGCCTACGACCGCGCCGCCCGCAAGGCCGAACTGCTCTTCGTCAACCAACCGGACCTTGCCACGTACAAGCTGGCCAAGATGGAGCCCGTGGTCATCAAGGCCCGTGACGGCTTCCAGCTGGTCAGCTACCTGACCCTGCCGGTCGGCGCCAACGCGAAGAACCTGCCTTTGGTACTCAATGTCCACGGCGGGCCCTGGGGCCGCGACGGCTGGGGCTACGATCCCGAGGCGCAGTGGTTCGCCAACCGCGGCTACGCCTGCCTGCAGGTGAATTTCCGCAGTTCGACGGGCTTCGGCAAGAAGTTCCTGCACGCCGGCGACAAGCAGTGGGGAGTGGGGGCCATGCAGCACGACCTGACCGACGCCGTGAAATGGGCGGTTCGCCAGGGTATCGCCGATCCCAAGAAGATCTGCATCTACGGCGGATCTTACGGCGGTTACGCCACCCTGGCCGGCCTGGTCTTCACGCCCGAGATCTATGCCTGCGGCGTGGATATTGTCGGCCCGTCCAACATCAAAACCCTTTTCGAGTCCATCCCGCCGTACTGGGCCCCATTCAAGAAGGAGTTCGTGCTCCAGGTCGGCGACGTGGAGAACGACGAGGCGTTCAACAAAAAGATCTCGCCGCTGTTCCACGCATCCAACATCCGCGTGCCGCTGATCGTGGCCCAGGGCGCCAATGACCCGCGCGTGAATATCCGCGAGGCCGACCAGATCGTGGCCGCCATGCGCGCCAAGAACCTGCCGGTGACTTACGTGGTGTATACCGACGAGGGACACGGCTTCGCCAGGCCCAACAACCGGCTCGACTTCTACGGCCGGGTCGAGGAGTTCCTGGCCAAGCACCTCGGCGGCCGCGCCGAGCCCTGGCAGAAGATCGAAGGGACGTCGGCCGAGGTGCGCTGATTTTGCAACTGTAATTTCCGCCGGAAAATGAAAAAGGCGGGGACGCGGGTCCCCGCCTTTTTTATTGATCCTTAATTGAGGTTATTTCTCGCCGAGGATCTCCTGGGCAAGTTTTTCAGCTCCGTAAATTTTCTTCATGGCCTCGATCATGGCCGCGCTGTGCACGGAAACGGTGCGGTTGGCGGTTTCGTCGTAAAAGAACCTGCCGATAAAGCTCTCAACGTTGCCGTCGAACACCAGCCCGACCAACTCGCCGGCGGCGTTGACCACGGGCGACCCCGAGTTGCCGCCGATGATGTCACCGGTGCAGACGAAGTTCAGCGGCGTGGACAGGTCCAGCTTGTCCTTGGCGTCGGCGACACGCTTGGGCAGGTGGAAGGGAAACTTGTTGTCGAAGCTGGCTGCCCTGTCATACAGTCCGTAGAAGGTGGTCTTGTAGGGAGCCAGGGTGCCGTTCAGCGGGTAGCCCTTGACCGCGCCATAGGATACGCGCAGGGTGAAGGTGGCGTCGGGGTAGGCATTCTTGCCGTAGGCGGCGAAACGGGCCTGGCCGATCTTCTCGCCGGCGGGCTTGGCCACGCTTTCCACATTGTCCTCCAGCCACTTGCGCATCTCGCGGACCATGGGATCGAGCTTGCGGGCCAGGACGATGAAGCTGTCAGTGCATTTGGCCACCGCCGCCTCACCGCCGTCGACCAACTGCTTGCGCAGGGCAGGGTCGGCCAGCTTGGTGCCGGCCAGCAGCGCCTTGGCCGCTTCTTCGGGGGTTTTGCCGTCAAGGCAGGCCTTGACATAAGGGTCGTCGGCGCCGAGTTCCTCCAGCATCAGCTGCAGGCTGTCGATAGCCATCGCTTCTTCCAGGCCCGGGTAAACGGGGGCGGGGGAGAGGAGGCGGAAGCGCAGCGACTCCAGCTGCGACGTGTGGTAGCCCTCGAGGCGCTTGCCGTCGGGTTTTTGCAGCTCGGCCACCAGTTGCACAATCTGCAGCGCGATGCCGCCCAGGCGCATGCCCGGGATGCGCCGGAAGGAGAGTTCCTTGATGCGCGGCTTCTGCAGCTCAATGGCGGCGGCGATCTGGTCCCATGATCCGGCATACTCGGCTTTCCATTGGGGATTTCCGTCGATCATCCCGCGGAACTCGGCTTCCTGGGCAGCTTTCTTCTCCAGGATGCCGGCGGCCTTGAGGCCGTCGTACTCGCCGCTGGAAACCTTGAGGCCGTTCTCGATGCCGAAGATCATGCCGGCGGCCTGGCGCGCTGCTTCCGGGCCTTTGGCGGCATATTTTTTCGCCACGTCGAGCATGCGCTTCATGGATTTTATGCGCAGGGGATAGGATAGATCGCGCTGGAACTGCAGCTGGGACAGCGTCATCAGGCGGTTGGTCGAACCGGGGTGACCGGGGACGAAAACCAGCTCGCCGTCAGCGGCGCCGTTGGCGCTCCACTTCAGGTAGTGGGCGGCCTTGACCGGCTTGCCTTTTTCATAGGCGCGGAAAATGGCCATGTCCAGGTCGTGGCGCGGATAAGTGAAATTGTCGGGGTCGCCGCCGTAGAACGCAGCCTGCTGCTCGGGAGCGAAGACCAGCTTGACTTCAGTGTACTTTTTGTAGCGGTAGAGCCAGTACTCGCCGCCCTGGTATAGGGTGACCACGTCGGAACGCAGGCCGGTTTTTTTCAGGCTCAGGCGCTCGATTTCAGCGATGGCCGCCTTCTTGGCTTCCAGGGCCTTGACCGGGTCTATGCCCTTTTTGACGGAGGCGAGCACCTTGGCGGTGACGTTCTCCATGGAGATGAGAACGTTGAGCTCCAGGTCGGGGCAGGGGAGCTCTTCCGCGGCGCTGGCGGCGTAGAAACCGTCGTTGACGTAGTTTTTCTGCGGGGTGGAGACCTTCTGCAGCTGGCCGAGCGCCACGTGGTGGTTGGTCAGGACCAGGCCGTTCGGGCTGACGAAGGAACCCGAGCCGCCGTCGCCGACGCGCACCGAGGCCAGGCGGATGTGTTCCAGCCAGGTCGGGGTGGGCTCGAATCCGTACTTTTCCTTCAATTGTTTCAGCGGCATGTTGTCCAGGGTCCACATGCCTTCGTCGGCAAGAAGCGGACCCGCCAGGAACATGACGGTTGCGGCTGCGAACAGGAGAATACCCGGCAGCCTTTTACCTTGGTTTTTTTTCACTAGAAACCTCCTATTGATTTCGCACTATTGATACGGGATCGCTCCCGCAATAGTTCAAATTAGTGAATGTTCGCCTCAGAAGAAAACCGACTCAAGATCGGCATCGTTGAGATCGAACTATGGAGCCAGGCGGAATCGAACCGCCATCTCAACCTTGCGAAGGTCGCGTTCTACCATTAAACCATGGCCCCAATCTGTTGCTAGGAGGCCAATATACCATTTAAAAGGGCTTGCTGTCAATGAAGGGAAGGCAGAGGGAAGAGAGAGGGAAAGGCAGACGGAAGACAAAATGGGAAAGAAACCTTGCAGGGTTTTCCCACTCTCTCTTCCCTTTCTCTTCCCTTACTCTTCCCTCTCTCTTCCCTTTTCCTTCCCCGGGTTCACCAATCTGGCAATGAGGATGCTCAAAAGATACAGCACGATCATGGGCACGGCGAACATGGTCTGGGTGACCATGTCCGGTGTCGGCGTAATGACGGCCGCCAGGACGAAAATGGCCACGATCGCGTACTTGAAATAACGCACCAGAAATCGGGCGCTGACGATGCGCAGCTTGGCCAGCAGGAAAACCAGCACCGGCAGCTCGAAGATCGCCGCGATGCCGAAGAGAACGCGGAAGGCGAGGGAAAAGTATTCGTTGATGGTGATGATGGCCGTGAAGTCCTTGCCGATGTTCAGGAAAAACTTGCAGGCCAGGGGGAAGACCACGAAGTAGCCGAAGGCTCCGCCCAGGACGAAGAAAAATGTCGTGGCGAAGACGAAGGGAATGACCCATTTCTTTTCCTTGGCAAACAGCGCCGGCGCAATGAACAGCCACAGCTGGTGAAAGATGAACGGCGAGGCGGCGAACAGGGAGAAGATGAAGGCCACCTTGATGTACATCATGAACGGCTCGGCCAGGGCCGTATACGCCAGTTTCTTTTCTCCCGTAGGCAGCAGCGGCAGGTATTTTAAAACGGGCAAGGAAAGCCAATAATACAACGTGTCGACGAAGCGCCAGGAGGCGATGAAAAAAACCAGGACAAAGGCGAAGGAAATGACGATGCGCTTGCGCAGCTCGCCCAGGTGCTCGAAGAACGACATCTCGTTAGCTTTTTTTCTCGTCATCTTTCTTCTCGCTTTCCCGGTCGGCAGGCTCGTCGATGCCGCCGTAGATGTCCAGGGCGTCCTTGAGTTCGCGGCGCATGCCGCCGGTAATGTCCAGGGCGTCCTTCACATCCTTGCCGATATCGCCGCCGATGTTCAGCGCCTCGCGGACGTCCTTGCCGATGTCCTTGAGATTCCCGGCCATCCCTTCCTTGTAGATTTCGTCCTCGATCGCCGACTTGGCGTTGTCGATGGTCGAGCGGAACTCGCGCAGCGTCTTGCCCAGAAGCTTGGCGAACTCGGGCAGCTTATTGGGGCCGAAGACCAGCAGTACGACGATGAAGATCAGGATGAGCTCCGGAAAGCCTATCGAACCGAACATGGGGGTTGCCTCTTCATGGGTGCTCCGGGATTTTAACGCGGTTCTTGCTGCAAAGCAACTGTACCTGGCCGAGCCGCACGGCGGCGGCCAGGTCGGCGAGCAGTTCCTGCCCGCTGCCGGGGAAATGTTCCAGGCCGGGGCGTATGCCGATGACCAGGTTGCGGCCGTTGTGCTTGGCCAGGTAGAGGGCGTTGTCGGCCATGGACACCACCTGCTGCCAGGTGAGCTTCTCCTCATCGCCGCAGAGGAAGGGATAATGGCAGAAGCCGATGCTCACTGTTTTCTTGAACTTTTGGCCGCCCGCCACGCAAAAATCCACACGCTCGATGCCCAGGCGGATGCGCTCGGCGAGCTGGAAGGCGTCGGCCTGGCTCGACTGGCGCGTGATGATCATGAACTCCTCGCCGCCCCAGCGCACCACGGTGTCGGACTGGCGCATCATGGTCTGCAGCCGGCTGGCGATCTCGATGATCACGGCGTCGCCCGCCTCGTGACCGTACAGGTCGTTGACCCTTTTGAAATGGTCCACGTCGAGCATGAAGACGCCCAGGGCGGCGGCCTTATCGTCGAAGGGCTTTTTGCCGCTGCGCACGTCGTGCCGCTCGCGCTGGATGATGCTCATGTCCTCGCGGATCGTTTCGTCAAGGAAGCGGCGGTTCTTCAGCCCGGTCAGCGGGTCGGTTATGGACAACAGCGCCAGTTCCCGATTTTTTTCGGCGATCTCGTTGGTCCGGGCCAGGATGATTCCCTCCAGCTTCTTTTTCTGCTTTTCCAGGACGCGGACCCGCAGCTTGATGAGCAGCATAAGCAGTCCGAGTCCGAACAGCGCTTCCAGGGCGATGAACCACCAGCGCTTCCAGAAAGGGGAGGCGATCGTGAAGATGATGCGCCGGGAGCCGCCGAACCACTGGCTTTCCCCGCCG
This sequence comes from Candidatus Aminicenantota bacterium, assembly GCA_963732485.1. GTDB lineage: Bacteria > Acidobacteriota > Aminicenantia > UBA2199 > UBA2199 > UBA2199. The sequence continues at coordinate 245,390 of CAVSZS010000014.1, forward strand.
CCGGTATTGGCCAGCACGGAGAAGGTGTAGGTGGCGGGAGGCAGGTTCGTGTAGCGTACCGCCATGTCGCGGTCGGGGGCTGACCAGTCGCTGTCGAAGGGAAACAGGCGGGTTTTGTAGAGCGGAGAGCTTTCCCGGCTGGTGGTCGGGCAGATATAGCGGAATTCGATGGTGTTCTGGCCGTGGGGCAGAGGGCCTGAGAATGGCAGCGGCCGGGGCGAGCCGTTGACCAGCGGGTCGTGGATGACCAGCACCGGCCTGGGCACGGACGCCTCCTCCTTGAAAAAAGAGTATTCCACCAGGCCGGGAACCACTCCGAAATAGAGGTTGCCGTTGCGTGCTTTCAGGGCGGCATGGACGCAGCCCTCATCGCCGAAAAGCCCGGTCTGCTTGTTGAAATGGCTGAAGGTCCCGTCGCTGCCAAAACGCTCCAGGCCGCTCGTGGAGTTCATCCAGATATAGCCGTTGTCATCGCGCAGGACCGACCAGACGTCGTTGTTCAGCATCCCCTGAGCCCGGCCCAGGCGGGTCATGCTGTCGCCGCGCAGCCAGATCAAGCCGTTGCGTTCCAGAGCCAGCAGCGCTTCGCGGGGAGAGACGACGCGGATATCGTTGATGGTCAGCCGGCCGACCAGGTTTTCCCAGGCGCTGGCTACGAATTTTCCCGCGCGGAACAGCTGCAGGCCCCGGCGGGTGCCGACCAGCAGGGTGTCCTTTTCCAGTTCGGCCACGTCCCAGACGATCGGATCGTTCAGTCCTTCGCGGAACCAGCGGAAATCGCGGCCATCGTACTTCAGGAGGCCGCGGTCGGTGGCGAACCAGGCGCTGCCGCCGCTGTCACGGATGGCGTACAGGACATTGACTCCGGACGTGAGGCTGCGCAGCCGGTCGCGGCCGTCCCATTCGTAGATCTCGCCATCGCGGCAGCCCAGCAGATACATGCCTTTTGCCATGGCGACGATGGCGCGGATCGAATGGTTTTTAAGCTGACGATTGACGGCAAAGGGGCGTATGGCGCCGTTTCGCAACTCGGCGATGCCGTCGTCGCATGCCAGCAGGATACCGCCGTCGGCTTCCAGCATGTCCCAGACCTGGGTCGAAGGCAGGCCGTCTTCCGTGCCGTACATGCGGAACAGGTGGCGGGACAACTGCGAGATGCCGAACTCGCTGCCGATGAAGACATTGTTTTCGCGGTCGAGCAGCAACTTGGAGGCCCGGTCGTAGATCAGGCCGTTGGCCATGTTGAAGACGGTACTCACCCCGGTCTGCAGGTTCTTGTAGAAAACGCCGCTGCGGCTGGCGACCCAGAGGTTTTTTTGCATGTCGAACAGGATGTCGCTGATGTCGTTCATCGTCCCCGGCAGGCCCGAGTATTTCTTGAATTCCCCGAAGGGGTTGAGAATGAACAGGCCGCCCCGGCAGCCGACGAAAAGGTGGCCGGCCGTCTCTTTGACGAAATTGATCTTTTCCGGGCTCGCGAGTTCCTGGACCTGCCCCAGCTGCAGGCGAAAGACAGAATCGGGGCTGAAAAAAATCATGCCGCCACCCGTGGCGGCGATGCCGTTCAGGCGGGCGGGGTCGCGGAACAGGTCGATGCGCGTGGTGACGCCCTCGCGGATCTTGAATATGGCGTTGGCGGTCAGGACCCAGAGGGCCGAGTCGCTGGCGTTGTAAGCGATGTCGCGGATGAAATTCTCGGCCAGCGGCCATGAACGGATGCGCCCGGCATGGATGCGGTTCAGCCCTTCCTGGCTGGCGACCCACACGCCGCCGTCGCGGTCCAGTTCCATGTCGGTGATGTAATTGCCGGCCAAGCCATCGCGGGTCGTGAATATCTCGAAACGCGACCCATCGAACTTGCCGATGCCGGACTGGGTGCCGATCCAGATATAGCCGTCCCTGTCCTGCAGCATGGCGGTGACGTTGCTCTGCGGCAGTCCGTCGGAACTGCGATAATTGATGAATGGATAGCGCACCGCAAACAGCGGCGCGGCGAGGATGAGGAGAGAGGCAAGGATGGAGGCCCGTTTCATAGGGCTTGATTTTAGCATAGATTCTCGGGAAGGTGCAAAGGTAGGTTCGTAGTTCGAGGTTCGAAGTTCGATGTTGTAAGAAAATATCCGAAATTAAAAATCAGGCTACTTGGAGCGATGGGCTCATGATTTCGTTTCTTTGCCCCCGAACATCGAACAACGAACTTCGAACGTGGAACCTCTTTTTATTTCTTTTCGCTGACAATCTCTTTAAGTACCCGGGTCAGGAAGGAGTGGAAGGCGCGGAGCGTCGGTTCGAAATCGGCCGAAAAATTGGTGCGGTTGAGATTGTCGTAGTAGCTGAGGAATTCGTTCCAGTCCTTATACAGGAGGTAGTTCAGGTCGCCCTCCATGAACTGGTTGATGTCGAAGAATATCTCGGACGGGGCGATGCTGCCCTTGCGGGTGAAATAATCGTTGATCTTGGTGTGCAGGCGGATCAGCTTTTTTTTGACCTCGAGCGACTTCTGCTTGCGCGACACGTATTTTTCAAAGATGCTGCTGCCGCTGATGCCGGGCTTGAACAGGCCGGCCACGGTCTCGATCAGCTCCTGGACGGCCACCTCGGCGATAACCACGAGGTTCTGGATCATGCGCCGTTTCTTGAGCTTGTTGCTGTCGCTGTCAAAATAGAGCGGCAGCTCGCCTTCCCATATCTTTTTATATTCCATCTTGAAACTGCCGAAGATGTCGCCGACCGGCCCCAGTTTCTTTTTGAGCTCCGGGTCGGACTGCAGGCTCTGCCAGAGAGCCGTGTCCATGAAATGGATCAGGTCCTCCATGTTCTTCTTCAGGGAGAGGGCCAACGGGATGGCCAGGTCCAGGTACTTGCTCTTGTCCACATTCAGCTCGATGAAGTTGTTGATCTTCAGGATGCGGAAGGAGAGGATGAAGAATATTCCCAGGTTCTTGCGGACGTTCTTGTCCTTGCAGGAGGCGATGATGCCCGAGATGTCGGGCTGGTAGATCTTGTCCATCTTGGAGATGAACTGCTTTTTCAGCAGCGAGATCAGGATGGGGTTATTGAGCAGTTCGCGGTGGTACAGCTTTTTGATCGACAGGTAGGCGCGCGGCGAGACCTGGTCCAGGCGCAGGATCTCGCTCAGCAGGTTGCGGAAGCTTTGCAGGAAAATGCGGAAGCTGTAGAACCACGACTCGGGGGAGTAGAGTTCCTTCAGGTTGGGAAAGGATTTATCCATGTTCTGTTCCAGCATTTTCTCCACGACGTATTCCTCAAAATTGAGAAAATAGGTGTCCTTTTTGAAGTCCAGCTCCTTGAGCAGCGCCGTGATGCGCGCAGACGCCTGATGCAGGCTGAAGACGTAGAATTCGTAGTTCCGCTCGCCGGGGGCGTGGTACTTGAAGACCAGGTTCTCCATGTAGGACGAGGAGTTGAATTCTTCGATACTATCGAACCACAGTTTCAGCTCGAAAAGGTTGAGCATCATCTTTTCCTGGTCGATCTTGTCCAGCCATCCCGAGAATATCTCTTCCCATTTTTTTTCGGGATCCAGAGCGCTGCTTTCCTTTGAAAAAAACTCGCCGATGTTTTCCACTTCTCTCTTTTCCATGCGGGGATTGTAGCGAATCGCCCGGATTTTTGCAAGCGCGCCGCAGGTGTCACCCGTGTTCGCGGATTTTTTCCTCCCGCTCAATCGTGCTATAATGCCCTGCAAGGTCCCCCGTGAAAATCATCAAGATCGCCTGCATTGCCCTGCTCTCCCTGCTTTTGTTCACTGCCATGGTCATTTATTTTTTTTTCAGGTCCACCATCCCGGTCTGGGACGGCGTGCTGCCCGGTTGCGCTGTCGCCCGCGAGGCGGTGATCGAGCGCAGCCCCCACGGCGTGCCGACGATTAAAGCCGAGTCCGCGGCCGACCTGTTCTTCGCCATCGGCTTCGCCCACGCCCAGGACCGCTCGTTCCAGATGGACCTGCAGCGCCGGGCGGCGAACGGCCGGCTGGCCGAGGTCCTCGGCGAGAGGGCATTGGAAGGCGATATCTGGCAGCACTATCTGCAAACCGCTGCCGGCATCGAGAGGAGCGTCCGCGCCCTGAAGCCGGAACTGCGGCTCCTCCTGGAACACTACTGCCACGGCGTCAACCGCGTCCTCTCTGGCCAGGGCCTGCCCCCGGAGTTCCACGTCCTGCGCTACTCGCCCGAGCCCTGGCAGGTCCGCGACGTCCTGGCCACGATGAAATACCTGGAAGGCGAACTGGCCTTTTCCGGCGGCGAACTGCTCCACGCCCGACTGCTTTCGTCTCTGGCTCCCGGGCGTTCCCGTGAGTGGCTGGCTTCTCCCCGTGCCGACTTTGACAACAGCCGCTCCTTCTGGCCCCGGGCCCTGTCCGCCCCGCCCATGTCGCGCCTCCTGACCGCCGAAACCGCCATGGAAGAGTACGATCCTTCCGGCGGCGCCTGGGCGGTCGCCGGCAAACGCACCAAGGGCGGCCAGCCCTTGCTGGCGAATGAATTCCCCTGGACGCCCCGTCTGCCGTCGCTTTTCTACCAGGTCGTCGGGCGCACCCCGACCATGGAGGTTGCGGGCAACACGGTCCCGGGCATTCCCTTTGTCTTCAGCGGCCACAACCGGCACCTCGGCTGGGGAGTCAGCCCGGATCGCAGCGATACGCTCGATTATTTCCTTCTGGAGCGCCATCCCGGCAACGAGCGCCTCTACCGGTGCGACGGCCGCTGGCTGGAGCTCGAGTACCTGGAAAAGCGGATTGCCTGCCGCGGCCGCCGGCCTTTTCTGCTGCGCCTGGCCGTTTCCAGGTTCGGGCCTGTCGTCGAGACAGGCGGCGGCCTGCTGGCGATCCGCTCTCTGCTGCCATCCCGCTCTCATGCCCTGGAAGCCCTCAGCCTGATGAACGCAGCCCGCAACCCGAGGGATATGGCGGCGGCGCTGCGCAAATTCACGGCCCCGGCCCTGCGCGTGGTGTTCGCCGACCGCAAGGGGAGTATCGGCGCCGCATGTTCCGGGGCGCGGCCCCGCCGGGGAAAAGGCGACGGCTTGCTGCCACTGCGGGTGCAGGCGCTGGGCGATACCTGGACCGGTTTCCGTAATGCCGCCGCGGAGACGTTGATCCTCAATCCGGCCAAGGGCTGGGTCTCGGCAGGCGATCTGGATGCAAAGAACCCGGCGCCCGGGTTTTTCAGATTCGCCGCGGCCAGCAACATGAAGGCGCGCCGCCTGGCGGAGGTCCTCGGCGATCCCGCCAAACTGGAGCCGGCGGCTGCGGCGCGACTGCAGAACGATGCCCGTGTCGCGTCCGCTGAGGTCCTCATCAGGCTCATTCAGGACGTGCCGCTGGCGTCGGCGGAGGCCGGGCAGGTGCGCGCGGCCCTGACCGCCTGGGACCGGAATGCCGGCGAAGGGGACGGTCCTTCCTATTTTTACGAGTTCGAAAGACTCCTGGCCGCCGCCGTGTTCGCCCCGGCCTTTCGCGATGTGTCCGCCGTCGCCGCGGTCTCGCCGCGCTGGCTTCCCGGGGCGCTGGCATCATCGGCCCCGCTGCCGGGCCACGATCTTGCCGCCGCCGTGGAGTCCAGCCTTATCGGCGCCCAGCGCTCATTCCGCCGCCAGGCCGGAAGCCAGGGCGACGGCTGGCATTGGCAGGTTCAGCACACGGCGGCCTTCGCCCACCCGCTGGGGGCAATTTTCTTCTTGCGCCCGCTTTTCGAGCGGGGTCCGCTGGGTATGCGCGGGGGCAATGCCTGCCTGCTGGACACCGGCTTCGCGCCCCAGAACGGCTTCAGGACCACCCGCCTGGCCGCGTACAAGATGATCCTTGATTTTTCCTCTTTTTCCGTTTCCTTGCTGGTCTATCCCGGCGGCCAGAGCGGCCACCCGCTCAGCCCGGCCTACGACGACCAGCTGGGGGCCTACGCTTCCCATAAGTACTTCAAACTGGAAGAGCCGGGCCGGCGCCGCCATCGCCTGCGGCTGCTCGCGCCAGCCCGGGGCGCCGGCGCGTTCTAGGCAGCGGACCGCGTTTTTTTCAGTGCCGGGAAGAGCGATGGCGTCGTTTCGGCTTTTTTGCTATACTGACGGCAATGGCCAAGAAAGAGAACCGCATCGCGATCGCCTTCAAGAGCGACTTGAAGTATACCGAGCTGAGCGTGCTGGTGCTGGGTTTTATAAAAAAACTGCTAGACATCGCCGACGAAGTCTTCTTCAAGATCGAGATTTCGTTGCGCGAGGCGGCCAATAACGCCATCGTCCATGGCAATGGCCGCGACCTGGACAAGCTGGTGCACATGGAGTTCGTTTGGGACAAGTCGTTCCTGCGCATCCATGTGCGCGACGAGAACAACCGCCAGGTCGACCTGCGGGAAGTGGAGGACAAGATCCACAACTGCCACCTGCTTTCTTTCAACGGCCGCGGCATCATGATCATCCGCAGCTACATGGACCGCTTCGAGTTCCATTGCCGCCCCGGCGGCAGCGAGGTGGTCATGGAAAAGAAGCTCCCATGAACCTGCTGTGCTTCGATACCACGTCGCGCGACGCTTCCATTGCCGTGCTGCGCGACGATGAGATCGTGCTGGAGTACAATTTTTCCTCGCGCGACGACCTGTCGGCCATGCTGATCCCCAGCCTGGAGTTCCTGTTGCGCTCCTTGGGCGTGAAGGTCGCTCAGATAGACCTGTTCGGCGTGTGTGTTGGCCCGGGGCTCTTCACCGGCATCCGCGTCGGCCTGGCCACGCTGAAGGGCCTGGATTTTGCGGGCAACAAGCCCGTGGTCGGGGTCAACGCCCTGGAGGCGCTGGCATTCAAGTTCGCCGACACCCGGCACACCGTCGTGCCCATGATTGACGCTCGCAAGGGGGAAGTCTATCTCGGCGCTTACCGTTTCGACCCGTCGCCGGTTGGAAACACCATGATCGAGCTGCTCGCCCCGTGCCTGCTCACGGTGGCGGACGCCGCCCCCCTGTTGGCCCCTTTTCCCGACAAGGTTTTCACCGGCAGCGGCAGCGAGAACTACGGCGAGCAGCTGCGCCGGGAGTTTCCCGGCGGCCGCCTGCTCTACCGCTCCAACTTCCTGGCCTGCGAGATCGGCCGCATTGCCCGCGAACGCTTCCGGCTGGGGCAGTACGTGACCGATCTGCAAACGCTTCATCCCGTCTATATCCGCAAGCCCGATGCCGAGAGCCATCTCGAACGCAAGCCCGGCACTGCGAATTAGGCGGGCGCAGGCTTCCGACCTGCCCGCCGTCGAGCGCATCGAACGCGAACAATTTTCCAACCCCTGGACCCGCGACTATTACGCCGCGGAACTGGGCAACAACCTTTCCCATTTTTACGTCGCGGAGGCCGGCACATCGCGCGCTGGCGAGCCCGGGGCCGGCCCCGTGGTCGCCTACCTGCTCTTCTGGCGGCTGGGTGAAGAACTGGAGCTGCACAAGATCGCCGTGGGCCGTCCCTGGCAACGCCAGGGCCACGCCGCGCGATTGCTGGAATTCTTCCTGCAGGCCGGGCGCTCCTGGGGCAGCGAACGCGCCGTTTTGGAGGTGCGGGAATCCAATCTCGCCGCCATCCGCCTCTACGAGAAATTCGCCTTTCGTAGCGTCGGCCGGCGCAGCGATTATTATACGCTGCCCGTGGAGGACGCGCGGGTCTATGAATTCGATTTCAAGGGGACGGAGACGGGGTTATAGCGCTTCGCGATCGCGACGGATGCTGTCCTCGACGCTCATTTTTTCGGCGATCCAAAAATCGAGGCTGGTTTTGGCGAAGACCGCGATGATCGCCGGGTCGAACTGCTGGCCGGAATGCTTGAGCAATTCGCTGGCGGCGTTCTCGAAACACAGCGCTTTCTTGTAGGGGCGGTCGGATGTCATGGCGTCGATGGCGTCGGCGATATTGAATATCCTGGCGCCCAGGGGGATGTTCTCCCCGGCCAGGCCGTCGGGATAGCCGCTGCCGTCGAAGGCTTCGTGGTGGTGCAGCACGATCTGGGCGGCGTCCTCGAGGAACTTGATGCGCTTCAAGACGTTGTAGCCGATGGTCGGGTGGCTTTTCATTACCTGCCACTCCGTGGGATCCAGCCCGCACGGTTTGCGCAGGATGGCATCGGGGATGCCGATCTTGCCGATGTCATGGAGCAGGGCGCCGTATTCGTATATCTTCAGCGTGTTTTTGTCGCTGATGCCCATCAACTCCGCCAGCTTGAGGGTGAAGCGCACCACGCGCAGGGAGTGGCCTTGCGTTTCGGTGTCGCGGGTATCCAGGGCGGTGACCATGGCCCGCAGCGTAAACGTGTAGGTCCTGTCCAGCTCAATCAGCGCCTGTTTCAGCTCGCTGGTCCTCTCCTCGACCATTTTTTCCAGCTGCTTCTGGTATTCCTTGTTTTCCAGGACGAGGCGTCTTTTTTCCAGGGCCTTATTGGCGACGAAAGCGACTTCGTTGAGCTTGAACGGCTTGGAAACATAGTCGTAGGCGCCCTTTGACATGGCGGCGATGGCCGACTCGATGTCCTTGACCGCCGAGATCATGATGACCATCACGTCCTCATCCAGCCCCTTGATCTCCTCGAGAAGTTCCAGGCCGGTCTTGCCCGGCATGCGGATGTCGGACATGAGCAGGTCGACGTCGCCGGCGGCCTTGAACTTTTCCAGGGCCTCAAAGGCGTTGGCCGCCAGCTGGCATTCGTAGCCTTCGTTCTCCAGAAAATCGCGCAGCAGTTCGCGGATGTCCTTTTCGTCGTCGGTGATCAGTATCTTTCCCTTTCTCATTGTGCGCAGAATAGCAGAAGGGATAAAATTAGTAAAGCCGGTCGGCGCCGGCCCCGGGAGTTCCATCCGGGCTCAGTAGCGGTAATGATCCGGTTTGAACGGGCCATCTGCCGAAATCCCCAGGTAAGCGGATTGTTCGGGGCTCAGGCGGGTGAGCATGACTCCCAGCGCATCCAGGTGCAGGCGGGCCACTTCCTCGTCCAGCTGCTTGGGCAGGGTGTACACCTTCTTTTCCAGGCCGCCCTTGGCCAGCTCGAACTGGGCCAGGCACTGGTTGGTGAAGCTGCAGCTCATGACAAAGCTGGGGTGGCCGGTGGCGCATCCCAGGTTGACCAGGCGCCCTTCGGCCAGAACGATGATCGAGCGGCCCGAGCGCAAGGTCCACTTGTCCACCTGGGGCTTGATGGTCATCTTGCTGCAGCCGGATGTGGTTTCCAGATAGTGCATGTCGATCTCGCTGTCAAAATGGCCGATGTTGCAGACGATGGCTTCATTCTTCATCATTTCCATATGGCGGCCGCTGACGACGTCGCGGTTGCCGGTGGCGCTGACGAATATGTCGCCGATGGGAGCCATGGCTTCCATGGTGGAAACCTCGTAGCCCTCCATGGCCGCCTGCAGGGCGCAGATGGGGTCGATCTCGGTGACGATCACCCGGGCCCCGAAGCCGCGCATGGACTGGGCGCAGCCCTTGCCCACATCGCCGTAGCCGCAGACCACGACTTTTTTGCCGGCCATCATGATGTCGGTGGCGCGCTTGATGCCGTCGGCCAGGGATTCGCGGCAGCCGTAGAGGTTGTCGAATTTGGACTTGGTCACCGAGTCGTTGACGTTGATGGCCGGGAACAGGAGGCTGCCATCGTTTTGCATCTGATAGAGGCGGTGCACACCGGTGGTCGTCTCCTCGGAAACCCCGCGGATGCGGGCGCTGGCGAGGGTCCAGCGCTGCGGGTCGCGCTCATAGGATTCGCGCAGGCGCTGCCAGACCACGGCCATTTCCTTGTTCTCGGGCATCTCCTTCAGCAAGGCGGGGTCCTTTTCGATCCTCACTCCCTGGTGGACCAGCAGCGTGGCATCGCCGCCGTCGTCGACGATCAGGTCGGGGCCGGAGCCGTCGGGCCAGGTCAGCGCCTGCTCGGTGCACCACCAGTACTCGGCCAGCGACTCGCCTTTCCAGGCGAAGACCGCGGCGCTGCCGGCCTTGGCTATTGCGGCCGCGGCGTGGTCCTGGGTGGAAAAGATGTTGCAGGAGGCCCAGCGCACGTCGGCGCCCAGCTCGACCAGGGTCTCGATGAGCATGGCCGTCTGGATGGTCATATGCAGGCTGCCGGTCACCCGCAGCCCCTGCAGCGGCTTGAGCGGGCCGTATTTCCTGCGGATGGCCATCAGCCCGGGCATCTCGGCGCGTGCCAGTTCCATTTCCTTGCGTCCCCAGTCGGCCAGGGAAAGGTCGGCGATCTTTGTAGGGCAAGCTGCGATCCTTGTCGGTTGTTTTCATTTTATTCTCCAGTTCCAAAGCATTTTGCGGAACAACTCAGTGAAATGTGAAAAGTAAAATGTGAGGAGCCTTTAGAGAAAATTCCTGATATTGCCTTTCCCTTTCACTTTTCACTTTTTACGTTTCACGCGAGTTCGGCTATTTCTTGGCCAGGGCCTTGAGCTCCTTGACCTTATCCAGTTTTTCCCAGGGAAATTCGCTGCGGCCGAAGTGGCCGTTGGACGCGGTCTGCTTGTAGATCGGCCGCTTCAGCTTGAGCGCCTTCAGGATGTCGCCGGGCTTGAGCGGGAAAACCTTGCGGATCATGGCCGTGATATTTTCCTCACTCATGGTGCCGGTGCCGAACAGGTTGACATTGATCGAGACCGGCTCGGCCACGCCGATGGCGTACGCCAGCTGCACCTCGCACTTTTTCGCCAGGCCGGCGGCCACGACGTTCTTGGCGATGTAGCGGGCTACGTAGGCGCCCGAACGGTCGACCTTGCTGGGATCCTTGCCGGAAAAAGCGCCGCCGCCGTGCCGGCCCATGCCGCCGTAGGTGTCGACGATGATCTTGCGGCCGGTCAATCCGGCATCGGCATAGGGGCCGCCGACGACGAACTTGCCGGTGGGGTTGATGTAGAACTTCGTGTCGGGAGTGAGCCACTTGCCGCAGACCGGCCTGACCACGTGCTTGATGATGTCCTTCTCGATGCGGGAGTGGGAGATCTTGTCGTCGTGCTGGTTGGAGACCACCACGGCGGTGATGTGCCGGGGCTTGCCGTTCTCGTATTCCACGGTCACCTGGGCCTTGCCGTCGGGGCCGAGGTAGGGGATGGTCCGGTTCTTGCGCACCTGGGCCAGCCGCGCGGTCAGCTTGTGGGCCATGGCGATGGGCAGGGGCATGTAGTTCGCAGTTTCGCTGGTGGCGTAGCCGAACATCATGCCCTGGTCGCCGGCGCCCTGCTCGTGGCTCTTGGAGACGTCCACGCCCTGGGCGATGTCGGGGGACTGTTCCTCGATGTGCACCAGCACGGCGCAAGTCTCGTATTCGATGCCGTAGCGCGAATGCGTGTAGCCGATCTCCTTGAGGGTCTGGCGCACGATGGTCGGGATGTTGACGTAGGCCTTGGTTGTCAGCTCGCCCGCCACCAGGACCATGCCGGTCTTGGTCAGAGTCTCGATGGCGACGCGTGAATCCGGGTCCTGCTCGAGGCAGGCGTCGAGTATGCTGTCCGAGATCTGGTCGCAGACCTTGTCCGGGTGCCCGGCGCACACCGATTCCGACGTAAACAGATATTTCCCCTTGATCATTTTCACCTCCAGGAAGATCGCTAGGTTGGCGGAATTCCAATATTAACAAATACGGTCATATATGTCAATGAATAAAGTGACGAGTGACGAGTGACGAGTGACAAGCAAAACGCACTTACTATCGCTGAAAATCATCGAGAATGCCGTTCCTCGTCACTCGTTACTTGTCACTTGTTACTGAGGCTCGTCAATATCCTATGGCGCATCCATCTTTTCTGGACTCGCTGGCCCCGATCAGCACGCGCCGCTCCAGGTCGAGCCAGATGCCCTGGTAGCCGCCGAATTCACTCGCGCTCTTGCTCACCTTGTGGCCGCGCCGGAGCAGGTCGCGGATCGCCTCGGCGTCGATGCCGCTCTCCAGGAAAACCGTGCCGCCGTCCTGCATCTGCGATCCGTCGGGTTCCGAGGAGCCCGCGTGGCGGAAACGCGGGGCGTCGCCCGCCTCCTGCAGGTTCATGGCGAAGTCGATGATGTTGCACAAAACCTGCACGTGCCCCTGCGGCTGCATGTCGCCGCCCATGACCCCGAAGGAGAACACCGGCCGGCCGGCCCGGGTGACAAAGCCGGGAATGATGGTGTGGAAGGGACGCTTGCCGGGAGCGATGCTGTTGGCGTGCCCGGCCTGCAGGTTGAACAGGGCGCCGCGGTCCTGCAGGCAGAATCCCAGTCCGTCCGGGACCATGCCCGAGCCGAAGCCGACGTAGTTGCTCTGGATCAGCGAGACGGCGTTGAAATCCTTGTCGACCACCGTCAGGTAGACGGTGTCGCCCTTGGCCAGGCGCGGGTCGCCGGCAGGGATAGAGCGGTTGGCCTGTTCGGGATCGAAGAGCTCCAGGCGCTTTCCGGCGTAGGCGGGGGAGAGGAGCGCGGCGTAGTCCATGGCGGTGAAGCGCGGGTCGGCATAATGGCGCGCCCGGTCTTCGTAAACGATCTTCTTGATCTCGATGAGGGTATGCAGGTAGGCGGCGGTGTTGTGGCCCATGGCCTTGAGATCGAAGCGCGCCAGCATCTGCAGCATCTGCAGGACTGCCAGCCCCTGGCCGTTCGGCGGCAGCTCCCAGACGTCGAAGCCGCGGTAGGCGACGCTCAGAGGCGTTACCCATTCGGGCTGGAAAGCGGTGAAGTCATCCAGGGCGAAGAAACCGCCAACCTTTCGGGAATAGGCGACGATTTTGGCGGCCAGCTCGCCGCGGTAGAAGGCGTCGCGCCCGCGGCGCGCCAGGAGGCGGTACGTGGCGGCAAGCTCGGGGTTGCGGAACACGTCGCCTTTTTGCGGCGCCCTGCCGGCCGGGGCGTAGAGTTTCTGGAAATTGTCGTAGCCGGCGAAGCTTTTCAGCGCCCGCTGCCAATAGTGAGCGATCAGTTCCGAGATCGGGAACCCCTCCTCGGCATAGGCGATGGCGGGGGCGAGGACATCGCCCATGCCCAGGCGACCGAAACGCTTATGCAGGGCGAACCAGCCGCCGACGCAGCCGGGGACGGTCCAGGGCAGAGGGCCTTTCTCGGGCATGCGGGTGATCCCCTTCTCCTGGAAATAGGCGAGCGAGACAGCCGCCGGTGCCGGGCCGCTGGCGTTCAGCCCGTAGAGCTTCGCCGACTGGCTGTCCCAGACGATGGCGAACAGGTCGCCGCCGATGCCCGATCCGGACGGCTCCATCAGCCCCAGGGCGGCGTTGACCGCGATGGCGGCGTCGACGGCGCTGCCCCCCTTTTTGAGGATGTCGATGCCGACCTGCGCCGCCAGCGGCTGGCTGGCCGCCACCATGCCGCGGCAGGCGATGACTTCGGAACGGCCGGAGGTGATGCGTCCGGTCAAGCGGTCACTCCCCGGCAGTTGCCAAAACAAGAATACCAGGACGGACAGCAGGCATTTTTTCATTTTTCCTCCACGGCATGACGGCCATTATACGCCGTCCGCTTTTCAGCGACAACGGCGCCGCCGCGGCATATGGAAAATAAAAAAAAATTGTGCTACTTATGATCTTGGAGATTTCAGAAGCGGAGGAGGGGAGCCATGAACAAGTCAAATCGCCCGTTCGCGGTATTCGTGATCGGTGTGGCACTGATACTGGCGGTCATTGCCTGCGCCGTCAACCCGGTCAGCGGCAAGAAGGAAATCATGTTCTTCTCCGAGCAGCAGGAAATCGCCATGGGTCAGGAGACCGACAAGTCGATCCGCCAGCAGTTCGGCATCTACGAGGACAAGGCGCTCAATGACTACGTCAATCGCATCGGCCAGAGCATGGTTCCGCAATCGCACCGTCCGCAGCTGAAGCACCAGTTCGCGGTCCTGGACACGCCGGTGGTCAACGCCTTCGCCGCTCCAGGCGGCTTCATCTACGTGACGCGGGGCATCCTGGCGCTGATGAACAGCGAGGCCGAGCTGGCCGCGGTCCTGGGGCATGAGATGGGTCATGTCGCCGCCCGCCACTCGATGAAGCAGATGAGCGGCCAGATGCTGGCCCAAATCGGCCTCATCGTCGGCAGCGTCATCAGCAAGGACATCCGCAAGTTCGCCGGCGTGGCCAGCATCGGCATGCAGCTGCTGTTCCTCAAGTTCAGCCGCAGCGACGAGTACCAGGCCGACGCCCTGGGTATACGCTATGCGCGCCAGGCCCAATACTCGCCGGGCGAGATGCTGCGCTTCTTCTCCGCGCTGGAGAACATGAGCGCCGAGGGAAGCCGCCACAAGATTCCGACCTTCTTGTCCACCCACCCCATGACCAGCGACCGCATCGCCAGGGTGAAGGAGCAGGTCTCCAGCCAGGACGCCCGCCTGGCCGTCAAGGGGGAGGATTACCTGCGGCGGCTCGACGGCATGGTCTACGGCGACAACCCCCGCCAGGGTTTTGTCGAGAACGGAGTCTTCTGCCAACCGGAGCTGGCGTTCCAGTTCGCGGTCCCCGGCGGCTGGGCCGTGGACAACACGCCGGCACAGGTCGTCATCGGCGAAAAGGAGGGCAAGGCGGCCCTGTTGCTGCAGGCCGAGACCAGCAGCCAGGACCTTGACCAGTTTCTGCAGGCCAAGGTCCAGGGGTTGGGCCAGGCCAAGCTGCTGAAAAAAGCCAGCGACCCGGTCAACCGCTTTCCGGCGCGCCATGCCCATTTCCAGGTGCCCCAGGAACAGGGGGAGCCGCTGGCCATCCGCGTCTCATGCATCCGCAAGGACGCCCTGGTCTACTCGTTCCTCGCCATGAGCACGTACGGCACCGCCGACACCTACCAGCCGGTCATGGAGCGCTCCATACTCTCGTTCGACAGGATCAGCGACCCGCGTTTGCTGAAACGCGTTCCCGACCGGATTTCGCTGCTGCGTCCGGACGGCCGCCGTTCCTTCCAGAAGATGCTGGCCGATGCCGGCGTCGACCGCCAATTGTGGAAACAGCTGGCGGTGTTCAATTCCCTGCAACTGGAAGCCGTCCCCGAAAGCCGGCGGCTGGTCAAGCTGGTCAAATAAGCCCGCACCGGCAAGACGGCGACAGAATGGCAACAAAAAAGCCGGCACGCTCCAGTGAGATCCAGGAGGCCATTTACAAGATCGCGGAAGCCGTGCATCTGTCCGACGATCTTTTGGAACTATACCGCTCCATCCACCAGGCCATCTCCGGGCTGATGCAGGCCGGCAATTTCTATATCGCCTTGCACGATCCGGAGAGCGGCACGCTGAGCTTTCCTTATTTCATCGATGAATTCGATGTCCCCCCCGGCTGCCGCGGTCTGCAGCGCGGCCTCACGGAGTATGTGCTGAGCAGCGGCAGCCCGCTGCTGGCGACTCCCGAGATACTGGCCGATCTGGAGCGGCGGGGCGAGATCGAGCTGATCGGAGCCCCGGCCATCGACTGGCTGGGCGTCCCCCTGAAGATCAAGGGCCATGCCATCGGCGTGCTGGTGGTGCAGACCTATTCGCCCGGGGTGCGCTATGGCGCGGAGGAAAAGAACATCCTGATGTTCGTTTCCGAACAGGTGGCCATGGCCATCGAGCGCAAGCGCACCGAGTCCGAATTGCGCCGCAGCGAGCAAAAGAACCGGGCCATCCTGAGCGCCATTCCCGACCTGATGTTCCTCCTCGACAAGGACGGCATCTTCCTGGATTACAAGGCGGAAAAGGACAGCGATCTGCTGGCCAGCCCCGAGATGTTCCTGGGCCGCCAGGTCGGCGACGTGCTGCCCCCGGCGCTGGCCGATCTGACCATGAAGAACATCGCCCGCGTTCTGAGCACCCGTCGCGTGCAGGTTTTCGAGTATGAGGTCGAGATCAACGGCAGCCTGCAGTACGAGGAAGCGCGCTGCGCCCTGTGCGGCAGCGACGAGGTGCTGGTGGTGATCCGCAACATCACCGAGAATCGCCGTTTGGAACGGCAGGTGCTGCAGGCGCAAAAGATGGAGAGCCTGGGCACGCTGGCCGGAGGCATTGCCCACGACTTTAACAACATCCTGGCCGGCATCCTTGGCTACGCCTCGTTTCTCAAGTCGCAGCTCGACCCCGGCCACGATCATTTCAAGTACGTGGACACCATCGAGCGCAGCGCCAGCCGCGCCGCCGACCTGACCTCCAAGCTCCTTTCCTTCACCCGCGGCGACAAGGTGAATTTCCGGCCTTTGAGCCTCAACCGGTTGGTCGGCGAAACCCTGGAGATCATCCGCCGCACCTTCGACAGGTCCATCCGGGTTGAGACCGTCCTGGAGGGAGAGCTGCCCACCATCGAGGGCGATGCCGGTCAGATCCAGCAGGTGCTGATGAACCTGTTTGTGAATGCCCGCGATGCCATGCCCGGCGGCGGGGAGCTGTCCGTCGCCACCACCGTGGCCCTCATCGGCGCCGGTGACCTGCAGGCACCCTCCTGGGTCAAGCCCGGCGCCTTCGTGCAAGTGAGCATCCGCGACTCGGGCAGCGGCATGAACCGTGACGTGCAGGCCAGGATTTTCGATCCATTTTTTACCACCAAGGCCAAGGGCCAGGGGAGCGGCCTGGGATTGTCCGTGGTGTACGGCATCGTCAAGGGGCATGAGGGGTTCGTCACTGTTGACAGCCATCCCGGGCGCGGCACCGTATTCCATGTCTTCCTGCCGGTGAGCGGCAGGCCGGAGATCCTGGAAAAAGACCGATCCGAGCCGCCGCCCGGCCGCGGTGAGCTAATACTGGCGGTCGATGACGAGGAGGATATCCGCAGTTTCATCCACGATATGCTGCAAAGCCATAACTACCGGGTGCTGTCGGCTGCCAGCGGTGACCAGGCGCTGGAGATATACGCTGCGCGCGGGCACGAGATCGCCCTGGTAATCCTGGACATGGTCATGCCCGGGCTGGGCGGCGAGGACACGTTCCTGAGGATGAAAGCGATCAATCCGGAAGTCAAGGCGCTTCTTTCCACCGGCTACAGCCAGGATGGCCCGGCCGGCGAAATCATCGGCAAGGGCGTCAGGGGCTTCATTCAGAAACCGTATGATTTTTCCCGGCTGCTGATCATGCTGCGCCGGGTCCTGGACGGCCCGGGTTGATTTCCCGGGGCCGGGCAACGGCCCCGGAGGCGAAAATGTCCCAATTTGGGACAGGGGAAACCTCCCGAAAGGCTTTCTGGACCGCCGTTTACAAGATCAGCTTCCAAAACGTCCCAAATTGGGACAAAAAAGTCATTCGGTGAAGAATGCCTATCCATGAACTTTATTCAACTTAATTCCGGACCGGTTGTCCCATTTTGGGACGATCACGCCGAAAAACGCTTTTTTTCAGTGACGGCGATAAACGAAGACCCTTGCCTGCGCTGCATTTTTCGTTTTTCCCCCAGGATGGCATCGAAATTGCATAAAATATCTGCGTGACCAATGAAGGTGCAAAGATCATGGATTCCGGCATGACGCAATCCTGCTTGCAAGAGGCCATCCGCGGCAAGATCGGCGACCCGCAGGCTCTCCCCGTGGCTTCTGCCCGGGTTGTCCTGTCCGGTTCAAAGCTGGGTCAAAAGATCGCCACCCGCACCGGCAGCGAGGGCTACTTCATGTTCAACCGCATCCCGCCCGGTATCTATACCCTTGAGGTTGCCTGCACGGGTTTTGGCAAGCTGGTCCAGCGGGGGATCGCGGTCCAGGAGCATGCCATCACCGGGTTGGACCTGAAGATGGATTTCCAGGAGGATTCCCGCTCGCTCAAGCTGCGGACGCTGTCGCTGGAATACATCATCGACGAGCCGGAAAAAATAAAGGGCCCGGAACCGCCGCAAACGGTCCGGCAGTTGCGCGAAGCCCTGGCGGGTCTGCGGCTGGAACGGGCGCTGTTCAACCCGCCGACCACGGCCAAAGTCGGCCGCTCGCTGTCCCTGGAGTTCGGAGTCTATCAGAACCTGAAGGAAGCCATTTTGCGCCGCCTGCGCGATGGCGATAACAGCGGCTTCGCCGGCGAGGATCTCGTGCTGGCCCTGACCGCCGACCTGCAGGCGGCCGGCTGCCGTGTTCTGCCCAGGACCCTGCCGCGTCTCGAGGTAAGCGGCGCCCGTTACCTGGAGTGGCGCTGGGAGCTCATGCCCCAGGCCTTCGGCCAGGGCCTGTTGCGCCTGGACCTGCGCGTCAGCATGGATTACAAAGGCGCACGCCTGGAGGAACGGACCCTGCTGCTCCTGGACCGCGAGATCGTCATCCGCAAAAATCCTTGGCAGTCATGGCGGCGTCGGCTGCGATCCGCCCTCGGCATGGAGGATCACGCTGGACATCCTGATCGTTGAGGACGAGGCTATCCTCTCCATGGTCTATTTGCAAAGCCTGTGCAAGCTGGGATATACGGACGTGGAGTGCGTCGGCAGCGCCGAGGCGGCCCTGGCGGCGGTGGAGCGCTGCCAACCGAAGCTGATCCTGCTGGACATCAAGCTGCGCGGCGAGCACGACGGCATTGCGGTGGCCGAGATCATCCGCCAGCGTTTCGATATCCCCATTGTGTTCATCACCGCATATTCCGACCCGGATACGCTGCGTCGCGCCCGGTTGACGCGTCCGTTCCGCATACTTGGCAAGACGGGGGACAACGGGGAACTCGTGCGTACCGTCGCGGAAGTCATGAGCGCCGGATATGGATATTCCCGAAACCCAGGGAAAATTCACATATAAAATTATAGGAGGAACAAATGAAAAAAAGATTGGTCAAGTTGATGCTGGGCGTGGTCCTGATTTCGGTTTCCATTGTTTGCCTGCATGCGGTCATGGTGGTGAACGATCCGGTCGCTCCCTTTGTGGGCAAGACTTCCATCCAGATCGGGGACATGATCACCGACAGCGCTTCCGAGCTGCTGCAGTCGGCGGCCGAGGCCTATCTGTTTCTCAACGAAGTGGAGATCGCCGGCCGCAACGGGCTGAACGTCAACGCTGCCTTGCAGCGGGTCGACATGGCCGCGGCCCGGGTCCAGCAGGCGCTCGATCTTTTTCGCGAGATCATCGTCTCCGGCCGGGAGGCCGGCTATGAAAAGAACCGCCTGGCCAAGCTCCAGAGTTTCTCCTATGACCAATTCGCCCGGGAGAACGGCCTGAGTACCGAGGAGATGAGTAAGGTTTCCGTCTACTTGGGGCGGGGCAATGTGCTGGGGTTCTACCGGCGCCATGCCCTCAACCTGCAGAACCTGCTGGGTACACTGCAGAGCATTCGCGCCGACCTGCTGCAGGGAAAGCTCTCGGATAATCGCGTGCTGTGGTCGCTGCTTCAGCAGTACAACAATACCATGATCTTCGGCAACTACGCGTCGATGGTGTTCTACAAGATCTGAAACCGGGAGCGCTGGCGGACCGGCACCGCCGCTTTTTTTTCCCAAGGCGATCTGATATGATGCAGCATGCTCGCATTTTTACAGTTTGAAGGGCGGAGAATTTTTGGAGAAAAAAAGAACCTGATCTTTTTCGCTTTCATCGCCCTGTCATCGGCGTATTTCGCCTGGTCGGGGTTGCACGAGTACAGGAGTTTTCTAGAGGAAAAAAGGATTTTTCTCAACCTGGAAAAGGAAAAAACAAGCCAGATCACCAGCTACGCCCAATACGGGGCCTTTGGTTTCCGCTTGCTTTACGAATCCTCGCCGCTCAATCTGTTCTTCGTCAACAGCAGTGTCCTGCAGGACCTGGAAAGCAATATCGATAATTTCGAGGCCATTCGCATCGAAAGCTCATTCAAGGGCAACAAGCTGTTTTTAAAACGGGGCTATTTCAAGGACTTCGCGGGTATCCTGTTTGTTTTCGGTTCGCTGCTCATGCTTTACCTCGGGCACGCCGCCCTGGCCAGCCAAGCCTACCTCCGCTTCATGTCCAGACGCATGTCCTTGAATCGCTGTTGCTGCCTGACCACCATCGCCCGCCTCTTCTGGCTGGATCTTTTTTTCGCGGCGCTGGCCCTTGGCTTGTATCTTTTGATCCGGCTGGCGGGGGTCGCTTTTTCTGAATCCGAGCTGCGGGCCTTTCTCCTTTACCTGCTGTTCCTTGTCCTGGTACTTGACTTCTTCTACCTGCTGGGCCAGTTGACCACGGTGCTGCTCCGTTTCCGCAAGGTCTTCTTCCTGTGGTTTTTCGTCGTCTGGTTTGTCTGTGTCTTCCTGCTGCCGGAGATGAATCGCGTCAGCGTCTTCAATAGTTCGCGCGCCCTGGAATCGGCTGAAAAAGTCAATCTGGAGAAGTTCCGTAACCTGATGAGCATGGAAAGGCAATTCCGCGAATTGATCAAGGTGAATCCGGCCGCTCCTCTAGACCAGATCAAGCTGATGCAGAAAAAATTCGCTGTCCAGTTCATCAACAGCAGTTACCTACTGAATACCGGCCTGGAGACCAAGTATCTCCGTGAAGTGGAGGGGGTGATCTTCGGGCATGAGCGCCAGTCGGCCGTATTCCCCACGATGTTCTATCAGTTTTTGACCGGCGAAGCCTCGGGGAAGGGGTATTACGGCTATCTGGACTTCATGGATTACATCATGAAGTTACGCAGCCGCTTCATCCATTTTTATCTGCGAAAACGTTATGAAGAGGGCGAACCGCCGATGGAATCGTTCGTGAAAGGGGAGGAAAACGTGTTCCGCTCCCATAGCCGCCTGCCGAGAAACTACTGGTGGGGAGTCCTGGCGACGGTGATGTACGGGATAGGCATTGCCCTCCTGACCTTGTGGCGCCTGCGCCGCCAACTCTCCCTGGCATGATCGCCATCCATGATCTTGACCTGAACCGCGGGGAAGGCCAGCTGGATTCCCTGAGCCTGACAATAGAAGACGGTGAGATCTATTTCCTGCTCAACCGCTTCGGCCTCGATTTCCTGTTCCAGGTGCTGGATGGCCTGCGGCAGGCGGACGCGGGTGAAGTCCGCTTCAACGGCGGCACGGCTCCCGGGAGAGGGAGCACCGGGGCCGTCGCCTGTATCGACCGCGTGGCCGAGGTCGCTGATTTCGAGACCGAGGCCAGGCTTGGTGATTGGATCGATTTTTTGTGCGTGGTCGGAGGCCTCGACCGGGCCAGCATCTTCAGGACCCTGCTGGTTTGCAATTTTCACGAGAGCCATCTGAAGCGTAAAATCCGTGACGTGGCTCCGGACGTGTTCATGCAGGTCTACCTGGCCGTCAGCTTGGCCGGGGACAGCCGCAACCTCGTCATCAACGACTTTATCCGCGGCGCCGAGAAGGGCTTCGAGTTGAAATTCAACAAGCTGCTGCTGCAAAAGAAAGCCCAGGGCCGGGCGATTCTCTACCTGGGCAGCGATATCTTCTACGCGTCGGAGATCGCCGACCGCGTGGGCTTCATCAAGAACGGCCGCCTGCTTTTCGAGGCCGACGCCGCCGATTTGAAAGAGATGGATATCAAGGACCTCTACCTGAAGTTCCTCAACTGAGCCGGATATTCACTTCTTCCTGACGCGCTGCTCGGACATTTTGCGATAGAGCGACGTTCGCGAAATGCCCAGTATCTTCGCGGCCTGGGCGTATTTGTAGTTGGACTGGCTCAGGACATCCTGCATGTGGCGGCTGGATATTTCGGCCAGGCTGGGCTGCCGTCCGCAAACCCCCGCCTTTTTCGGATGCAGGAGCTGGAGCGGCAGGTGCTCGGGGCCGATCTGGCCCGAGCGGCCGGCGACGGAGATGCGAAAGATGATGTTCCTCAGCTCGCGCACGTTCCCCGGCCATTCATAGCGGGTCAGCAGGCGCCGCGCTTCGGCGCTGATGCCGGTAATGCGCCTGGGGTTGACCAGGTTGGCGATGCCCAGGAAATGCTCGGCCAGCGGCAGGATATCCTCCCGGCGCTCGCGCAGCGACGGCACCAGGATCTTCAGCTGGTCGATGCGGTAGTAGAGATCGGCGCGAAAGCGTTTCTGCTGGACCTCTTCCTCCAGGTCCTTGTTGGTGGCGGCCAGGATGCGGATGTCGACCTGGACCGGGCTCTTGCTTTTCAGCGGCGTGATCTCGCCGTTCTCCAGCACGCGCAGCAGCTTGGCCTGCAGGCTGAGCGGCAGCTCGCCGATCTCGTCGAGCAGGATCGTGCCCTTGTCGGCCAGGACGAATTTGCCGGGAGAGTCCGCGTAGGCGCCGGTGAAGGCTCCTTTCTTGTAGCCGAAAAGCTCCGACTCGGCGAGGTTCTCGGGAATGGAGGCGCAATTGACCGAGACCAGCGGCTGGTGCCGGCGGCTGGAACCGGCGTGGATCGCCTGGGCCATGAGCTCCTTGCCGGTGCCGGTCTCGCCGCTGATGAGCACGGTATGCGGGGTGTCGGCATACTCCCTGGCCGTGCGGATCACCTCGGCCATGACCGTGCTGCGGAAAATGAACTTGTCGAAGCCGCCGGCGCCGCCGATCTCGCGCTTGAGGTCCCGGCATTCGTCACGGGCCTGGATGTACGCCAGGGCCCGCTGCAGCGCGATGAGCAGCATGTCGGGGTTGACCGGTTTCTGCAGGAAGTCGTGCGCCCCGTTTTTCATGGCCAGGACGGCGGCCTCGATGGACCCTGTCCCGGTCAGCACCACGATGCGATGCGGATAGGTGCGGGCGAAGCGGGCCAGGATGTCCATGCCGTCGCCGTCGGGGAGAGTCAGGTCGAGCAGGACCAGGTCGAAGGCGTCACGATGCAGGCGGCGGGAAGCGTCCGCCAGGTCGACGCTTTCGGTGACCAAAAAGCCGTTCTGTCCGAGGAACCTTGCCACCGATTCGCGCAGGGGGGCGTCGTCCTCGACCAGCAGGATGCGTTTTTTCGTTTCCATATTCACCTCGCCGGCAGGATCAGGTTGACCCGGGTTCCCTGATTGGAACTATGGATCTCCAGGTCGCCCTTCAGGGTCTTCATGATACTGTAGGATATATAGAGGCCGAGCCCGGTGCCTTCTTTCCTGGTGGTGAAGAAGGGTTCCAGCACCCGGTCCTTTATGGCAGCGGGGATGCCCGGCCCCGAGTCGCAGACGGCGATGACGTGGTGGACGTTCTTGGGCAGTCCCTCGTATTCGCTGTAGATGCGGACGTCGATGGACCCGCTTTCCTGGCCGGCCAGGGCTTCCAGGGCGTTGAACAGCACATTGATGAAAACTTGCTTCAGGCGGTCAGAATCGCTTGAAACCAGGATCTCCTTTTCCGCCTGCACGCGAATCTGCACCTGCGCCGGGACCTTCTTGGCCGGGATTTCACCGAGGGTGCGTTCGATGAATTCGCGCAGGCGGAAGCTGGAGACGTTCAGGTCCTTGAATTTCGAAAACACCAGCAGCGACTCGATCAGCTTGTTGGCGCGGCCGACCTCGCGGATGATCTTTTCGTGGGCGGCCCGGATCACCTCGTCGCCGCCCAGCCGGCTCTTGATGGCCGCCGCTTCGAACAGCACCGTGGTCAGCGGCGTGCGCAGCTCGTGGGCCAGCGAGGCCGCCATCTGGCCCAGGAGCACCAGGCGGTCGAACTTGAACAGCCGGTAATAGTTCTTGTCATTTTCGAATTCCATGCGCTCGGCTTCGATCAGCGGGATGAACATGGTCGCGGCCGCTTCCGTCGCGTCGGCCAGGGCGCGAATGGCGGGGGTATCGCGGGTGTCTGTCCGCACCAGCAGCAGGCCGCGGAAATAGCTGCGCGCGTGCAGGGGAATGACCAGGTTGATGCCGGCGCGGGCGAAGAGCCCGTCGCAGTCGCGATCGAAGAGGTCGAAGTACATCCGCGTGCGCGGTCCGGCCGTCATGCTCTCCGTGCGCCCGGTAAAGCTCTCTACCAGGCATGACTCTTCGAGGACGAGCGGCAGGGGCCCCGCGCTGCCGTCGTCGCCGTGGGCCCGGAAGGCGTTGCCTTCGGCTTCCTTGTAGTACAGGATGCAGCGTTGGACGGGAAAGCGCTCGCAGAGCAGGGCGGGAAAAAGAGACAAAAAACCTCTGGCACTGCGGGCGGCCTGCAGGGCTCGGGCGATCTGGACCAGGAATTCATTATGGCAGTGTGGGCGCATACGCGGTTTTAGCGTGAAGGCCAACTATATATCGCCAGAAAAAGCTTGTCAAATCCTGATTCTTCTTGATTTTTTTCAGGCTCTGTGTTATTTTACTAAATTGCTTTGGGAGTCAACAAATGAAAAAAACCAAGATCAATGAGGCCCATTACATCTTGAAGGGAAAAATGGTCGAGTTTTGCGGCTGGGACCTGCCCGTCCAGTACTCAGGCCTGAATACCGAGCACATGGCCGTGCGCACCACCGGCGGCATCTTCGACGTCAGCCACATGGGAGAGGTGTGGTTCCGCGGCCGCGAGGCGCTGAAGGCCGTGCAGCACGTCATCTCCAACGACGCCGCCAAGCTGCAGCCGGGAAGGATCCAGTACGCCGGGCTGCTCACCGAGAGTGGCTGCTTCGTCGACGACCTGCTCGTCTACATGATAAAGGAAAATGAGTACCTGCTGGTGGTCAACGCCGCCAACCTGGACAAGGATTTCCAGTGGATGAAGAAGCACACCGCCCGCTTCGACGTCCAGGTCGAGAACCGCAGTGAGGAGTACTCGCAGATCGCCGTGCAGGGACCGGTCGCCGAGAAGCTGGTGCAGGAGTTCACCGAGATCGACCTCAAGCCCATGGGCTACTACCACTTCGCGCAAGGCCGGGTGCAGGGGATGGATGCCATCGTCTCGCGCACCGGCTACACCGGCGAGGACGGCTTTGAGATCTATTTCAAGTCGGACGCGGCCGCGGCCAGCAAGCTGTTCCTGGACCTGGCCGACAAGGGGGAAAAGTACGATGCCCTGCCCGCCGGCCTTGGGGCCCGCGACACGCTGCGCCTGGAAGCCAAGATGGCCCTCTACGGGAATGACATCGATGACAGCCACACCGTGCTGGAAGCCGACCTGGGCTGGATTCTCAAGCTGAAGAAAGAAGAACCCTTCATCGGCCAGGACGCCCTGGCCCGGCAGAAAGAGGCGGGGATCCGCCGCAAGCTGGTGGGCTTCGAACTGGTCGACAAGGGCATCGCCCGCCATGGTTATCCCGTCTCCGTCCAGGGCAAGGAATTCGGCGCCGTCACCTCCGGAACCTTCGCCCCATTCCTGAAAAAATCGATCGGCCTGGCCTACCTGCCGCTGGAGCAATCGGCTGTCGGCAGCGAATTCCAGATCGGCATCCGCGAAAAAACGGTCACGGCCAGGGTCGTTGAAACCCCTTTTTATAAACGAAACAAGTAGGAGGAACCGAAATGGCTAAGGAAAATCTTCTGTACAGCAAAGATCACGAATGGGTGCTCCGGGCCGGCGACACCGTGACTGTCGGTGTCACCGATTACGCCCAGCATGAACTTGGCGACGTGGTGTTCGTCGACCTGCCGGCCGCCGGCAAGGAGTTGAAGAAGGGCGATCCCGCTGCCAATATCGAGTCGGTCAAGGCTGTTTCCGACGTCTACGCCCCTGTCGCCGGCACGATCACCGAAGTGAACGCGAAATTGGGAGCCAACCCCGAACTGGTCAACCAGGAACCCTTCGGCGAAGGCTGGATCTTCAAGATGAGCATGAGCCAGGCTTCCGAGCTCGCGGAGCTGATGGACCTGAAGAAATACGAAGAATACCTGAAAGGCATCGCCGGGGAGTAAGCGATGAGATACCTGCCCTTGACCGACGCGGAACGGGAGGAAATGAAGCAGGTCATCGGCGTCTCCGATGTCAATGAGCTTTTCTCCTGCCTCCCGTCCGGTCAATGCCATCCACCCCTGGACCGGCTGCCAACGGCGTTGAGCGAGCCGGAGCTGATCGCCGCCTTCAAGGGTTACGCCCGCCGCAACTCCTGGGCCGGCCAGCTCAGCTTTCTGGGCGCTGGCGCCTATTCCCACTTCATCCCCGAGGTCGTTTCCTACCTCAGCGGCAAGGGGGAGTTCCTCACGCCCTACACTCCCTATCAGCCCGAGGTCAGCCAGGGAAGCCTGCAGGCGATGTTTGAATACCAGACCATGATGAGCATGCTGACCGGCCTGGACGTGGCCAATGCCTCTTTGTACGACGGCGCCACCGCCGCCGCCGAGGCCGCCCTGCTGGCCGTGCGCCGCTCCGGGCGCAGCCGCGTCCTGCTGGCCGCCAACCTGCACCCCGAATACGCGGCGGTCATCCGCACCTACACGCAAAACCTGCCCATCGAACTGCTGACCGTGGCTGTCGATGAAGGGAGCGGCCGGGTGGACGAGAACGACCTGCGCGCCAAGTTGGACGACGCCAGCGCCGCCTTCATCTTCCAGTCGCCCAATTTCCTGGGCGTGGTCGAGGACGGCCGTGCCATCGCCGCGGCGACGCACGAACGCAAGGCGTACGCCGTGCAGGTGGTTGCCGAGGCCATGTCTCTGGCCTTTCTCCAATCTCCCGGCGACGCCGGCGTGGACATGGCGGTGGGCGAGGCCCAGAGCTTCGGGCTGCCGCTCGGCTTCGGCGGGCCTTACCTCGGCTTCATGGCCGTGCGCGAGGAGTTCCTGCGCCAGATGCCGGGGCGCCTGGTCGGGCAGACCGTCGACCTCGACGGCAAGCGCGGCTACGTGCTGACGCTCTCCACCCGCGAACAGCACATCAAGCGCGAGAAAGCGACGTCGAACATCTGCTCCAACGAGGCCTGGTGCGCCATGCGCGCCGGCATGTACCTGGCCGTCATGGGCAAGGCCGGCCTCGGCCGCGCCGCCCGCGCCTGCCATCTGAACGCCGCTTATTTTGTTGCCGCCGCCTCCCGCTTCGCTCACGTGCGCGTCGTCTATGCCCGCAACTTCTTCAACGAAGTGCTGCTCGAGGTGCGCCGGGGTTCAGCGGCCGACCTGACAGCCGCCCTCAAGAAAAAGGGGATCCTGGCCGGCGTGCCGCTTTCCTGGTTCGCGGGAGAGCAGAAATCCCGGCTGCTGCTCGCCTTCAGCGAGACGCATGACCGCGCCGACATTGACCGCCTGCTGGCCGCCATCGGAGAAGCCGAATGAACCACTTGCCGAAACTGATTTTCGAACTGAGCCGCGATGGCAAGGTCGGCTGCGGGCTCAAGGAAGCCGACGTGCCGGCCGCGGCCGTAATCGATGCCGCGCTGCTGCGTCGCGAGCCGGCCGACCTGCCGCAGGTCTCCGAAGTCGAGATCGTGCGCCACTATATGGCGCTGGCCAAGCTGAATTACTCGGTCGACGACGGCTTCTACCCCCTCGGCTCCTGCACCATGAAATACAACCCCAAGATCAACGAAAAACTTGCGGGTGCCGACGAGCTGCAAGCCCATCCCTACGCTCCCCATGACCTGGTGCAGGGCAACCTGGAGATCATGGCGCGCCTCGAGGAATGGCTGGTGGAGCTGACCGGACTGGCCGGCTTCACCCTGGCGCCGGCCGCCGGCGCCCACGGCGAATTCACCGGCATGCTCATCGTCCGCAAGTACCTGCAGGAGAAAGGCGACGCCCGCAAGGTCGTGCTCATCCCCGATTCCGCCCACGGCACCAACCCGGCCTCGGCTCATTTCGCCGGCTACGAGGTTAGGGAGATCCCCTCCAACGCCCAGGGCACCATCGGCCTCGCGGAGCTGCGCTCCCAGCTTACCCCGGACGTGGCGGCGCTGATGATGACCAACCCGAATACCCTGGGTATTTTCGAATCCGATATCGTCGCCATTGCCGAGGCGCTGCATGCCAACGGCTCCCTGCTGTACATGGACGGCGCCAACCTCAACGCCCTGCTGGGCGTGATCCGTCCCGGCGACCTGGGGGTCGATGTCATGCACATCAACCTGCACAAAACGTTCGCCACCCCCCATGGCGGCGGCGGGCCGGGCTCAGGCCCCGTAGGCGTGGCTGCCCGGCTGCTGCCTTACCTGCCCGTGCCGCGGGTGCGCAAGGGCAAGGAAGCCTACGAAGTGGTCTACGATGACCCGCGCAGCATCGGCCGGGTCAAGAACTTCTACGGCCAGTTCCTGGTCATGGTGCGCGCCCTGGCCTACCTGATGGCCCTCGGCCGCGAGAACGTCGGACGCGTGGCCGCGGACGCCGTGCTCAACGCCAACTATGTCCGCAAGCGGCTGGAAGGCATACTGGACCTGCCCTACAAGACTCCGACCATGCACGAGGCCGTTTTTTCCGACAACGGACTGCCGGTCAAAACGCTGGACATCGCCAAGCGCCTGCTCGACTACGGCTATCACCCCTTCACCATCTATTTCCCGCTCATCGTGCACGGGGCGATGATGATCGAGCCGACCGAGAGCGAGAGCAAGGAGACTCTGGACGATTTCATCGCCGTAATGGAGACCATCATGCGCGAAGCCCGAGAGAACCCCGAACTGTTGCGCCAGGCTCCGACCACCACGCCGGTGCGCCGCCTTGACGAGACGCTGGCGGCCCGCAAGCCGGTGCTCAGGTGGCGCCGGCGGGAGAGCACGTGAGCGTACAGAACGTCATCCTCAAGCTGCAGGAGTTCTGGGCCGAGCGCGGCTGCATCATCGCGTCGGGATACGATATCGAAGTCGGCGCCGGCACCATGTCCCCGGACACTTTTTTCCGCGTCCTGGGCAAGAAACCATGGCAGGTGGCTTATTGGCAGCCCTCTCGCCGCCCCGACGACGGACGCTACGGCCAGAATCCCAACCGCGTGCAGAAGCACAACCAGTTCCAGGTCATTCTCAAGCCGGTACCGGCCGATGGCCAGCTCCTGTTCCTGGACAGCCTGATTTACCTCGGCGTCGATATCCGCATCCATGACATCCGCTTCGACGACGACAACTGGGCTTCGCCCTCGTTGGGCGCCTGGGGCGTTGGCTGGCAGGTGATGTGCGACGGCCTGGAGATCGCCCAGTTCACCTATTTCCAGCAGGCCGGAGGCATCGAGCTCAATCCGAACTCGCTGGAGATCACCTACGGCGTCGAGCGGCTGGCCGGGTTCCTGGACGGCAAAAGCAGCCTCTACGACCTGGATTGGGGCAACCGCGTCTCCTACGCCCAGCTGAAGCTGGAGGAGGAGCGGCAGTTCTCCATTTACAACTTCGAGCTGGCCGACATCGACATGCTGCGCGGCCTTTTCCAGCAGTACCAGAAAGAGGCGGAAAAGCTCCTCGACCACAGCCTCTACCTGCCAGCCTACGACTACGTGCTGAAATGCTCGCATGCCTTCAACATCCTCGATGCGCGCAAGGCCATCTCGGTCGCCGAGCGCACGGCGCTGATGGGCATCATGCGCAACCTGGCGGCACGCATCGCCCAGAAATACGTGCAGCAAACGGAAGGGGAAGATCATGGCTGACCTGCTACTTGAACTGGGGGTCGAGGAGATCCCGGCTTTTGCCGTCGCCGGCATCCGCGACCAGCTGCGGGAGTTGTTCCTGGCGCGCCTGGCGCAGGACCATGTCGCCCACGGCGAGATTGAGTGCGCGGCCACGAACCGCCGCCTGATGGTCCATGTCCTGCAGGTGCCGGAACGGACGCCCAGCAAGGAAGAGACGGTGCTCGGCCCCGCCAAGCGCATCGCCCTCGACGACCGCGGGCTGCCCACCGTGGCCCTGAAGAAGTTCTGCGAGTTCCAGGGGGTCAAGCTTACCGACGTGGTGGAGATCGAGACTCCCAAGGGCAGCTACCTGGGCATCACCAAGGTCGGCGGCGGCCGCAACGCGGTCGAGCTTCTGGCGGCGGCCATCCCGGCGGTGCTGGGAGCGTTGACCTTCCCCAAGACAATGGTTTGGAATGAATCGCGCGTCCCGTTCATCCGCCCGCTCAAGAATATCCTGGCCCTGTTCGGCAGCAAGCCACTCGACGTCGAATTCGCCGGCGTGCGCTCGGGGAACCGTTCGCCCGGGCACCTGCTGCTTTCCGACGCCTTCTTCGAGGTCAATTCCTTCAAGGATTACTTCGAGGGCCTGGGCCGCAATTTTATCATCCTGCGCGAAGAGGAGCGCAAGGCCAAGATCCTGGCCGAGATCCGCGAGATCGAGGAGGAACTGGGCTGCCGCGTCCCCTGCGACGGCGAGATGCTGGACTATTACATCTTCAGCAACGAGTACCCGGTGGTGTTCAGCGGCAGCTTCAACGCCAAGTACCTGGCGCTGCCCACGGAGATCATCACGGCCTTCATGACCCACGAGAAGAAGCTGCTTCCCGTCTATGACGCCGCCGGCAAGCTGACCGACCATTTTGTCGGCGTGGCCAATATTCCCGACGAGAACCGCAAAGTAAGCAGCGGCAACGAGAAGGTCGTCCAGGCCGCGTTCGAGGACGCCCAGTTCTTCTGGGACCAGGACCGCAAGGATGATTTCTTCGCCTTGAAGGGCCTGCTGAAGAACGTCATGTTCCAGAAAGAGCTGGGGACCTATCATGACAAGGTGGAGCGCCTGGCGGCCCTGGTGGACTTCGTGATCAACGAGACGCGCCAGGACGCGTTGCGCAGCCAGCTGCACAAGGCCGCCTTTCACTGCAAGAACGACCTGCTGACCAAGATGGTGCGCGAGTTCCCCTCCTTGCAGGGGATCATGGGCGGTCTTTACCTGCAGGCGGCCGGCGAGGAACCCGGGGTCTGGAAGGCGATATACGGGCATTACAAGCCCAAGGGGCTGGCCGAGGAGAAGCTGGATGACCCGGGAGCGGGCATCCTTTCCATCGCCGACCGCATGGACAGCATCGCCGGCTTCGTCAGCAAGGGCATCAAGATCTCCAGCTCCAAGGACCCTTACGGCATCCGCCGCGACGCCAACGCCATCATCAAGATCATCATCGATTTCCGCATGCCGCTGGACCTGGCGCCGCTGATCCGCCTGGCGGCCCTGAACTTCGCCAAGAACGACGACGACCTGCAGCAGAACTGCAAGATCATCCGCGAACTGTTCGCCTCCAGGCTGGAGAACTACCTGAAGGAATACATGAAGTTTCGCTATGACGTGGTCAACGCCGTCATGGCCCAGGACACGATGGCCATTTACGAAAAATTCCTGAAGGCCAAGGCCGTCGCGAAGCTGGTCGAGAGCGGCATGGCCGAGTCGCTGGCCGCCCTGCACCGGCGCCTGAAGAACATCTGCGCCAGCAGCGAACGCTGCAATTTCTCGGAGGGGGAGCTGAAGGAGAAGGAGGAGAAGATCCTTTCCGATGTGTTCAAGGAGTCCAAGCCGCGCATCGACGGGTTGATCCTGAAGAAGAATTTCGCCCAGGCCGGCTCGGAGATACTGGAAATGAGGCCGATCATCGACGCCTTTTTCGAAAAGATCCACGTGATGGACAAGAATCTCGCCCTGCGCAAGAACCGCATCGCCCTGCTGCAGCGCATCGATGAACTTCTCTCCGCCGTGGCCGATTTCTCTTTGCTTGTCGAGACCAAACCAGGAGGAAAAACATGAAGGATATACAGAGCGAGAATCTGCGCAACATTGCCGTGGTCGGCCACGGGCATAGCGGAAAAACCAGTCTGGTATCGGCCTTGCTGTTCAACACCAAGATGGTCAACCGCCTGGGAAAAGTGGACCAGGGCAATACGGTCACCGATTTCGACGAGGAGGAGATCGCCCGCAAGATCTCCATCCAGGCGTCGCTGGCCTATGCCTATAAGGACAAGTTCAAGGTCAACCTGCTCGACACGCCGGGCTTCGCCAATTTCGTCTGGGAAACCATGGTGGCGCTGCAGGCGGTCGAGACCGGCCTGATGGTCGTCTCGGCCCAGGACGGGATCCAGGTACAGACCGAAAGGATCTTCGACGGCATGGCTGAAATGAGCAAGCCGCTGCTTTTTGTCGTCAATAAGATGGGGAAGGAGCTGGTGGATTTCGACAAGGTGTTCGATTCCCTGGTCAATACCTTCGGCAAGAACGTCGTTGCCGCCCAAATGCCCATCGGCCAGGGGCCGGACTTCAGCGGCCTGATCGATATCGTCGAGATGAAGGCCTGGCAATTCGGCGCCGACGACAAGGGCGAGAGCAAGGAGATTCCCATCCCCGAGGCGCTTAAGGACGAGGTCGGCCTGCGCCGCGAGGCACTGCTGGAGAAGATCGCCGAGAACGACGAAAAATTAATGGAAAAATACTTCGCCGAAGGCGCCCTGACCCCTGAGGAGGTGCGCTCCGGACTGAAAAACTCCTTGCGGCAGCGTAATGTGCTGCCGGTCCTGGTCAGCGACGCCCTGGCCAATCGCGGTGTCCAGCAGCTGCTGGACTTTCTTGTCGCCTTCGCGCCGGCGCCTACCGAGGTGCCGCCGGTGACGGCGAAGAACGGCAACCCGGTCAAGGCCGACAAGGCCGCCGCGTTCGCCGGCCTCGTATTTAAGACCATGTCCGATCCCTTCACCGGCAAGGTGTCATTCATCCGCGTCTTTTCCGGCACCTTCAAGCCCGATACCTTCTACTACAATTCCAGCAAGGAGATCGAAGAGCGCGTGGCCGGTCTTTTCCTCCAGCAGGGCAAGACGCAGGAAGCGGCGGGCGAGGCCCAGGCCGGCGACATCGTGACCGTGGCCAAGCTGAAGGAGACGCAGACCGGCGATTCCCTGTCGACCAAGGCCGACAAGATACTGCTGCCGGACATCATCTTCCCCATCCCGTCCATCTCCTTCGCCATCGAGCCCAAGGCCCGGGGCGACGAGGGCAAGATCTCCAACGCCCTGCAGCGCATCATGGAGGAGGACCCGACCATCAAGATGCTGCGCGACCCGCAGACCAAGGAACTGGTCATCTCGGGCAACGGCCAGCTGCACGTTGAGCTGGTGGTCAACAAGCTGAAGCGCAAGTACGGCGTGGAAGTGATGATGAAAGCCCCCAAGATCGCGTATCGCGAGACCGTGATGGGCAAGTCGGACGTCGAAAAGAAATACAAGAAGCAGAGCGGCGGCCGCGGCCAGTACGGCCACGTGCTGATCCGCATGGAGCCCCTGCCGCGCAGCGGCGGCTTCGAGTTCGTCAACGCCCTGACCGGCATGTCCGTCCCGCGCAACTTCGTGCCGGCCATCGAAAAGGGCATCGTCGAGTCCAAGAACACCGGCGTGCTGGCCGGCTACCCGGTCGTCGATTTCAAGGTGGAACTCTACGACGGCAGCCATCACGAGGTGGATTCATCGGACATGGCCTTCAAGATGGCTTCGTCCATGGCCTTCAAGCTGGCCATGAAGGCGGCCAAGCCCACCATTCTCGAGCCGGTGGTCAAGGTGGAGGTAATCATCCCCGAGGAGTTCATGGGCGAGATCAACGGTAACCTCAGCGGCCGGCGCGGCCGCATCCAGGGCATGGAGATCAAGGGCAAGAGCCACGTGGTCAAGGCCGCGGTCCCCATGTCGGAGATGCTCGACTTCGAGCCCACGCTGACCTCGATCACCGGCGGCCGCGGCAGCTTCCACATGGAATTC
The DNA here is from genome assembly GCA_963732485.1 of Candidatus Aminicenantota bacterium. Classification (GTDB taxonomy): domain Bacteria; phylum Acidobacteriota; class Aminicenantia; order UBA2199; family UBA2199; genus UBA2199. The sequence goes on from CAVSZS010000014.1 coordinate 278,689, forward strand.
TCCCATTACGAGGAGGTCCCCGGCCACCTGCAGAAGAAGATCGTCGACGAGGCCATCAAGGAAGGCCGGGTCAAGGAAGAAGAGGAATAAATGCTGGGGTAGGGAACGCAAATTTGCGTTCCCTACTTACACTTTCAATTGACAAGCGGGCGGGATTTCTATATAAATAAAACACCATGAATATACTTGGCATTGAATTTTCCATCGTGTTCCTGTGGACCCTGGCCGGCATCGTGCTGATCTTCGTGGAGCTGTTCGTGCCGCATTTCGTGATCGCCTTCTTCGGCGGCGGGGCGCTGGTCACGGCGCTCACCACCGCCATCGGCCTGACCACGTCGCTGGCCTCGCAGCTCGTGGTCTTCATCGTTTCGTCGCTGCTGCTCCTTTTCCTGCTGCGCCGCTACCTGAAGAAGACGCTTACCGGCAACATGAAGGACAGCGATGACCAGCAGCCGTTCGATCTGGAGATCGGCAAGATCGTGACCGTGGTCAGGGACATCGATCCGCACACCGGCTTCGGCAAGGTCAAGTACCTCGGCACCCAGTGGGACGCCATGGCCTCCGAGTTCATTGCCGAGGGGGAAAGCGTGCGCCTCGTAGGCGGCAGCAATCTGACCCTGCGCGTGGAAAAGGTCAAGAAGGAGAACTAGCATGAGTCCGACCGCCATCATCCTGGCCATTCTGGCCTTTTTTGTGTTCGTCACCATCCTCAAGACCGCCGTCGTGGTGCCCAACCAGGTGGTCTATGTCATCGAGCGCCTGGGCAAGTATTCGCGCACGCTGGGCGCCGGCTTCCACGTCCTGGTGCCGTTCATCGACCGCGTCGCCTACCGCCACATCCTCAAGGAGCAGGCCATGGACGTGCCGCCGCAGAACTGCATCACCAAGGACAACATCTCGGTGGAGATCGATGGCATCCTTTACATGCGGGTCATCGACCCGGTGAAGGCCAGCTATGGCATCATGGACTACCGCTTCGCCATCGTGCAGCTGGCGCAGACGACCATGCGCTCGGAGATCGGCAAGATCGAGCTGGACCGCACCTTCGAATCGCGGGAGAACGTCAACGTCTCCATTGTCAACTCCATTGACGAGGCCTCGGCTCCCTGGGGCATCAAGCTGACGCGCTACGAGATCAAGAACATCGAGCCGCCGCAGACCATCCGCGAAGCCATGGAGAAGCAGATGCGGGCGGAGCGCGTCAAGCGCGAGCAGATCGCCCTCTCCGAAGGCGACAAGCAGGCCAAGATCAACCGCGCCGAGGGCGACAAGCAGGAAGCGATCAAAAAATCGGAAGGGGAGCGCATCCGCCAGGAGAATGAGGCGCTGGGCCGGGCCGCCGCCATCTTTGAAGTGGCCAAGGCCACGGCGCAGGGGCTTGGCGAAATCGCCAGGGCCATCAACCAGCCGAACGGCAAGGACGCCGTGTCCCTGCGCATCGCCACCGACTGGATCCAATCCTTCGCCCAGCTGGCCAAGACCAACAATTCGATGATCATCCCCGCCGATGTGACCAGCCTGGCCAGTATCACCGGCATCCTGAAAAATGCCTTCGATTTTGCCGGAAAGAAAGACAAGGCGGAATAAGGTCTCTTCCTGTAGCGAAATGACCCATTGCAACCCATGAAGTTATGCGAATTCGACTTCCACCTGCCCCAGGAATTGATCGCCCGCATTCCAACCGAGCATCGCGACGGCTCGCGTCTGTTGCGGCTCGATCGCCGCAGCGGCGCCGTTTCCCACCACCGCTTTTCGGACCTGCCCGGACTTCTGGCCCGCGAGGATTTTTTGGTCATGAACAATTCCCGCGTGCTGCCGGCCAGGCTCCTGGGCCGAATCGGCCACAAGGCGGCGGAGCTGCTGGTCGTGAAGAATCACAGCGGCAATACGCTGGAGGTCCTTTGCCAGCCGGCCGCGCGCTTTGTCGCTGGCGCCGAGTTTGTCTCCGACGGCGGGCCGCGCGCCGTGGTGCTTCCCGGCGGCGAACGCGGCCGGCGCCTGCTGCTTTTTGATCGCCCCTTCGAGCGGGTGCTCGAACACGGCTACGCGCCCCTGCCCCCCTATATCAAGCGCAAGGCGGGGGAAGCGGCTGCTTGCCGCGGCTTCGATCTCGAGCGCTATCAGACGGTGTACGCCAGGGATCCCGGTTCCATCGCCGCTCCCACCGCCGGTTTGCATTTCACTCCCGATGTCCTCACCCGGGTGCGGGAAAAGCACGAACTGCTGCAGGTCACCCTGGCGGTGGGCGAAGCCACCTTCCAGAAAATCGAAAGCGAAGACATTTCCCGGCACCGCATGGGCAGCGAGACGATTCGCATCGATCCCGGCACTGCCCGGCGCATCCGCGAGCTGAAGGGACAAGGCGGCAGCCTGCTGGCGGTGGGCACGACCTCGGTGCGCTCTCTGGAAAGCTACGCCCTGCTGAGCGAGCCGCTCACGGAGTTTGCATCGGATATCTTCATCAGTCCCGGGTTCCGCTTTCGCCTGGTGGACAAGCTGCTGACCAACTTCCATTTGCCGAAATCCTCGCTCTTTATCCTGGCCAGCGCCTTCGCCGGGCTGGATGTGCTGCAGGAGGCATACCGCCAGGCCATCGCGGAAAAGTACCGCTTCTTCTCCTATGGCGATGCCATGCTGATCGTATAGAAAAGAGAGCCTTAGTGATGCGTAATGAGTGATGCGTGATGAGGGCAGAGAAGGGAAAGAACAATCTGATGAAGATTATTGTTCTTTCTCATCACTCATCGGAGTCTTCGTATCATGTTTCTCTCTTCACTCTATCACTGCAGCTCGTACTTGTCAGTTCTCTTTTCCTGATTGACAATCGCGCTTGACTTCAATAAAATACGCTTTTCCGATTTAGATCCGCGATTGAGGAGAGGAATTGTGAACGAACTGGCCAGGGCAGAACTGCCATTTAAATTATTCAAAAGCGGAAAAGTTCGCGACGTCTTCGAGGTCGGCGACCGCCTGTTGATCGTCTCCAGCGACCGCATCTCCGCCTTTGATTTCGTCTTGCCTTCCCTGATCCCGGGCAAGGGGCAGGTGCTGAACCGCCTCGCCGCCTTCTGGTTCGACAAGACCAGGGACCTGATGCCAAACCACGTGCTGAGCGCCGAACCGGAACAACTCGCCGAGTTCAGGGCCTTTGCCGGCGTCCTGGAAAAACGCACCCTGCTGGCCCGCAAGCTGGACGCCTTTCCCGTCGAAGCCATCGTGCGCGGCTATATCGCGGGCTCGGGCTGGAACAGCTACCAGAAGAGCGGCGAGATCTGCGGGATCAGGCTGCCGCGCGGGCTGGCGTTCGCCGACCGGCTCTCTGAGCCGATCTTCACGCCGACGACCAAGGCCGACAAGGGCCACGACGCCGATATCACTCTCGAGCAGCTGTCCGGCAGCCTGGGCCGGGAGACGGCGGAAAAGATCAGGTCCCTGTCATTGGCACTGTTTGCCGCGGCCAGCGCCTATGCCCTCGAGCGGGGGATCATCATTGCCGATTCCAAGTTCGAGTTCGGTCATGACGGGCAAGGGAATATCATCCTGATCGACGAGATATTCACCCCCGATTCCTCCAGATTTTGGAAGCGGGACGAATACCGGCCCGGGAATGAGCCTCCGCCTTTTGACAAGCAGTACGTGCGCAATTACCTCCTGGCTTCCGCCTGGGACCGGAAGTCGACGCCCCCTGATCTTCCCGAAGGCGTGATCGCCGCCACAACGGACAAGTACGGGGAGATCTTCCGTATCCTGACCGGCCTGCAGCCATGAGCGGGGAACTGAACATCCTCGACCTCTTGTTTATCGTCATCCTGTTCTTTTCCTTCTTTTTCGGCATCTTTCGCGGCCTGGTGCGCGAACTGCTCTCGCTCTGCTTCCTGGTCGCCGCCCTGGCCCTAGCCTTCACCTATTACCGGGATGCCGGCCTGCTGCTGCAGAACCTGATCGCCAACCGCGGCCTGGCCGATTTTGCGGGCTTTTTGCTCCTGCTGGCCCTGGTCGCCGCCGGCGGTTCGCTGTTCATCGCCCTGGTGAGCAAGCACCTGGTCGTGGGCCCGCTGAAGGCCGTCGATCGGTTGCTGGGCGCCGTCTTCGGCGTGCTGCGCGGCGTCCTGCTCTCCGGCCTCGTCATCTACAGCTTCCTGGCCTTTCCCCTGAACCCGGAACCGCTCGACCGTTCGCTGCTGGCGCCAGCCCTGACGGAGGTGCTTGTCGCCGGCATCCAGGTGCTGCCCCCGGCGCTGCGCGACAGGCTGAACGTGATACAGAACCATGACAGCAAAAAAAATAACCGAACTAGCCGAACAATTTGAAGCCCTGACCATCAAGAACCAGATGAAGATTCTGGCGGGGAAGGCCGTGAATTCGCGCTATCTCTTTTACAAGGAGATCACCGAGGAATTCGAAAAGACCCTTTTGCAGGCCCTGCTTGAAAAGTACGATCACAATGTACTGAAGATGTCGACCAGCGTCAAATTGCACCGCAATACCATCGCCAAGAAAATGAAAAAGCTGAAAATCAAGGAAAAAAAGGTAAAGGCCAAGCCCTAAGCCGGCCGGCAAGCGCGATGCCGGGGCCCCGGGCCGGATTTCACGGACGCGAGCGAAGCGCCGCGCGGCGCGCTTTTTTTAACCAAAACGCTTTCGCTGACCCCGGCTTTGTGATATAAGGAATCGTTAAAAAAACCATTGGAGGTCCATCATGCTCCTGCATCAGGAATTCATCAAGAACGCCAAGCGCCTGGGAGACAAAACCGCCATCATCGACCGCACGCTCGACAAGGATTTCACCTACAGCAAAGCCCTGATCGCATCGCTGATCCTGGCCAACAAGGTCAAAAAATACCGTGACGGTTTCATCGGCATCATGGTCCCCACTTCGGCGGGCTGCATGCTCTCGGTGCTCGGCGTGCTCATGGCCGGCAAAGTGCCGGTGATGATCAACTATTCCACCGGCGCCGCCAACAACGCCGAGTACGCCCAGAGGAAATGCGGCTTCAAGACCATCATCGCTTCACGGGCGCTCCTGGAAAAAATCGGTTGCCGCCTGGTCTCCGGCATGGTTTTCATCGAGGATATTCTGCAGGAAGTGGGGCCCGCCGACAAGGTGAAGGCGCTGCTCAAGTCCAAGCTGCCACTGAATTTCCTTTTAAAAGCGGTTCACCAGGGCGAGCCCGACGACAACGTCGTGATCCTGTTCACGTCCGGAAGCGAAAAGGACCCCAAGGCGGTGCAGCTGACCCACCGCAACATCGGCTCCAACGTCCAGGACATCGCCACGGTCCTCACCGTCACCAGCGAGGACGTCATGCTGGCCAACCTCCCCCTGTTTCACGTCTTCGGCCACAATGTCGACTTCTGGCTGCCGCTGCTCTATGGCATGACCATCGTCGCCTATGCCAACCCCCTGGACTACAAGAAGGTCTGCGCCATCGTGCGCGAGGAAAAAGTGTCGCTCATGGTCGGCACGCCCAGTTTCTTCTCCGGCTATCTGCGCCAGTCCGATCCCGGCGATTTTTCGTCGCTGCGCGTCGCCGTCGCCGGCGCCGACAAGACGCCCGACTCCCTGCGCGCGGGGTTCCTGGAAAAGCACGGCCTCGAATTGTGCGAGGGCTACGGCACCACCGAGACCAGCCCGGTCGTTGCCACCAACCTGCCCGGAGCCAACAAGCCCGGCAGCGTGGGCAAGGTGCTTCCCAGCGTGCGCGTAAAGATCGTGGACATCAACAGCGGTGAGGCGCTGCCCCCGGGCGGCGAGGGCAAGATCCTGGTCAAGGGCGACCTGGTCATGAAAGGCTACTTCGACGACCTGGAAGAAACGTCGTTGCGCATCAAGGACGGCTGGTACGAGACGGGCGATATGGGCGTCCTTGACGAGGAGGGCTACCTCTGGCATCGCGGCCGCCTGAAGCGCTTCGTCAAGATCGGTGGCGAGATGGTCTCGCTGGTCCGTGTCGAGAGCGTCATGCTGGGGTTGCTGCCCGAGGGCATCGACTGCTGCGTGGTGGAGGTTCCCGACTCGCTCAAGGGGGCCAAGATCGTCGCCGCCCTGACCGGCGAGGTCAATGAGCGCAAACTGCTCAAGGCCATGAATGAGGAGTTGCCGGCCATCGCCCTGCCCAAGCAGTTCGTCGTGCTGGGCGAGTTCCCCAAAATGGGCAGCGGCAAAATCGATTTCCGCACCATCACCGAGATGGTCCGCCAGCACCTGCTGTCCTGATTGTTCGCGGCGAGTGCGCCGCCCCCGGCGCGGAGCTCCGTTTATAGAAAGAGGATAACCGCGATTCCCACTACCAGCAAGTACGCGGCAAAATAATGGAGTTTTTCCCGGACCATGATTTTTTTCAGCAGCCCCAGGGCCAGAAAACCCGCCAGCGCCGCCACCAGCACCGCCAGCAGCAGCTGCGGCCAGTGGCCGCCGGCCCAGGGGATTTCCCCGGCTTCAAGCAGCACGGCGCCCAGTACGGCCGGGATCGACAGCAGGAAGGAGAAGCGGAAGGAGAACTCGAAGCCCAGGCCGAGGATCAGGGCGACGGCGATGGTCATGCCCGAGCGCGAAATGCCGGGGGTGATGGCGATGCCCTGGGCGACACCGATCAGGAAGGCGGCAGGGAAATCGGGCAGCCTGCG
>CAVSZS010000015.1:0-93532 GCA_963732485.1 Candidatus Aminicenantota bacterium
CCTGCTTGGCGGCTTTATGGCGGATCCTGCGAGCGGCAATATAACTGGTCCGCATTCGGATTCGATCTTTCCGCTTGCCAGGAGCGCAAAAGCCCCGCAATTGAAAAATGTCCCGGGGAACAAAACAGAGATCCTGGCCAGGGCCGCCGCTATCACCATCCCTTTCGTGAAGAATGACGGCCAGTTCGATGCCGAGGTCACGTACGCGGCCGACCTGTTCGCCGGCCGTTTTTTCCTGACCGACAGGGAGCTTGTTTATTCCCTGGGCGGGAATGAGAAAAATGATCCTGTTCCGCCCGGAAATCCCGGGTCGACCAACATGGCGATTGCGCCTGCGGCGCCCGGGAAAGGACTTGTGTTCAGTGAATTTTTCGTCGATCCGCAAGGAACCAGGATCGGATTTAAAAGTACAGGGGAACTGCAGGCGGAAACGAAGGTTTCCTATTTCCGGGGACAGGATGCCGGCAATTGGCGGGGGGGTGTCGCTTCCTACCGCAGTGTTTCGTTGGGTGAAGTCTATCCGGGTATTGAGGTGAAGCTCAGGGCCAGCAACAGGAATGTCGAGAAGCTGTTCCATGTGCGCCCGGGGAGCAGCGTGGCCGCCATCCGTATTGGAGTCACGGGAATTGCCGGGATGAACATTGCCGCGGATGGCAGGCTGCTGCTGGCGTGCGGTCTTGGCAAGCTGGCCATGCGTGCGCCCATCGCCTGGCAGGAGATCGCGGGCCGGCGGCATGCCGTCAAACGTGGACTATTGCCTGCTGGCGGGAGGTCTCTATGGTTTTGCCGTAAAAGGCGACTTTCATGAAAAATATCCCCTGATCATAGATCCGGACCTGGATACCCTGATGGCTTCCACGTTGTGGGGCGGGCGTTCGAATGAATATGCCAATTCCATGGCCCTGGACGCTGCGGGCAATGTCTATGTAGCCGGGTTTACGTATTCACGGGACTTTCCCACCAGGGGCGGGTCCTATGACCGGCACACGGGCGGCATGTTTGATATTTTTATTTCCAAGTTCAACGCCAACTTGACCGAGCTGCGGGCTTCCACGTATCTGGGTGGGCGTCGCATCAGTCACTGCAACTCCATTGCCTTGGACGGTACCGGTGACGTCTATCTGACCGGATGGACGGAATCGCCGGATTTCCCCACTACCAGCGGGGCCTTCAGCCGCGAGCACAATGGCCAATGGGATGCCGTCGTCGCCAAACTGGATGGAAGCCTGACCCGGCTGCTGGCCTCTTCTTTCCTGGGTGGGGAAAAGGATGAGAAGGGCACGGCTTTGGCCCTGGACGGAGCGGGCGATGTATATCTGGTCGGGGAAACGGGCTCGGAGGATTTTCCCACCACCGCCGGGGCCTACCAAAAGAATTACGGGGGAGGGCACGACGCTTATATTTCCAAGCTGGATGGAGGCTTGACGACGCTCAAGGCATCCACCCTGCTGGGTGGCTCGATGGCGGATAATTGTTCTTGTATTGCCCTGAGTACGGCCGGTCATGTCTATGTGAGCGGGAACACGGATTCCTCTGAAATGCAAACCAGTCCGGAGTCGTATGACCGGACTCGGTACGGCAACAGTATCTATGTTTTCGAGCTGGATAGCCTGTTGACCACCTTCCGGGCCTCTACCTTTCTACATGGTAGTCTGGGAAATTTTGTGACCTCCATGGTTCTGGACGGAGCGGGCAATGTCACCCTGGCCGGAAGCACGAACTCGGAGGATTTCCCAATTACTCCCGGGGCTTATGACCGAAGCTATAACGGTGATTGGGATCTTTTTGTATCCAAGCTGAACGACAACCTTACTACCCTGCTGGCCTCCACCTTCCTGGGTGGAATGGCGGAGGAACGGGACCTTTACTTGACCCTGGACAATTATGGGCAGGTGATTTTAGCCGGGAAAACCTGGTCCAGGGATTTTCCCGCCAGTGATGGCGCCTATGATCCTGTTTTTAACGGGCAGATGGATGGATTTGTTGCCAGGATGAATGGAAGCTTGACCATTCTGCAGTCCGCGACCTTCCTGGGCGGCCAAGACCAGGATTATGTTCAGTCGGTAGCCCTGGACAATGTCGGCGATGTCTATGTGGCCGGGTACACGGAGTCGCGGGATTTCCCCACTACAGACGCGGCCTACGACCGGACGCTTGCCGGCGTTTCGGACGGTTTTGTTTCCAAACTGCAGGGCAGTGGCGGCAGAGGGGTGAAAATGAACGTGTGGGCCGAGCGGCGCGATGTCGCGGCATTCAGCATAGCGAGCCAATACGGGCAGCTCCTTTTCACCGTGAATACTTTTGGCTTGCCGGTGAGCCGATACCACGTAATGCGCCGCCAGGGAAATGGGGACTATTCGTTGCGCAAGGTGGTCAGCCCTTCCGAGCTGAATGACAACCAATTCCAGATGCAAGACAAGTATCTTGAAAAGTTTTCGGAATACACCTATATGATCGAAGCCTATGATGAAGCCATGCAGCTCATCGGGCGTTCCGCCGATGAGACGATATAAACCAAAAGAGGTAAAAATGAAGCACTCAGAAAAAATTGGAAAACGGACCGAAATCCTGCTGGCATTCTGGTTCATCGCACTTGGCATGGCCTCCCCGGGGGCGGCCGCCCCGGAACGCAAGCTCATGGCCACGGCCGGCGTGAATAGCTTTCAGCCATCATCCAGCGATTATCGGGACATATATGGAGAAACGGCTGTAGTGCCCGAACTAAAAATCACATACAAGATTTTCAAGAATTTTACCCTGTGGGGCGGATTTGGCCTTATTTCCAAACAGGGGTTCATCGAGGAAGTGGCTGAAGCGGCTGAAATCCGGCAGAATTTTTTCAATATCGGTGTCGGCTATGCGCAGAAACTGTCCGCCAGGCTGCGCCTGCGCGGAGAACTGGGCCTGGCCGCCATCACCTTCAAGGAAGAGGCTCTGGGGAGCATCCAGAAAGGTTCGGGGTTGGGCTGGAAGCTTGGGGCCGATCTCGACTATTTCATCGGCAAAAAACTGTTCGTATTCCTGGCGGGCGCCTATAGCGCCGCCAGCGATAATGTGGAAACAGGAAAGATCGATTTGGGCGGCCTCCAGGCCGGCGTGGGCCTCGGATTCGCTTTCTAAAAGCCGATTTTGCGCTTCCTTGATTGATTTTCTCCCAAATAGATTATATAATGTAGTCTCTGGGGGATCATGAAATCAAAGCTTGAAAAACTGCGGAATACCCGTATCGGCATCGCCGGCTGCGGCGGGCTGGGATCGAACTGCGCCATGGCCCTGGCCCGCGCCGGCGTCGGTTGCCTGGTCATTGCCGATTTCGACGTCGTGAGCGCCGGGAACCTCGACCGCCAGTATTATTTCCTCGACCAGGTGGGGCAGAAAAAGGTCCTGGCCCTGGGAGACAACCTGCGCCGCGTGAATCCGGCCATCGAAGTGGAAGCCCACGACCTGCGCCTGGGACCCGACGAGGTCCGGCGCATTTTCAAGGATTGCGCCGTGATCGTCGAGGCCTTTGACCGCGCCGACATGAAGCTGATGATCATCGAGACCGCCAGCGAGCACTTCCCGGACAAGTTCATCGTCGCCGGTTCGGGGCTCGCCGGCTATGGCAACAACAACGACCTGCGCACGCGCCGTCTGGGCAGCCTGTTCATCTGCGGCGACGAGACCAGCGAGGTCACGGAGGACCTGCCGCCCCTGGCGCCGCGCGTGGCCGCGGTGGCGGCGCTGCAGGCCAACCAGGTGCTGGAGATCGTCATGGACGACCTGGAACCGGCCAGCGGCGAGGACGTCTGGGACGAGTGACAAGGAAAACAACATGAAGATCACCTTGAACAATAGCGAGGTCAGCATGGCCGGCGAGTCGTTCAGCGTCCGCGAACTGCTGGCCCTGATGAATTTCACCTTCCCGATGATCGTGGTCAAGATCAACGGCCGCCTGGTCAAGAAAGAGGACTATGAGAGGATCTTTGTCGGCGACGGCGACAATGTCGAGGCTATTCATTTGATCTCGGGAGGCTGAGCGGCCAGGATCGGGCCGGACAGCCCGAACTCAGTGAAAAGTTAAAAGTGAAAAGTGAAAGGAAAAAGCACGGGAAAACATTCTGCTGAAATTGTCTTTACTTTTCACATTTCACCATTCACTTTTCACTTTTTACCGATGTTGGGCTGGGCTTTCCTCCAGCGCGAGATAAAGAAGGTCTCGACGTCTTTTTCCTTGTAGGGCCGGCCGAGGAACGTGTGCCTGCAGCCCATGTAGGCGGCGCACTCGAACGGCTTGACCTCGTGTATCTGGCAGTTTCCTTCCGCGGTCAAAAAAACGCAGCGCCCGCTCTCTTCGTCGTAATAATCGGGGACCACGGTGCCGGGGGCGGCCAGAAAGCGCGACGCCTTGATCTTGGCCGGGGCCGGGAAATGAACGCTGACGCGCCGGTTGCCGCCTTTGGCCGGGATGCGCACCAGATAGCGCTCGAGGAGTTCCTTTTCGCCGATGCCCAGGAAGGCGGCGATCTTCTTGACGTCGCCCGGGATGAGCCGGCCCGGGTCGCGGCGGCAGGCGCTGACGCATTTTTCGCAGGCGCAGGCGTCCATTTTCAATGCCCCGCTCTTTTCACGGGGCGCGGTCCGCGCCAGCTTTTCAGCAGCGCCCTGATCTCCCGGCGCGCCGCCGCCTCGCCGCGGCGGATGATCTCGGAGGGACGGTAGAACTCGAAAAATTTAATATCCGATGTTTCCACGTGGATGATGATATCCGGGGCGTCATTGCGCAGCCGGGTGGCGATCAACTTCTGCTGCATGATCTCCATGGTGGAGAGGAACGCTTCGATCATGTTGGGTTCGCTGCCCGGGCGGTCGGATATCAGCTTGCGGCTTAAAAAATCGTCGAGGCGGGCCAGCAGCAGCTTTTCCCTGACATTGACCCTTTTCCGCTTCCGCGGCCGCAGGGGGCGCGGAGTGATGACGTTGACGGCGATGGTGAAGTCGCAGCCGCTCTTTTTCAGGATGTCGACCGGGACCGGGTTGAGCAGTCCGCCATCGACCAGGTAGCGGCCACCCAGGCAAACCGGCTTGAAGATGACGGGGACGGAAATGGATGCCCGTACGGCCCGCTGCAGGCTTCCCTTGGCGAACATGACTTCGCGGCCGCTGCGGATATCGGCGGCGGGACAGAAGAACGGCCGCTCGAGGTCCTCGATGCGCGTGGCGCCGAAAATCCCGTGCAAAAAAGCCTGGATGCGCTTTTCCGAGATCATTCCCGAACTGGAAGGCCGCGGCACCAGATGGGGATACAGGTTCGAATTCTCGAAGCCCAGGGCGTATTCCTCCACGGCCTTGATCTCGCCGCGCAGCAGGTAGAGGGCGCCGACCAGGGCGCCGATGCTGGTGCCGGCCACCATGTCCGGGACGATGCCATACTCGTGCAGCACCTTGAGTACGCCGATGTGGGCCAGCCCCTTGGCGCCGCCGCCGCCCAGTGCCATGCCGGTCTTCATCTCTTTTTCGCTCCCCGCTCCACCCGGAGCAGGAAATCCCTCAGGTTCAGCCCGCAGATGCGCCGCACCTCGCGCTCGCTGAACCCCCGTCTTTGCAGTCCAGCAGCCAGGGCGGGATAAGCGGCGGCGTTCTTCAAATCGACGGGAGTGGAGGCGATGCCGTCGAAATCGCTGCCCAAACCGACGCAGCGGCTGCCGCCGATGGCGGCGATGTGCACGATGTGGTCGATCAGGTCGTCCATGAATACCGGTTCGTTGCCGACGACCGCGCGCTGGAAGTACTCCCATTCGATCTGGCTGAGGAACTGGGGATCGTCCAGCCGCCCGCCCGTCCGCGCCTTGATCCTGGCGGCAAAACGCCCGAAGTTGGCCTCAATCTGCTCATAGACGCGGAACTTGATGAAGGCGGGGTGGAAATTGGCGCCGATGAAGCCGCCGCGGTCGGCGATGGCGCGGATCAGGTCGTCGGGCAGGTTGCGCGGCGCGGCGCACAGCCGGCGCGCGTTGGAATGGGAGGCCATGACGGGAACGTCCACCGCTTGCAGCACGTCGTGGGCGGTCGCGTCCGACACGTGCGACACGTCGATGGCCATCCCCGTTCGCTCCATCTGGGCGACGATCCGCCGCCCCAGGGCAGTCAGCCCCCGGGAACGCGGCGTGTCGGTCGAGGAGTCGGCCCAGTCGGTGTTCTTGCCATGGGTCAGGGTCATGCCGCGCACGCCCAGCGAGCGGAACACGGCCAGCACCTCGGTGGAGTTCTCGATGATATGCCCGCCTTCCAGGAATACCCACCCGGCCAGCTTGCCTTCGCCCACGGACTGGTCCATGCCGGCGACCGACAGCGCCTTGGCGGCAAGTCCCGGGGCGAAGACCTTGTCCTCAAGGGCCTGCATGACCTGCAGCCCCCGCTTCAGGGCGCGCTGCGGGGCGAACAGCGGGTCGACCCAGATGGCGAATATTTGCGCCTTGAGCCCGCCCTTGCCGGCCTTTGCCAGGTCGATATGGGTGGGGGCGCGGCGGAAGCTCCAGGGGTTGTCGGCCAGGGCGCTGGCCGTGTCGCAGTGGGCGTCGAAGACGAACAGATCCGCGATCTTTTCCTTGCTGCGCTTTTCTTTCATGCCCCGATTCTATACTAAAATCCCGGGGCAAGAAAGCCGGCAGCCGCTTTTTGCCATCGCCCCCGTGAAGCGCTACAATGGCCGCAGCCGGCATACGGAGCCTCCCAACGTCCGGCGCATGAGGCGCGGCCATGAAACTGATCGACTTGCGACTTTCCGACATCGTACACGACGACGTCTACGCGTTCACGTATCCCCCGGTGCCGGAGCGCTGGCAGGGCATCGCCGACAGGTTCCCCGGGCTGCCGCTGCTCGTTGTCGACGAACGGTTGCGCATCGTGTGTGGCCACGACCGCCTGAGGCTGCTGCGCCGCGGCGGCGCCGTCCGCTTCAACGTTCTGCAGGTGAACCTGCCGGTTGCCGAGTGCCTGCTGCTGAATTTCAACATGCTGGAACGCCTGTTTGGCCTGAACCTCTACGAGAAGCTGCTCTTCCTGAAAAAGATCTCGCCGCTGCTCGCGGACGCGGAGATCCGGCGCCGCGCCCCCCTGGGTTTCGCGCTCGACGACGAGCTGCGGCTGCGCCTGGACATCCTTCTCGGCGCGCCATTCCGCTCCTGCCTGGCTCCCGGCCGCCTCGGCCTGCGCACGGCCTTGAAGCTGGCCGGGCAGGCGGAGGGCGACCGGCTGGCGCAGCTGGAGATCTTCCAGGCCTGCGGCTTTTCCGAGAGCCGGCAATGGCAGATGGCGCAAATGCTGGAAGAGATCGCCTTCCGTGACCGCAAGCCGGTCGCCAAAGTGCTGCTTGGCCTCGGCCTGCAGCGGCTGCTGAAGGGGGAGATGCCGCAGGAAAAAGTGCTGGTTGCCCTGCAGGCGCGGCGCTACCCCGAGCTGACGCGCCGGGAAAAGGAATGGCGCGCCTGGCGCCGCAAGGCCGAGGCAAGCGGCGGTCTGGCGCTCACCCACGCGCCGCTGTTCGCCAGCGGGGAGGTCCAGGTCACCCTAACCGTAAAAAGCCGGGAAGCGGCGGAAAAACTGCTGCGCCAGCTGAAAAAATCGCCGAAACATTGACAAGCGGCCGCTTTTACATATAATAACAAATAAGAGATCATCATGAGCACACCAGTCCTGGTCATTGTTTTCGTAGTCGCCCTCGTTTTTTCCCTGGGATTCCTTTTGCTGGTCATCACCCTGGTGCCGGCCATCCAGCAGTTCAAAGCGCTGATGGCGGACCTGGAAAAGACCTCCCTGGAAGTGCGCGACCTGGCGCGGGAAGCCAAGAGGCTCTCCTCTATCGCCGAGGACCGGCTGGAAAAGGTCGACATGGTCCTCTCCCAATCCAAGCGCACGGTGGAGCATGCCGGCGATGCCCTGCAGTTCATCAGCCAGAACGTGCTGCGGCGCTCGGTCGGGCTGCTGGCCTTCCTGCCGGCCATCCGCATGGGCTGGAACCTGGTAAAGAAGATCAAAGGAGGTAGATAAATGAGTGAAAATACTGGCAGCAAGATGTTCTTCAGTTTTCTGTCCGGAGCCGCCATCGGCGCCGGCCTGGCACTGCTGTTCGCTCCCCAGTCCGGCAAGGAGACCCGCAAGCAGATCAAGGATTTTTCCGAGAAGCTTGGCGGCGAGGTCAAGGACGAGGTCGACAAGCTCGGCGAAAAGGCCAAGACTTTCGTCGAAGGGGCCAAGGACACCTTTTCAAGAAAATCCCGGATCTAAGCAATTATTTTCCGTTCGGGAACGATCGATGATGAACGGATCGCGCGCCGGATGGGAGTATTTCGCCCCCTGCGGCATCGAGTTCCAAATAGATCTTTTTTAGTCTAAAAGAGGTTTTCCGCCATGAAAAAAAATGAATGGGAAGAACGCATTTTAAAAAGGACGCTGGACAAGAACAAGGAGCGCAAGGAGTCGTTCAAGGCGACCTCGCTCCCGGTGCGGCGCCTCTACGACCCCGAAGACGTGCAGGGCCTCGATTATGAAAAGGACCTGGGCTATCCCGGGGCCTATCCCTATACCCGCGGCGTGCAGCCGACCATGTATCGCGGCAAGTTCTGGACCATGCGCCAATACGCCGGCTTCGGCTCGGCCGAGGAGTCGAACCTGCGCTATCGCTACCTGCTGGAGCAGGGGCAGACGGGCTTAAGCGTGGCCTTTGACCTGCCCACGCAGATCGGCCTCGATTCGGACAACGCCCTGTGCGACGGCGAGGTGGGCAAGGTCGGGGTGGCCATCGACACCCTGGCCGACATGGAACTGCTGTTCGCCGAGATCCCCCTGGACAAGGTGTCGGTGTCGATGACCATCAACGCCTCGGCGGCCATCGTTCTGGCCATGTACCTGGCCGTGGCCGAGAAAAGGGGCATCGCCCTCGACCAGCTCTCGGGCACCATCCAGAACGACCTGCTCAAGGAATACATCGCCCGCGGCACCTACATTTATCCGCCCAAGCCCTCGCTGCGCGTCATTTCCAATATCTTCTCGTTCTGCAAGGAGCGCGTGCCCAAGTGGAACACCATCTCCATCAGCGGCTACCATATCCGCGAGGCCGGCTCGACCGCCGTCCAGGAGCTGGCCTTCACCTTTGCCGACGCCATCGAGTACGTCAAGTCGGCGCTGGCCGCGGGCATGAAGGTCGACGAGTTCGCGCCGCGCCTCTCCTTCTTCTTCGCCAGCCACAACAACCTGCTGGAGGAGGTGGCCAAGTTCCGCGCCTCGCGCCGCATCTGGGCCAAGATCATGAAGGAGAAGTTCCAGGCCGGCGAAAAATCGCAGCTGATGCGCTTCCACACCCAGACCGGCGGCGTGACACTGACCGCGCAGCAGCCCATGAACAACGTGGTGCGCGTCACTCTGCAGGCGCTGGCCGCCGTGCTGGGCGGCACCCAGAGCCTGCACACCAACTCCATGGACGAAGCGCTGGCCCTGCCCACGGAAGACTCGGTGCGCGTGGCCCTGAGGACGCAGCAGATCATCGCTTACGAGAGCGGCGTGGCGGACACCATCGACCCGCTGGCCGGCTCGTACTACGTCGAGGCGCTGACCAACGAGATCGAGCGCGAAGTGTGGAAGTACCTGGACAAGATCGAGGAAATGGGCGGCATGCTGGCGGCCATCGAGGCCGGCTACCCGCAGAAACAGATCCAGGACAGCTCCTACGCCTACCAAAAGGAGATCGACAGCGGCGACCAGGTGATCGTCGGCCAGAACCAGTTCCAGGTCAACGAGGACCTGTCGCACCTGAAGACGCTCAAGGTCTCGCCCGAGGGCGAAGCGCTGCAGAAGCAGCGCCTGGCCAGGACCAAGAAGGAGCGCGACAACGCCACCGTGAAGAAAGCCCTGGCCAAGGTCAAAGCCGCTGCCGTTGCCGACGACAACCTCATGCCGCCGATCCTGGAAGCGGTCAAGGCCTACGCCACCCTGCAGGAGATCGCCGACCAGATGCGCGCCGTCTTCGGCGAATACAAGGAAAAGATCGTTATATAAATTAAGTGAAAAGTAAAAAGTGAAAAGTGAAAGGTTGAAAACCAAGAGTTGAGAAGTTATT
This sequence comes from Candidatus Aminicenantota bacterium, assembly GCA_963732485.1. Classification (GTDB taxonomy): domain Bacteria; phylum Acidobacteriota; class Aminicenantia; order UBA2199; family UBA2199; genus UBA2199. The sequence goes on from CAVSZS010000015.1 coordinate 10,094, forward strand.
TGTCCGGCATTTTCTCTTTTACTTTTTACTTTTCACATTTCACTTTTCACCAAGCCCCGATATTCCTTGCCCTTTTCGGCAAATACTGCTAAAATCGTCCTTATGAAGACGTTCTTCAAGGTCGACGGTCTGGAAATCACGGACGACAAGCTCTTCCTGATCGCCGGGCCCTGCGTCATCGAGGACGAGGGGCTTACCCGCGAGATCGCCGTCGAAGTCAAGAAGATTGCCGCCGATCTCGGCATGCCCTATATTTTCAAGGCCTCCTTCGACAAGGCCAACCGCTCATCCATCAGCTCGGCGCGCGGCCCCGGCCTGGAAAAAGGGCTGCCCATCCTGGCGCGCATCAAGGAAGAGATCGGCGTCCCCGTCCTCTCCGACATCCACGAGCCCGCGCAGGCCGCCCAGGCTGCCCCGGTCCTTTCGGTCATGCAGATCCCGGCCTTTCTCAGCCGCCAGACCGACCTGCTGCTGGCCGCGGCCCGCACCGGCCTGCCGCTGAACATCAAGAAGAGCCAGATGATGAGCCCGGCCGACATCCTGCTGGCGAAGAACAAGGTCGCCCAGGCCGGCAATCCGCGCGTCATGCTCACCGAGCGCGGCACGTTCTTCGGCTACAACAACCTGGTGGTCGATTTCCGTTCCATCCCGCTGATGAAGGAGAGCGGCTGCCCGGTGGTCATGGACGCCACCCACTCGGTGCAGCGCCCGAGTTCCGCCGCCGGCGTTTCGGGCGGCGACCCGCGCTTCATCCCCATGATGGCCGCCGCCGGGGTCACCGCCGGCGCCAACGGCGTCTTCCTCGAAGTGCATCCCCGTCCGGCCCAAGCCCTGTCGGACGGCCTGAATTCCCTGCCCCTGGGCGAGCTGCGCCCCCTTTTAATCCGCCTGCAGAAGTTGTATAATCTTGCGTAATGGGCAGCATTGAAACGGGAAAGAAAGTTCTGCAGACCGAAGCCAATGCCATTTTAAAAGCCCTCCAGCGCGTCGATCAGCGCTTCGCGACCGCCGTCGACATCCTGTTCGGCTGCCGCGGCCAGGTCGTGGTCACCGGTATGGGCAAGTCGGGCCTGATCGGGCGCAAGATCGCGGCCACCATGACCTCCACCGGCAGCCCGGCCGTTTTCCTGCACCCCGCCGAGGCCATCCACGGCGACATCGGCATCATTCATCCCGAGGACGTGGTGATCGTCCTCTCCACTTCCGGGGAGACCGGCGAAGTCACGCGCATGCTCGATTACATCAAGCGCCTGGGCATCAAGATGATCGCCCTGGTCGGCAACCCGCGCTCGACCCTGGCGCGGCAGAGCGACGTTTTCATCGACTGCAGCGTCGAAAAGGAGGCCTGTCCGATCGGGCTGGTGCCTTCGGCCTCCTCGACCCTGGCGCTGGCCATCGGCGACGCCCTCTCCATCGCCCTGATGGAGAAGCGCGGCTTCAGCGAAGACGATTTCCGCTATTTCCACCCGGGCGGACAGATCGGCAAGAAGCTGCTCAAGGTCAAGCACCTGATGCACAAAGGCAGGCAGCTGCCCGTGGCCGACGTCGCCGCCCGCATGAAGGGCGTGATCAACACCATCAATGACAAGAAGTTCGGCGTGGCCATCGTGGTCCGAGATCGCGACCGCGTGGCCGGCATCATTACCGACGGTGACCTGCGCCGCCTCTTCCTGAAGGGGACGGACTTTTCCAAGGCCCGGGCCTCGTCCTGCATGACCGCCGCCCCGCTGTGCATCAGCGAGGAAAAAATGGCGGTCGAAGCGTTGAAGATCATGGAAGACCGGGCGGTGACTTCGCTGATCGTCGTCGACGAAAAGAACCGGCTGCGCGGACTCCTGCACCTGCACGACCTATGGAGAACGGAGATGATATGATGGACCAGAAAGAGTTGGCCAAAAAGATCAAGATGATCATCATGGACGTGGACGGCACGCTTTCCGACGGGCGCTTTTTCATGATGCCCAACGGCCAGTCGATCAAGTCGTTCGACGTCAAGGACGGCACCGGGGTCATCTTCGCCCGCCTGGCCGGCATCAAGACGGCGATCATCACCGGCAAGACCTCCAAGCAGGTCAAGAAGCGGGCCGAGGAGCTGCAGGTCGACGAGTACTACGAGGGCGTCTACAACAAGACCATCCCGTTTTTCGAGTTGCTGAAGAAGTACGGCCTGGAAAAAGAGGAAGTGGCCTACATCGGCGACGACATCGGCGACGCGGAAGTGATGGGCATGGTCGGGTTTGCCGCCGCCGTGGGCGACGCCCACCCGCTGATCAAGCGCGTCTCCCATTACATCGCCAAGCGCTACGGCGGCCGCGGCGCCGTGCGCGAGGTGATCGACTTCATCCTCGACGTTCAGGAGCAGTGGACGACCATTTTCGCCGAGCTGAAAAAATCCGACAATTGGGAGGAGATCTTCAAGGAGATCAATTCTTAGACGGCATACGGTGAACGGTTGACGGTAGACGGAAAAAAGGCAAGAAGGCTAAAGCAAAATTAAGAAACTACATAAATTCCAAATCCCAAATCCAATGACCCAAAGACGCGCACGGTCTCCGTTCTGTTTTGGTCATTTGGACAGGTGCTAAGAGCTTGTTTGGAGTTTGGAATTTGGAATTTTATTTCTTACAATTACTTCTTCTACCGTTAACCGTTGACCGTCTACCGTAGACCGAGACTTACTTCTCTTTCTTCCCCGTAAGGTTGGTTCCCAATTCTCTGATCAGCGCTTCCATCTCCTCGCCCTGACCTACGCCGCCCCAGATGTGTTGCTCATGCCAGGCGACGCTGACCGGGCCGTTGTAGGGGTCGTTGATGACCAGGTTCCCCGTTGGCGCGTCCGCCTCCGCCGCGCCGCGTCCCTTGTCCAGGGCCAGCCAGCGCCGCAGCAGGGAGCGGGAGTCCGCCGCGCTTGCGGTCTTGATGATGAACAGCTTGCAGCGCTTCCCTTTCGTTTCGTAGTCGGCGCTGAAGGCGGCGCTGAGGAATTCGTGGCCCAGGAAATTGCCGGTGAAGTAGCGTTCGCTGCGGGCGACCTTGTTGGCAACGGGAAAAGCGGCCAGCGCGGCGGGCAGAGTGCTGCCGCCGTTGATGCTCGCGGCGATCCTTTCGGCCAGCGACCGCAGCACCTGCAGCCCCCTTCGCTCCGAGGTCGAAGCCGTTCAGCTTGACGTAATAAGCGCCGCTGATGAAATTCAGCACTCCTTCCTCGGCATAGCCCTCGCTGCCGAGCGAAAGGTAGTCGCCGGCCAGCGGTTTTTCCGAACCGTAGATGGCAAACGCGTTTTCCGGCGAGCCGTGGAAATAGATCTCGGCCGTGACGGCCTGGCGCTCCGGGTTGACGTAGTTCTGCACCGCCAGGAGCTCGAAGCCGCAGGCCAGGAAATTTTCGGCGGCGCCGTTGATGTGTTCATAGAGGTTATCGGGTTGGAACAACTCGGTCGCCCCGTCACGGCTCCACCCCTCCGGAGTCGGGAAAAGGGCGGCCAGGTCGGGCATTGGCGTTGTCGCCGTTGCCAGCGGGGCGGCCAGGATCGCGATCAGCCAGAGACAAGCCAGCGTCTGTTTTTTCATGGGGCCTCCTGGGAAATTCACGGGCGCGGCCGGCGCCCGGTTGATCATTACCCGCAGAACGGGCAAACAGGCTATTCGGCCAGGCGTTGCCAGACCTTCAGCGCCCTGACCGTCGCGGCAACGTCGTGGACGCGCAGGATGGCGGCGCCGTTGCGCGCCGCGACCAGGTTGGCGGCGATGGTCTCCGCCTCGCGCTTTTCGGGCACCTTCTCGCCGCCCAGGGCCCCGAGGAACGCCTTGCGCGACAGCCCGACCAGCAGCGGCAGCTCGAACTCGGCAAAGCGCTTCAGGTGGCGGATGATGGCGATGTTGTCCTCCAGCCGCTTGCCGAAGCCGATGCCGGGGTCGAGGATGATCTTTTCCTTCTTGACGCCGCGGCCCAGGGCGTAATCGATACGCTCCTGGAAATACTCGCTGATTTCGCCGATGACGTCGGCGTAGGACGGGTCCTGCTGCATCGTTTCCGGCGTGCCGCGGATGTGCATCAGCACCACCGGCACGTTGAGCTCGGCCACCACCGTGGCCATGCGCTCGCTGAAGCGAAAGGCCGAGATGTCGTTGACGATGTCGGCGCCGCCCTCTTCCACGGCCAGGCGCGCCACTTCTTCCTTGTTGGTGTCGATCGACACCAGGGCGCCCGTCTCCTCCCTGATCCTGGCGATCAGCGGCAGCACGCGGTCGGTCTCTTCATCCAGGCCGATAGGCGCCGCGCCGGGGCGGGTGCTTTCGCCGCCGACGTCGATGATGTCGGCGCCGGCCTCGACCATGGCGCGGGCGTGGGCCATGGCGGCGGCGGGCTCAAAAAAACGGCCGGCGTCGGAAAAGGAGTCGGGGGTGATGTTGAGAATGCCCATGATCAGCGGCTCGGCCTTTTCCAGGAAGCCGTTGCGCAAATAGAGCTTCATTTTTTCACCGGCGGCTTTGCCTGCTTCAATTCGCGGCGGAAAAGGGCCAGCCCCTGCTCGCGGGTGCGGAAGGCGCCGTCGAGCTGCAGCTCGTAGAGCCTTTTCAGGTGCGCGCCCATCTGGCGGCCGGCGGGCACGCCCAGGGCGAGCAGGTCGCGGCCGAGCAGCAGCGGCTGCATCGTCTCCTGGCTGATGCGGAACTCCTCTTTCCGGGCTTCGAACCAGAGGGCGATCTCGTCCAGCTTGCGAAAGGCGAGCGGCCGGGCCGCGCGCGAGCGGCGGTCGGCGAAGTCGAGCAGCAGCAGCAGCCGGTCCTCGCCGTCCATGTCCTTGACGGCGCGGGCCACGGCCTTGAAGGTGATCTCGTCGCGGTTGCGGTAGAGCTCGAAGATGCGATGGTGCTGCTGGATCAGCTTCAGCACGATCTTCTTCAGCGGCAGGCCCTGGCGGCTGTCCAGGCGCAGCCGCGCCAGCACCGCTTCGGCCAGCTTGACGCCGCGCGAATCGTGGAAGGCGGAGGTGACGGTCATGCGCCCGCGCTTGAACTCCCAGGAGGTGGTGGCGGCCTTGCCGCAGTCGTGGAGCAGCGCCGCCAGCAGCAGGGCCAGGGCGCGCGGTTCATCGAGGCGCTCGCTCTGCGCCAGCCTGGCGGCGATGTCCACGGTGATCAGGGTGTGGGCCCAGACCGAGTGGTGGCCCTGCTCGTCATGCTCGGGATGGAAGTGGGCGTCCTGGATGGTGAGGGCCAGGACGGCGAGCTCGGGAAAGAGCTGGTCGAGGACGGTCAGACGATGGTATTCGCGCAGGCCCAGCGCAGGCTGCGGCGACTCGAGCAGCAGCCGCGACAGCTCGTCGGCGACGCGCTCGGCGCTGAGTTCGCCCAGCGGCACCTGGCGGGCCTTGGCGTAGATGGCCTTGTCCACGGCGAAGCGGTGCACCGAGGCAAACCGGGCGGCGCGCAGGACGCGCAGCGGGTCGTCGCTGAAGCTGGCCGGCGAGGTCATGGCGATGCGCCTGGCGGCAATGGCCTCGACGCCGTGGTACGGGTCGACGATCAGGCCGTCAGAGAGGCGGACGGCGATGGAGTTGCAGGTGAAGTCGCGACGGCCGAGGTCCTCCTCGAGCGTGACCTGCGGCCCTGACTGGACGTCGAAGTTCTTGTGGCCGTGGGCTTCGCCGTCCTTCTTGCGGTCGCGGCGCGGCACGGCGATGTCGAAGGTGCGCCCGGCGCGGGTGAATTTAAGCACCGCAAAACTCTTGCCGACGGTATCGGTCTTGCCTAGTTTTTCCAGCTTGGCCGCGATCTGCTCGTAGCCCATGCCGGTCACCAGCAGGTCGATGTCCTGGTCAGGGGCGGGCTTTTTGTAGAGGATGCGGTCGCGTACCGTGCCGCCCACGACGTAAACGGCGGTGCCGAAAATGGAGACGAAAAAATCCTTCTGGGGAAAATCGATGCGCAGCCGCTTCATGATGATCAATTTTAGCCGTTCAAGGCAGGGAAGTCAATTCAGTGAAAAGTAAAAAGTGAATAGTGAAACGTGAGGAAAACAGCGCCAGGGGACCGAGACGCTCACCACTCCGGCGCAGACCAAAAGGATCTCGGGCGGATTCAAATGACCAACTCGTCCCGCTGGCGCGGGACTCAAACAGTGGTCATTTGGCCGTTCGGCCATCCGCCCTCGATATTTTGGTTCCCTGCGCCTCCGTTTCGTTCGCTTTCGCGGGACCCCTCGCGCGGCTATGAAAAACGGAAGCGGAAGCGCGCAGGGTAGAGATCTTGCTGTTCCATTTCACTTTTTACTTTTCACTTTTCACTTATTACTATGGTGCTATAATGGCATCATGCCCCAAGAGGTTCTCAGCCCAGCTTTCTGGGAGAAATTGGACTCGCGCCGCCGCCGCGTCGAGGTCGCCGTCGTGGACCGCGAGGCGCGCGAGCTCGCCGTGGCCGCCATTTTCGCCAAGTTCGAGGGGAGCGTCATATGGCTGGTCGGCGAGAACGAGCCCCTGGACGAGAAAACGGAAAAGCTCGCCCAGTGGCTGAAACTGCTCGGGCTCGACGACGTGCCCGTCCATTCCCACCTGCTGCCCTTCGAGGACCCCTACATCAACACCGCCAGCGACGCCCGGCGCATCGCGGCCAAGCAGCAATTGCAGGCCGACCTGGCAGTGGGCCGGAAGATGATCGTGCTGTCGACGCTGGCGGCGCTCTCCATCCGCCTCGAAAAAGCGGGCGCTGACGGCGCCGGCGTGCTGGAGATCCGCTCCGGGGACCTGTGGGAGCGCGGCGAACTGATCGCCAAGCTGACCGGCCTGGGCTACCAGGCGCGCGAGGCGGTGGAGATCGGCGGCGACCTGGCCTGGCGCGGCAACGTCCTCGACGTTTTCCCGGTGGCGGCCGCCCAGCCGGTGCGCCTGGAGTTCGAGGGGCGGCGCCTGCTCTCGCTGCGCAGCTTCGACCTGGAGACGCAGCGCTCCACCGGCACAGTCGCCTCGGTCCCCATCGGCGAGAACCGCTATTTTCACGAAGCGGCGGGCGCGCTGCCCGCGCGTCCGGAGCACTACGCCTACCTGACCGAGCTGCTGCCGGGCTGCCGGCTGCTGGCCTCGAACTGGAAGCAGATCGAGGACGAGCGGCGCAAGCTGCTGGACAACTTCCGCCGCATCCGCGAGGCCGTCAGCGGCGACCGCAACGCCGTGCCCGAAGTCGACGCAGTCTTCGCCTTCCCCCATGCCGGCCTGCGCGTGATCGACCTGGTCGACTTTGCCGTCGACGCCGGGGCGGCGGTCGAGGTGCGCGTCCTGCCCAAGGCCATTACCGACCTGGACGGCTCCGACATCGCCGAGCTGCAGCGCAAGGAACAACTGGGGTACCGGCTGCTGGCCTACGCCGCCGACGCGCGGCTGCTGGAGAACCTGCGCGCCGGGCTGCCGCGGCTGGAATGCCATTTCTTCAACATCCCCTGTTCGTTCGAGAACCCGCTGCTCGGCATCGTCTGCCTCAGCGGCCGCATCTACCGCCCCGTTGCCAAAGAGACCCGCAACCGCCAGGCGCCGCCGGAAGAGCAGCTGCGCGACATGGCCGAGGGCGACTGGGTGGTCCACCGCCGCCACGGCATCGGCCGCTTCGCCGGCATCAAGCGCCTGCGCCTCGAGGACACCTCGGCCGAGTTCCTCAAGATCGAGTACCTGGACCGCGAGTTCCTCTACGTGCCGCTGCACGAGCTGGAGGTGCTCAAGCGCTACAGCGGCAGCGAGGGCGCCGCGCCGGCGCTGGATCGCCTGGGCGGCAAGACCTGGCAGGCCAAGACCGAGCGCGCCCGCAAGGCCATCGTCACCTACACCCGCGAGCTGCTCGACCTCTACGCCATGCGCAAGGCGGTGCGCAAGACGGCGCTGGCGCCGGTTCCCGAGCTGGAGGAAAAGCTGCAGCAGGATTTTCTCTTCGTGGAGACCGAGGACCAGAAACAGGCCATCCGCCAGGTGCTGGCCGACATGGAGGCCGATTTTCCCATGGACCGCCTCATCTGCGGCGACGTCAGCTTCGGCAAGACCGAGGTGGCGCTGCGCGCCGCCCTGCGCGCCATGGCCAACGGCCGCCAGGTGGCATTCCTCTGCCCGACGACCATCCTGGCGCTGCAGCACTACCGCAACTTCGAGCGTCGCCTGGCCGGCTACCCGCTGCGCCTGGGCATGCTGTCGCGCCTGGTCTCCGGCAAGGAAAAGAAGCGCGTCGTCGCCGGGCTCGCGAGCGGCGCCATCGACCTGGTGGTGGGCACGCACGCTTTGCTGGCCAAAGGGGTGGAGTTCAAGCGCCTGGGCCTGTTCATCGTCGACGAGGAGCAGCGCTTCGGCGTGTTCCAGAAGGAGAAGCTCAAGAAGGGGCGCGAGACCATCGACGTGCTGACCCTCTCGGCCACCCCCATCCCGCGCACCCTCTCCATGGCCCTCTCCGGGCTGCAGGATATCTCGCTGGTGCAGACGCCGCCGCTGGGACGCCTGGCCATCCGCAACTTCGTCGGACTGTTCTCGCGCCAGGCCGTGGTGTCGGCCGTGCTCAACGAGGTCGAGCGCGACGGGGCCGTTTTCATCGTCCACAACAACATCGAGCGCATCTACCATTTCCGCGACCAGCTGGCCTCCTGGCTCCCCGATGTGCCGATCGCCGTGGTCCATGCCCAGATGCCGACGGCGACCATCGAAAAGAACCTCATGGACTTCATCGCCGGCAAATTCCGCGTGCTGCTCTCCACCACCATCATCGAGAACGGTATCGACATCCCGCGCGTCAACACCATGATCGTACTGAATGCCGACCGCCTGGGGCTGACGCAGATGTACCAGCTGCGCGGCCGCATCGGCCGCTCCACGCGCCAGGCCTTCGCCTGGTTCCTGGTCGACGACCGCAAGGGGGCGGTGAGCGAACTGGCCAAAAAAAGGCTCGATGCCATCCGCGAGTTCTCCGAGCTGGGCTCAGGCTACAAACTGGCCGAGTTCGACCTGACGCTGCGCGGCGCCGGCGCCCTGCTCGGCAACCGCCAGCACGGCCACGTCGAGGCGCTGGGCTACGACTATTTCCTGGAGCTGCTGCGCCAGACCATCCGCGGCTTCAAGGGCGAGGCCGCGGAGGAGAAGGAGCTGGCCCTGCACGTGCATTTCCCCTACGCCATCGGCGAGGAGTACATCGCGGCCACGCCCGAGCGCATCGCCGCCTACCGCCGCATACTGGAGGCGCGCCGGAGCGAGGAACTGGAAGCGCTGAGAAGCGAACTTCAGGACCGCTACGGCCAGCCGCCGGCGGGCATGGAAAAGATCTTCTACGTCGGCGCCGTCAAGCTCTTTGCCCGCCTCTACGGCTGGGTCAGGGCCGACGTGCATCCCGACCGCGTGCTGCTGGACGCCGGCCGCGAACTGGAGCCGCCGGCCAGGCCGCTTCCCGGCGTGCAGTTGTTCGAGGGCGGCAATCTTGAGCTGGAATTCCACGGTCTGGACGATTTTCTCACATTGGGCAAGCGGCTCAAGCGGCTGTTCGCCTAGTTGGGGATAGTGGTAGTGATCGTGCCGAAAACTACGTAATGCGTTATGCGTTATTTGAAAGAAAGGATTGCGCCTTTTTCTTTCTCATAACGCATAACGGAGTTCCGGAAGCTCGTTCACGCATAACGGATAATCGATTCGGCGGCTGGCGCCGTGTCCTAGGGGTCAGATGCGGACGATGCCCAGTACCTCTTCCTGCAGGCCGGTCTTCGGGCACTCGCGCAGGACGCGGATCTCGCCCTGGCCCTTCTTGTTCAGGGCGACGACCAGGTCTTTTTCATATAGGCAAACATCGATCTTTTTCCACTGGCCCTGCTTCTCGATGATTACGTTCTTGGCGTCCAGCCTGGTCTCATCGATCTTCACCGGACAGCGCTTGTGGATGAACTCGACGAACAGCTTGACCTGGATCTTGTTTTTGGCATTGCCGGCGACCGCTGCAGTCTCCATGTACACATCGCATGGGAACAGTTGCGCGAACCCGGCAAGCAGTATAATCAGCAGAAATAATTTTTTCATGTTCATTGTCATACCCTTTAGACAATTGGGGCGGGCTTTTCTTGCGTTCTTTCAGAAAGTGTTAGTGTTTGTGTTTGTGTTAGAAACAGCAAAGAAATGAACTCGGGTTAGTTCAGTTGACACTCTTGCTAACACTATCACTAACACTAACACTGGGATTTTTCGCTTGGCGAAAAATTTATAGAGCCTGTTCCTTCAGCCTGACCCAGATGCCGCCAGAGGCGTCCTCCTCGTTGCGGCGGGTTTCGAAATCGGGAAGGGATATGATCAACGACGACAATTGGCGTTTGCCGAAACTGCGCGGGTCGAAGCCCGGGTCGAGCTGCTGCAGCGCCTTGCCCATGGGCCCCAGGTTGGCCCAGCCGTTCTCCTGCAATACCATCTCGTAGGCCTCGCGCAGCAGCGGCATGGGATCGGTGCCTGCGTAGAGAGCCTGCTGCTGCGGCTGTTCCTGGGGTTGCTCCTGCGGCTGCTCCTGGGACTGCGGCTGCTGCGGCTCATGGGATTCGACCCGGCGGCTGCTGCCGCGGCCGCGGTCGCGGCCCCGCTCCGGACGCGGTTTGCTTTCGCGGCGCTGCGGCGCCAGGTTCTCGGTGTAGATGAAGATGTCGCAGGCGTTGACGAACGACTTGGGAGTCTTCTTCTGGCCGATGCCCATGACAAAGAAGCCCTCCTCGCGGATGCGCGTCGCCAGGCGCGTGTAGTCGCTGTCCGACGACACGATGCAGAAGCCCTCCACCAGGCGGCGGTGCATGATGTCCATGGCGTCGATGATCAGGGCGCTGTCGGTGGCGTTCTTGCCCACCGTGTAGCGGAACTGCTGGATGGGCTGCACGGCGTGCATGTGCAGGGCGTCCTTCCAGGAGTGCATGTTCTGCGTGGTCCAGTCGCCGTAGATGCGGCGGATGGTCACCGAGCCGTGCTTGGCGATCTCGGCCAGCATCTTGTTCAGCAGCGAGGCCTGGGCGTTGTCGCCGTCGATCAGGACGGCCATCTTGTTGTCTTTGCTTTCTATCGTGGTTTGGGCCATTGTTCTCTCCCTTGGGTCGTGAGGCTGTCATTCAATCTAACAGAGACGGAAGGTTTAGTCAAGGGAAGGCTGGGGCGGCAGGGAGGAAAGAAGGAGCGAAATGGCACCCGAAGGCAGCGATGTCTCCGGGCAGCCCCCCGGGTCTGGTCTTGCCTGAACGGCCATGATAAAATGCCCCCGTCATGAAACGTGCAACCGCTGTCTTGGCCATCATTTTATTCTTTGCCTTTTATTTCATGTTGGCCGCGACCGGCGCCAGCGAGCCTCGTTTTCAGCACCTCACCCCTGCCGACGGGTTGTCGCAGAACTCGGTGACAGCGATCCTTCAGGACAGCCGGGGTTTCATGTGGTTTGGCACCCAGGATGGCTTGAACCGCTACGACGGCCACCGCTTCACCGTCTTCAAGGCCGACAAGCACGATTCCCAGGGCTTGAGCGCCAGCAACATCAGCGCCTTGATCGAAGATCGTCGAGGGGTCATCTGGATCGGTACCATCGGTGGCGGTTTGAATCGCTTCGACCGGAAAACGGGGCAATTCCGGCATTTTGTTCATGATGCCGGGGTTGCCGGCAGCATCAGCAGCAACACCGTTCGTGCCATCCGCGAAGATGAACGGGGAACGCTGTGGGTCGCGACGGCGGACGGGTTGAATGCCCTGGATCCCGGCCGGGGATCGTTCCGCTGCTACAAGGTCGATGCCAACCCCAAAAAGGGCATTGCCAACAACTATGTCGCCTCCCTGGCCATCGACAAAAAAGGCGATTTGTGGGCGGGCACGTTTCTGGGACTCGATCGTTTCGATCACGTGCGGAACGAGTTCCGCCATTTCAGCAATTCCGCAGTGAACGCAGCCGATGCCAGCGCGAACTTCATCACGGCCATATGCCCGGACAGCGACGGCTCCCTCTGGCTTGGGTCCAATGGCGGCGTGGACCGCTTCGATCCGGGCTCCGGGGTATTCACGCGCAGCCTCGCCAATCATGACCTTCCCCCCAACAGCAGCGATTTTTTCGTGAGAAGCCTGCATAAAAACGCTGCCGGCACCTTGTATGTCGCCACCGGGCGCGGCTTGATCCTTCTCGACACCGCCGCCGGCTCCATGATCAAGCTGCAGCACCGCCCGGCTGATCCGGCGGGTCTGAACAGCGACGGCATCCTCGAATTGTATCGCGATCGGGCCGGTACGCTCTGGGTGGGAACATCCAGCGGCATCAATGCTCTTCATCAAGACCAGACCCGCTTTGCCCATTACCGGCACCTGGCGGCTGATGCCAACAGCCTCAGCGACAATTGGGTGTATTCGTTCTGCGAGGATGGCGACGGCATCATCTGGATCGGCACCAAAAACGGGCTGAATGCCTTTGACCGGAAAACGCGGCGCTTCACCCGCCATTTCTTTCCCCCCCAGGCCGGGGTGTTTCAGGGCGACAGCTCGATCCGCGGCCTCTGCATGCACGCCAGCGGCGATCTCTGGCTGGGCACGAAAAATGGCCTGAAACGATTCGACCCCCGCAGTGGCCGCCTCACGTCATGGCGGGCTACCCCAGGCGATTTTGCGCGTGGCCCGATCAGCAACACCATCCGCCGGGTTTTCGTGGATGACCGGGGAGATCTCTGGATCGCGACCGTGCATGGCCTCAGCCTGTTCCATGAAGCGACGGGAACATTTGAACATTTTTTAAACGATCCCCTGAATGCGAGCTCCCTCAGTGACGATTACATCAATTTCATCTTCCAGGACAGCCGCAAAGCCATTTGGATCGGTACTCTCGGCGGCGGGCTGAACCGCTTGCTGCCTGGGGAGACGACCGGGGGGCGGCCGGCGGCATTCAGAACCTTCACGATGACGCCGGGACCGGCCAACAGCATCGCCAGCGATGCCGTTTTGTCGATCCTGGAGGACCGGCAGGGAATTCTCTGGCTGGGCACCGGTTCCGGGCTGGACCGCTTCGATCCGGCCAGCCAGACCTTCCGCAACCATTCGGAACGCAACGGTCTGCCCAACAACTTCATCTATGGCATCGAAGAGGACGGCGCCGGCAAGCTGTGGCTGAGTTCCAATCACGGCCTTTGCCGTTTCGATCCGTCAAGCGGCGCCGTTGACAGCTACGGGCTGAGCCATGGTGTCCAGGACCTGGAATTCAATAGCGGGGCTTTTCTGAAGAGCCGTGACGGCACCATGTTTTTCGGCGGCGTCAACGGCTTCAACATGTTCGACCCGGCCCGGATCAGGGACAACCCGGTCATTCCCCCGCTGGTCATCACCGAGGTAAAAGTCTACCCCAGGAATGACTCCCTGGCAGGGGATATCATGCCCGGGCAGCAACTTGACCTGTCGTATCGGGATACCCTGCTCACCATCGAGTTCGCCGCCTTGAGCTTCAATGATCCCGCCGCCAACCGCTATGCCTACCGCATCGACGGCTTGAACAAGGAGTGGATCGATCTCGGCCATACGCACAGCCTGACACTTACCAACCTGAAACCGGGAAAATACGTGTTCCGCGTCAAGGGTTCCAACAACGACGGCATCTGGAATGAAGTTGGCACCTCACTGCGCATCGTGGTGGCGCCGCCTTTCTGGCGCACCTGGTGGTTCGCGGCGCTCTCGGCCGCGTTGATCGCGGCACTCTTTTTTGCGTTGTATAAAACCCGCCGCAAGCGCTTGGCGAGAAAACTGAAAAGCAAAGCTGATTTGAGCAAATTCGGCGAACAATTCGGCCTCTCCCCCCGGGAACAGGAGATCATCCTTTTCGTATTGGCCGGGAACAGCAACAAGGAAATTGAAAACAAACTCTTCATTGCCGAAAGCACGGTCAAGAACCACGTCTACAGCATATACCGCAAGCTGGATATCAAAAACCGTGCCCAGCTGGTGGCTTTTTTCAAGAAGCTCGGCAAGGAATAAGTAGGAGTACCGGGACGCGGATCGTCCTGGTGACGGAAAATCAGCCCTCTTTTTCTAGGAAGAAAGTCCTGTTTTGCATAAAAGTAGTTTTTCTTCATGAGCGAAGCCTCTTTTCATATTACGATTTTCGCGTTGTAACGCAAAGCCGCTGAAACGATCCGAGGAGGAAATATGAAGATGAAGGCGCCTAGGCAACGAATGCCGCTCCTACTCTTACTGCTGGCCTGCGGCGCCTTTGCCGGCTGCAACCGCGACGTCGATTGGGACGATCCCCGTTTGCCGGACTTCGTGCTGGTTTCGGGACACAACCAATCCGCAGCGGCGAACGCCCTTCTGCCCGATCCGATCGTCGTCCGCTTGCTGGACAACGACCGGAACCCGCTGGCCGGGGAGAGGGTTTATTTCCGTGTCGTTGCCGGCGGCGGGGCCGTGGGGAGAAGCGAAGCAGTCACCGACAATGCCGGCGAGGCTTCCGTCGCCTGGCAAATCGGGGCCGGGCCGGACCAGATCATGAAGGCTTCGTTGACCGACGATACGGCGGCCACCTACGCCGTATATGTTTATGCCAACAGCCGGCTGACCAGCGCCATCGGCTGGACGCGGGATATCGATTTTTACGCTTATGGCCGCAAGCATGACCACGACAACCGCATCCTGGAGAGCCCCCATTTTCTGGTTTTCAGCGACAGCGCCAGCGACGATGCCCGGGTCATTTTCGCCAAAATGGCCGAGGAGTCGCTGGCGGAACTGTTCCGGGCATTCGCCCTCGAAAGCACCGATGCTCTTAGCCTTACTTTTGCGGACAGCACCAGCAAGATCAAGATATTTTCGATCAAGGACGCCGACATCGACCAGGTGGCTTTCCGTTTCGGGTTCATCCTGTACGGCCACGATTCGCTGAACTTCCAGCGCTGGGGCAACGACGACTTCTGGCTGCGCCGCGAGATCAAGCACGAGACCGTGCACGTCATGCAGTGGCTGTTCGGGCTCGATGCGCGCGGGATGGTCAGCGAGCCGTGGCCCGAGGTCTGGTTCACCGAAGGCATTGCCGAATACATCAGCGGCGGCGCCTTCCCGCCGATCACCAACCTGGAACAATGGGAACAGTGGTACGGCCGCAGCGATCACACCAACCCGATCGCCATTCACCAATGGGGGGATTTCACCGGTCCCTTACGAGCGAACGGGAGAGTACTACCCCGCCTTCAGCCTGGCCGTGCGTTACCTGCTGGACAGCCGCGGGGCGGGCCGGACGCTCTCGACGTCAAGGCCATGTTCGCCGACATGGTGAACAGCGGGCTAGTTCGCGCCGAGCCATTCGCCAGGACATTCGGCATGACGGTCGAAGAGTTTGAGGACCATTTTCCCGATTTGATCGTTGATTACCTGCGGCGTACCGGCACTTCCACGTCGCTGTGGGCGCGCAGCACTGTTTTCCCGTATGCCTGGTCTGATCAGCCGCGAAGATTCGCGGAATACTAATTAATGGAGAAAAACATGATGTTAAAACGTTTGCTTCGTATCACCCTTATCACTTCGCTGTTCGTTGCTCACCCTGGCATGTCAAAAGGCAGCGGCAGATCCGGAACCGCCGGAACCAGCAGTTGCGGCCGGTGACATCGCCTACCATTACTACCCGGGAACGCACAATAGCGTCGGTTCGACTTACACCATCAACGTCGACGGCAGCGAAAACAAGCAGCTTTTTTCCGCCACGATCGCCTGCAATCACCATGACTGGTCGCCCGATGGCACCAGGATGGCGGTGCAGGGGTACGGCCCGGACTCGATCTATGTGTTCAATATCGATGGCAGCGGGCTGACTCGCCTGACCACCACGGCCGGCGTCACCGATACGGAGCCGGCCTGGTCCCCGGATGGGCAAAGGATCGCTTTTACCCGGTTTCTGATACGGTCAACAACAGAATCGACAGCGCTGAATTGTGGATCATGAATGCCGATGGCAGCAACCAGCAGAACCTCGGGATCAATGGGGCTTTTGCGAATTGGTCGCCTGACGACACGCAGCTGGTTTACATTTCTGGAAAATCCGGAAATCAGGAGATTTACACCTGCCGGACGATGGCTCCAATGAGCAACAATTGACCGAAACGGCCATGAATGAAACCTTTCCGAGCTGGTCGCATGATGGCCGAAAAATCGCTTTTTCCGCGGCGACCGGGAATGTAAACGACGGCCTTTCATACGAGATCTTCGTGATGAATGCCGACGGAACCGGAATGATGCAATTAACCCGCAACAACTTTTCTGACTTCTTCCCGAAATGGTCAGCGGATGACACGCAGATCGTCTTCGAGTCCGATCTCCCGGATGGCCCGGGGCACGAAGAAATCTATGTGATGAATGCCGATGGTTCGAATGTCCGGCGGGTCACCACTACCGCTGCCCCGGCATCGGCCAGCCTGCCGGTCTGGCGCCCGGGAAGATAAGTGACGGAAAGATCACAAGGAGAAAACATGAGAAGCAAGACGTCTGTTTTATGGAATGGTTATCGCCCTGGCGCTGCTGGCCAATCTGGCCTGTCAAAAGGGAGCCAACGAGCCCGACCCTCCGGACCCGGTCGTCACTCAATGGCTGCGGATGGCCGATTATGGCGGCGGCGCCGTCAGGGGGTCGGCGGCGTTTGTCATCGGCGGCGATGCCTACGTCATCTCCGGCATGGCGTCCAATCGTATGATCGCCCAGGTCTACCGGTACAACGGTGCCGGCAACACCTGGACCCGAAAAAATGATTTTCCCGGAACGCCGCGGCTGGATGCCAGCGGTTTTGCCATCGGCGCCAAAGGCTATGTCTGCCTGGGCGGCGACAATGGCAGCATCGGCCTGCTCAAGGATGTCTGGGAGTATGACCCGCCAAGCGACGCCTGGACGCAAAAGGCCGATTTCCCCGGCAGCGCCAGGTTGCTGGCCACCGCCCTGGTCATCGGCCAGAAGGCGTATATCGTCGGCGGTGGCAGATCTGGCGTACACCTCAAGGATGTGTGGGAATTCGACCCGCAAGCCGACGCCTGGACGAGGAAGAACGATTTCCCCGGCTGGGGGGTCAATTCGGCGGCCGGCTTTGTGATCGGCAATCGGGGCTATATGGGGACAGGCAGCATCGACGGCGTCGACTGGACGACCATAGGCGATTTTTGGGAATACGATCCCTCCGGCGATTCCTGGACAAAAAGGGCGGACTTCCCCGGCGTGACGCGCGGCTACGCCCAGGGCTTCGCCATCAACAACAAGGGATACATCGGTTTGGGCGTGCAATACGAGCAGCCCATGACCCTTCCCGTCGATCTGTGGGAATACGATCCGCAAGGCAATGCCTGGACCCGGCAGCCCGACCTGCCCGCTTCCGGCCGCGGCATGGCGGTGAGCTTCGTGATCGATTCCAGGGGCTATGTCGGCCTTGGCAACGGCGCGGGCTCCTCCGACAACCGCGATGTGTGGAAGTTCACTCCCAGGTAGCGGAATGCCGGGATGAACGTCATGTCGCCTGTGCCAACCCTCAGCGATTCAATGATCCGGAGCTCCGACTCGATTCCAACAGGAGAAACCACCATGCGCAAATGTAAAAGGTTCGCGATGCCGCTTCGGCTCATCGTCATTTTACTGGTTGTTTTGACCAGTTCATTCTG
Source organism: Candidatus Aminicenantota bacterium (assembly GCA_963732485.1). Classification (GTDB taxonomy): domain Bacteria; phylum Acidobacteriota; class Aminicenantia; order UBA2199; family UBA2199; genus UBA2199. Next base: position 27,711 of record CAVSZS010000015.1, read on the forward strand.
CAAGACGAACGAGACGATCGACCCTGATCCGGATCCGATCGCCGCTATTGACCTGGACCGCTTCAAGGGCAATGAAATGATCATCATTACCGTGGACAAGTATCTGCCTGCCTTGCAGCCGTTCATCCAATACAAGTCCTCCCTGGGGATGCGGGTGGCCATAGACACGGCCGCGGCTCCCCTGGGAGCGGCGGCAATCCAGGAAACGCTGCGGCGCAAATACGAAAACGGCGGCGTGCAGTTCATCATCCTGGTGGGCGATATTGAGGACGTGCCCAGCCCGTATTTCCAGGGCGCACCTTCCGACCCGAGCTATGCGCTGCTGGCGGGGGACGACCTGGTCGGCGACGCCCTGATCTCGCGTCTGTCGGTCAAAAACCCGGCCGAGCTCGGCAACATCGTCACCAAGCTCCTGGTCTATGAAAAGGGGGAGTTCGCGGACCGGGGCTGGCTAGGCAAGGCCATCGTGGTGGGGACGTCCGAGTTCGACGGGGTGAATCATACGTCCGGGATCGCCGCGGTCATGCGCAGCCAATCCCTTTATTTCGAGGGGGTGGTCCAGGTGCTGCAGACCGATCGCGATCCGCGTGGGGATTTGCTGCATGCCGTCGAGAATGAAGGCGCCAACATGATCGTCTACAATAGCCACGGCTCCGAAGACGGCTTTCACAGCATCGAGTTCACCACCCGCGATATACCACAATTACGCACATTCGCCGGCAGCTTCCCTTTCATCCATGGCGCGGCGTGCTCGACCGGCAGTTTTCAATGGGCCGGAGGGGACTGCTTCGCCGAAGCGATTCTCAAGACCGGCACCACCGACCAGCCGGCGGGCGCCATCGGCATGCTGGCTTTCAGCCGCGGCACCGACTCGGGGCCGGCCATGGCGGCGCAGCGGGTCGCCTTCAAGGAGCTGTATTACGAGGATCAGATCGTCACCATCGGCGAACTCTGCTATTTTTCCAATCTGCGGGTCATGTCCGAATTCGAGCGCTCGACAGCGGAGCCGTTCTACAAGCACTGGCACCTGTTCGGCGACTGTTCGGCCCCAATCTGGAAGCGGTAAGCGGCGGGAGCAGAGGGAGGGCAACGGCTCAGGGAAAGGCAGAGGGAAGAGATAGGGAAGAAAAAGGGAAGAGAGAGTGGAAAAAAGCGTTTAGAACATCTTTCCCACTTTGTCTTCCCTTTGTCTTTCCCTGACTCTTCCCTCGCTCTTCCCTTGGCTTCACAGGTTGAAATTGTAGGTGAACTTGACCAGGAACACGTTCGTCGACGGCAGGTGCATCAGGTCGCGGAAGCCCGCTCCCAGGTCGAACTCGTCGCGGCCGGTGTTGTCGCCGCGGCCCTGGCTCCAGACCACGTACAGCGCAGCCCCGGGCCGGTATTCCCAGCGCAGGACCAGGTTGCTGCGCAGCTCGAGCACGTTGAAGTCGGGGTTGGCGAACGAATAGGACTTGTCGCCAATGGCTTCCCTGACCTGGTACTCGTTGTTGTTGGCGTCGAACTGGATCTCGTCGCCGGCGTAAGCCTGGAAGCGGTCCTGGAAAAGGCTGGCGCGCGGGTTGGCGATGCGCTTGAAAGCGTCGTAGCGGCCGTTGGCGATGAAGGGCTGGCCGTAGAACTGGATGGAGAGTTCGGGCGTGAGGCTGTAGTTCAGGCGCAGGGTCAGGTAGACCGTATCCTGAGCCAGGCGGGCCGTGACATAGCGGCTATCGTCGCCGGTGGTGGTCGCGACGTATTGCAGCTGGTTCTGGTTATGGGAGTATCCGGGCGCGACCGAGAGCGACAGCCCGTTGCTGGGGCGGAAGACCAGCGCGGCATCCGTCCCCCAGTTGCCCCGCGAGCGGTCGTCGGCGCTGAACCACCAGCCGCTGCCCTCCACCGTGAAGCGCCGGCGGGTGTCGCTGCCGATGCCGAACCAGTTGTTCCAGCCGCCGCTGTTGCGCAGGTAGGGGCCGCCGCGCAGGGCCCCCTGCGAGAGGCCGGTGCCCTGGCGGTTGATGCCGCAGGAGACGCTCCAGTAGTTCTTGAGCTGCCCCCAGAAGTTGATGTTGCCGCCAGCGAAGATCGGTTCGAGGCTGAAGTCGTGGCCCGTCCAGCCGTTGACGTTCACGCTGAGCGAGTTGAAGATCAGCGTCGGCTTGGAGATGCGGTAGCCGGCCCAGGCCCAGCTCATGATGGCGTCGGCCCGGGAGAGGTAGCCCATGTCGTTGAGCTCCAGGCCGGGCGAGCGCCAGGTCACGCCGGCGCTGAAGCGCAGCGGGCTGCCGCCGCTGCGGCCGATTTCGACGGTGCCGCCGTGGCCGGAGAGCGACGTGCGGCCGGGATCGTAGTCCAGGTGGTCGGCGTCGGGGCGCTGGAAGTAGTGCGCCGCCGAGGTCTGCGTGCGCTGCAGCGCCGTGGCGCTGCCTTGCACCAGGCTGAACACGGTGTTGGCCGAGGCGTAGTAGTTGCGGTCCTTCCAGCTATGGAAGAAATCGATGCCGCCGCTGTAGGCCTGGCGGTGCAGGAAGTCGAGCGTTTTGTCGGCGATGTCGCGGTTGACGGCGGTGAACATGGCGCCGACGGTGGTCTTGCCCTGGTTGAGGTCCTGCTGGGCGCGCAGCAAAAAGTAATTGGTCAGCGGTTCCACCGTCTCGGCGCGGCTGCCGCCCGAGAAACCGATAGCGGCCTGTTCGCGGGCGGTCAGGCTGTCCATGACCCCCAGCGACAGCCCGCGGCGCGTCTTGCCCGTGATCTTGAAGGCGCCCAGGATGGCGGTGGCCATGGGCATGTCCAGAAACTCTCCGTCCTGCGTTTCGGGATAGTGGCGCGGGGCGCGGCCGATGCGTCGCGAGTAAAACAGGTTGTCGCTGCTGAAGTCGCCGTCGCCGCCGGTGATGCCGAAGTTCAGGATGCTCTTGCCTTCGGTGAAGAAGGGGCGTTTTTCCTGGAAGTACGTCTCGTAGGCCGACAGGTTGACCACCGAGGGGTCGGCCTCGACCTGGCCGAAGTCGGGATTGAGGGTGAAGTCCAGGGTCAGGTCGCTGCTCAGGCCGATCTTGCCGTCCAGGCCGCCGAACAGGCGCTGGTCGGAGCCATCGGCGAAAGGATTGCCTTCTACTTTGGGGGAGAGGGACGACTGGGCCACGGCATAGGGAATGATTTCGATCTGGTGCTGGGCGCGGATGCCGCGCAGGCCGTCGAGCTTGCCGAAGAGGCTGATGAAGCCCGGCGCCTGCTTGGGGATATGGGCCCACGACGATATCTCCTGCTTGCGGTACAGCATGCGCCGCACCTGCAGGCCGAAGGGCACGTTTTCCCCGGAGGCGAAGCGCAGCTGGCTGAAGGGGATGGCCAGCTCGGCTGTCCAGCCCTTGGCGTCGACCGTGGCCTTCGCGGCCCAAAGCGCGTCCCAGGTGGCGTCCTGATCGTTGCTGTCGCCGGAGAGGGTGACGTCGGCCTTGACGCCGGCGGCGTTGACCTTGAAGCCGAAGGCGGTGCGCTTGTCGAAGTAGCTGTCGATGTACAGCGCCAGGTAGTCGCCGTCGATCTCGTCGCGCCGCGCCACGCGGCAATCGATCGTCGCTGCCTGGCTGTCGTGGCAGCGCACCAGGACGTAAACGTTTTTGTCGTCATACATGACCTTGAACTCGGTGGCTTCGCTGGGCGCCTCGCCGCAACGCGGGTCGTCCTGGGTGAAGCTGCCGCCCCACTCCGCCTTTTCCCAGCAGGGATCGTCGCCGCGGCCGTCGATCGTGGGGGCGTGGGGGTTGATGTGTTTGGTCAGGTAGACGCGCTTGTCAACGGAGAACAACGCGCTGATCAGCAGTATTGTCATCACGACTGCAAAAAAGATCTTTTTCATCGGCAGCCTCATTGGTTTAGTTCTGGTTTTGTCATCATTCAGTTAGACGTGGGAGGGCGAAAAAGGTAACCGAGGGGAGGAAAAGGGAAGAGAGAGGGAAAGGCAGAGGGAAGAGAGAGGGAAGAGAAGTGGGAAGAAAAGAGGGAAGAAAAAGAGAAGAGATGCCCTTAAAATAAAATTCCAAATCACAAGCACCCACGACTATAACTAAAAGAATAGAAATACGTGACGCGTAACACGTGACACGTGACGCGATAAGAATTAGATTCCAAATTCCAATGACCCAAACGGGGAAGGGAAGCAATCGGCATCGATGTCTGGTGCTGGGTATAGGGGGAAAAAGGCAAAAGGCAAAAGGGAAGAACGGGCAAGAGGCGGCGAACGGTTCTCTTGGGCTACCCTCAGCCCTCTTTCCGGCCCTGCAGCAACCCCTGGAAAAAGGCCAGCACGTTGGTTCCCAGCTGCCGCGTGCGATAGCCGCCTTCCTGGACCACCAGCTTGGGCAGGTGAAAGGCCCCGATCATGGCGCCGTTGGCGCGAAAATCATCGGCCTTCAGGCTCCAGGTGCCGGTGGGGTCGCCCTTGGCCGTGTCGGCGCCGAAGGGGATGATCAGGAACTCGGGGCGGAAATCGGCGATGCGCTTCAGGGCTTTTTTCAGCGCCATGCGATACTCGGCGCCCTTCAGCTTTTCCGGCAGCGGCAGGTTGAGGTTGTAGCCCAGCCCCTGGCCCTCGCCGCGCTCGCCGCGGAAGCCGCTGAAGTAGGGATAGGCAAAATCGGGGTCACCGTGCAGCGATACGGTCAGCACGTCGCGGCGCTGGTAGAATATCTCCTGCTGGCCGTTGCCGTGGTGGTAGTCCAGGTCGAGCATGGCCACGCGGCCGTAGCGCGACAGGTGCTGGGCGGCGATGGCCGCGGAGTTGAAGTAGCAGAACCCGCCGAACACCCGGCTCTCGGCGTGGTGCCCGGGCGGGCGCACCAGCGCGTAGGCCAGGGTTTCTCCGCCCAGCAGCAGGTCGGCGGCCGTGAGCGCGCAGTCCACGGCCTGCTGGGCCGTGCGGTAGGTGTAGCGGCTCAGGGGGGTGAAGGTGTCGATGCAGTAGTAGCCGGCGGTCACCCAGATCTCCTTGGGCGGCCGGTCGGCATGGCGCACGGGAAACACGTAGGGGTACAGGGTGCTCCCCGGCTCGATCTCGCGGCTGACCTTTTTCATGAAGCCCACGAGGTGGCCGTTGTGGACGCTGCGGATGAACTTTTCCGGGTAGCGCTCGACCGGGACCTTGACGAACAGGTCGGTCTTGTCGGTCTCGGCCAGGATGGAGTCGATGCGCACCGGGGATTCCACGTAGCCGCGCTCCTTGACGTGGTGCAGGTGATGGTCCTTGCTGACCACCATCATCACTTGCTGCGTCCGGGTCCGCGGCGCCAAGCCGGCGCCCGGGGCGATCTTTTTGGCATAGCGCGGGGGCCGCAGGCGCACCGGGTCGTCAATGAACGAGTCCACGACCGTCTGGACGTACGCAACGGGACAGTAGTCGCCGTACAGGCGCTGCAGGATGGCGCGCACGATCGCGCGCGCTTCCTCGCGGGCAAGGGGCAGTTGGCGGCCCAGGCCATCGAAGACCAGGTAGGGCGGGCAGAGGTCGCCCTCCTTGACCGGCGTTTCGTACTTCGTGCCCGCGATGGGCCGGGCGCCGAACTTTTCGTAGAACTTCAGCCGCGCCGTGTTGTCCGGGATCAGGCCGGGCAGTCGGCACAGGGCCGGGTCGTCGGGCAGGCACTCGAAGAACAGGCCGATGCTGCCCCGCTCCCTGGCCTCGGCGCGCACGCGCTCGTAGATGGCGCTGCCGATGCCGCCGGCCAGGACGCCCTTGCGGGTGGCGATGAAGTCGAGGAAGGAGAACTTGAGGTCCGGTGCGACCAGCAGGATGGCGAAGCCCTTGACCTTCTCCCGGTCGTCCTCGGCAATGAAGATGATCGTCTGCAGCCCGAACTTGACCGGGTTGTCCATGCGGGCGATGACGTGATGCAGTTTTTCCGGCTTGACGGCCGTGAAGTGGCTGCGCAGGATGGCCAGCACCTGGTCCAGCGCCTGGCGGTTGCCGGGAGTATGCTGGTCATGTATCTTGCGGATACGGAACATGGCGCTCCTCCCTTGCTATTTTACACTTTTAATCCACTGAAGTCATGCGCCGCAGGGGCCGCACTGTTCCTATTTGATCTCCTTCTCGATCCACTGCGAGCGGTCCGGCTCCGCCGGGTTCGCGGGAGCTTTGACCGGCGGATTCTTCTGCAGCTGGTCGAGCAGGTACGTCACCGCCGCCTCGATGCTCGGGTCGTTGCCCTTGGCGATCTCTTCCGGCCGGTCGTAGACCTCGATGTCGGGATAGATGCCCACCCCTTCCACCGTCCACTGGCCGTCCGCGCCGACGATGCCGTTCATCGGCACGGCGAACGACGGGCCGTCCACGAGCGGCGGACTCCACGAGTAGCCGACCAGGCCGCCCCAGGTGCGGGTGCCGATGAGGACGCCCAGTTTCCGGAACTGGAACAGGTATGGGAAGTTGTCGCCGCCCGAGGAGGAGTAGTGGTTGATGAGCATGGCCTTGGGCCCTTCCAGGGTGAACACCGGGTCGCGCTGCAGCCTCACCCCGCGGGATTGCCAGTAGCTGGTGATCTGGCGCGAGAGGATGTCGACCATCTTGGCCGGATCGTAGCCGCCGCCGTTGTAGCGCTCGTCGATGATCCAGGCCTGCTTGTCGGTCTGGGCGATGAGGCCCTTGTAGAATTCCCGGTGGCCGTCGTCGGCGGTGTTGGGCACATAGACGTAGCCGATGCGGCCGCCCGAGAGCTTGTCCACCAGCCGGCGCCGCGACTCCACCCAGTCCATGGCCATGAGCTCCAGCTCGCTCTTGACCGGCTTGATCCAGTAGGTGCGGGCCCCTTCGCGCACCGGCCTGGCGTTGACCGTCAGCTCGATGCGCTTGTCGGCGCTGTTTTCCAGCAGGCGGTAGGGGTTCTCGCCGAGCGGCAGGTCGCTGCCGTTCAGGCTGATGATGTAGTCGCCCTCGCGCACCTCGATGCCCGCTTCGGTGAGCGGCGAGCGGCTGCGGTCGTTCCAGTTCTCGCCGCGGTAGATTTTGGCGATGCGATAGCGGCCGGCCTTTTCGTCGGCCTGCAGCTCGGCGCCCAGCAGGCCCGTGTCGATGCGCGGCACGCGGGCGAAATCGCCCCAGTTGACGTAGGTGTGGCCGGCGTTCAGCTCGCCGAGCAGCTCGCCGAAGATGAAGTCCAGGTCGGCGCGGTGGCCGAGGTGGGGCACCAGCGCCTGGTACTTCTGGCGCATCTTCTCCCAGTCCACGCCGTGCATGTTCCTGACGTAGAACCAGTCGCGGTATATGCGCCAGCCCTCGTTGTAGATCTGCTGCCACTCCTTGAGCGGCTCGATGCGCATGGTCATGTCGGCCAGGCTGAGCCTGCCGTCGCCGACCTTCTGGCCGGCCGAGAAGGCGATGATGCCGAAATCGTCGCCGGCCTTGTAAAGGAACTTCTTGCAGTCGGCGCTGACCGCGCCGCCGTCGATGTTCTTGATGACCAGCTCGTCCTTGCGGGCGTCCAGGTCGTAGGTGTGGAGCTCGCCGGCGCTGAAATAAACCAGCTTGCCGCCGCCCAGGTCCTGCACGCCGCCATAGTCGCCGGCGGCGAAGGGCAGGGCCATGACGCGCTCGTCGATGGCGTCGAAATCGATGCGCACCGGCTTGGGCTCTTCCTTGGCCGGGGCGGCTTTCGCATCCTTGCCCTTATCCTTGGCCGCGGCCGGCTTTTCCTCGGCCTTGACCTCCTCGACGTCGTTCTTGTCGGGGAGCAGCTGCGGGGCGTCCTTGGCCAGGGGAACGGCATAGATGCGGGTGGACTTGTTGTAGATGTAGTCGAACTCGAAATCGGAGAAGGCCCAGTTGAAGTCGCGGTTGGACAGGAAATAGAGATGCCTGCCGTCGCGCGCGAAGGAGCCCGCGAAGTTGTTGTAGCGGCTGGCGAGCAGCAGGCGCGCCTTGCCGCTCTCCAGGGAGTAGACCCAGATGGTGTTCAGGCCGTTGGCGCCGTTCTTGGTGTAGACCACCCAGCGCGAGTCGCCCGACCAGTTGTAATCGGTGATCTCGTTCAGGTCGGCCTTGTCGATGACGGTGATCTTCTTCGTCTTCACGTCGACGTACTGCAGCAGCTGGTTCTTGGCGGAGAAGAGCAGCTTGCCGGAGTCGGGCGACCAGGCCGCCGGGTACTTCCAGACCTTGTGGCCGCTGGTCAGCGCCTGCGGCTTCTCTTTGCCGGCCGGGTCGAGCAGGACCAGCTCGTAGTCGCCGCTGGCGTCGCTATAGCAGGCGATCCACCTGCCGTCCGGGGACCAGGCCGGGTAGAACTCGCGCACGCCCTGGCTGCGGGTCAGGTTGTCGGTGCGGCCGTTCTCGGCGGGCACGGTGAAGATGTCGCCGCGGCCGTCGAAGGCCGCCCGCTTGCCGGAAGGCGAGACGGTGTAGCCGGAACGGGTGATGAAGGAGGCGACGTTCTTGAAGTAGGGCAGGGTGTTGGGGTTGTCGAAGTCGAGGTCGACGGTCAGCTTGCGGCTGGTTGCCTTGTCCAGGTCGAGCAGCCAGATCCAGCCGCCCTTCTCGAAGGCCACCTGGCCGAAGCGGCCGGAGGGCCAGAGCACGTCGTAGTCCGTGAAACGGGTGAGCTGCTCGACCTTCTCGCTCCGCAGGTCATAGGAGTAGAAATTGAGCACCAGGTCGCGGTCGGAGACGAAGCAGATCTTCTCCTTGTGCCAGAGCGGGTGCTGGTCGGTGCCGGCGAAGGTGGTCAGCCGCTTGGAGACGTTGTTTTTCAGGTCGTAGGTCCAGATGTCCTGGGCGCGGCCGCCCTTGGTGCGCTTCCAGGTGCGGAACTCGCGCTCGATCGGCGTGTAGACGATCGACCCGTTGTCGGGCGAGAGCCGGCCGCTGCCGCCTTCCGGGATCTGCAGGGGCTGCTCCAGGCCGCCGTCCAGCGCGACCAGGAAGTACTTGCCCATGCGCTCGCCCCAGGGAGTGCGGTTGGCGCGGACCATGATCTTGCGGCTGTCGGCGGTCCAGTCCAGCACCACGTAGTCGTAGCCGCCGCGCGGGGGCATGCTGCCGGCGTCGTTGTAGAAGGTGAGCTGGCGGGGGGTGCCGCCCGCGGCCGGGATGACGTAGACCTGGCGCGAGCCGGAGTATTGCGCCGAATAGGCGATCCACTTGCCGTCCGGGGATATCTTGGGGAAGAGCTCCAGGCCGGGGTGGTTGGTCAGCTTGCGCGCCGCGCCGCCCGCGGCGGGGACCGACCAGACGTCGCCGGCGTAGACGAAGGTCACCAAATCTTTGTTCACGTCGGGAAACCTCAGCAACCGGGCGTCCTGCAGGGCGAACGCCGCGGAGCTCAGCAATAGACAAAATGCCAACAGCCACAACTTCTTTTTCATGGTTCCTCCTGTTGTATCCAAGCTAGCGGTCAAAGGTCCTTGCCGTTCATTCGTTCTTCCGGGCTGCCCGCGAACCGGGGCGCAGCTTGGCCCGCGGGCCTTTTCCCGCTGGATTGTACGGGATGGCGCGCGGGAAAAGTGGATTTTTCGTCTTTTTTTTGAAAAGGTGACTATTTTCCTATCGGAACAGGGATGAAAATCCGGAATAAATGCACATTTATGATTAGCGTCCACAATGACCTGGAGGCTATGGGCTGAGTAGAACTAAAATTCCAAATCACAAGCACCAAATTCCAAACAAATTCCAAGCACCAATTTCCAAATGACCAAAACGGGGGAGGGGAGCAATCGTCGATGGGCAGACAATTCGATTGGTTAATCGGCGCCGAGGTCCGCTGCTGAATGTAGGGGCGGTTCGCGAACCGCCCTTACTTTAAGAAAAAAACCAAATCCAAATGGCCCCGGCTCTGTTATCCGATTGACGAGGACAAGAAAGGGTGCTACATTATATATACAAAGTAATAACGAACGGAGGCGGTGAATCATGGTTAAAACATTGACCAAGCACGGCAATAGCCTGGCCCTGGTGATCGAAAAGCCGGTGCTCGAGCTCCTGGGAGCCGATGCCGCCACCCCCTTCGAGGTGACCACCGACGGCCGGGCGCTGGTGCTGACGCCGGTCCTCGACCCGCATCGGCAAAAGCGCTTTGCCGCCGCCCTGGAAAAGGCGAACCAACAATATCCCAAAGCGCTGAAGAAACTCGCGGAATAGGGGATGTCTCCCGTTTTTCTCGAATTGGCCGAGGTGCTGGCGATCCATCGCGATCAGATCAGGCGCTATGGCGGCCGGGAAGGGATCCGCGACCTGGAGCTGCTGCAGTCGGCGCTGGCCGTGCCCGCGGCCACCTTCTCGGGCAATTTCCTGCACGCCGATCTTCCGGAAATGGCTGTTGCCTATCTCTTTCACATTGTCCGTGATCACCCATTCATCGACGGCAACAAACGCACCGGGGCCGTGGCGGCCATGGTTTTTCTCCTGCTGAATGATCGCGAATTCAGCGCTCCGCAAGACAAGCTGGTCGAGACGGTCGTGGCTGTCGCCGCGGGCAAGCTTTCCAAGGCCGAGCTCACCCTGTTCTTTCGTCGCTGGACGAAAAAGGGACCGGGAAAAAAGATTTAGGACGGGATCGGAATCTGTTTTCGCATCGGGCGGGCACGGGGGCCTGCCCCTACGAATTTTGCAATATGGCGGGAGGGTTGCGCCCCTGGGGCGGCAGGGAACGCAAATTTGCGTTCCCTACCCTTGGCGGGAATCAATTGCGGGAGGGTTGCACCCCAAGGGGGTTAAACCCTCCCCTACGAAAGAGGGATTTCACTGAATGGCTTTTCTCACTCTCTCTTCCCTTTTTCTTCCCTCTCTCTTCCCTTCTCTTCTCTAAGTCTTCTCCGGCCTGATGAAGATAAAATAAGCATATGCAATGGTCAGCATCCCGTACAGGGCCGGATTGGACCAGCCCAGGGCGTTGACGCTGCCGCTAAGCTGGGCCAGCATGAGAGGCGGTGAAGCCCACGCCGTCCTGGACAAGCAGCGCCAAAGCGATGGCCCGACGGGTTTCTTTCGATTCGCTTTTGCGCCCGTACCACATCAGTGTCGCAAAGCCCAGGATGGATCCCCCGGCCAGGCGCGTGGTCCACAAGGAGGCGACGTCTGGCGCCAGGCCGTAGATCCGGATCGCCCAGCCGGCGAAAAACACGCAGGCTACACCGAAAAAGATTGAAAAGAAAATGTTGATGGTGAATAGATGCTTGAGCTTCATCGGAGCCTCCTCTCACCCCATTGATGAATATTCTATGCCAAAGATGGATTTAATTCATCTTGGTCTTCGGGATATTGATCTAGAAGAATTTGCGTTCCCCGGGCCATTGGATTCGCGGCCTTTTGCGAAGAATAATGACGGGAGGGTTCACCGAACCTCCCCTACATAAAGAATTCGATCGTTCCTGGCTCGATAAGCAATATGCCTGGGGAAATCAGTTTTTTGAATTTTTCATTAAAATTAAAATATCACATTTGTCCCCATTGCATGTTTTTATTTCAGCCCCTATACTTTTTCTCTTATATGCCAAATTGTAGATGCGATAAGTCGCCCGCCCCTGAGAAGCTTACACAGGCCACCGGCGGGAGCTTGGATAAATAAACACAACACTTGAAATTACTTCGGAATAGGCATAAAAGACTTTTAGAGATGAAAAGGAGATAAATATATGGCTGTTCCAGATTATCAAAGTTTGATGTTGCCACTTCTTCGCTTTGCAGGAGAAAAGAAAGAAGAAACCTCCACAGATGAAGCCGTTGAAGCTTTGGCGAAAGAATTGGGCTTGACGGACGAGGATCTAAAAAAGATGCTTCCAAGTGGAATTCAGTTTACATTTGTTAATAGAATTGGCTGGGCATCTACTTACATGAAAAAGGCTGGTCTCCTCGAAGCTACACGAAGAGGTCATTTTAAAATTACGCCACGTGGGCAGGAACTCCTCAAGAAACAACCAAAAGCGATCAATGTGAAACTTTTAAGACAGTATCCTGAGTTTATTGAATTCCAGCAACTCAAAGGAACGCGAAGGGGTGAAAAAGAGAGTACTTCGGAAGTGGTTCCTGACATTTCAGCTGCCACCCCATCCGAGGCATTGGAAACTGCCTATGAAAATTTGCGTGATGAGCTAGGAGATGAACTTCTTGCACAGGTTTAAAAAATCTTCGCCCTCTTTTTTTGAACGTGCTGTTGTCGAATTGCTCGTAAAGATGGGTTATGGCGGTTCACGCGCTGACGCTGGAAAAGCAATCGGCAGAAGTGGAGATGGCGGTATTGATGGAATTATCAAGGAGGATAGGCTTGGACTTGATGTGGTTTACATCCAGGCGAAGCGCTGGGATAGCAACTCAGTTGGAAGGCCGGATGTCATGCAGTTTGCCGGAGCACTTGCAAGCTCAGAAAGCAAATAAAGGTATATTCATTACAACTTCCCGATTTTCTAATGAAGCTCGAAATTATGTTTCTCAAATTGGCAGTAAAATCGTCTTGATTGATGGAGAACAACTAACCAATTTGATGATTGAGAACGATGTTGGAGTATCGACGGTGTCGTTGTATCCCGTGAAAAAGATCGATGCCGACTATTTTGATGAAAGCATCTAATGCGGCGATGCATTGGATGGGAATTCCAGCTCGCTCAATCGCTACTGATGAGTTTTGTCTTTGTTTGCAGAAATAATGAATAAAAAAACAGGGGAAAACGATCCTTGTCCTTGCGGGAGTAGTAGGAAATATAGAGATTGTTGTTTGGATAAAAAGAACTCAGCACATTCTTTTTCCTCAGCAGACTATTCCCTTGAGCAACGTACAAAAATTATGTACAACTCTATCGTTGATATCTTTTGTTTTAATCAAGTTAAGGAATGGAAAGATCTGAAGAAATTCATTACAGCTGACAGAATTAAAAAATTCTATGAAGTTCTTACCGCCTTGTGGCCTCCCAATACAAAAATGGAAGCAATATTGCCAAGGCCAGATGATGGTAATCTTAGGGCCCTATATATAGGGAGACATGAGCCCGAGCTTATATTAAAGAATGTTCTGAGATATACACTCTATACAGATGAGATTTTAGTTTTCCTGCCTTTTCCAATTCCTTGGTGCATTGCTTCAGAATTTAATCCATTAATAAATCCAGATCAATTTAAAAATCATATGTTGCGTTCTATTGCATTTATTCAAGAGTTATTGCCATGGATTCTCTCTGGGTATGTAAAATTAATTCCTGATCCTGGAAGTTTTGATTTTCAACTTAGAAAATCCACAATTGATATGGCTGCAGTTCGACTTAAGGAAAAATCTTTTATTGAAGAGGATGATTTTAAAGAAAGCTCTGCTTTAATGAAGAAAAGATTGAGTTATGGTTTGTTCTGCGCTCCAGAAGATTATAAACGGAGGATTATTAAGGAATCCCAACCAAATCTTACTGAGAAAGAAATTAAGTCGGTTTTAAAACATATGAAGAAAACCGTTGAGAATAATCCATTCATGATCGATGAACCTCTTGCTGAGTCGAGTGGTCAAATAGAGATATTTAGCTTTGGAGCTAATCTCGAAATGGCAATGTATATTTCTTATCTTACTGGAGCATATCTTTATACTGACTGGAAGCCAAAATGGAAAGAGTTGTTATCTTTACAAAAAAGCTCTGAAAATAGTACGTTATGGACTCCTTTAGCAAATGCATTCCAAAATCTAGATTTTAAGTTTTTTAATAATGTTTCAACAGAATTTGCTTGTTCACTTAGAAATGATGGCAGGCTTGAAAGTTTTCGAATATTTTTAAGAAAAATGTGGAATGAGGTTAGTAAGGTTGAAAGTGAAATTTCTAATCCTTCAACGATTGTTAGGAATTTTACGGATGAACTAAAAGAAGAATTTAAAAAAGCACAAGTGGATTGGGGGGAGATTGATAAAAAATTATTATCGAATTTGAGTGTAGGGACTGTTGCTACAAGCATGGCTGGGAGTATTGTGACGGGCGGCTTGAATTGGCAGATTCCAGCAGGTGGATTTGCATTATCGGCAATTGGAAATTTACTATTATCCCGTTATGATCGACATCGGTTCAGGGTAAAATGTCCTTTGTCGGTTTTAATTGATTTGAAAGGTGAATAAAACAGATAACTGATGAACTTATGATTAAGATGCTCATATTGCAAGGAAAGGATCAGTGAATCTCTTCTCATCAGAAGCGGAAATGCAAGAATGGCTCTCAGGATTGTTGGTTGACTCAAAAAACATTTCAGATATTATCATAAACTTGGAGTATTTAAAATCCTTTTCACCTGCAAATTTTTATGAAAAGAGAATTCATGATAGTTATAGAATATGCCTTGATTCGTTATATATAACTGAGATGATAACAAAAAACGAAAATATATCCGTTGACCCACACGATATTCTAAAACCCGACTTTGTATTATATGCTCCCGAGACTGAGAGCGTAGTGATTGTTGAATTGAAAAATATTTCAGGCCCAACAAGGCAAGCTGGCACTGAATTGGCAGCATATTCATGTGAAATCAAATCAGCGATTCCTTTTATTTCTGATGGCGACATTGTTAATGTAATTGTTTCGACGGAATGGCCGGCATTACTTAAACATTATATTTTTCATCAAATATTTTGGCAGAAAAAAAATGTAATATTGTCTTTGAGCCATTTATGGAAAATGGCGAAATAAAATTAAAGGTGTTGGATATAATAAAAATTGCACAAAGCGATGTTTCAATAAAAATTAGCGAAAAGCATATTGGTGGTTATCAAGTCTGCCTTTATGATGATGAACTCTACAAAAAAAATGCTGATAGAACTCGACTTGATAAATATTTGAGGCAGATGAAGGCTGGATTACATGCAATGGCAATTCATGGGAACTCATTAAACAACCACGGATTTGCTTTTTTATGGAAAGATAAATGGGATAAAAGTTTGGCTCCATATAGCATAACACTACTTAACTTTGCTCCATTTCAATCCATTGAACGTTTTTTACATCTTGGAGACTTAGATTTGCCAGATATGGTAAAACACTTCATGCATATTTGCGCTGAATTTACCCCGATTGGCCACAGCAATTCGCTAGAAAGAATCAAAGATTATGGAGCTAAGTTTTTAAATGATATTTGTTCACCAAGACCTGAAGGCTTTTTAAGTTGGGATAGTCTTAAAGCCATAATGCTTCCACGGGCTGATCTAATTGCATTTGAGGCATGGGGAATATTTGGAGAAACCTTTATGGAATTATTAGCGGCGGAGTATAGTAAGGGTAATTCCAAGTATAATACGACATCCCCCGAGTTAGGACTAAAAGCAATTGATGAGTTAATAGATTATGATTATAAATTTGTAGAACTAGCTTCTTTTGGATTAATTGGAGGAGATGAATGATAAGGGGCTCACTGGGGCCAACAATAGGGAAGGCAATAAAATAAATTTCTTATGATTAGGGAGATCTTACACGACGCTGACTTCTTGACTTAGGAGAATTGGGCACGGTGCTTGACTTTGTTACTTTGGAGAATGAAGTCAAGGGATGGGGCGTCTCTGGGGTCAGGTCTCGATATTAGATATTCAGAAATCTCAGTGGTCAGGTCTCGATTTTGGACATTTTCAAGAATGTGAGGAGATGAAGTGTGAATTATGAGCATCTGGCATATCTTCTTGTCTGGGAGTATTTTCGCTGGAATTGCATTTGTTTTTAGTTTAATCAAGCCGACTAAGTTTACCAAAAAAGTATTGCCGTCTTTGATCTTTTTGCTCTTTATTTTACTTCTTATTCGCATTGGACGAGTGTTTCTCGTGAATTATTTGAATGGTTGGTGGGTCTTCATGCTTATCGTTTTTGCGTTCCCACCCTTGGCGACTTTACTGATGTCGCTGTCAGGGGCAAGCTCTCTTGCCGATCGCTGTTCGCCAAGGCTGGGAATTCCCCTAACCATCTTGAATGCGGCCGGTTGCACGGGATTGTATGTTGGATTATTGCTGGCTTATTTTTATAAAATTATTGTTGAAGGCCATGGGCTTGGAGCGAACCAAGGATTGTATATAAAAATAATTGGTGGGATTGAAACAGTGGTAGTTCTGATCTATGCCTTCATTATCTGGAAACAGCGATTGATTGAAGATCGTAAGACGATGGCGCTTGAGCCGTTTTCCGAATTTCTAAAGGAGACGCGTCCCGAATGATCCCCGTTAGCCCGTGGAGTAACTGCTTCGTCATTTTTATCATCAGTCTTCTAAGCGTTTCTTCTCTGCTGTTCTTTATTACGGGGTATTCCGCTCTTTACTGGGCGTGGCTGCGCAGTGATTTGCAGTCAGCTCTACCGTATCTGCCGTGGGGGAACTTTCGGGGTCAGGTCTCGATATTAGACATTCAACAATAGTAAAAGAATCTCCGGGGACTAACTGCACCTGAGGAGGAAATAGAATGAAGAAATTCGCATGGCCGGTAATCGCCGGGGTATTCGTTATCTTTGCCGTGGCAGGCTTGGCCTTGGGCGCGGAGAAAGTCCCGGGTCAGGAAACGCTGCGCCTTGAAGTGGAGGCCATCGCGCGGTCGATCGACGGCAAGCTGGGAGTGGCCCTGATGGGGCTGGAAACGCGGGAGACCTTTCTGTTCAACGGCGGCGACCGTTTCCCGATGCAGAGCGTCTACAAGTTTCCCCTGGCCATGGCCGTGCTCGACCGGGTGGACCAGGGCCAGCTCACCCTGCGCCAGGCCGTTCACGTGGCTCCGGGCGACCTGCTGCCCGACACCTGGAGCCCGCTGCGTGACGCGAACCCGAAGGGCGACTTCGATCTCGCGTTGAGCGAGCTGGTGCGCGTCACCGTGTCCGAGAGCGACAACAACGGTTGCGATATCCTTTTTCGCATTCTGGGCGGCCCGCCCGCGGTCGACGCCTACGTTCACGGCCTCGGCGTTAAGGGCATGGCCATCGCCGCCACCGAGGCGGAGATGCACCGCGTCCATGATTCGCAATTCGGCAACTGGTGCGAGCCGGCGGCCATGGCGCGGCTGCTCGAACTTTTTTTCCAGGGCAAGACCCATGCCGCCGCCAGCCGCGATTTCCTGGTGCGCCTGATGCTGGAGACCGCCACCGGACCCAAACGGATCAAGGGCCTGTTGCCCGCGGGGACGCCGGTCGCCCACAAGACCGGCACGTCGTTCACCGATGCCAAAGGGATGACGGCGGCCACCAACGATGTCGGCATCGTCACCGTGGCTGACGGGAACCATGTCGCCATGGTCATTTTCCTAACCGATTCCTCCGCTGCGCTGGAGGCCCGGGAAAATGCGATCGCCCGGATCGCCCGAGCCGGGTATGATTATTTTTCGGCAGCGCAACCTGGTAAAGAATAGGAGATCTTTGTCCGTTTCCGGGGTTTCGATCATCGATATTCGGGTAATTTTGAAGTGAAGACGAAGATCGGCCCATAGGCCGTTCAGAAAGAAAAACGATGCTATACATGATGAACGTGATAAAGCTTTCAGGCACGTCTTGCATTTTGATTTATCAAGATCTATAAAAGTACGATGATTAAACCTGACCGCAGGTTTCTCTTGATCCCGCTGTGCGTTTTCTTTCTTCGCTTTCCGTGCTGTTTCTCGAACCAAAAGGTGGAAACGCGGGTCTACAAGATGCCCGACTCGATCGTGCAGGCAATCCTCCGGGCGGTTCAGGGCGGCAATTTCTCGTGTGACCGGAAAGAGCTGTTCAGCCGGGACTTTTTCGCATTGGCCGATGGGCGCCTGCTGATCCTGATCGGCATCCCCGATTACCTGTGCGCATCGAATTCGTTCATGCCGGTCACCATAGATGACCAGGGGAATTGGCTGGCCGGCGCGATCCTGCCCGGCGCGCCTTCGCTACTGACGCGAGCCCCGGACAATGCCTTGTGGCTGGCCGCCCAGTGGCAGGTCGAAGGGACCTTTCCCGCCCTGTATCGCAGCCTGGACGGCGTGGACTGGACGGAAATCAAGCTGCCGGAAAACCGGGATGTGGACTGCTGCTTTGAAAAGCTGGAGCGGATCTGCTTCCAGCAGAATGTCGTGCGCCTGAAATTTGCCGGCGATGCAGACGGGAAGACGGCGTATTGGGAAGCCGACCTTGACGGAAGCGAAGGCACTGCCCCGGTTTGGCAGCCGGTCGTCGTTGTCCAAGAAGGCGCCGATGAAATCTCCTGCCCATTCGTCCAGCTGGGCCATGGCTCCTGGATCAGGATAGAATCGGAACAATCAAACTGGATTTACTTTAACAAAAACAGAATGTATGCAAAAATTTCGCTGGTCATCCCCCGCTTGCTTGGGGTAACTGGGGACAGTGCCTGACTTCATTACTGTGTCAAAACCGATAAAGGGAGTTTTATGAAGCCAACCATGCCCTATGTGATCCAGAGCGACATCAAGTTCGGGGCCATGGAGAAGATTGATATCGATGCGCTGCAAAAGGCCTGTCCCCACGACTGGTTCAACCAGACGTTGTGCAACGTCAACGACTCCCTGGTGCGCCTGGGCATATTCAAGGGCGAGTTTCATTGGCACCAGCATGAGAAAGAAGATGAATTCTTTTATGTGGTGGAGGGCAAACTGTTCATCGATTTTGAGGATCGCACCGTGGAGCTTGCTCCCAGGCAGGGGATCGTGGTTCCCAGGGGGGTGAAGCACCGGCCGCGGGCCCCGGAGCGCACGCTGGTGCTGATGGTCGAAGCCGCCACGGTCAATGCCGTCGGTGACGATCGAAATCAGGAATAGATGAAATATACGCGGCTGTTCATTCTGTGCCTGTGCTTATTGCCGGCAGTCCATGCCGTCGCGCAGCTACCGTCTCTCCCTGAAGGCGCGCAAACGAAATGGGTTGTCGACGAACCCGAAGAGATCGTCACCTATCTGCTATTCGATGCAACGACGGTCCGGAAGCGATTGCCGGACTTTTTGCGTTTCGTCACGATAAAAGAACTTTCCGCCGGCAACTTGGCCTGGGCAAGGGAACATTTAGCACAATTCCCGGCCCACGCGGATTGGGGCATCTCGTTCCTCGAGATCGTGCGCATGAAAACGTTCATGATCGACGGCCGCTCGCCGGCATGGCCCGAAGATGGGGCGGCGGCATTGTGGTTCGCCCGCGTGGCGGCTGTGGATCCGCAAAAAGACCTGGGCCCGGGGAGGCCTTTCCTGGCTCTGGAATTCTGGATCCCCGACAGGGATTATGTCGCTTATATGCGCGGCAAAGGGCATTTCGCCAGCTATGGCGATGTGCGCCTGCGCAAGGATCCCGACGGCAACTGGCTGGGATCGATCGAGGTTGCGGGTTTAAGCGCAAGCGCCAAGTGCTCGCCCGTGGGCGAGACTGCGGGATTCGGATCGGCCGGCATGCAGGCGATCTTTTTCCCGGCGAATTCCGCGATGACGGGTTTTATCAGGATCGCTTTCGCCGGCCACCGGGAGCGGCTGTGCGCGGACGGAGCGTCATGGAAAATCACGGGTGCGCATCCTTTGGCCAGGGGGATGATACTGGGTTTGACAAGTTTTCAATTTGGTTACGATCTTGTCGGCGGCGCCTACCGTAATTGATAGGACTCCCATTTGTTGAAAGAATGAATGGCTGAAAAAATTTATGTTTTGGTTTACAATAATCAAAAAGTCTTGAGGGACGGTTCTTTGATTTATTGAAAAGATTGTGGGTGAGAGAAGCTAAAGAATATTCTGAAACGTAAGCATGGATGCTTGATTGCAACTTTTTCTTTGAAATTATTAGAGATAGGTTTTAGTGAGTATTAATTCATTTTAAGAAGTTTTATGATAAAGTCGAATGACAAAAGAGCCGAAAGGGCTGTTCCAATTGATTTTTATCAAAAGCAATGGTGACAACTGTTAAACATTTCAATATTTCAAAGAACCGTCCCTTTTACATCGTTCATGCCCAGCGAATTCGCGTTGGTCATGACCCGCCACTCCCCCGCCTGGTCCTGGACAAACACCCGGCGTTCGTCCCATTTCCACCGGCGCTCGCGGCACACCCGTTTCGCGATCTGGACGGCTTGCTCCCTCGTGATGGGCTCTCGCTTTCTATCGCGATCCGGACCGGCGGCGACATTAGATGGAGGGAAGGAACTGGAAACGGTGCTTGTAAGTATGCATAAATCGTTCGCCCTCATTCTTCATGGTGATTCAATGAGTCCAAGACAATCTTCGGAAAATATCAATCTCTCAGTGTTTCAACCCACTTACTTTTTTCAATAATGCAAAATACATATTTACAAGCATCGTCCCTAAGGGCCTCCCTACCAAAGACCAGGAATGAGTCGATAGGGAACCTGGCGGGCGTATTCACTATAGCCGTTCAGCTCCTTATGCAATGTCCGATCTTCCAGGTGGGTGCGAAGCACAAACAGGGCCGCTACCAGGAGGGCGGGAATCAGGCCGAAAAACGAACCCAGGGCCAGGGGGAGAAGCAGAATAAACTGGATGATAGCCAGGTACATGGGATGACGGATTCGCGCATATGGGCCGGTCGAACAGACCTGATGGCCCCTGTCGTTCTGGATCCGGACCCGCTCGGAAAGGAAATGATTGTGGCGGATGACCCGGAACAGCACGACCACGGGCAAGGCGAGGAGGATGAAGGCGCCGATCTCGACCATGGGCGGCACCCGCGACCAGCGCCAGCGCACCCGGTCCATGCCGCAAACGGCGATCAAGGCCAGCATCAGCAGGCTGTAGATGACCATGATCAGGTTGTCCCACTTCTTGATGTTCGGCCGTGAGCCGGACTCCATGCGCTCCTGCAGCAGACCGGGATCATGCCGTTTCATCCAGGCGAAGGCGGAGAGGGAGATCAGCAAATAGCCGCCGAGGACGATCCAAGCTTCCGGCCAGTTGATACTTCCGGCAGGCAGGAAAAAAGAAATCAGCATAAGGGCGATGAAAAGAATCACCCTGAGAATGAGAGGAACTGACTTTTTTTTCACGTCCCATAATACCACAGTCGTGTCTCAACCATGATCTTTTAGGTTTGAAAGGATGGCACAGGGATATTGAAATTGTAAAACAACTTTTCGTTATTGGGACTCTCGACTCCGATCATGACTTGCTATCAAGGCTTTTTATCATGATAAAATTGTCCCATCTCGGCACTCTATAGTCCATAAATTATCAGTATTTAATAACTTTATTTTTGCTAAAATTTATTTGATTTGGGCAACAGCTTGTGGAAACCTGACTCCTGAGGCTTCCTGTCCCCAGAGCCCTTAATCAGTTTCTTGTTGACATTTGCTGGTCTTGTGGCTATTACTCTTGTATATGAATTTGGAGGTGTAAAAATGATTGACATGAAGAAATCGGTTCTTTTGATGTTGCACTGGCAGAACAGTGTTGCCAATCCGAAGGGAGTATGGGGTAAGAATTTATACCCCCAGGTGGTAAAGAACAATTCAATCGAAAACGCAAAAAAAGTTCTTAAAGCCGCACGAGATAAAGGGATGCTGATCATCTATGTCAATATCGGCTGGAGACCGGGCTTCCCCGAGGTCCCTGCCAACCAATACTATCCATTAATCCAGGGCGCGAAAGACGAGAATAAAGGAATTATCGGAAGCTGGGATGTTGACGTAATCGACGAATTGAAACCGGATAAAAATGATAAAATCGTAATCAATTTCGGTTCCGATAGTTTTGAATCTACCGATTTGAACACCATCTTGCGTGCCCATGGCGTGGAACACATCTATGTCAGCGGACAATGCATTGAACACGTTGTGGCCACGACGGTCAAACGCGCGGTCAATATGGGATACAATGCAACGATGATGAAAGATTGCACGAGCGGGTTCACTGACAGCAATTACGATTGCATGTTGGATGTTATTCCGTTGTACGCCAAGGTCATAACCTCCGCTGAGTTCATCCAATCATTATAAGATCAATTGCATAACTCGAAAGAGGATAAAGATCCAGGCTGAATTTCCCTCAGTAATTGACAGGATAGCAGGGATGAAGAAGGATAGTCTCAGGGCCGCCGGGAGGATTTCCGTTGGTTCCCCTGGCGCTTTCCAAAAGACTATTCTTTTGAATGTTTACTAGCGAGAGCTGACCCCTGAGGACTCCCAGGACGCAGCCTCCCATGCGGGACCCTCAGGCTGGGGAAAGACGCGCGGCGCCCCAACCGCCTTGTTCACCCTGATTGGCGATTCAAGATCCGGTCCCAGCGTTGCGCTACGCCCCCGGCTGCCGGCACGAGACGCCATGCCTCAAGGCGGCGGCCTCGATGTCGCTCCACAGCGAGTCGATCATGCCGTTCAGTTCAGGCAGGATCGCGATTCGTCCGCCCCCGGGCGCCTTCTCCGCCTCGGCCAGGATCCGGTCACGGCGCTGCTTCAGCTCCGGCACGCCGTCCAGGGCCAGCTCCCGGAAAACGGCCAGGAAGGCGCCGCGGTCGTTGGCGGCCCAGGCGACCGCGCGCCTGCCGTCGGGAGTGGTCGTTTCGGCGGCAGTAAAGATCAGCTCGCCCCGGTACTTGCGGAACTGGGCGCAGTTCACCTGCCAGTCCGCGCCGGTCGATGTGTCGATCGCCTCCGGAACGGCCTTCTTTGCCTCCGTTCCGCCCGTTCCCTGCGCCGGCTCTTTGCTGCCGCCGCAGGCCGCCGTCGCCAGCAGCAACGCGACGCCGGCCGCCAAGTAGAGCCCCGGCTTCATCCGTCGGCTCATGATGACTCCCCTTTCGCACTGGCGGCGGCGAGTTCCAGGTCCCTCATCAGGGGAGCGGCGTAATAGAGCGTGACCCGGGCCACCTTCCTGGGCACGCCGAAGAGGATGCCGAAATAGGGCTTCTCCGGCCTGGCCCAGGAGCGCGACATGGCCCCGGCCAGCATCCAGGAGGACAGCTTCACGAGGTCGGGAGTCGCGACGCCCGAGGAGATCCCCACGCAGGCGCTGCGGGGGATACCCGCTTCGTCCTCGTAGCCCAGCGAGAAATCGGAGCTGTAATATTCCAGCAGCTCGGGTTTCTTCAGCTTGAGGACAATCAGCACGCCACTGTCCTCCCCCTCCTTGTCCCAATACACGGTGTTGCCCGCTGCCGAATTCGACCTCTGCGAATCGACCCTTTCGATCGACACGAGCTCGAACGGCATGCCGCCGTTCCCTGCGATTGCCTTTTGCGGCGGCGCCTCATCCGGGGCCGGGCCCGCTCCCGCCTGGGACTTGCCGCATGACGCGATCAGTAGCGTGGCCATCAGTACCAGCGCTAACCGCAGCATTCCGGCTTTCTTGTTCATACTGAACCTCCTCGGATTTTTCATTCTATCATCCCTCTCGATTCGGACGCAAGGTCTTTGGGGACGGTGCGTGTTTCCATGCACCCATCATGATCTGCCGCTTTTTTCATGACGGACCATCGATCCAAACTGGTTCATTATTACGCTGGCGAACTCGGGCAATCTGGCGATCTCCAAGTTTTCCCCCCCCCACGAACATTTTTATATTGCTAAATACATATTTACAAGCAACCTCCCCAGAGGTCCCACATTCCCGAACATCATCATACCTCATTGAAAATGAATAGTTGACTGGGAAAAACATTTTTTCGGAAGACATTATGAATGACTTAATCACGGATAAACTAATTTTTTGCCTTTTCTATAGTTGACCCTTATTTTTCTTTTCCCATTCGGCCATTGACAGGGCAGTGGTTTTTATTTACATTAAGAAAAAGGGAGAAAATGAATTTTCTGTCAGTTTGCTGACCGGGGGAGGTGTGAAATGAAGATATTCATTACCGGGGCTACCGGGTTCATCGGCTCCAGGTTGGTGAAGCGCTTGGCCCAGACAAAACACGAAATGATCTGCCTGGCAAGGGAAAGCAGCGATGTCCAGTTTTTAATTGAGGCCGGCGTGACCGTCTTCATCGGGGATGTCACGGACAAGGCTTCTTTGCTGCAAGGCATGGAAGGATGCGATTGGGTGGTCAATCTTGCCAATTTCTATGAGTTTTGGACCCCTGACCGGCGCTTGTATCATGATGTGAACGTGGAGGGGACGAGAAATGTCATGGAAGCCGCCCTTGCCAAGAAAGTTTCCAAGGTTCTGCATGTGAGCACGGCGGCGATCTTCGGCAATGCCGTGTGGCCGGTCACGGAAGCCAGTGAGATGGGAGCGAGATGTTTTGGTGAATACGCGAGGACGAAACGCGAGGGCGATCTCATCGCATGGGAACTTTTTGAAAAGAAGGGCCTGCCCCTGGTCGTCGTGTATCCCGGGGCGGTTCTCGGGCCGAACGATCCCAAAGCGACCGGACGCTATATCAGGAATGTGCTCCAGAGAAAGATGCCGGTGCAGGTTCTCAGAAAAAGCATGTTCCCGTTCGTACATGTCCGCGATGTGGCGGAAGCCATCGTCCGGGGGCTTGAAAAGGAGGGGAACATCGGTGAGAAATATCTGATCGTTTCCGAGAATTTGACCTTTGGCGATATCAACGAAGCGCTTGCGGACATCTCCGGAGTGAAGCTGCCCAAGCTCAAGCTGCCGGATGCAATGACGATGCTCGGTGCGTATTTCATGACAGGTCTTGCCAATCTTTTTAAGAAACCGCCATTCCTCGACATGGCGGTAGACCAGATGTGCCTGATGAAGCACGGAATGCAGGCAGACGGAAGCAAGGCCGCCAGGGAGCTCGGCTTTTCATACATGCCGATACGCGAGGCTTTGGCGGAGCAAGTCAAGCCGTAGCGCAGGCAACATCCGGGGTCAGGGATCAATATTAGACATTAAAGGATTAAAAAGACATTAGGGCCAGGTCTTGAAATGACAGCTTTATTTATGAAAACGGTCAATGATCGACCTGTTAATTCAAGACCTGACCCTCATTTTCATTTTCTCGAGCGCGTGAAGGAGAGCCACAACAAGGTCTTCGGTTTTTCGGTCCGCCCGGTGAAGGACGACAACACCCCCTGAGTGGAATTTGGGGAAGATGATTGCCATCAGGCATAAATCGGGATAAAATGATTTTTCTATGAGTCAAGGTCGCGAAATCGATTCTCCCGCAATGGGCAAGGCCTGAAAGCCAGCCCGGGGACTAAACGGAGTTGCTTCGATACACAATTCGGACAAGAGGAGGTTCCCATGTCTATGATCAGAGATGCAATCAAACGCGGCATCTCACGGAGGACGTTTCTCAAGGGCGCCGGGTCTCTTGCCACCGCACCTCTTTTTACCAGTCTCGGCGGTACGCTGCTGACAGGATGTTCGTCAAGCTCCGAAGCAGCTTCAGGGCCTGACGAGTTCAACACCAAGCTCGTGATCCTCGGGTCAGGGGGCGGCGTTTCCTACTTTCCTCCCTCTGACCGGGCGAGCTCTTCATCGGCCCTGGTCGTGAATGGCGCCATCTATCTGGTAGACCTTGGGCAGGGCGCAACCAACCGGCTGAACCAGGCCTTCAATACGGATAGTCTTGTAAATGCCGACGGCACTTACAAAGACAACCCCTCCTCAACCTTCCTCAGCAAGGTGAAAGCGCTTTTCTTTACCCACATCCATCCGGACCATATCGCCGATTATGCCAATCTCCTGTTGATCGGCGCCGGGACCGGTCTTAACAAGGCCAACCCGCTGAAGGTAATCGGGCCCTGCAATCGGGGATGCAACGACAACAACTACTCCGCCTTTGACCTATCAAGGATTATCTATACCGACAGCGCCGATCCCGCTTTAATTACATCCACGCCGGGCACCGTACAGATGACCAATCTCATCTGGCAAGCCTGTGGCCAGGCTATCAATGACATGATGCTGGATATGGCATATCCCGATTACAGATTCCTCGTCGAGGTCACGGAGATCGGGACACCCCTCCCGTCTCCGGCCAGCCCCACCTGCCCGGCAACGATACCGTTCCTCATATATCCTGAAGACGAAAACGGGGTCAGCGTTTGGGCCACCTATGTCGATCATCATCAGGTATATCCGGCCTTCGCATTTCGGTTCGATACGCCTGACGGATCGGTGGTGTTCTCGGGAGATACCGGCTGTGATACCAGAGGCGACAAGGCACTGCCGCCGGAGCAAGGCAATTTGCAGGTACTGGCGCAGGGCGCCGATATCCTTGTGCATGAGGTCATTGACACAAAATGGGTGGATGCCAAGTTTGGAAAGGACCCAAAGGAGAAAGGAGTCATTGCCTTGAAAAATCACATGGTAAACTCACACACGCCGGCTGACAAGGTCGGGACGGTGGCAACGAATTGTAACGTCAAGACGCTGGTTCTCAACCATATCGTGCCGGGCATGGCCCCGCTTGCGAATCTATGGCAGGCCCGGCAGAATTTCCCCGGGAACCTGATTGTCAGCGAGGACCTGATGCAGATCGGTGTGAGCCATTTGGGCGGCGTGGTACTGTGATGGTTTGAGCCAGGGTTCTCCGGGAAAATCTGGGCTCAGGTCTCGATATTAGACAGTAGAAGTTTGGGGAGACTTGGGAAGGTATGAGGGCCGGGCTGATAATTTCTTCCTCCTCCGCCGCAAGTGGATTGCAGCCGGATGGAAATGTATAATGGCTTTTCCTGCGGATAAGGGAGGCCGAAGATGAAGAACCTTCAGTCCAGGAAAACATGAAAAAAATCAATGACCGGCCTGTCATTTCAAAACCTGACCCCCATTCCGCTGATTCCCGTTTCCCTTTTCGTTTTTTCTTAATTACATTTATTTGGTCATGGCTGCTTTGGACTCCTCTGGTTCTGGGCAGCTATCAAAATCATTCCTGTTTCAGATAAACTTTTGTCAATCCTGGTATTACCTTTAATAATGCTCGGGGCTTTTGGGCCACTTGCAGGTGCACTTTTTGTTTTACATCAGGAAAAAGGCAAAGGTTCTTCAAGAAAATATCTGCAAAGTTTTCTTGATTTCAATTTAGGTTGGAAAGCTTATATTATTCCAATAATAATTTTTGGCGGCAGTACATTTATTGCCTGGTTTTTCCCGGAATTATTTGGTGAAAAACGATTATCAATGTTATTGCCTTCGATCTGGGTTTTTATTCCTTGTTTATTATTTATGATCGTTCTTGGTGGCGGTCAGGAAGAATTTGGTTGGCGAGGTTATGCTCTCCCTCTTCTTGAAAATAAATTCGGAATATGGTTCGCCAACATGATTTTAGGGATCATATGGGCTTTCTGGCATATCCCTTTATGGTTCATAACAGGCACAAGTCAAACTTATATGAATTTCGGAGGTTTTATTCTCCTGATGGTCGGATATTCTTTCATTTTTTCCTGGATTCGAAAAATCTCAGGCAACAGACCATTTTCAGGACTTTATGTTCATGGCCTTGCCAATGCTATTATCCCCGTAATGCCAACATTTATTATGCAAGAAAATATGCCACAAACACGTTTTTGGATCTGGGTAACCATTGACATTTTTAATCGGCATTTTAATTACCATTTTACGAAAAGGGCTCGAAAAGGATTTTGGGGCCGGCAAGGAATGAATGGTTGACGCGTTCGCTTTGCTATGACAAAATAAAGCCATTGGGGACGCTTGACTTTGTGACTTTGGCGAATTCGTGAAGAAGGAGTAAGCCATGGAATTCAATGGAACGGTGGAGAAACGGCAGGTGGTGATCGCCTTCCTCCTGGGGATCGCCTCGCTGGTCGCGGTTTTTATCAGCCACTTAGCCCTGACCGATATCTACCACGGCGAGAGCGATCTGCGCGTGGAGTGGATGGCCCTGCGGGTCTGCTTCGCGGTGATCTTCATTTTTCAGGTTTTCGCGCTGGTCACCTTCTGGAGAATAATCCGCAAGAAAAACGGCAACGGATAGCCGCAAGGCTATTGGGGACGGATTGTTAATCTGTGTGTTTTCATGTTAGCTTAGGGATCTTGCGACGGTGCCTGATTTGTGACTGTGGAAAGCGGGAAATGGGCGAGGACGGAATCCCGTCCTGAAAAAGGAGAAGCGAGCATGGAATTTTCCGAGTTGGTGAAGATGAGGCAGAGCGTGCGCGAGTACCGGCAACAGCCCGTCGCGCGCGAGCTGCTGGACAATCTGATCGAAGCCGTGCGCCTGGCGCCGTCGGCGAGCAACGCCCAGCCCTGGACGCTGATCGTCGTGGACGAGCCGGAGCTTCGCGCCCGGGTGGCGCAGGCCACGTTCAGCAAGACCGTCGCCTTCAACCGCTTTGCCCTCGAGGCGCCGGTGATCGCCGTTTTCGTACTTGAGAGCCCCGGGTTCATCACCCAGGTCGGCGCCCTGCTCAAGAAGCGCCCGTTCTCCCTGATCGACATTGGCATCGCCGCTGCCCACTTTTGCCTGCAGGCCGCCGAGCTCGGCCTGGGCACGTGCATCCTGGGCTGGTTCGACGAAAAAAAGATCAAGCGTTTGCTGCGCATCCCGGCGGGGAGGAGGATCGGCCTGCTGGTCACGCTGGGCTATGCCGCCGAGGGCTATCCGCTGCGCGAGAAGTCGCGCAAGGGCCCGGACCTCATGAGCCGATTCAATTCCTATTGATGGTAGAAGAGGGCTTGAAATGACAGTTTTATTTGTGAAAACGGTCAATGATCGACCTGTTAATTCAAGACCTGACCCTCATTTCGGCAAATGAGTAAAAAGAATAAAATCTTGCTGGCGATGGCTTTTATCCTGTTGATTGTCCTGGCGATTGCTCTTATCGAGTTTAAAAAAGACATTGTCATTGCGCACAAAAAAATCAACGCCATTCACTCGCAAGTCTATAAGTCCAAAAATGGAAATATTGAATATGTTTTAACCGGCGAGGGCCCCGTTATGTTGGTCTCGCATGGAATAACCGGCGGCATCGATCAGGGAATGGGGCTTTCCGGCATGTACCTGGGCGCAGGATACAGAATGCTTTACGTGTCGAGGTTCGGATACTTGCGCTCCTCGATGCCGGACGCACCGTCTTCAACGCTTCAAGCCGAAGCGTACAAGGAGCTGCTGGATTTTCTCGGCATCGATAGCGTGTTCGTGTTGGGCAATTCCGCCGGCGGCCCTTCGGCGATCCATTTCGCGATTCATTATCCGGAAAAATGCAAGGGCCTGATCCTGATATCTTCGGCTGTTCCGCAGGCGGACGCAGCTTTGCCGCCCAAGCTGGTCGCCAAGGCCGTATTCGGCTCCGATTTCCTCTATTGGTGCGCGATCAAACTGTTCGGTAAAAACATGTCGAAAATGTTTGTCCCCGGATCGGTTTGGAAATCATTGTCAAAAGCGAAAAGAAGGGATTTAATCGATGAAATCTATTTGTCCGGACTGCCCATTTCCAGCCGGACAAAGGGCGTGCTCTTCGACATGTATATATCCAATTTGTCGATGAATAATGAGATCTTTTACGAGAAAATTACGTCCCCTACCCTGATCATCCATGCTCTGGACGATCCCGGTCCGCCCAGCGCGGGCGCTTTAAATATTTCGGAAAAGATAGCGAACAGCGAGCTCGCGATCTTTGAAAGGGGCGGGCACCTGATACTGGGCCATGAAGACGAGATAAAGGAAAGGATCCGCGGATTTATTTTGAGAAATCAGGGATTATAAAACACTATTGTCCTAATAAAAAAGTCATATTTCGAGCAAGACCATTTGTCCATCAGGTTCATGGGGCAGTTTAAAGCGGTTGGGACTTAATCTGAGCAGGGCAATAATATCGGTTTTTTGAAAGAGGGCCTCCCTGAGCACGCGGGTAAAGTGCAATAGCGTGAACTTGTATTGGGTCTGGAACTTGATGAACGCCAGGAGCAGGTAGTAGATCAGAGCGGTCCAAATCTGGATGAGGACGGCATTGGGCGAGGTGCCCAGGAAGGTCTTGATCTTGAGATTTTGCTTGATCCATTTGAAGAACAACTCGATATCCCAGCGCGCCTTGTAGATTTTAGCGATGGTTTTAGCCGACAGTTGGAAGTTGTTGGTCATGAAGGTCAGGGTGCGTTCAGTGATCTCGTCGTAATACGTGACGAAGCGCAGCTTGTCGGGGTACTTTTTTGAGCTCAGGGGGCCACAGAGGAGGCCGATCTGGTCCTTCAGGACGGCTTTGCCGTCCACGGGAGCATGCTGTCCTATAACCAGGCAATCGCGGTGGTCCATGGCACGGGTGACAAAGAACACCCCCTTGGAATGCAGTTCGGATAGCCATTGGTAATCGATATAAGCCTTATCCATCACGAGGATGCTGTCCGGGGAAAGTGGCAGATCGTATTGTTTGGCCACTTTTACGTCGTGCTGACGGCCATCCGTGACTACGATGAACGAGGGAATGGTACCCTGCAGGTCGAGCAGGGTGTGGATCTTCAAGGCACCTTTGCGCTTGCGGTACTTGGCCCATGGAAAGAGATCGAGGCAGAGATGGACCAGTGTGGAGTCGAGCACTTTAAGCGGGTTGTTGAACTTGAAGCGATGCTTGGGAGCAATGGCCAAGCAGCGGGAAAACAGGTGATAGTACAGGTTCTGATAGATCCGGTAGTCGCGGCGCGCATTGACATAGCTCAGGTGCGAGCGCGAGATGTTCTTCAACCCCAGATGGTACCAGGCCCAACGCTGGACATTGAGTCCGGTCACGATATCACGCAAGCTCTTTTTGCCCGACGCTTGAGCGTACAGGTTGACGATCAACTGGTTCCAGGCGGTAAAGTGCTTGGTGTAACGGTTGGCTCCGCTGCGTTCCACTTCGTCGCGGAACTGCTTGCTGGGGATCATGTTGACTAGTTGCCTGAAAACTGTGCTAGAATATGCCACGGCCGGCCTCCTTTTGGGTAAAGTGCTTCTTTGGTCGGAAACTATTTTACCTGATTGGAAAGCCGGTCCCTAATTTAGAATTTTATTAGGACAGTAGTGATTATAAAAGACAAATGAATCAAGGAGCCATCCGATGAAAAAACTCGTACCCTTGCTCGAGAAGAGACACTCCAGGAGTTCGTCGCCCTGGGCACGGCCGAGATATCCCCGGCCGTCCTGCTGCCGGACCAGTAAATGATGGAGAAGGAATCGGGAACGGTGCTTGCCAGCATGCATAAACCGGAATAATGGGAGGAGAAATGATTTTTCATATTACGACCCAAATGGAATGGGAAACGGCGAAAGCAAGCGGGAGCTATGCTGCCTCTTCGCTTGAAAATGAAGGATTCATCCATTGTTCTAA
Organism: Candidatus Aminicenantota bacterium; assembly: GCA_963732485.1. Taxonomy (GTDB): domain Bacteria; phylum Acidobacteriota; class Aminicenantia; order UBA2199; family UBA2199; genus UBA2199. Next base: position 58,790 of record CAVSZS010000015.1, read on the forward strand.
AAGAGAGCAGATCCTGGATACGGCCAACAACCACTTCCGCGGGCATCGGGATTTGTTGCTGTTATGCATCCTGCCCGAAAAACTTCAAGCCGATCTGAAGTATGAAGATCCCTCCGGAAAGCACAGCACCAATGATTTCGGGTTGTTTCCCCATGTCTACGGCCCGATCAATCCGGAAGCCGTAGCGAAGGCTGTTCCTTTTCCCTGCGACGGTGAAGGAAAATTCAAGTTGCCCGAAGCACTGGATCAATTGCCAGAAAGTCCATCGGGGGATGTTCCCATTCCGGTGCAACTGAAAAAAGCATTCCGCTTCGCGGGCTGGCTTTTTTTGGTCATTGGTTTGCTGCTCAGCCTATCGGGCGTGCTGGCTTTGCCCGACGGGGGACTGATGTTCGCCCTGCCCTATTTTTTCCTGATCCCCGGGATTGCGCTCACGGTGATCGGCGGTTTTATGGTATTCTTGGCCCGTTATTTAAAAAAAACCCGGGACGAACGAAGTGACGTTTCAGCGCAAATGAATTCAGGAGATTGCCAATGAAAGCCATCGTTTACGAAAAATACGGGCCGCCGGATGTTCTCAAGCTCACGGAGGTGGACAAGCCCGCGCCCGGGGGAAATGAAGTATTGATCAACGTTCAGGCGGCGTCCCTGAACGCTTTCGACTGGCATATGCTGATGGCCGACCCGTTCCTGGTCCGTCTTATGGGCGGCGGCCTGCTGAAGCCGAAGAACAGGATCCTCGGGACCGACATGGCCGGGCGGGTGGAAGCGGTCGGCGAAAACGCAACGCAGTTCAAGCCGGGCGACGAGGTGTACGGGGACCTGGCCCGCTGGGGCTGCGGCGCCTGTGCCGAATACGTATGCGCACCCGAAGAGGCGCTGGCACTGAAACCCAAGAACATGACCTTCGAGCAGGCGGCGGCCGCGCCCATGGCGGCGCTCACCGCGCTGCAGGGGCTGCGCGACAAGGGACACATCCGGACGGGGCAGAAGGTGCTGGTCAACGGCGCCTCCGGGGGCGTGGGTACGTTCGCGGTGCAGCTCGCCAAATTTTTCGGAGCCGAGGTCACGGCCGTCTGCAGCACCGGGAACATGGACAAGGCGCGCTTGCTTGGCGCTGATCACGTCATTGATTATAAAAAGGAGGATTTTACCCTGAGCGGGCAGCAATACGACCTGATCCTGGCCGCCAACGGCTTTCATCCGCTCGCGGATTACAAGCGGGCGCTGGCTCCCGGGGGGAGCTACGTTATGACCGGGGGTGCCATGAGGCAAATTTACCAGGCCATGCTCCTGGCGCCGTGGTTCTCCATGACCGGTGGTAAAAAAATGGGGGGCATAACCGCGCATGCAAGCCAGAAAGACCTGGTTTTTATCAAAGATCTGATGGAGGCGGGCAAGGTCGTTCCCGTGATCGACAGGGTGTACTCTCTGGCCGAGGTACCCGAAGCCCTGCGCTATCTTATCGCCGGGCATGCCAGGGGAAAAGTGGTCATAAAAGTAACTGGGGACGCCTGACTCCGTGATGCCCGATCCAACCCTGCCGGTCAAAGTCCCGGCCCTTGATTTGCAGGACGATAAGTTATATTTTGCATGTTGGGAAACTATAGATCAGAGGATCGACAAATAGAAACATGGGCAACCATTCACCCTTAAGAGCAGCGTTATTTTTTATTTTGCTGATTGGCCTCGTGGTCGGTTTATCGCTGATATCCGACCGGATCTGGGGCGGCAAACCTGAAACATTGCCGCAGCCGAAGAATCTGAGCCTGGGAATGGAAATGACCGTCAGCCGGTTCGGAAAAGCCAATGAAATCCCGAATCCGGTTTTGAAAGAGATATTCGATCTGCAAGCAAAATCCGATCTGGATAAGAAGTTGCGTGAATTCGGCACGGCAAATCAAATCGCTTCTCTGGTTGCGAAAAAGTTGGCTTTGGCCGCGGAAAGGGCCAGTAAAAACTGGATAAAAATTCCGCTGAAGTTCGCTCTGTGGATGATTTTTTTAGCGACAATTTTTATACTGCTGAAAAAACGCAAGATGGTTTCGGGCCTCAGAAATTATTTGCTTTTCGCATCGGTTCTGCTATTCGGCGTGGTCATGGGGTCGGACCCGAGCCCGATGGGCACGGTCAAGGACGCCGTGTACCTCTATGGCACCACCCGGGCGATCTTCCCGCCGCGTCTGATCGCCCTGGCGATCTTTTTGGCGATCGTGTTCCTGGTCAACAAATATATCTGCGCCTGGGGTTGCCAGCTCGGCACCCTGCAGGACCTGATTTTCCAGATCAATCGGACCACCAGGCACAAGGCGGTTCTCGGCAGGCAGGTCAAGCTGCCTTTTGTCCTGACCAACTCCGTGCGCGTCGTGTTTTTTTGCGGTTTTACCCTCGCTGCCTTTTTGCTCGCTTTCGACATCATCGGCTGGATCGACCCTTTCAAAGTCTTCAAGCCGGCGGTGCTCGGGCTTTATGGAGGCATCTTCCTCGGCGCGCTTTTTGCGGCCAGCCTGTTCATTTATAGACCGTGGTGCCACCTGTTCTGTCCATTCGGCTTGGCGGGTTGGCTGGTGGAAAAAATAAGTCTTGTCAAAATAAAAGTAAACTATGAAACGTGCATCGCCTGCCAGAAGTGCGCCGCCGCCTGTCCATCGACGGTCATGACTGCCATTTTAAAGCGCAATAAAAAAACGATACCCGATTGCTTTGCCTGCTACGCCTGCCGTGAGGAATGCCCGACCGGCTCGATCAGCTTTGCCACCGGGAAAAGAACCCTACCGCCCAAGGATTTTTTTAAATGAATTGGGGACGGTACCCTGTGCCGGGTCAATGACTCGCTGGTGCGCCTGGGCCTATTCAAGGGCGAGTTCCACTGGCACCGTGGAGCTTGCCCCCCGTCAGGGGATCGTCGTTCCCAAGGGGGTGCAGCACCGGCCGCGCGCTCCCGGGCGCACCCTGGGGCTGATGGTCGAGGCGGCCACGGTCACTCCCACCGGGGATGCGGGAGGGTCGATTTTTTGCAATATTTTTTATGCAGAAGAAGAATGAAATGCACTGGATGTACGGTCATTGGCGATGGGGATTGGGGATGATCCTGTGATATTCTTCTTGACATATCACGCTCCCAATCTATACTAATCAAAGGAAAAACCATGTCACTATTAAATAAACTCATTGATGCCATCGCCCTTTTTTCCCCTTTCCTCATCGCACTGCTGGTTTTTGCGGTGTTGCTCTGGGGCATTTACCGCATTCTGCTTGGGAGGTATCGCGACCTCGGCAACGAGCGCAAGTTTCCCCGGCAACTGGCGATGCTGGGTCTGACCTTCATCGGTGTCGTGGCCCTCACCCTCGTCCTGCCTATTAGCGACAGCTCGCGCAATCAGCTGATCTGGGTCATCGGCCTGGTGATCTCGGGGATTTTCGCCTTTTCGTCCAGTACCATTTTTGCCAATCTCATGGCGGGGATCCTGCTCCGCATCACCAAGCCGTTCCGTATCGGCGATTTCATCAATGTTCGCGACTATTTCGGGCGTGTCGCCGAACGAGGGCTGTTCGACACGGAAATTCAGTCCGAGAATCGCGAGCTGATCGCTATCCCCAACACATACCTGATCTCCAATCCCATTGCCACGGTTCTCGCCTCCGGGGCCATCGTCAGCGCGACGCTCTCCCTGGGATATGACGTTCATCACTCCCGGGTGGAGCCCTTCTTGCTGGCCGCCGCGGAAAAAAGCGGGCTCGCGGAGCCGTTCGTTCATATCATGGAACTTGGAAATTATGCGGTCACCTACCGGGTCTCCGGGGTTCTCGGCGAGGTGAAGGGTCTGATCACGGCCCGCTCAAACCTGAACCGGGCGATATTGGACACCTTGCACGGCCAGGGAATCGAGATCATGTCCCCGGCTTTCATGAATCAGCGGCGGATCGATAATGAAAAACAATGCATTCCCTCGCCGGTGTTGGCAAAACCGGCGGAAACCGCCCCCGTCGCCGAGGAAATCGTGTTCGACAAGGCCGAGCAGGCCGAGAAGCTTGAAAACGAAAAAAGCGATCTGAAGAAAAAGATCCAGCAGCTGGAAAAGGCACTGAAGGAAAGGCCGGAAAAGGAAAAGCAGAAGCTCAAGGAGGCCATCGAGCGATCCCGGGAGCGCTTGAAGACTTTGGAACAAACAGCGGATGAATTGAATGACAATGGGAACGCCCATTTCAAGGTCAATGAAAAGTAGGCGGGTCATGAGCCCAGGGGGACGGCCGCGGGAAAACCGGCAGGCCGGCCGAGAAGCATCCCGGGCTCTATTTTAACACGTCCAAGGAGATCGTTTCCGGCTCGTAGACCATCAAAAAAACGCCGATCTTGTCATTCAATCCCATGATCGGGATCACGATCAAGATATTGCCCTTTTGATCGTCCGTGATCACCATTTCGTTCTTTTGCAGGAACTCTCCCGGGTACAGGGACGAGAATGACGCCCCTTCGAGCTTCTTGTCGGTAGCCACGACCACCGTGCCGTCATATTTGGCGACTAAGATCTGCCGGATTCTGGGCTCCTTTACGAATTGGACCAGGTATTCGTCGATCTGCTCGAAATTTTCCTTCTGCATCTCCTTGCGTATCGCCCAGACCATGGGAATCGTCGCCAGACGAAGAAGCTGGCGCGTATTCTCTGTGACGGTCCGTCGGACGGTTTCGACGACCTGCAGCCGCCAGGCTTCCCGCCGGTTCTCCTGGTCCTTGCGTTCGGTTCGCACCGCCATCGATTTCCAGAGAACCATGCCGGCCAGTGCGGCCAGCAACACGAGAATGACGGCATAAAATTTCTTGTTGCCTTGTTGCATGACAATCCTCCTTTTTTTTGTCAGTTGATGATAGGCGGATATTATAAATGGGTTGTCCCTATGCCGGTATCGTATGGGATATCCGATAATTTTGCAACCGGCGGCAGCGGATATCAATTTCCCTAGGCTTCCAAACCCCGGCCGCGCTTCGTTGACAACCGGTTGGCTTTCCCGCAAAATATGACGATGGAGCCGAAATTTCCAGTCAAAGAAGCGGTTAGAAAAAAATTGCCGATCCTCCTCGCCGGGGTCCTGGGTGTGCTGCTGACCGGCGTGGTCGACTATGTCACCGGCTACGAGGTGCGGCTCTTCCCGCTCTACTTTCTGCCGATCGCGTTTGTCGCCTGGCGGCTGTCCCGGCCCTGTACCCTGGCCTTGTCTGCATTGAGCTCCGCGACATGGGCGTTCTCCAATTTTCTGGCCGGCAGGGTCTACGCCAGCCCGTTCACCTGGCCGATCAATATCCTTTCGCAACTGGTCTCATTCGGAGTAGTGGGGGTCCTTGTCAACGATCTGCGCAAGCGGCTTTTGGTGGAAAAAGACCTGAACCGGCAGGATCCCCTGACGTTGCTGCTGAACAGCCGCGCCTTCTACGAGCGCGGCGACATGCTGCTGGCGATCGCGCGCCGCTCCACGAAGCCTTTCACCCTGGCCTACATGGATCTCGACAATTTCAAGGAGATCAACGACGCGCACGGGCACCTGGAGGGCGATCGTACATTGAGGGAAACCGCCCGTGTCCTGAAAACCCACTTCCGGTCAAGCGACCTGGTCGCGCGGCTCGGTGGTGACGAGTATGCCATGCTGCTTTTTGACACCAGCGCGGACGCGGCGCGTTTTTCGCTTGAGCGGGTGCGCGACCTGCTGCTCGCCGCGATGGACCGCAACGGCTGGCCGGTCACGGTCAGCATGGGAGCGGTTTCCTATGTGAGCGTGCCGCAAACGTTGAAGGAAGCCATTCAATTGGCCGATTCCCTGATGTATCAAGCCAAGAAACAAGGGAAAAATCGTGTCTGCATCGAAGCCGTTGATCCCGCCAGAGGGCCTACCGGGGAGGCTTTGGGGACGGAGGGGAAAAAGGCAAGAATTTGAACGTGAGGTCTGCAGCAATCGATATTCACCTCCGCGGACAACTTATTTCAAAATTTTCCTTGTTGTATAATGTTCCCGACAAAAGGAGTGCAAGATGAAAACGAAAATGGCAATTTTTGGATTCTGTATCGCCTGCCTGCTTGCGGCAGCGGCCGCGTCCGGGCAATCGGCGAAGCCGCTCGCGGGGAAATCCCCGACCACGGCCGAGATCCTGGCGGCAGCGAAGCCGGAGGACTGGCGGGTCCTCGATCCTGAGAATACGCTGTATCTCGAATTGGCAAGCGGGCGGGTGATCATCGAGTTGTCGCCGGACTTCGCACCATTGCATGTCGGCCAATGTCAAGGCGCTGGCGCGCGAACATTATTATGACGGACTGGCGATCATCCGTGTCCAGGACAACTACGTGGTGCAATGGGGGGACCCCAACTCGGAGAAGCCGGAGGCGGCCCGCAAGATCCAGCACGCCCAAGACGACCCTGGCGGCGGAATTCGATCGCGCCATCGACGCCAAGGTCCCGTTCACGCGGCTGCCGGACGGGGACGTCTATGCCGCAGAGGTGGGATTTTCCAGGGGCTTTGCGGTTGCCCGCGACAAGGGCAGCGGCAGGATGTGGCTCGTTCATGGCTACGGGATGGTCGGCGCCGCCCGCGGCAACACCATTGACAGCGGCGGCGGCGCGGAGATCTACGTGGTGATCGGGCAGGCCCCGCGCCATCTGGACCGCAACATCACCCTGTTCGGGCGGGTGATCCAGGGGATGGACTTGCTGTCCTCGCTGCCCCGCGGGAGCGGCCCGATGGGCTTCTACGACAAGCCGGAACAGTTGGTCCCGATCAAGTCCATCCGCGTCGCCGCCGACGTGCCGTTGGCCGAACGCAGCAGACCTGGAGGTCATGCGCACGGATAGCGGACACGTTCCGGCGGCTAATCGAAGCGCGCCGCAATCGCAGCGATGAATGGTTCGTATTCAAGGCCGGCCATATCGAACTCGGCAACGTGCCGGTACCGGTGCGCAACAAAGACGCCGCTGCAGGCAAATAGAATTCTGGCGGCAGCCGGAGACGGTGCCCGCCCCTGTGACGCAAACGAATTGCTGGAGGAGGTGCGCAGCGTGGAATTTCATGAAGTGCTGAAGAGGCGGAGGACGGTGCGGGAGTTCCAGGACAAGGCGGTGCCGGAAGAAACGGTGCGGCGGGCGCTGACGGCGGGGCTGCGGGCGCCGAGCAATGCCCATTTGAAGAGCTGGCAATTTATTTTGTTGAAAGACAGGAATAAAAGGATTCACGCCGTGGTCGAGGGACTGCAGGCTAGGGACATGAAGGACCGCGAGGAGATCGAACGCTTCCTCATGCGTTTCGACCAGGAGGAGCTGAAGAAGGTCTACCGCCGCTCGCTGCCCCTGCAGCAGGCCATGATGCTGCAGGCCCCCGAGCTGCTGCTGGTCTGCTACAAGATGAAACCGTTGAGCGAATGCCGCACCCTCTTCGAGCTGAACCCCCTGGCGTCGGCATGGATGTGCGTCGAGAACATCATGCTGGCGCTGGCCGCCGAGGGGCTTTTTGGCTGCACCTACACCCCTTACGAAGCGCAGGGGCTGAAGGAATTCCTGGGTGTGCCCGACGGCTACGAGATCGCCGCCGTCATCCCCTTCGGCTATCCCAAGGATGCGCTCGGGGAAAATGAGGATGAAAACCTCGATGATCGTCTGCGCATTGACGGCTGGGAATGAAGATGGATCGGGTCATTGACAACGTACGCCAGGAACTGAAAGAGAACGCGGATGAGAAGACGCAAAAGGGCAGCCAGATCTATTTCAAGGAAAAGATAAAGTGTTATGGAGTGAAGGCGGCGATTGTCCATAAAATCAGCAAAGAACATTTTGCCGTCCTCAAAAACAGGCCTAAAAAAGAAATTTTTGATTTATGTGAGGAACTGTGGCGTTCGGGATACATCGAGGAATCGTTCGTGGCCTGCAACTGGTCGTATTTCGACCGCAAGAAATACGAAGCGGGAGATTTCAAGGTGTTCGAAAGGTGGGTCGCTTCGTATGTAAATAATTGGGCCTCCTGCGATACGCTGTGCAACCACACGGTCGGGGGATTTTTGGAGATGTATCCCGAATATCTGGTGGGGCTGAAAAAATGGGCCCAATCAAAAAATCGCTGGCTGCGCCGCGCTTCCGCCGTGTCGCTTATCGTGCCCGCCAGAAAGGGGAATTTCCTGGATGACATCCTGAAGATCGCCGATATCCTGCTCATGGACAAGGAGGATCTGGTGCAGAAGGGCTATGGCTGGATGCTGAAAGCGGCCAGCCAGGCGCATCCAAAAGATATATTCGAGTATGTGATGGAAAAAAAATCGGTCATGCCGCGAACGGCTTTGTGCTACGCGATCGAAAAAATGCCGCCGGAATTAAGAATGAAGGCAACGAAAAAATAGCAAGAGCGAGCGCAGGACAAGCGTTCCGGGGCGCGCCTCATCGGCTCGCTGACCGAAAACATCGAGGGCGGAATTAGCTTGCAGACCGGGCAGGGCAATGAATGATATTATGGGGACGATGGTCATCAAGGAGGATAAGTTGAAAAAAGCGCGTTTTATTTTATTTTTCTTTCTGGGTTTTCTCGCGTTCCTGAACCTGCCAGGACAGGATCTCAAGGTCGGCAGCCACGGCCTGGACATCCATTACCGCGTGTTCGGCCAGGGCTTCCCGCTGCTCATCATCGGCGGTGGCCCGGGAGACGTCGCGGATCGTTACCTGGGCTTGTGCGAGCTGTTGGCACAAAATGCCCGCTGCATCCTGGTCGAGCAGCGCGGCACCGGCCAATCCATGCCGGCCGAACTCAACGCCTCGACCGTATCGATCGCCCTGACCCTGGACGATTTCGAGGCCGTCCGCTGCCAGCTCGGCCTGAAGCAGTGGTCGGTGCTCGGCTTCTCGTACGGCGGCTTCCTGGCATCGGCATACGCCCGCTTTTTCCCTGCGTCGATCTCCTCCCTGGTGCTGCTGGGATCGATCGGACTAAATTTCGATGGATTTCCGCAATTCAGGGACAATGTCACGTCCAGGCTGTGCGCCTCGGACCTTGAGCTAGCCGAATACTGGAGCGATCCCGTTCGGATGAAGGCCGATGCCAGGAAGGCCACGACCGAGATCATCCGTGCCCGCATGCCCGGCTATTTCTTCGACCGCAAAAAGTCCTTGCTGGTCAGCCAGGCCATCAAGGCGTCCGACTTCGATTTCTCCATGGGGGAATGGATATTCAGGGACATCGAAAAGCGGGACCTGGACCTGGCCAAGACAAAGGAGGCGTTCTTCGGTCCGGTGCTGATCCTGCATGGCAGACAGGACCCCTCGGGCGAATCGGTGCCGCTGGCCCTGGCGCGCCACTACAAGAACAGCAAGCTTGTTTTCGTCGAGAAAAGCGGCCATTATTCCTGGGTCGAGCAGCCGGAAAAAATCATCGCCGCCATCGGCGAGTTCCTTGCGCCCAAGGAAAAGAAATAGGAAAAATGGCAAGATCACGGGATATGGTGATCTTGTCGAGTTCGGGGGATGGGTTGCGGCCGCATGGTTTTCATACTATAGTTGGGCCATGAAGCAACCAAGAACAGGGCGGAAAACGTGGCAGCGGCTGGCGCTTGCCGGCCTCGTGTGCGCCTGGCTGGCTATGGGCGTTGCCCCGGCCCAGGTCGTGGAGAAAAGCATCTGGCCGAATACGGGAAGTGGGCAGTGGTTCTGGCTCGTTCCCAGTGCCGACCTTGCCCCCGAGCAGGTCGATGCCGTGTTCAAGAGGGCGGTCGATGAGGAGACGGCGTATGTGGACACCAAGTTCAGCGCCACCGTGTTCTTCGCTAAAAAGATCCGCCTGACCAAAGGGAAGGCCAAGGACAGGAAACGATACCGGGACCGGCCCGAGAAGGCCGACGACCTGCGGATCGAGGCCGAGTGGCGCACCGGCTACCTGGACCAGTACCGCGACCGGTCGTACACCTTTATCGCCCTGGATTCCATTCGCAGCCTCGACCTGCACTACCTGCCGCGGGCGCGCGAACGTTTTCCCGAGGCCCCGCAGGGGCGGAACTGGATCGTCAATGTCCTCGCCGCTTCAAAATACAGCTTTTTCTTCAGCCTGGAGGATACCGCCCGCGCTTTCATCAATGCCGTGACATCCGCCCTCAAGCAAAGGGGGCTGGAGTTGGCGTTTTCCCGGTTCGGGCTGATGTGGGAGAATGTGATTCCCGCCCAGGCCGCGGATATGGGCGAAACGGCAGGGCGATCGGGAAGGGCGTCCTGGTCACGATGGTGGCCGTCGGCGGTCCGGGGACCATGCCGGCATCCGTCCTCTGGACGCGGTCCTCGAGGTGAACGGCGCCAGGGTGAAAAACTTCTCCCATTTTTCCCTGCTCCTGGACGCCATTCCTTCTGGGTCAAAAGCATCGCTGCTCCTGCTGCGGCGCCTGAAAGACCCAGGCGCGCACCCGGAGCCGTCCGCCTGGGACACGATGACGGTGGAGCTGGACCGGCCAGGGGAGAAGGGCAATGAAAACCATAGGTCTTTTGGGCGGCATGACGAGCGAATCGTCTCAAGTTTATTACAAACTGATCAACGAGATGGTCCGGGAGAAACGGGGCGGCAACCACTCGGCGAAAAGCGTCATGGTCTCGGTCGATTTCGGCGAGGTCGAACCGCATATGGAGCGGGGCGAATGGGACCAGGTGCTGGCAGCGATGATTGAAACCTCCCAGGCGATCGAGCGCGGCGGCGCTGACTTCCTGGTCCTGTGCACCAACACCATGCACAAGTTCGTTACGGAGATCGGCCGCGAGATCGGGATCCCCATCCTGCACATCGTGGACGCGACCGCCGCCGAGATCAAAAAATTGGCCTTCGACAAAGTCGGGCTGCTGGGGACGCGCTTCACCATGGAGGAGGACTTCTACAGAGGCCGGCTGCGGGAGAAGCACGGCATCACCGTGCTGACGCCGGACAGGGATGACCGGGCTCAGGTGCACCGCATCATCATGGAGGAGCTGTCCCGGGGGATCATCAAGCTGGAATCCCGGGACGCCTACTGGCGGATCATCAACCACCTGGTGCGTCAGGGCGCCCAGGCGATCATCCTCGGCTGCACCGAGATCCCGCTGCTGATCCGCCAGGATCAGGGCACCGTCCCGCTGTTCGACACCACCACCATCCATGCCCGGGCGGCAGTGGCGTGCGCCTTGGAAACAGAGGATATGCCGGGTCTGATCTGCTCCTGATCTTTTCCGGCTAAGACCAACCGGCCTATTGGACGACTTCCCAGTTCTCGATATCGCCCTTAACCGCCCTGAACATCGGGTGCGGAGCGACGGCTCCCACAGCGGCCAAGCTGCGGAATTTATCGGGATCCCTCTTTTTCAGCTTTCCCAGCAGATGAGCCCTCTCGTAATTCAACTGGCCCCGGGTCACGGTCATTTTTGCGGCCGGAAACTTAGCGCGGACCTTGTTCTTGTTGAAATGATATCCGCGCCCGGCCGCCTCGCGATACACCACTGAAAGGTAGTGATCGACGGTACCAACCGGATCGGCGGCGGCCTTGAACCGCTCCAGCTGGGGGTGGTTTCGATAGCCCCTTGTCTTCCCGGCCAGCACGTTCCTGGCCAGCAGGGTTTCCCGCCACAGCGCGACCAGCCCCTTGCCATCCAGGTACTTCGGGTGGATCGACCATATCCTCATTCTGCTCCTCGGCTGCGATGAACGGAATCACGGGTATTATTGAAGAGAAGCAGCACGAAGTCAATGTCCCGCTGCGCCCGGGACGCGGAGCTTGCCTGGGAGTGGAAAAAAACAGGCAATGAACCTATAATTATGTCTGGGCGAGATCATTCAAGCATCGCGCGCCTGGAACGAGTGCGGGATCCGCGCGTGCGCACAAGGAGGTTGGAGTGTTAAAAGCAAGGCGCAATATTCTTCTGTTGGCCGGCATTTTTCTGTTTTTTGCAGGTTGCGGCAGTCCCTACTATTTCGACCTGCAGACCGAGGTCCCAGATAGAAAGGAAGGGTGGCAACTGGACAAGGTTCTGCTGGTGGAAGATGCCGAGATCAATGAAACCTACCGAGATTGGCGAATCGTCTGCAGGGAAACGCCGTTCCAAGTGAAGTATCTCAACAGGGCATCCTGGTCGAAACCGCCCGATGAATTGATCGAGGACGCCGTGGTCCTTTTCTGGAAGCAGCGGGGGATCTTCAAGAAAGTGAATACCTATGGTTCAGGAGGTGATCCCGATTGGACGATGAGAATACACATCGACGTCATCGAGAGATTCCGGGTCCAAAAAAACTGGTATGCAAGGCTGTCTCTGGAGTTGGAAATAGCGGATCCTGAAAACGGCGAAACGCTGCTGGTCCACTCTTTTGACCGGAAATCGCCATTGGGGAAAAACAATATCCGCCTGTTTCCGGAAAAAATCTCGCAGATCCTCCAAGAAGAACTGCTGAAGATCGAAGCGAAGCTTCAGGAAGTAGCCGAGGCAAAAAAGGAAGATTCCTGACGGGATATTGAAAAACGTTTGTTCGTGATCTTCGGCGCCCGCCTTGGCGCCTTCAGCCGCGGGACAAGCTGACGGCTGATGATTTCGAGATGCGGGTGGATGCGGAAAAGTAAGGGCCATAAGAAAAAATGGAGTTTTCTATAGTTTGCCCCGAAGTTTGTGTATAATGGATCCATGTCTGAGCGCCGCCTTATTTTTCTATATTTCGCGGCTCTTTTCACCGGTTCGCTGCTCCTTTTTTGGGTGCAGCCGATGCAGGCCAAGCGCGTATTGCCGCTGCTTGGCGGAGCACCAGCGGTTTGGACCACGGCCCAGGTTTTCTTCCAGCTGCTGCTGCTGGCCGGCTATCTTTACGCCCACGCCTTGAACCAGCGCCTGGCGCCGCGGCACCAGGCCGTCATCCACCTGATCGTGCTGGCGGCAGCGTGCGCCTGGCTCTGGCTGCCGCTGCCCGGGCCCGCTTCGCCGGGCGCGGCCGATCCGGTGTTTTGGCAGCTGGCTTTCCTGGTACGCGTCATCGGCCTGCCCTTCCTGGCCCTGGCCGCCGGAGCGCCGTTGCTGCAGGGCTGGTTTTCCCATACCGGCCACCGCCGCTCCGTTGACCCCTTCTTTCTCTATGCTGCCTCCAACCTTGGTTCTCTGGCCGGCCTGCTGGGCTACCCCCTGCTGATCGAACCGGGCCTTGATCTGGCGGGCCAGCGCCTGGCCTGGGCCATCGGTTTTGGATTGCTGTTTCTGCTGGCGGCCGTCTGCGCACTAACGCTGTCGCGAACGCTTGCCATGCCGGCGGCGGCAAACGGCGCGAATCCCGGCGCCGCCGCAAAAGCCGCTCCATTGCCGCTTGCCCGCAAAATGCGCTGGGTTTTCCTGGCTTTCGTCACCTCCTCGCTGATGCTGGGGGTGACCGCCTACCTGGCCACCGATATCGCCTCCATCCCGCTGCTCTGGGTAGTGCCGCTGGCCATCTATCTGCTGACTTTTGTCATCGCTTTCAGCCGCCGCACATCCGGTGAACCGCTCCATACCAGCGTGGCCGACCGGGGGCTGCGCATTGCCGTGCTGGTGCTGCTTTTCGTCTGGTTGGCCGAAATTCGCAATCCGATCTGGCTGGTGCTGCTGCTGTCCCTGGCCGGTTTTTTTGCGATCAGCCTGGCCATTCACCTGCGTCTGGCCGGTGCCAGGCCCAACCGCACCTATCTTACCGGCTACTATCTCTGGCTGGCAGTGGGCGGAGCCATGGGCGGGCTCTTCAACTCCCTGCTTGCTCCCAGGATCTTTTCCGGCGTGGCCGAGTACCCGCTGTTGCTGGTGCTGGCCCTGCTGGCCACTCCCTGGGGAAAGCATGGTAAAACGCGGCAGCGAATGTTCCTCGACCTGCTGCTGCCGGCCGGGCTCTTTGTCCTGGCGCTGCTGCTGTCCCTCCTGATGCCGGCCACCGTTCCCTTTCGTACGCGCATTCTGCTGGTGCTGGCCCTGCCGCTGATATTGGCCCACATGACATCACAGCGCCCGCTGCGCTTCGCCCTGGCCCTGGCCGCGATCTGGCTGGCCGTCTCGCTGAATCCGAGCGACGAGGGGACGCTGCTCTTTCGCCAGCGCAATTTTTTCGGGACCCTGCGGGTCACTTATGACGCCAGCGGCCCCTTTCACCGCTTGTACCACGGCACCACCCTGCATGGGCTGCAGTTCTCCACCCCGGAGCGGTGCGACGAGCCGCTGGCCTATTACCATCGCCTGGGTCCGTGCGGCGCGGTCATGGCCCGCCACGAACAGCAGCCGGCGGGGAAACGGGTTGCGGTCATCGGCCTGGGGATCGGCGCCACCCTGGCTTATGCCCGGCCCGACGAGGATTGGACCCTATACGAGATCGACCCCGACGTGGTGCAGGTAGCCCGCAATACCCCCTGGTTCAGCCACTGGCGCCGCTCCCCGGCCCGGAGCATTCGGTTGGTGGTCGGCGATGCGCGCATCGGCCTGCAGCAGGCCCATGTGGGGGAATTCGGGCTGATCATTCTGGATGCCTTCTCCTCCGACTCCGTGCCGGTTCACCTGCTCACCCGCGAAGCTCTCCAGCTCTACCTGTCACGCCTGGCCCCGGGGGGGCTGCTGGCGGCCAACATCTCCTCCTGGAGCATGGATCTCAGCCGGGTCATGGCCGGCCTGGCCGCGGATGCGGGCCTGGTCTGTTTAAACTGGTGCGACAACCAGGTTTTACCCGAGTCGCCGGCGACTGAGGGCAAGTATCCCTCCAGCTGGGTGATGCTGGCGCGCCAGGAAAACGACCTGGGCGTTCTGCTGCATGATCCCCGCTGGCGCCGCCTGCTGCCGTTGAAAAAAAACGCCCCCTGGACCGATTCCTATTCCAATATCCTCGACGTGTTGAACTGGTTTTGATTCAAATCGTCTCGCAGCGCTTCACTCGTCGACGGCGGCCTGGTGGTGATGTTGCAGGTGATGGAGACAGCGCCGGGAACGCGGCGCAACAACCCGGGGAGGCGGAGTGATGAATGCTGGAAGCCTTCGTGACGGAACGGTGATCCCGCCCGCGATTCCGTCCGCTGCCCACGTGATTTCCGGCGCATCCCTGCCGCTTGCGGATACGCTTTCGGCGCTGGGCGTGAATCCAGAGATCGGACTGACCCGCGCCGAGGTGGATTCCCGACGCCAGCGGTACGGCTACAACGAAGTGCTGGAGCACCGGGGGCACCCCATCCTCGGCTTCCTTAAAAAATTCTGGGGGCTGTCGGCATGGATGCTCGAAGCGATCATCATCCTGTCGCTTTTCCTGCGCAAATATTCGGACCTCGCCGTGGTCAGTGTGCTGCTGGCCGTCAATGCCGTGCTGGGATTCATGCAGGAACGCCGCGCCGCCGGGGTCATTGCGACGCTGCGGCGCCGCCTGCCGGTCACGGCGCGTGTCCGTCGCGAAGCTGAATGGCAGGTCCTCCCCGCCAGGCAACTGGTCCCTGGCGATATCGTCCGTGTGCGCCTGGGCGATATCGTCCCTGCGGATGTCAAGCTGTTGAGCGGAGCGTTGAGTGTGGACCAGTCGGCCCTCACCGGCGAATCGGGAGAGGTCGACAAAGCGTCCGGCGACGTGCTCCTGTCGGGATCCGTTGTCCGCCGCGGTGAAGGCAACGGCGTGGTCATGCTGACCGGGGCGCAGACCACCTTCGGCCGCACCACGGAACTGGTTCAGCAAGCGCGGCCAAAGCTGCACATCGAAGCGGTGGTGGCCAAAGTGGTCCGCTGGCTCTTCGTGATCGTCGGCGCGCTGCTGGGAGTGATCATTACGCTGTCGCTGTTCCGCCACCTGCCGCTTCTGGAGATGGCTTCGCTCATGCTCGTTTTGCTAATGAGTGCGGTGCCGGTCGCCCTGCCCGTCATGTTCACGGTCACCATGGCAGTCGGGGCCAGGGAACTGGCCAAGGGCGGCGTGCTGGTCACGCGCCTCAGCGCCGCTGAGGACGCCGCGACCATGGACGTGCTGTGCGTGGACAAGACGGGCACGATCACGATGAACCGGCTGGACGTCAGCGGCGTGATCCCGCGGGCGCCCGCGACGGCAACCGACGTGCTGTTCGCCGGAGCGCTGGCATGCAAGGAGGCCAACCAGGATCCCATCGATCTGGCGCTCCTTGCTGCGGCCAGAGAGCGGCACGTCTTTGCCGGCGCGGCCGCGATCAAGGCCCTCTCCTTCACGCCGTTCGACGCAACGAAGAGGCGGACCGAAGCCGTCATCGAACAAAACGGGCAGCGCCTGCGGGTAATGAAAGGCGCCGTAAGGACCGTCGCCGCGGCCTGCGGGCTTCCGGCCCCGGACGTCGAGGCACTGGCGGCGAGTGCCGGGGATTCGGCAAAAAAGGGATATCGAACCCTGGCGGTGGCCCGGGGGCCCGAGCATGGACCGCTGGAACTCATCGGCCTGGTGACCCTGGTTGACCCGCTCCGGCCGGACGCCGGGCAACTGATCGCCGCGCTGCGCGGCCTCGGCGTCTCCGTGAAAATGCTCAGCGGCGACGCGCTGGCGATTGCCAGCGAAATCGCGCGGGGAATCGGGTTGCCCAACATCCGCCGCGTGACGGAACTGAAAGCCGCGAGCGCCGCTGCCGGCGTTGCCACGATCGACCTGTTGGCCGGAGTGGACGGTTTCGCCGGAGTGTACCCGGAGGACAAGTACATGGTGGTGCGCCTCCTGCAGGCCGCCGGCCATGTGACCGGCATGACGGGCGACGGCGTCAACGATGCGCCCGCCTTGCGCCAGGCCGAAGTAGGCATTGCTGTCAGCAGCGCAACCGATGTCGCCAAGAGCGCGGCCAGCGTAGTGCTGACCGAGCCGGGGCTGACCGACATCATAACCCTGGTCAAGCAGGGACGGGCAATCTACCAGCGGCTGCTGACCTGGACCGTCAACAAGATCAGCCGGACGATCCTGAAAGCCGGCTTCGTGGCCGTCGCTTTCGTCTTGACCGGTCGCTTTGTCGTTTCCGCCTTCGCCATGCTGCTGTTGGTTTTAATGACGGACATGGCGAAAATCTCCCTGGCTACCGATGCGGTCCAACCCTCCCGGAAGCCTGAAACGTGGAACATCGGCGGCTTCATCGCGGTGTCCGTGGTGCTGGGTGTGGCCATGGTGCTGGAGTGCCTGCTGCTGCTGGCCTTCGGCTGGTCGCGCTTCGGCCTGGCCTCCGGCGACCACGCCCTTCCCACCTTCAGCTTCCTGGTGCTGCTCTATTTCGCCGCCTTCTCCATCGTGTCCGCGCGGGAACGACGGCGGTTCTGGACGACCCGGCCCGGCAAGGCCCTCCTGGCGGCCCTGGCTGTGGAATTGGTCGTGGGCACCGCTTTGACGCGCGTCGGACTTTCCAGCCTGGCTCCGTTGCCATGGTGGCAGACGCTGGCGATATTCGCGTATGCGCTGTTCTCCTGTCTGGTCGTGAACGATGCGCTAAAAGCCGCTATGATCAGGCGGCTCATTCCCGCCGCGGTCAACGGCGACGCGAGCCACGCGTACCCGGCAGGAAATAGTTGACTTCGGCTGGCCAAACGAGGAAAATCATGGCGTTTTCCAAAATGGAATAAGCAGGCCACAAGAGCGAGGTGATCTCATGTATTACATCATTGAAAGCAAAAAATCGTTCGATCAGGCTTCCGCGGACCTGGAAGCGGCGGTCAAGCGCCACGGCTACGGCGTGCTGCATGTCCACGACGTCGGGGCCACGCTGCGCCTCAAGGGCGTTGCCTTTACCAATGAGTGCAAGGTGTTCGAGGTCTGCAACCCCGTTCAGGCCGCGAAGGTGATGGCGGCCGACATGCGCCTGAACATGGCGCTGCCCTGCCGCATCTCGGTGTTCACCGAGGACGGCCGCACAAAGATCGGCATGATCCGGCCTAAGAACATGCTCGCCGCCCTGTCCAGCGATCCGGCGCTGGCCAAGGTGGCCGCCGAGGTCGAAAAAAAGACCGTGCAAATGGTCGATGAGGCGAAATAGGCGCGGCCGCGCTTTTCAATTCATTGGCAAGAGGAGTATGATGGAACGGCCAGGGAGGTCGGCCATGAGGAACAAAGTCCACTCGGCGCTTTGCGCTGTCTGCGGCAAGGAGTTTGCCCTGCGCAACCTCCTGCCGGGATCGTCGGTCCGCGACCAGGTGGCGCGGGAGATCGTGCGCGAACACCCGGCTTGGTCCACGGAAAGCTATATCTGCCGGGCCGACCTGGCCAAGTACCGCACGGAGTACGTCCACTCGCTGCTCGAGTCCGAGAGGGGGGAGATCACCATCCTGGACCAGGAGGTCCTGCGCAGCATCCGCGACCAGGATCTCCTTTCCCGCAACGTTGACGACGAGTTCGAGCAGAAATGGTCGCTGGGCGAGCGCCTGGCCGACCGCGTGGCCCTCTTCGGCGGCAGCTGGACGTTCCTCATCATCTTTGGCGCCTTCCTGTTTCTCTGGATCGCCATGAACTCGATCGTCCTCTTCCTGCGCCCACCCGATCCCTATCCCTTCATCCTGCTGAACCTGTTCCTCTCCTGCCTGGCGGCGATCCAGGCGCCGATCATCATGATGAGCCAAAGGCGGCAGGAGGCCAAGGACCGCCTGCGCTCCCAGCATGATTACCAGGTCAACCTCAAGGCTGAACTCGAGATCCGGCATCTACACGACAAGATGGATCACCTCCTTTCTCATCAATGGGATCGACTGGCCCAGATACAGGAGATCCAGCTCGATCTGCTGTCGGAGATAGGCAAGAGAGAAGATGCGGTGACGAAAGGGAAATAGGTTACAAGCCGAATATCCAGGGAAACAATGCCCGTCCGCCCCGGCGGTGATCCGCGCCGGAAAATTTACAAACAGGGCGGTTTGTGGTATCTTTCTAGCGGCCGGCACGCCCGGCCGGGACGGAGATCATGCAAATCTACCTGAAAAAACTCGAAATGCACGGCTTTAAGTCATTTCCGGAGAAAACCGTCGTCCAATTCCACCGAGGCATCACCGCCGTTATCGGCCCCAACGGCTGCGGCAAGAGCAACCTGGTCGACGCCCTGCTCTGGGTGCTGGGCGAGCAGCGTATCAAGAACCTGCGCGGCGAGAACAACGAGGACCTGATCTTCACCGGCAGCGCCTCGAAGAAGCCCCTGGGCATGACCGAAGTAGGTGCCTACTTCGCCAACAACGACAGCGAGACCTACATCGCCCGGCGCTTTTTCCGCAGTGGCGAGGGCAAGTACATTCTCAACGATAAGTTCTGCCGCAACAAGGACGTTCAGGACACCCTCTTCGACTTGGGCATCGGCGAACGCAACTACTTCATCTTCGAGCAGGGCAGCGTCGAGAAGATGGTCAACCTCAAGCCCAGCGAGCGGCGCATCCTGATCGAAGAGGCGGCGGGGATCGCTCAGTACCTGGAGCGCAAGAAGGAAACCGCCGGCAAGCTGATCATCGCTCAGCAGAATCTCGACAGCCTGGAACTGGTACTGCAGGAGAAGGGCAACCGCCTGCGCGAATTGAAAAACCAGGTTCACTTCGCGCGCCGCTACCGCGACATCAAGAATTCGCGCAACGACCTGCTGAAGGCGCTGCTGAAGAAGAAATACATGACCTTCAAGGAAGAGTTCGACCTGCAGGGCGGCAAGATCCTGGAGTTTCTCAATGGCGAAACGGCTCTGGTCAAGGAGATCGGCGATTTCGACAAGGAGATGCTCGAGCTCGAGAACAAGCGCTGGGGCCTGGAGCAGGGGATGAAGAACAACCAGCAGTTCATCTTCGACCACAACAACAAACTCCTCGATGGGAGCAAGGAGGTCGAGAAGACCCAGCAGCGCCAGGAGTTCATCCGCCAGAAGATGACCGAGTTGGACCAGTTTGTCGCCGGGAGCGAGGCCGAGATCAGGGAGATCGACCGCCAGAACAAGGACCTGACGGCAGAGCTCGCCGGATTCGAGAAGGAGCTGGCCGGGCAGTCGGGCGGCGACAAGGAGCTCGATCGGGCCCTGGAGGAGATCCGCCGGGCCATCGCCGAACGCAACATCGCCGGCGGCCACATGAAGAAGTCAATGTTCAGCCTGCAGGTGGAGATCACGCGCAACCGCAACGAGTCGGCCCACCTGGAGAAGAACCTGTCGCGCCTTGAAGGGGACATCGCCAGCCGCCGCCATATCATCGAGGAGCTCGAGAAGCAGGGCCGGGACCCCGAGATGGCCCGCATCGAGGAGGCCGTCCAGGGCCTGGCCGCTGCGCTCCGTTCTTGCGAGGACGATTTCTCCCGGGCCGCATCCGAGTTCGAAAAGGCGCGCGGCGAGAGCGACGCGGCGGACAAGCAGCTGCGCGAGGCCCTGAGCGAGATCGCCAACCTCGACCGCCAGAAGGAGAAGTACCTGGAGATCAAGGCCAAGATCACCGGCAACGAGGGCAACGTCGCTGCGAATAAGAGCCGCGGCTATCTGCAGGAACTGCTGGTGGCCCCCAAGAACCTGCATGCGGTTTTGGAGAGTTTCTATTTCGACGAGCTGGACGCTGTGATCGTCACCGACCCAGAAGCCGCTTTGCGCCCCGACCTGCGCAAGGCCTTCCTCAAGTGCTCGGCCGCCGCTGCCCTCCCCGAGGGCGTACGCCGCGAGCCCGGCTTCCGCGATTTTGTCAAGAACCTCTTCGATCTGGAGGACAAGGAGCTGAAGCCGTACTTCCGCGACGGCGTGCTGGTCGACGATCTGAAGCACGGCCTGGCCATCTACGCCAAGTACGGGGTCGACATCGTCACGGCCAACGCCGAGGTCATCGGCGCCGGCGGTGTGCTGATCAAGAACCGTGACCGCGGCATCCTGGAGGTGCTGGATGAAATCAAGGCCATCGAGAAGAAAATCGCCGTCCTCAACGGCGGTTTAGCGGCTCTGCGGGCCGCACTCGCTGACGCCTGCGCCTGCCGGGAGAAAATGGCGCTGCGGCTGCAGCAAGCCGAAAAGGCACTGAATGCCCACAAGGAAGAGGGCATCACGCTGCGCTCGCGCTTCGAGGCGCTGCAGAAAAACCGCGAGCTGGGCCTGCACCGCATCCAGGTCACCGGAGCCGAGATCGACGGCTTCAGCGGCGAGATGGAGAAGCTAAAGGGACGCCTGGCTGAACTGGAAAAGACGAAGGCCGGACTCGACAGGCAGAACGAGGAGCTGGAGCGCGAAAAGGAGGAAGCCGCGCACGAGGGCGAGAAACTGCAGCGGCGGCTGAACGAGAAGGAAAAGGAGAGAATCCAGCACGACAACGCCCTCAACCTCATCCGCGAGAAGATGAGTTCCCGCCGCAGCCTGCTGCAGGAGAGCGGCTCCCGCCAGGAGAAGCGCCGGCAGCAGATCCAGGCCTCCGGGGAGGAAAAGAAGCGCCTGGAAAAGGAGATCGCCGAGAGCGGCGACAAGATCAAGGAGATCCAGGCGCGGGCCAAGGTCCTGAACCTGGAGAAATTCGAGCTGGAGAAGCTCATGAAGAAGGACGAGCAGGCGCTGGATGAGGTGAACTCCAAGGCCAAGAAGATCACCTCCGACCTGGCCGCCAAGCGCAAAGTCCTGGAAGAGTGGCGCGAGAGCAAGAAGGAGAGCGAGATCAAGATCGCCGCGGTCAAGAAGGACCTTTTTCAGCTGGAGGAGCTTGCCGGTCAGGAGCTGGGCATGGAGCTGAAGGACATCGAGGCCGCTGCCGAGATGCTGCAGAAGGAGACTGCCGAGCTGGACGGGCAGTACAATGAGCTGGTCGGCAAGCTCAACCGCATGCGCGAGAGCGACCGCCTGAACTTCTCCGCTGAAGCGGAATACGAGATCCTGGAGAAGGACAACAACTTCCTGGTCGGACAGAAGGAGGACATCGTCAAGTCGATCGCCGACATGAATGCCGCCATCGCCCGCATCGACAGCGAGTCCAAGCAGAGCTTTCTGGTGGCCTTCACCGCCATCAAGGAGAACTTCGTCAAGAACTTCAAGATCCTCTTCGAAGGCGGCGAAGCCGACCTGGCCCTGACCGACAGCGAGAACGTGCTGGAGGCCGGCCTGGAGATCCAGGTTCAGCCCCCGGGCAAGAAACTGCAGAGCATCCGCCTCCTCTCCGGCGGCGAGAAGACGCTGACCTCGCTGGCCTTCCTTTTTTCGCTGTTTGAGTACAAGCCCTCCCCCTTCTGCGTTTTCGACGAGGTCGACGCCTCGCTCGACGAGGCCAATATCCAGCGCTTCCTGAAGTTCCTGCACCAACTGAAGAACAAGACCCAGTTTGTCATCATCACCCACAACTTCAAGACCATGGAAGAGGCCGACTTCATCTATGGCATCAGTATGGACGAGCCCGGCGTTTCCAAAATGTACTCCATGAAGATGACCTGAGGCCCTGATGAGCTTCCAGGGAATGGTCCAGGTCTACACGGGCAACGGCAAGGGTAAAACCACCGCGGCCCTGGGGCTGGCCCTGCGCGCAGCCGGGCGCAACATGCGCACCTACATGGCGCAGTTCATGAAGAAAGGAGAATACGGTGAACTGCTGGCGGTCGCGGCGCACCTGTCCGGTCTCGTCACCATCGAGCAGTTCGGATTACCCGAGTTCCATCACCGGGAGAAGGGTGTCTCGGAGGCCGAGGTCCGTGCCGCTGAAGAGGGGCTGGCGGCAGTGGCTGTCGTCCTGGCCGGCGGCAACTACCAGATCGTCATCCTTGATGAGATCAACACCCTGCTGCACTTCAAGATCCTCGCTGTCGAGCCGGTGCTGAGCCTGATCGATAGGAAACCCGCCGATGTCGAACTGATCCTGACCGGACGCTACGCCCCCCAGGCCGTCCTGGAACGCGCCGACCTGGTTACCGAGATGAAAGAAATTCGTCACTACTATCAGAAAAACATCCAGGCCCGAACCGGGATCGAAAAATAAACAGACACAACTCGGGTTAAAAGATGTTTTCTAATTGCTTGCCATGAGTGCCCATATGTAAAGGAAAAGTGATTTTATGTCTTGACTTTTTATTTTCAATGTTATATCTATTATTGACAATACAAATTTCATCGATTCGGGAGGGTCGCTCATGAAAAAAATTATTTTTTTAGCTTTGATTTTTTGTTTCGTCTTTACTGTAACTGCCGAGGAGAAGGTCATCCGGCTGGGCCAGCATCCTTTCTATAAAAGCAGGGACCTGAAGCCCGAGGACCTGAAGATCATCGCCGTGGACAAAGCGGGCGAAGTCAAGCAGGGCTTCGAGTTGGCCGGCAACGGCGAGCTGGTTTTTGCCTTTCTGGAGCAAATCCAGAAGGCCGATGTCCAGACCATCGAGATGAACCCCGGCGACACCGTGAAGTGGATGCTTTTCAAGAAGGGTCGCAAGGTTCAGGTCAAGAACGACGTCGTTTGGGCCGGC
Organism: Candidatus Aminicenantota bacterium; assembly: GCA_963732485.1. GTDB lineage: Bacteria > Acidobacteriota > Aminicenantia > UBA2199 > UBA2199 > UBA2199. The sequence continues at coordinate 82,128 of CAVSZS010000015.1, forward strand.
AAGAAGCCGATCACGGCTTACAATTTCACGATCTTCCGCGACGGCAAGCTCTACGAGTTCATCGTTCCCAAGATCTGCGGCAACATTTCGCTGAAGAACGTCAACGAAGTTCCCGCCCCGACCTGTGTGTTGAACGTCGAGCCGGCCGAGGTGGTCCTGGGCACCCCGCTCAAGATCGACCTGTGCCAATCGCAGAACATGGTCAAGGCCGAGGTGACGGTAACCGACGCCAGCGGCGCAGTCATCAAGACTCTGGAACTGACCCCGGAAAACTGCAGTGCCGATCTCACCCTGGATAAGGTCGGCGAATACACGGTCACCGCGGTCGTCTGGGGCCAGTATGAGATGAAGTCGCCCGCCGGCTGCGAAGCCGCGGTCAAAGTGCTCGAGCCTGCCCCGGTCGCCCCGCCCCTGGTTATCGTGAAAAAGAACCCGCTGCATTTCCTGGTCGAAGGCGGCCCCGGTTTGCTGAAGGGTACCTATACCGGCATGTTCTGGGCCCGGGCCGGCCTCTTGTTCAACCTGATCGAAGAAAAACTGGATGCGGTCTTTGCCCTGGGCGGCGGTGTGCCCATCAAGGGCGATCCCTGGAAGTCCTTCTTCATGGGCAACGCCCTGCTGAATCTCCATGCCGGTCCGGCTTACGTGGCCGGCGGCCTGGGCTTCAGCAGCAAGGATTGCGATCGGGAGTTCAAGAAGGGCGGTATCGATCTGGTCGGCCAGTTGGGGATCAACCTGTTCCGCCACAACGACTCGATCGGTTCGCTCTTCGGCGAGTTGCGCGCCCCGGTAATCACCGAGGACCGTGACTTCGAACACAACCACAAGCTGCTGCTGGGTTTCCGCTACATCTTTTAATTGCGGTTCTTTATGAAGTTCCAGGGCCAGGTCCCGCGACCTGGCCCTTTTTTATTGCCCCGGCCCCGAAGGGGCGGCGGCGCTTGACATTGGAATCGCCGTTTCCCTATAATATCAGCAAGGAGAGATCCTTATGAAGAAATCAATCTTTTTTATTGTCCTGGTTTTGTTTTCCATCATGCTCTTTGGCCAGGAGCAGGAAAAGGAGCAGATCCCGGTCCTGCCCGACGAGCAGCAGCCCCAGGTCCAGGCCGAGGAGCCGCCTGCGCTCCCTGAGGAACAGCCCCAGGCCCAAGCCGCTGAGCCGCTCTCGGCGCCCGTCCAACCCCAGGGCAAGGACCTCAAGAAGATCCGTTTTCCCCAGGTGTTCATCCATGCCGGCACGGAATATCCGGCCGGGGATTACTGGCTGATCCTGGCTGTGAAAGACGGTCAGCCCTTCTTCACCATCCAGAACGCCCAGAAAGAGCTGTTGTTCGAAGACCTGGCCATCGTCAAGACCAGGTCCGGCGGACGTACGGGCTCTTCTTTTTGGGTGGAAAAAAAGTTCATGAAGGAAAGGGAGTATTTCCGGGTCAAGGTCACCATGCCCGGGGAATGGCTGCTGGGTTATTTCCTGGTCAAGAAATAAGCGTTGCGTCCCGGGTGGAGGCCATCTCCCTGAAGTGGATCTCCTCTTGCGGGACGCTCAATCGTCCGAGCTCTCCTCTTCGGTCTTGTAATAGTCGGTGATCTTCTCGTGTTCTTCCTGGTTGCAGAATTCCAGGGGTTCCGTTCCCGGCAGGAAGGCCTCGCGGAGAGGGTACAAACAGTCCGGGGTCAGCAGCTTGCCGGTATACTTGTCGATGTCAATCATGTAGACTCCGGAAGGGGGCTGGAACCTTCCCGTTTCCGGGAATTCGGCCAGGTATTTTTCCATGAACGAGACGAAAATCGGCGAAGCCACTTCCGAGCCTGTCTGCTCCTCGCCGAGGGTTTTTTTCTGGTCCAAACCGACCCAGACGCCGACGGTCAGGCTGGGGGTAAAGCCGATGAACCAGGCATCGGTGAAGTCGTTGGTGGTTCCCGTCTTGCCGCCAATGGGGGCCGGCAGCCCCGGGCCCGCCAGCCGGTCCCGGAGCGGACAACGCCCTGCAGGAGGTAGTTCATGATGAAGGCGGTCTCCTTCTCGATGACCAGCCGGCGCTCGGGGGCGTTCTCCTCGATGATGTTGTTGTCCAGGTCACGGATGCTGCGGATAAAGTAGGCGCTGACGCGGGTGCCCAGGTTGGCAAAGACGGTGAAGGCCTCGACCATCTCTTTCAGGGTGACCTCGAAGGCGCCCAGAGACAGGGACATGTAGGGCTTGAGTTCGGATGTAATGCCGAATTTCTTGGCGTAGCGCACCCCCACTGCGGGGGTGATGGCTTCCAGGATGCGCGCCGTAACCACATTGCGTGACAATTCCAGGCCGCGGCGCATGGTCAGCGGCCCCAGGTAGTCTCCCTTATGATTGCGCGGTTCCCAAAGGTCCCCGCTCCATTCGTCGACGTAGGTGAAGGGCTCGTCCTGGATGATGGTCGCGGCTGAGAAGCCGTTCTCGAGCGCCGCGGTATAGATGATGGGCTTGAAGGTGGAGCCGGTTTGGCGCAGGGCCTGGATGGCGCGGTTGAACTTGCTCTTCTGGAAAGCGTAGCCGCCGACCATGGCCTTGATCTCACCGGTCTTGTTGTCCACGGCCAGGAGGGCTCCCTCGACTTCGGGCTCCTGTTCGAGGGCCAACTCCAGCTTTTTCTTGCTCTGCTCGACGGACTGGATGCGAAACAGCGCCACATCCCCGGTCTTGAGCAGCCGCGGCAGCGGCATGCGGGTCCAGCCGGCGGCGGCGGCAAGCAGCTCGCCGCTGTAGCCGGCGATGCGCACCGACGCCCTTTTCTTGCCGACCTCCATGACCACCCCTTCGATGATCTGTCCGGCTTCGATGCGGGCGTGTTCCCAGGCCGGGAGCACGTAGCGCTTGCTGTTCAGATTGTTCTCCTCCAGGTTGAACCGCTTCTCGCGGCTGCGCCAGCCGCGGCGCTTGTCCAGCACCCGCAGCCCTTCGCGCAGGGAGTCTTCGGCCCATTTTTGCGCCTCGCCGTTGAGGGTGGTGAAAACCTTCAGGCCGCCCTTGTATAAAAGGTTGTCGCCGTACTTGGTCTCCAGGTACTTGCGCGTTTCCTCGGTGAAATAGTCGGCCAAGGAATCGACTCCGGCGTCGGCCGCCTTCTCCGGCAGCTTCACTGCCAGCGCCAACTGGTATTCCTTAATGGCGATCGACTTGAGCAGCAGCATCCTCCGCAGCACGTAGTTGCGCCGCTTGAGCGCATTCTGCGGCCGCTTGAATACTGAATAGAGGCCGTTGGGGTTGGGCACGATGCCGGCGATCAGCGCCGCTTCGGCCAGATCGATCTCCTGGAGCGGCTTGCCGAAGTAGTAGCGGGCCGCCGCTCCGACCCCGTAGATGGAGCCGCCAAAGAAGATCTTGTTGCAGTAGAAGGTCAGGATCTGGTCCTTGGTGTATTTCTTCTCGATCTGGATGGCCAGCAGCATTTCCTGCAATTTGCGCGAAAAAGAAAACTCGGGGGTAAGAAAAAGGCCGCGGGCCAGCTGCATGGTGATCGAGCTGCCGCCGCCCCATTTTTTGCGCAACAGTACGCCGCCGACGGCACGGACGAAACCGCGGATATTGATCCCCCAGTGCGAGTAGAACTGGTTGTCCTCGGCCGCGATGATCGCCTTTTTGAGCATCTCGGGGATGTCGGAGCTCTTGACGATGATGCGTTTTTCGATGGCGAAGTCCTTGATGGCCACGTTATGGTCGTCGAAAACCGTGGTCATGACCACCGGCTGGATGTCTTCCAGGTTCCTGATCTGCGGGAAGCCCTTCTGGTAGACCAGGATCAGGCCGACCAGGATCCCCAGCACGATTGTAAGCAGCAGGCTGGCGGCAATAAGCAGGACTTTCAGATTTTTGCGGAAAAAATTTCTCATGAGCCGCTGCCAGTATACCATATCCCGGGAGATAAAAAAATCGTTCACTTCCCGCAAGCGGATTGATTTTTCGCCGCCCTTTGCCTATACTCAGTCACAGGTGGTGCCATGATCAAGGGAGTCGGCGTGGATTTGGTGGAGATCGACCGCGTGCGGAAACTGATCGAAAAGGACCAGGGTTTCGCCCAGCGCATCTTCACCGACCGCGAGATTGCCTACTGCGAGAGCAAGTTTTCCAAGGCCCAGCACTACGCGGCGCGCTTCACCGCCAAGGAAGCCTTCTTCAAGGCGCTGGGGACGGGATTCCGCGACGGTATGAGCTGGCGGGACGTGGAGGTGGAAAACGACGCCCTGGGAAAGCCGCAACTGCGGCTGAAAGCTGCGGCGTTGCGACAATTCCGCAGGAGAAAACTCAAGAAGGCCATGCTCTCGCTTTCCCACACACGCGAGATGGCCGTGGCTTTGGTCGTGGTCGAATAAACGCTGGCGTGTCGGCTCTCCGAGCCGGGGATGGGGCTATTTCAGCTTGATCAGGTCGGACGTCACCATGCCGTAGATAATGCGCGAGGTGTCGTAGATGTTGACGCCGCATTCCCTGGATATCTGGTTGATGCTCTTTTTGCCGTCGATCTTGGCGATGATCACCCATTCCATGGTCGACAACGAGATCTTGCGCCGCTCCTGGCGGTCGATGGAGCTGAACTCGGGAATCGCGTCGATGGAACCGATCTTTTTGCGCAGGAGTTTCCATTCGTCGATGCGGCGGGCGGCTTCCATCAGCAGTGAGGTGATGGGGCGGATAATGCTGCTGCCCGTTTCAAAAGCGCCTTCCTCGAAGACGAAGTCGCCGTCGTCCCAGGAAATGACGGTGAAGATGGCGTCCTCGCCCTTGAATTCATCGACTTCGGCGTGGACAATCTCGCCGAGCTTCAAATAGATCGCCCCCTTTTGGCCGTTGCTGCGGGAGAGGGCAAAGCGGCCAGTCTGCTTGGAGTTGGCGACGAGCTGGATGATATCGGCCAAGTTGATCGAACTGAGGGATCCTTTTAAACTCATTGGTTTTTCTCTTTTTAAAACAGCTTTGAAAATAAATAGTATAGTTAATTATTCATTTTGTCAAGATTTTAAAAAAATAGGGAAAACTTCCGCCTCCCGGCTGCCGGTTTACTCCGGGACGGGATTTTCCTATAATGGTCCCATGGATCCGCGCAAGCGCATGGAACATTTGGCTCGGGAGCTGCTCCGGCATCAGCGCCTGTACTATGTCCAGGCCCGTCCCGAGGTCAGCGACGCCGAGTACGACCGCCTGCTCGACGAGCTGCTGCTCCTGGAGCAGCGCTTCCCGCAGTGGGCCAGCCCCAATTCGCCCAGCCGCCGGGTCGGCTCCGACCTGGACAATTCCTTCCCCGAGAGAGCGCACGTGGTCCCGGTGCTCAGCCTGGACAAGCTCTACCGGTCGGAGGAAGCCGCGCAATGGCTGCAAAAGACCGCCGCCGCCTGCGTCGGACCGGTGGGCTTCACGGTCGAAGAAAAGATAGACGGCGCCTCCATCGTCCTGTATTACGCGCGCGGGGAACTGAGCCACGCCCTGACCCGCGGCAACGGCGTTACGGGCAACGACGTCAGCGACAACGTGCGCACCATCCGCCAGGTCCCCCTGCGCATCAGCGAGAGCGGCGATTTGGCCGTGCGCGGGGAGATCTACATCACGCGCGCGGATTTCGAACGCTTCAATGCCGGACTGGCCGAGAAGTACGCCAACCCGCGCAACCTGGCGGCCGGTTCGCTGCGCAACCTCAAGTCGGCGCTGGCGGCCCGCGTGCCGCTGAACATCTTCGTCTACGAGGGCTTTTTCAGCGGCGCCTCCAGCCGTGACCACCTGGAGGTCCTGGCCCGGCTGCGCCAGCTCGGGTTCCGCGTCAACCCGCGCCTGGGCTTCTTTTCCGACAGCGAGCCGCGGCGGCAGCACGCGTTGCGCCTATTGCCGGATATGGCGGCGCTTGCCCCGCTGGACAGGGTGGAGGAATACCTGCAGCGCCGGGTCGCGGACCGTTCCGCGGTGCCGTACGACATCGACGGCCTGGTGATGAAGGTGGACGACCTGGATGCGCGCCAGGAGCTTGGTTTCACCGCCCACCACCCGCGCTGGGCCATGGCCTACAAGTTCGATTCGCCGCAGGCCCGCAGCGAGCTGCTCGCCGTGCAGGTCCAGGTGGGACGCAATGGCCGGGTGACGCCTGTGGCGCTGCTCGAGCCGGTGGCCCTTTCCGGAAGCATCGTCGCCCGGGCCACACTGCACAACCAGGACTATATCGACATGCTGGAACTTGGCATCGGCGACCAGGTCAGCATCTCCAGGCGCGGCGATGTCATCCCCGCCGTCGAGGAGGTGCTGGAAAAGGCAGAGCGTCATCCCTCCATATACAAGCTCCCTGCAAACTGCCCGTTCTGCGCTTCGCCTTTGATCAAGGAGGGTGCGCACCATTTCTGTCCCAACGAGGAGTGCCCGGAGCGGCGGCGGCGAACACTCAGCTACTTTTGCGCCAAGGAGCAGATGGATATCGAGACCCTGGGCGAAAAGACCCTTGCCTTCCTGTTCGAGAAAGGATGGGTGCGGAGCATTCCCGACATCTACCGCTTCGACACCCGCCTGCTGGAAGGCGAGGAGGGCTTCAAGGAGAGGAAGATCGCCCGCATTCGCGAGAGCGTGGAGGCAAGCAAGTCGCGCCCCTTCGTCCGCGTGCTGGCTGCGTTGGGATTCGAAGGCGTGGCCGCGTCTGTCGCGGCCGCGCTCATTGCCCACGGCTTCGACGACATCGACAAGATCATTGCCGCCGCCGCCGCGGGAGACTGGGAGGCGTTCGCCGCCGTTGAAGGGATCGGCGAGACCACGGCGCGCCAGCTGGTCGGCCATTTCAGCGCTGCCGGCAACCTGGACATGATCGCCCGCCTGCGCGACTCAGGGCTGCGCTTCCGCGCCGAGGGCCCGACCGCGGAGCGAATCGACGACTCCTTCGCCGGCCAGGTTTGGGTCATCACCGGTTCTTTCGCAACCTTCAACCCGCGCTCGCAGGCGGCCGACGAGATCCGCAAGCGCGGCGGCCGGGTCGCAGAAAGCGTCACCGCGCATACCACCCACCTGCTGGTCGGCGTCCACCCCGGCTCCAAGCTGGCCAAGGCCGAGAAACTCGGTGTCCCCATCGTCTCCGAGGATGAATTCCTGAAACAAATGTGATCCGCTATAGCATAAAAAAAAGGAGGTTTCCAATGGATGTGCCCCTTTCCATGGTGGTCGAACTGGTCAATGAAAAAGTGCGTTTCAGCGGCTCGACCCGCGGCCTGCCGCCGGTGAGCGCCGATTACTTTCCCCCGCTCGGTGACGCCCAGGGCTACACCGGTTTGGAATTGCTGCTGCTGAGCCTGGCCGCCTGCAGCGCCAGTGCCATCGTCCCCCTGCTGCGGCGCATGCGAAAGACCGTTTCCGGCTTTCGCGTCAACGCCTCGGGAGTGCGCCGTACCCAGCATCCGACCTCCTTCGAGCGCATCGACATCGAGTTCATCCTGACTTCGCCCGATGCCGCGCTCGCCGACCTGGAGAAAGCGACGCAACTGGCCGAGGAAAGCATCTGCCCGGTCTGGGCCATGCTCAAAGGGAACGTGGACATTGTTCCGAGTTATCAAATCATGGCTTCCCGATAACGGAGTCGCGGGAGCCGCTTTCCCCGACCCGTGTTTTTTTTGCTTGGCGGACTCAAGGCAAATAAAACAGGGCCCTATTCCGACTGATAAATCGCTACATGCTCAATTATTTCCTGAACCTGGGGTTGCTGCGGCCGGATCTGGATCGACAACTTGAAATACTTCATTGCCATCTCTGGTCGGTACAGCGTTTTCAGGTAAAAGTCACCCAGCCTGTTCAATAAGGAGGGGTTTTCCCGGTCGTCCTGAAGCAATCTGTCGACCCGATCCTCTGCCTTTTCCGGCTTTCCCTGCCGATAGTACAGCTCCAGCAACGAGAAAAAATCTGCGGGTTCCTTGGCGGGTTTTTGTTCGAGCATGCGGATCGCCGCGGCGTAGTTTTCAAATCGCGTGTAAAACTCGGCCAGTTGCCCGCGCGATTTTTTTGAAAACTCAGACTGGATATTCCTCGCCACCCGGGTCTTGTCAAGAAAAAAAGCCGAATTCATTTTTTCTTCCAATGCGGCGGCCGCATCCCATTTTTCCCGGCCGATATAGGCGTTGAACAACAGTTGATAGGCCAGGCGCTTTTCCGGATATTGCCGCATCAACTGCAGCAGGATCCGTTCCGCCGCCGCCATGTCCCCCTGCGCCAGCTGGATGGATGCCCGCAAGCGGGAGGCATCATACGTCGAACCGGCAAGGTGGCGATCCAACCAGGACAAGGCCGCGGGATAATCGCAGCGAAGATATTCAAGACTGGCGGATAAAACGCTGATATGCCTGGCGGTCAAGGCGTCGACCGGATATTTCCGGCTCTCTTTTAAATAGTGATATGCCGCGATCTTATTGTCCGCGTCATAATGCGCTCTGGCCAGCATCAAGATCGCGACCCCGTTATGGGGGTGCGCATTGTAACCCTCCGCCCAGTAGGTCGTTTCATTCCGATAGGCGAAGCTGGATTGCAGCAGGTAGGGCAGGAACAAGGCGATCAGTGCCAGGCATGCCAGGCAGCGCAAATAACGCTTCAATCTCCCCAGGCTCATGACAAACAGCCAAATTACGCCGATCGCCGGGATCATCATGTAGCGCGCTGAAATTTTGAACGGCCAGAGCTTCGAGAAGGCCAGCCAGAGACAGGGCAGCAGAAAGAAAATCGTGATGGCGAGCGGGACGATGTTTTTATTGCAGCGCGTCATGAGCAGGTAAGCGACGAGCGCCAATAAAGATCCGATCCCGAGCAGAAGATATGGCACCTGCAACACCTCGGAATTATAGGCATACTTGGGGAATTGGAGCGGATAAAGAAGAACGCGCACATAATAGCCCAGCGTGGAAAACAGCAGGCGAATATTTTCCGCCAGGGTGGGCATGGGCTGCGATCCCAGGGGCACAAGCTGCAGGACCCAATGCTTGATGATAAAAAATATCGTGGCGACCAGGACGAACGCGAAGTGCCGGAACCAGGACAGCCGCTTCTTGTAGGCCCACTCATAGGCCGCCAGAACGGGGATGAAGAAAACAAATGTTTCCTTGGAGAAGATCCCCAGGGCAAAAAAAACCATTGCCAGGAAGAAGGAAGGCCTGCTTTTTTTTTGCAAATGCAAATGAAAGAAGATCAACGTCAATAATCCCCACAGCAATGAAAGCAATTCGCAGCGGGAAACCCCCCAGACGACATTGTCGGCATTCAGCGGCAGGAAGGCGAAAAGCGCGGTGCACAAAAAGGGGAAGTCCTCGAAAATCGACTGGAATTTAAGGAAAATGAACAGAAAAATCAGGACCAATGAGAACAGGGCAATATTCACCAGGCGAATGCCGGTGCTGTGAAACCCCCATAATTTGTTTTCCACCATCATGGACAAATTCATGATCGGGCGATAATAAAAACTGCTTTTATTCTCGCCTAATTGGCCCTGGATGTACCCGTAGCGGAAGGCGTCGGTCAATGGCCGGTTCTTGTTCAGCAACAGGCTGCCCGCGGCGAAGTTTTTCGTGTCCCAAATCAGGTCGTATTTCAGCGTGTGTTGGTACACTCCGAACATGGAGCCGACGAGCAGCAGCAAAAATATCGTCTCTTTCCTGGAAAATCGGAACAGGACACTCAATTGGCCGTACCCGCGCAAAATGGAAGAGACCCTATGGTTGTTGCTTTTCAATAAGAAAATTTTATATGGTTATAAAAAAGAAAGCAATAATGATTTATGAAAATAATACCAGGCGATGCGCTTCTGAATTAGTCCAGCGAGGATGCTGCGAGACGGATTTATGCGTCTGGCCGCTTGGGAATTTCCTCGCCGCGCAGGGAATGGGGGCCGGCGCCGATGATCCTCACTTGCGTGAACTTGCCGACCGGAGTTTGCGAGGCAAAATTGACTACGCGGTAGCTCTCGCTGCGGCCGATCATTTCGCCGTCTTTCTTCGGGTGTTTTTCGCAGACCAGCACGTCGATCGTCCGGCCGACCAGGAGGCGGTTGTTCCTCAACTGGATTGCCGCCTGTTTCTCCTGCAGGGCGTAGAGCCGTTCCTTGACCTGCCGGGCGGGCAGGTCCATGGCCAGGGCGGCGGCCTTGGTGTGCGGGCGCGGCGAGTAGATGAAGGAAAAGACGGACTCGTACTCGACCTGATCGAGCAGGGAGAGGGTCAGTTGAAAATCGCGCTCGCTTTCGCCCGGAAAGCCGACGATGAAATCGGAACTGAATTTCATCTCCGGCATGGCGCGGCGGAAGGCGCGGATGATCCTGAGATAATCAGCGCGGGAATAAATGCGGCTCATTTTCTTCAAAACCCGCGTCGATCCCGACTGGGCCGGGAAATGGATGTGGCGGGCGATGTTGCGGTTCTCGGCCATCACCGCGATCAGCTCCGGCTCGTGGTAGCCGGGATACGAGGTGATGAAGCGGATCCAGGGCACCGGCACGCGGGCGAGCCGTCGCAGCAGGCCGGGAAACGACGTGCCGCTCTCGGCCTCGTGCCAATGGTTGACGTTCTGGCCCAGCAGGACGATCTCTTGGTAACCCTTGCCGGCCAGGTACTCGGCTTCACGCAGGATGGCGGTCATGGGCCGGTGCTTCTCGCGGCCGCGGGTGAAGGGGACAATGCAGTAGGAGCAGAAATTGTCGCAGCCTTCCATGATGGAAATATAGCCGGTGACGATGCTGCTGCGGGCTTCGGCGTTCGGCACCAGCTCCTGCCAGCGGCGGTTGAAGGTTGCGGCGACCCGCGCCCTTCCCCGGGGCCTGGATTTCGTCGACGATCTCGCCGATGCGATAGAACTGGTGGGTGCCGACCACGTAGTCCACCCTGACCTTTTTGGCGAAGAGCGCCTCCTTTTCTTCCTGGGCCACGCAGCCGGCAATGATCACTTTTCTTTCTCCGGCAAAGCGGCCTATATATGAAAATATCTTTTCCTGGGGCTTGGCGCGCACGGCGCAGCTGTTGACGATAATGAGGTCGGCCTCGGCCTCGCCGGCGGCGGTCAGCCCCTTCTCCTCCAGCAGATGGCGGATCTTCTCCGAGTCATTGACGTTCATCTGGCAGCCGAAGGTCTTGATGAAAAAGGTCATCCTTGCGACCGGGCCAGGAGCAGCTCGGCGGCCTTCAGCACGTCGGCGTTGATGGTGCTGCCGGCCATCAGACGGGCGATTTCCCTCACCCGGTCCTTCCCTTCCAGGATCGCGGCCGAGCTGTAGGTCTGGTTGTCGCGAAACTCCTTGCGGATGAGGAAATGGCGGTCGGCGAAGCGGGCGATCTGCGGCAGGTGCGAGATGCAGATCACCTGGTTGCGGGCGGCGATCTTGCGCAGCTTCTCGCCGACGAACTCGGCGGTCTTGCCGCCGATGCCGGAGTCGATCTCG